>CAYMGV010000002.1:0-103964 GCA_964390105.1 uncultured Anaerolineae bacterium | reverse complement strand
CGGGCCGGGGACGATCCCGGTCGGGTCGTCAATCAGCGTGCGCAGGCC
Organism: uncultured Anaerolineae bacterium; assembly: GCA_964390105.1. GTDB lineage: Bacteria > Chloroflexota > Anaerolineae > Aggregatilineales > UBA3940 > CAYMGV01. The sequence continues at coordinate 103,916 of CAYMGV010000002.1, read as the reverse complement.
GCCGCCAAACTGCACTGGCAGGCCAAGCCCGGCGATCTGTTGCAGCATGTCAAGGTTCAGGGGAGCCTCGCCCAGCGTGCCGTCAAGGTTCACGACATGTAACCATGACGCCCCCTGCTGCTGCCAGGCGCGGGCTGCGGCGAGGGGGTCTTCATTGTAAACCGTCTGCTGGGAAGGGTCTCCGTAGCGCAAGCGTACCACTTTGCCGCCGCGCAGGTCAATGGCCGGGTAGATAATCATGGGATATTCCTAAAGCTCGATGAAATTTTTCAGGATGCGCAGGCCAATATCCTGGCTTTTCTCCGGGTGGCACTGGATGCCGAACACGTTATCGCGCCCGGCCACCGCCGCAAAATCGATGCCGTAATCGCTGGTGGCGATTACGTCGCCGGGGTGGGTTGGTGCTGCGTAATAGGAGTGAACGAAGTAGGCATAGGCCCCATCGGGGACGCCCTTGAGCAGCAAGCTCTCCTGCCGGATGTGAAGCTGGTTCCAGCCAATGTGCGGCACCTTGAGGCGGCTTTCCGGGAAGCGCGTCACACAGCCGGGCAGCAGGTTCAGCCCCTCATGGCTGCCCATCTCGTCGGAGCGTTCAAACAGGTACTGTAAGCCGAGGCAGATGCCCAGCAGGGGTGTGCCCTCGCTGGCAGCCTCTTTGATCGGCTCGATGAAGCCGCGTTCACGCAGGGCGGCCATGCCTGCGCCAAAAGCCCCGACGCCGGGCAGCACCAGCTTATCGGCCTTGTGCAGGTCGTCCGGTGTGCTGATCGTCTTGACGTCAGCCTCAAGATGCGTGAAGGCGTTCCATACGCTGCGCAGGTTGCCCGCCCCGTAATCGATCACTGCGATCATGTGTCTAATCCTCCATGAACTATGTCGTCAGCGTGCCCTTGGTGCTGGGCACACCACCGCGACGTGAATCGTACCGGGTCGCCGCGTCCAGCGCACGGCCAAAGGCCTTGAACAACGCCTCAGCCTTGTGATGGTCATCACGGCCATACAGCACGCTGGCATGCAGATTCAAACGACCGTTGAATGCAATCGATTCAAAGACATGTTCGACCAGCGCCGAAGGCATCGTACCCAGCATCGGCGCATCGAATGCCCCATCAAACACCGGGTAAGGCCGCCCGCCGAGGTCAACCACCACGCGGGCCAATGCCTCATCCATCGGCACGTAGGCGCTGCCCATACGGGTGATGCCCTTGCGGTCGCCGAGTGCCTGCGTCAATGCCTGTCCGAAGACGATCCCGATATCCTCGATGGTATGATGCGCATCGATGTGCAGGTCACCCGTGGCTTCGACCTCAAGATCAAACAGGCCGTGATGCGCGATGTGATGCAGCATGTGGTCGAAGAACCCCACCCCGGTATTGATGTCAGCCTGACCACTGCCGTCAAGGTTCAGGGTCAGCGCGATCCGGGTTTCGTTGGTCTCCCGCGTAATGGCCGCACGGCGCGGCGCTTTATGTAAGCCCATGGTCGGCTCCTATCTGGTTCAGGGCGGTGAGCAGGGCGTCGGTGTGTTCCGGTTTGCCTGCCGATATACGGATCGCATCCTGTAAGCCCGGTTTGTTGAAATACCGGATCAGGATACCGTAATGCTCCGCGAGAATACGTTTCAATTCCCCGGCCTCAATACCGGAGACACGACACAACACGAAGTTGCTGTGGCTGGGCTGCGTACTGATGAAAGGCAGCGTATCAAGCCCGGCACGCATACGGTCGCGCTCCGCAACGAGGCGGGCGGCACGTTCCTCCAGCTTGTCGATATGGGTGAGTGAAGCCCGCGCGGCGGCATCGGCGGCCACGTTGATGTTGTAGGGCTGCTTCATTTTCCACAGGTGCGCGATCACATCAAGCGGGAAGGCCCCGTAGCCGATGCGCAGCCCCGCCAGCCCTGCCGACTTGCTGAAGGTGCGCAGCACGATCAGGTTGGGCGTGTGCGGGACGCGCCGCATGGCACTCCCAGCCCCGCTGAATTCGATGTAGGCCTCATCCAGCACCACCATAACGGGTAGTGCCAGCAGCCGGTCAAGGTCTTTGGGGGCCAGCAGTCCGCCGTCAGGGTTATTGGGCGATGCGATGAACACCAGCTTGACGCGATCCTTGCGGGCCGCCTGCTCAATGGCGTCGAGGTCCAGGGAGAAAGCCGCACCGCGCGGCACTGAGATGACTTCAGCCTCGGCCAACTGGGCATCGAAGCTGTACATGCCGAAGGTCGGCGGGCAGTCAATGATCAGGTCACCGGGATCAAGGAACAGACGCATGATCAGGTCGATCAACTCATCAGCCCCGGCTCCGACCAACAGGTGTTCAGGCGGCACGCCATGCACCTCGGCCAGCCTCACCCGTAATGCACGGGCTTCCGGGTCGGGGTAGATGTGTGTCGTCTCCAACGCCGCCAATGCCTCGACCGCCTCCGGCAGTGGGCCGTAGGGGTTCTCATTGGCATCCAACTTGATGATCTCGCCGGGCACACGGCCTAACTGCTCGCTGAGGACTTCAAACGGCAGGATCGGGGTGTAGGCCGTCATCTGCAGGATGGCAGGCCGCACCATCCTGCTCAGATCGAATTCCTTCATTCGGTTTTGGTCCTTGCTTCAGCGGCAGCAGCATGCCCGTCCAGTTCTTCGGCGTGGGCGATGGTGGCTGCAATCGCGCTCAGTTTGGCCGAGGAGTCACGGTTCAGCCCGGTGATGCCCGTCACCTTGACAAAGTCCATCAGGTTGAGGCCGGAGGCAAAACGCGCGCTGCCGCTGGTGGGCAGGCTGTGGCTGGGGCCGGCAATATAATCGCCCAGCACCTCAAAGGAATGCTCACCGAGGAAGATCGCCCCGGCATGTTTCACTGACCCCATACGGCTGAACGGGTCTTTGATCGAGAGTTGCAGATGTTCCGCGCCATAGGCGTTAGCAACTTCAAACGCGCTATCGAGGTCCGGCACGATCACGGCACCACCGCGACCCGGCAGCGATTCGCGGATGATCTCGGCGCGGCTTCTTTCCGCGATCTGCCGCCCGATCTCAACCTCAACGGCCTCGGCCAGTTTACGGCTGGGCGTGACGAGTAAGGCCTGGGCCAGCACATCATGTTCGGCCTGGGCCAGCAGGTCAGCGGCGACCAGTGCGGGGTTGGCATCCGCATCAGCAATGACCATCACCTCGGTCGGGCCGAGGATGCCATCAATGCCGACTGCGCCGAACACCTGCCGTTTTGCCAGCATCACGAACAGGTTGCCCGGCCCCACGATCTTATCGGCGGCAGGTACGCTCTCCGTGCCGTAGGCCAGCGCCGCGATGCCCTGCGCGCCGCCCAGCATGATCACTTCATCAATACCGGCGATGTGCGCTGCCGCGAGGATCACATCCGGTACAGCGCCGTTCTTGCCGGGTGGGGTACACACCGCAATCGACCTGACCCCCGCCACCTGTGCCGGGATCACGCTCATTAGCAGCGTGGAGGGCAGCGGCGCAGTGCCACCCGGCACGTACACGCCGATGCGGTCAATGGGCAGGATGATCTGCCCCAACATGCCTTCATCCGTCGCGTCGATCCATGAAGTTAATGGTTGTTTGCGGTAAAACCCCTCGATGCGCGCCGCCGATGCCTGTAATGCCTCACGGACTTCGCGCGGGGTGCGCTCGTAGCCGCCGATGATGGCATCTGCCGGGACGCACAGCGCGTCGATCTCAACGTGGTCGATGCGCTCGGTCCATTCCCGTGCGGCGGCATCGCCGCGGGTGCGCACATCGGCGATGATACGGCGCACCACCTCATCAGGAGTCAGGTTTTCACCGAAGATGGCCTTAATCCCCCGCTTCAATCCTCCGGTGATCTCAACCTCATCGGGTGGGACGCGCTTCAGGACAGATGCGCGCGCAGTATCGAGATCGTAGATCGGGAGCAGACTCATCGCGTCGCCTCCTTCTTGATCTCGTCCAGCAAGCGGCGCTGACGTTTGGGCTGTTCCTCGAAGATATAGGTCGCCGGGGTCACCACCACGCCACTGCCACCGATCTCACGAAGCTGCTGAACCGTTTCATACAGCCGGTCCGCCGATGCCACGATGTTAATAGCCCACCAGCCCTTGTGCCCCTGCGGGCCCATGATAGGCGAGATGGTTGGGCCTTGCAGCCCGCCCAATTCGGTCTTCTCATGGATGCGTACCGCGATCTCCTCGGCGGTTTCGCCGCGCATATTGGCAAACAGCAGGTACTGCCCGGAAGCCCGCAGGTGTGCTTCGATGAATTCTAACAGGTGAACGGCGGTACTCAGCACTTCCGGACGCTGCTGCAAGGCTTCACGGTTGCCAAAGAAGCATGCCTCGGACGTAATGATGGTGCCATCGGCCAGCGCCTTGAGGTTGTTCTCGCGCAGGGTGGTCCCCGTCGAGCTGATGTCGATGATGAAATCGGCATAGCCAACCGTCGGAGCAGCTTCGAGGGCACCATCAGCGGAAACCACGCGGATGTTCTCCTTGATGCCGTGCTTTTTGAGGAACAACTCGGCGGAATTGGTGTGTTTGGTGGCAACACGCAGCCCCCCGACTTCGCGGGCATACTCACCCAGGGTTGCCATATCGGTGACATCGGCCCATTCACCCGGCACGGCGACTACCAGCTCGCAGCCGCCGTAATCCATCGCCTCGTGGATCATGATGATCGATGACTGGTCATCGCCCAACGCTTCATACACCGTATCATATCCACCGATTCCGAGGTCAATATCACCAGCGGCAATGCTTTTTGGTATATCACGCACGCGCTGAAACAGTACAAGCACATCAGGCAGCGCCGGGATACGGGCGCTGTACTGGCGAGGGTTGGTCTTGTTGACCTTTAACCCGCAGTCTGCGAGGAATTCAATGGTTTCACCTTCCATGCGGCCCTTGCTGGGCAGGGCTATCCGGATTTCAGTTTTTGAGGACATAGCTTCTCCATGTGAGCGTAACACATAAACAAAGCCCCCGGACACCGGGGGCTTTGTTTATGGTCATGACACTGGCTTATTGCTCCTGTGTCCACACAAACACCATTACCACCTCCGGGCATCAGCCGCCGGGTGTATGATGATGGGGGTACGCAGCAACAATAAACATCATGGTTGCAAGTATAGCCGCCTCTTTAGGCCGATGTCAATCATTCAGGGCAAGTTCAGCATAAATGCCACAAACTGCCCGGTCTCCACCCGTTGAAGCACACCATCGGGCAAGCCGTATTGATACATTGAGCCGCTTTCGCTGAGCCGGATTTTTATTGCATTGACACCTTGTTAATAGCCCTGTTTGAATATGATATGATTGGAGACAATAGTCAGCAGCCCCATGGAGGCGGACATGCGATCACTAACGCCAGAGCAGATCACGCTGCTGCGCCTGCTCTCTGATGGTAAGGCGCACACCTATACAGATGTCGTCAAGGCATTTAACATGCCGCTGACACCAACATCACCAACCTTCACCAACAAGCTCGCAAAGCCCTTGCTTAAGGCGAAGCTCATCAAGCGTACGCTGGGCGGTGGGCTGAAGATCACCGATGCGGGGCGGCGCGCACTGGGTAATTAATCGTCTTTGTGGCCAGGGCATCACCTGATACGCCACCACATCACCATTCCTCGTTTTTGTATGGTACAGTTTACCGTGATGCCTTCTGCTCACTACGCAGGTTGCGGTCTCTATCCTGCCATCAAGGAATCCCACATTGGCTTACATTTCACTCCTGCGTGAACGCCCCGCCTACCGGACCCTGTGGCTTGCCAACGTCGTCAGCCTGCTGGGCGACTGGTTCAACACCGTCGCCACAATCGCAATTGTAGGTATTTATACCGACTCTGGACTTGCGGTCAGCGGGCTGTTCCTGGCACGTGCCTTGCCCCCCTTCCTGCTGGGGCCGGTGGCGGGGATGGTGGTTGATAAAATGGACCGCAAGAAGGTGATGATTATCTCGGACCTGTCGCGGGCCGTGGTAGTGCTTGGCTATCTGCTGGTGACTACGCGTGAGCAGTTGTGGATACTGTATGTGGTCACCGTGCTGCAATTTGCGCTGTCGTCGTTCTTCCAGCCCGCCCAGAACGCGATCCTGCCCAGCCTTGTCCCACGAAAGGACCTTGTACTTGCCAATACCCTCGGCAGTGTGACATGGTCTGCCATGTTGACACTGGGCGCAGTGGCGGGCGGCATCATGACGGCGCTGTTTGGCGTCAAGGCCGCGCTGATCATGGACGCAGGCACCTTCCTCCTCTCAGCACTGCTGGTGATGCGCATACAATATGACCCCGACCTCACAGTCGATCAGCCAGATGTGAGCACCGGGGGCGGCTGGCAGGCGATCCGCGATGGCTTTGTCTATGTATGGGGCTTCCCGGCGGTGGCAGTTATCGTGACGATCAAGGGCATCACGCAGATCGGCAATGTCGATATCCTCACGGCCTTGTATGCCGAGCGAGTTTTCCCACTCGGCGAAAACGGGTCACTGGCGCTGGGGCTGATGCTGGCGGCTCACGGCTTAGGCGCAATACTGGGTCCGGTCATCCTCAATCAGTTTGGCGATCAAAGCCGCCAATTCCTGCGGCTCGGTATCCTGGTTGGGTTCATCAGCCTGCCGATCTCGCTGGTCAGCTTTGGTGCAGCCCCAACACTGCTGCTCGCGATGCTGGCGATGATCCTGCGTGGGGTGGGCGGCTCGATCAACTGGACGTACAGCACGATCCTGCTCCAGCTTAACGTTCCGGATCACTTCCTCGGGCGGGTCTTTGCGCTGGATTTCGCGTTGTTCACGATGATGCTGTCACTGACGACATGGATATCCGGCGTGGCGATTGATGTATGGGGGATCACTGCACGTCAATTATCGGCGTACAGTGGCCTGATCAGCGCGGTACTGGTGGTGGGTTGGGGTATGTACCTGCTGTGGCGGCGTAACCAGCCGGAGGATGATGAGCTTACGGCCCATCCCGGTTAAGCAGGTCATAGCCCATATCACGGAAGCGCCAGATATGACGGGCCTCACGCTGTGTCCAATTCGCATCTACCACCACCTCGATCACGTCCATTACCGGTGTCAGTCCTTCTGACTCCAGGCCGGTGATCCATGCCGCCATATCGTCATTGGTGGGGTGTTGCAGATGCTGGTACAGGCGTTGATGTGGATGGTCCGTCTTGCCGACATACCGCACAACACCGGTTCGCGGATCGGTTAGCGTATAGATGTAAGTGGCCTTGCCAACTATCTTCTCAAGCGGCGCGATGGCCTCCATCATGGCGTAGTACAGCGCGTTGATATCGGCCAGCACGGCCACGCAGCGTGCCTGATCGCGCTGAAAGGCCTTGAGCGATTCACGGGTGAGGCGTCCGCCGCCAACGTGATGATCGCGCAGGCCCTCGCCAAGCACGTTCAACTGGCGTCTGAGCGTACGTAATCGCGTCAACAGTGGATAAAGCATGTTGAGCACGTCGCTCGCTTCCCCGGTTGATAGCCTCTCGGACCGGGCATCATCCGCAGCATCCAGCCAGGCCGCATTGATGGCAGCCAACTCATCATGCCATGCACCCAGGTCGATCATGATTCGTCTGCTGCGGCGCTTTTCTTGGCCTCACGATCCTGCTGAACAGCCTCCAGCATACGCTGCTTGCGCAGCGCGCGCGCCTTCGCCAGTTCACGCATATCAGTGACAAGGTCACTCTCATCCGTGATCTCGGCACCCAACAGGGACTCGATGGCGTCTTCCATGGTGATGATACCCTCGATACCGCCGTATTCATCGAATACAAGGAACATGTGCTCCTGTCGTGCGATGAACTCATCAAGCACCTTGCCCAGTGATGCCGTTTCCGGCACCGAGTGGATCGGGCGGGCCATCTGATGCAGTGGGCGGTCGTCCTCATCCTCGGCCAGCGCCTGTAAAATGTCATGGCGCAGCACATACGATTCAATATCATCCGGGCTGCCGGCATAAATCGGCAAACGTGAATAGGGCAGGACGCGGTTCAGGGCGTTGACCTGGCCCACGGTCATATCCTGCTGGAAGGTTAGCAGCACTGTGCGCGGCGTCATCACATCCCGGACCAGCACAGCGTTCAGCTTGAGCAAATTGCGCAGTATCAACCCTTCCTTCTGCTGGAGAGCGCCCTCCTCTCCGCTGATCTGGATCATGGCGGCCAGCTCAGAGCGCGTGATGCGCGGCCCCTTGATTTCAGGGGAAAGCAGCCGTGTGATAACCTGCAGCCCCCACACGATGGGATACAGGATCACGACCAGTACGCGGATGGTATAGGCCGCAAACGGGGTCAACTGCTTCCAGTAAACCGCGCCCAGCGTCTTGGGGATGATCTCGGAGAGAATCAGGATCAGCAGCGTGAGCACCGCCGATATCAGGCCGAGCCACTCGCTACCGAAGATGCCCGCCGCCTGTGCACCGGCACCCGCCGCACCAACGGTATGCGCGATGGTGTTCAGTGTCAGGATGGCGGAGATCGGGATGTCGATATCCTTTTTATGCTGGCGCATCAACTCACCAGCCTTATTACCACCCTGTGCAAGGATTTCGATATGCGAGATCGATGTTGAAAGCAGTACGGCCTCAAGGATGGAACACAAAAACGAGAAGCCGAGCGCGATGCCGATATACAGTAACAGCCCACCCCATGTCCCCATACTCCCATCGACCGGAGTGACGGGGGCGGCCAGCATGTCCGTAAGCAGATCAGCCACCAGCGGCCTCCCCGGTTGCTAAGGGGTTGGATGGTGGTCTGTCACCCTGATCATCGGGGTCTTCATCGCCAGTGCGTAAGCAGTGTTTCATAAAATCCAGCGCGATCCACTTCGGTTAGTACGGTTATCTCACGCCCACCGGGGTCAGGTAAAGTGCGCCCCCGTGATGAACCTTCCGCAATCATACGACATTTTACCTGTGTTGTGCTAAATAAACCCGGCCAGCCCATGTATGAGGCCGTCAGCACATCCCAGAAGTAATAGTCCTCATCCTGTATCACCATGGCGTAACACTGTGCGGCCAGCGCCGCGAGGTCGCTGTCCCGATGGTGACGGGTAACAAGGGCCGTGGCAAGAAAATCATCCACACCACCACCATGGTCGATCAGTACGTGAGTCATCCGGGGTTACTCGTTCCAGAAGTCATAGTTATTTTGCCCAAGCACCGTGCCGCCTGCCGATTGAACCCGCAGGCTGAGATGATGCGGAATGGCATCCAGCGGTGGAACGGGGATGCCGATGGTGGGCAGCACTGTGTTGGCAGGCAGGTTCAGTTCGCGGTGGCCGGTCACGACGCTGTCCCCCACGCTCGTCCCCAGTGCCCAGCGTAATACAGCGTCTTTAAAGTCGGTCATCAGGTCATTACAGACAGAAACGTGAAGTTCAGCCGGGGAATCAGCTTGCAAATCCTTCAGATCGGTCACGGCGGGCAGCACCGGCTGAAACGCCGCTGTCACCACATCAACGGCAGGTGAAGATGAGCGATCATATCCCATCACCCCCGCAGATGCCGAGGGCCACGGTGCGTTCCACAGGGCCAGCATCACGCCGCCCAGCACACCAAGCGCGCTGGTACGTGCCTGCTCGATCTCGCGGCGCAGGTCGGCGGCCTGACGGCTGCGGCTTTGTTCGATCAGGGTGTCGAGTGAGTCAGCATCCAACCCTGCCAGCGCCTCCGGCCACACGTTATGATACAGCCATCGCGCCGCCGCTTCATAACCGGGGGCAGCCGGGGGCAGCCCGGCAAGACCCGCCAGCGACGCGCGATCCTGCTCCTCCAGCCAGTGATAAAACGCCAGCACCTCATCCAGCGGCACCTCCGTTCCGACAACGTTCTGCCATACCTTGATGTGGGGCAGGGAAGGCCGAGCCCCTACCAGCAGCAAGGCCGGGGCAGCACCATCAATCATGGATGAATCCGGCAGGCTCAGGCGCGTGGGGTCGAGATGCTGAATGACATGCACCATCTGCTCATCCAGCGAACGGTTCTGGTGCTCGTCATAGTCAGCACCCTGTACGGCAGCCCATATCGGCGACTGCCACGGGCTGTCACTGTGGGCACACCACAGCGCTACCGAGGGGTGGTTGTTTAACCTGGCGACCATCCCGGCGGCCTGACGAGCGGCCTCATCCTCAAAATCGACCGACTCGCTGTGCCCCCAATGCAGCGGGTAATCCTGCCAAACCAACATCCCCATGCGGTCAGCGGCCTTGTAGAACGCATCCGGCAGCACATGCCCCCGCACGCGCACCAGGTTGATATTGGCAGCCCGCATCGCTTCGAGGTCGGCTTCAACCAGGGGCAGGTCAGCGGATGATACAATCGCCGCAAACGGATGCGCGTTCCCGGAACGGATCCCCGGGAACGCCGCCTCAGAGAGCCACTGGCTGGGGATGTAATGCGTTCCACGGATGGGGTAACGCTCGCCGTTGACCTCAAGGTTGGCGTTCTGATCCCACCCTATGCTGCGGATACCAATCGAAACGGTTCGCTCGTCAATCACCTCAGCGAAATTACCGAGGAAGCGCACCCTTACGCGATACAGGTTTGGGCTGCCACGGTCCCACGGCTCCCACGGCTGAATGCGCGTCAATTGCAGTGAGAACTTATGCCGGGTGATCCCCTTTGGTAAGCCGAGCGGAACACCATGCTGCCTGATGGCAAATGCCGCATCGAAGTTTCCCGGGTTGAGGTCCGCACAGTAAAACACACCACGCGCAGGCCCACGATTGTTAACCTGCAGCGCGATCCTTAATGCCGGGGGGTTTTGATCAAGCTGCGGCTGGATCACGATCTCATCAATACTGATTGGGCCGTGCTGGTTAATGGTGATGCTGTTCCAGATGCCGCCCGTATTACAGGCCTGCCCGCTGTCCTCCCATGGAATGCCAGGCCGATTCTCATGCTGGCCCAGCACCCCCTTGATGAGTTCCTTTGCCATAGGCCATGCTTCGGGGCGCTCGGCAGGGCTGATCACCCTGACGGCCAGTACGTTGTCACCATGCTGCAGATACTCGGTGATATCAAAGGTAAACGGCTCGAAGCAGCCATCATGATGGCCGAGGAAAACGCCGTTCAGATGCACGTCTGTACTGTAATCGACCCCATCAAAACGCAGGGTGGCATAACGGCCTTCGGGGAGATTGTATTCGAAGTGATGGCGGTACCACATCACGCCGACATGATCAACCCCGACAAGGAACCAGTTGCCCGGGATGGCAATGGTCTCCCAGCCTGAATGATCGAAAGTCTCCTCTGAGAAAGTCGCGTCGTCATCCAGCGTATAGTGCCATTGACCCGTCAGGTCGAGTGCGCTCATGGATACCTGGCTTTCTGTGTGCATCAGGGTACTGACTTGATGTTCCCGGCAGGGGGTTCCTCTGTCTCGGAACGCCTGCTTCTGTATGCTACGCATCCCCGCCGAATTTGACAAACCCGCGAAGCCAAATGGAACTCAGCAAGGCATGACATAACAGGATTTTTTCACATCCAGCGCAAAAAGAAAGGCCCGGCTGCAATTGCAATCGGGCCTGAACCGCATGCTGGCGGGGCAGGATGGGGTTACTTCTGCGCTTCAAGATTGACGATCAGCGCACCCAGCACCCCCGGCACCCAGCCAACTATCGTCAGCAGCGTTATCAACAGGATCGTCCCACAGCCCCGGTCCAACACCGCCAACGGCGGGAAGATCACACACAAAATCACACGGGCAATACCCATTTCACACCTCTCATCTAGCCACGACAATTCACTATCCTTTACGAAAAACCACGTGTGGAGTTGCGATATGTCGCCACCCGGTATTGAATCCTGCGCTGCAAACGATACAGTCTATATATGCCTGTGCCTTGAGCGAGAAGTGATGACCATGCCTGGATTATTTCGTAGATTGATGCTGATTGCCGTGGCCCTGCTGGGGCTTGCGCTGCTGATGCCCACCCCCGGTGAGGCGCAAAGTGACTCGCCAGATATCACGGTAATCGACGCGGATGGTATGGTGATCGTGCCGTACGGTCAGTATATCATACGGGGAATTGAGGAAGCGGACGCTCGCAATAGTGATGCCGTTCTGCTGATCCTCGATACGCCGGGTGGTGCCCTGAACGTGACCTTCGAAATCGTGCAGGTCATCCGCAACAGCGACGTCCCTGTGATCGTTTATATTGGGCCACCGGGGGCGGGAGCCGCTTCGGCTGGGCTGTTGATCACACTCTCCGGCCATCTCGCCGTCATGGCCCCGGATACCGCCATCGGTGCCAGCAGCCCCATTGATGGGTTCACCGGCGAAGACCTTGAATCGACAGCAGACACAAAGGCCCGCGAATTCCTCAGTGCTGAGGCGCGCGCGCTAGCCCAGCGCCGTGGCGAAGAAGCCGTTCAGATTGCGAATGATGCTGTCAATAACGCCCGCGCCGTCAGCTTCCAGGAAGCAGTAGATGCCAACCTGGTCGATTTCATCGCCGTCGATGTGGACGCGGTGCTGGCTCAGGCTGACGGCAGGGAAGTCGAAGTTAACGGCCAGACGCATGTGCTGCGCACGGCCAATGCGGATCTACACACCATTGAGATGAGCGCGCTCGAAGAACTGCTGATGCTTGTCACCAACCCGAACGTGCTTTCCCTGCTGCTGATCCTCGGCCCATTGCTGCTGATCGTGGAAATCCGGACGCCGGGCGGCTGGGTCGCCGGGGTGTTGGGGACGGTCTGTATGGCCTTTGCCTTATACGGGCTGGGCGTGGTCCCAGTCAACTGGCTGGGGATCATCTTCGTAGGCATCGCCATTGTGCTGTTTATCCTCGAAGTCACGACACCCACCAGCGGTATCATGGCTGCGGTTGGCGTATTGGCGATCATCATCGGCATTGTGATCCTGTTCAGTTCGCCGGGTGTTGAGCCATTTGGCGGCCTGTCAATCCCGCTGGTAATCGGCTACGGGCTGGTTATTGGAGGGCTGTTTGCCGGGTTTGCCATCCTCGTGATGCGCGGCCAGATGCGCCAGATCACGACCGGGTACGAGGGGTTAGTCGGTGAAACGGCAGTCGTCAGCCGTGACCTGATCCCGGTGGGGTCCGTGCGGCTGGCCGGTGAACGCTGGTCCGCCGTCGCGGAAGATGGCAGCACCATCCCTGAAGGTACCGAGGTGGAAGTCGTGCGTGCCGAACGAATGCGGGTTTACGTTCGGCAGCGCAAATAGCCCCCACTGGCAGACAGACAGGACCTCTGTACTGGTTCATTCGCCAAGCTGCCCACCCGGCGCTATAATTACCCTGTGATTAGTGGCTCCTAAAACACTCTGTTCAACCATTTCAGGCAAGTACGCCTCCGGGCAGAGCGACTTTGCGCGATGTTTCCCCCCACATCTGGCGCAGTTCAATGTGATGGAACTTTAAGGACAACAGGCTCCTTTTTTGTTACACGTATACGATTCATTTACACCACAGGAGGTTACTGGTAGGTGTCAAAAAAACCGAATAAGCAACAACCGGGCAACCAGGGCGATCTGCGGATCATTCCCCTCGGTGGCCTTGGTGAAATTGGTAAGAATATGACGCTGATCGAGTGGGAAACCAATACCACGTTTGACAGCATCATCATTGATACCGGCATTATGTTCCCTGAGAACGACATGTTGGGCATCGACTACATCATCCCCGATTATAATGCCGTGATAGATACATTCGACACGGTGCGAGCAGTGTTCATCACCCACGGCCATGAGGACCATACAGGTGCCATCGCCCATGTGATGGAACACATTGACGCACCGATCTACGCGACCCCGCTGACAGCAGGACTGCTTGAACTCAAGTTAAAAAACGCGAACATGACCAACAAGCTGAAGAACCTGAAAACGGTTCAGGCGGGCAGCATCCTTGAAGCGGGGCCGTTTACCGTCGAGCTGTACCATGTGTGTCACAGCATCCCCGATGCAGTGGGGCTGGGCATCACAACGCCCATTGGGCTGATCGTGCATACTGGAGACTTCAAGCTCGACCACACCCCCGTCGATGGCTGGCCGCCGGACTTTGGCAAGCTGGCCGAGTTCTCCAAACGCGGCGTGCTATTGATGATGGCAGACAGTACCAACTCCGATAAGGAGGGCTGGACGCCGTCTGAGATGGTGATCAACGAGGGGTTTGACCGGGTCTTTGCCAAGGCCAAGGGCCGAATTATCATCTCAACGTTTGCGTCACTGGTTTCACGGGTGCAGCAGGTGGCAGATGCCACTGTGCGCCATAACCGCAAGATGGTACTGACCGGTTACAGTATGCTTCAGAACATGACTATGGCACTGGAGATGGGCTACCTCAAGGTGCCCGATGATCTCATCATCGAGCTGAACGAGGCCCGCAACATGAACCCTGACCAAGTCGTCATCATGACGACCGGCAGCCAGGGTGAACCGACCTCCGGCATGGGAAGGCTGGCCGCAGGCTCCCATCGTCAGCTTGATATTGAACCGAACGATACCATCGTGATCTCCGCGCACCCCATCCCCGGAAACGAGGAGTTGGTCAGCCGCACGATCAACAAGCTGATCCAGCGTGGGGCCCAAGTGATCTATGACCCCATTGAGGATGTGCATGTCAGCGGCCATGCCGCGCGCGAGGAACTTAAGTTCATGATCAACCTGATCCGGCCCAAGTTCTTCATGCCGGTGCATGGCGAACTGCGTCACCTGACGCTGCACGCCAATCTCGCCGTAGAAATGGGTATCCCACGTGAGAATACTATCATCGTGGAAAACGGCACTATTGTGAACGTGGGGCAGGATTACATCGAGAAAGGTGAACGCATCCCCGGCGGCTATGTGTTTGTCGATGGCTCGGTGGTTGGTGATGTCGGCCCGGCTGTGATGCGCGACCGTGAATTGCTGGGGCAGAACGGTTTCGTTATCGTTAACCTGACGCTGAACCGCGATACACGCGACATCATCGGTGAGCCGGAGATCATCTCACGCGGGTTTGTGTACCTGCGTGAATCACAGGATCTGCTATCCGATGCTCGCGGCATTATCGTCAAATCCATTGATGTCAACGGGCGTAATTCGCTGCGTGATATCGGTAACGAGGTGCAGAAGCGGCTTGAACGGTTCTTCTACCAGGAGACAAAACGCAGGCCAATGGTGTTTACCTTTATCAACCAGGCGTAAGCCACTAAACAGAAGCGGGGCGATCACCTGCTGGTGATCGCCCCGCTTGCTTTTCCGCCTTATGGCTGGATGCTGCCAAGCGCCACGGCCATGGCGATGGCCTGTGTCCGCGTGTGGGTGATGCTGATCGACCAACGCGTCAGCCCCAGTGATTCCGCAAGGGTCGCCGCGCTGCCATGCAGTACGAGGTAAGGCTTGCCCCGATCATCATTGAGGATTTCGATCTCCGCCCAGCGCACATCCCCGATACCAGTACCCAGCGCCTTACCCACAGCCTCCTTGGCGGCAATGCGTCCCGTCAAAGACACCCACTGCTCCCCGCAGGCCAACCGCTCCTCCTCGGTGAAGAAACGCTGGTAAAACCGTTCCCCGTGGCGGGCGGCAAAACCCTCAACGCGCTCCACCTCCAGCACATCAATGCCGGTACTGAGGTTCAGGGCATCCATCATCACTGGCTCCTTGCTGCCCGTCAGCCCGCATCTG
This sequence comes from uncultured Anaerolineae bacterium, assembly GCA_964390105.1. Taxonomy (GTDB): domain Bacteria; phylum Chloroflexota; class Anaerolineae; order Aggregatilineales; family UBA3940; genus CAYMGV01. Next base: position 88,288 of record CAYMGV010000002.1, on the reverse strand, counting down.
GCCCGGCAACGGCCAGCGCGTAGGCACCAGGGTTAAGGTAGTGTTGGGCCGCCTGCTGCAGGTCCTCGACGGTTAATGCTTCGATAGTGTCGCTGTAGCGATGCAGGTAGTCCAGCCCCAGGTCGTAGAGTTCCATATTCATGATGCTGCCCGCAACACCCTCGTTGGTCTCAAGGCCCAGCACCAAACGCCCCTGGTAGTACGATTTGTTATCGGAGAGGTCCTCAGGGCTGACGGGTTCATCGCACAGGCGACGAATTTCATCCCGGATCGACGCTACTGCCGTATCGACCTTATCCGGTGCCACCCCTGCAATCACACGCCACGGGCCGGGGCCCATGCCGCCGGTGATGCGGCTGTATGAGTAATAGGCAAGGCCCTGTTTCTGGCGCACGGTATCACCGAGCCGTCCGTACATACCAAACACGCCCAGTACACTGTTAGCCAGCCGCGCCGCCTGGAAATCCGGGGCAGCGCGGCGTGGGCCGATATAGCCCAATACAAGGTCAGACTGGGATTTACCCGGAATCGCTATGCGCTTCTCACGCACATCATGGATCGGGGTGGCGTCAGGGGTGACAAAAGGGGCCGCCTGATCGGGGTTCTGCCAGTCACCGAAGGCATCGACCACCATGCGGACAGCATCCTCGGCCTTGATGGCCCCCACGATCACGATGATGCCATCCTTCGGCCCAAGCTGGCGCTGAAAGGCCGCGAAATCATCACGTGTAATGCCGCTGATCGTCCCAGGGTAGCCATCGGTGCTGACACCGAAGGGATGAGCGGGATAGGCCAGTTCCAGGAAGGACAGGCCGGACATCGCACGGGTGTTGTGCTGTCGCATTTGCAGGCCCGTCATGATCTGGGCACGCACCCGTTCGATGTGTTCCTCCGGGAAGGTCGGGCGACGCAGCACATCGGCCAGCAGGCCCAGCATACGCGGCAGGTCCTCGGCGAGGCTCTTGCTGTCAAAGCTGGTGGTATGGCCACCGCTGCTCACCGACAGGCTGGCTCCATTCGATTCGATCTCCTCGAACAGATCCGCAAAGGAGTAGTTCTCGGTGCCGCGCGTCAGCAGGCTGCTCCAGAAATCGGCCAGCCCCGCTTTGTCTTCCGTATTATGGAGTGCCCCCAGGTGCAGCTTGCCATCAACGATGACCGCCGGGCTGCTGAAGTTCTCACGCGCCAGCACCGTGATGCCATTGGGCAATTCAACCCGCAGGATGTCATCAGGGCCGGGCAGGGCATGCCGCTCCAGGTTTGATGGTTGTGTCATCAGGCCACGACCTCCTCATCTTCTTCTTGTGATTGTGGGGGCAGATACCAGCCCACCGTGCGGCGGCCCGGCTGGAAAATGTCCTGGGCCACGCGTTTTACGTCATCCAGCGTAACAGCCTCCAGCAGTTCAAGGTAGTCATCAAACCACGTGTAATCGCCCACCAGTGTCTCGGCAAAGCCCAGCCAGAAGCCGTGGCTGGAGACGCTTTCACTGTCATAGGCAAACAGCGCACGGGCCTGCTTGAGAGCCTTATCAAATTCGGCCTGGCTGATGTCCCCGATCAGCAGCCGCTCAAACTCGGTGTTCATCGCCGCCTCGACCGCTGCCGGGGTCCGGCCATCCAGCACCAACGCTGTGACGGAGTACAGATAGGGATCAATGGTGGCGATCATCCCCGCGCTGAACCCAGCAGCAAGTTCGGTTTCAACCAGCGCACGATACAGGCGGGATGTCTTGTTTGACGTGTACGCGGTGGACATGAAGTTCATACTGGATGCACCGCCGAGGATGCTGTCCAGTACGGTCAGCGCAAAGAAATCGGGGTGTGTGATGGCATACGCCGGGAACGCGATGCTGACGTAGGGGGTACTGCCACCTTCCTTCTGTACGATCACACGGCGCTCACCGCTCTGTTCCGGCTCGGGGCGATGCGGCTCGGTGGGCGGGCTGCCTGCTGGGATGCCCCCGAACAAGACCTCAATGCGGCCCATCCACTCCTCAGCCCTGATGTTCCCCACCAGTACCGCGACCGCGTTGGAGGGCACATAGTAGCTTTGATAGTGATTGTACAGGTCGTCGCGGGTCATCGTTTCAATGTCGATGCGCTCACCGATGACGGTGGTGCGATACGGGTGAACCCGGAAGGCTGCGCCCAGCATCTGCTCATAAAGCAGCCAGCCAGGGTTATTCTCGGAGCCGCTGCGCTCGGAGAGGATCACGGTGCGTTCCGAGGCCACTTCTTCCGGGTCAAAGTTGGAATGACGCATGCGGTCTGCCTCAAGGTTCACCGCCAGATCGATCTTATCGGCGGGCATCACCTCGTAATAGGCCGTCCAGTCATAGAAGGTCATGGCGTTCCAGTAGCCGCCCTCGCGTGAGATCATCTTGTCCAGCACGCTTTCCGGGTAGGTGGGTGTGCCCTTGAACTGCATATGCTCGACCCAGTGTGAAACCCCGGTGACGCCGGGCAGTTCGTTGCGGCTGCCCACGCGATACCACATCCAGAAGGTGGCAACCGGGGCGTGATGATCTTCCTTTATGATCACGCGCAGGCCGTTATCGAGCGTTTTTTTGGTAATGCCGTCTCCATCCAAAGTGGGTAGCCTCCCATTCAACTAAGAGATAGCCTGTCTCTGAGATAGCAAAGTGGGTGAGCGACATGGCTGCAAACCTCATGGACGCTCACCCGACTTGAGTGGTGTTTTGATTGATTCGCCCTAAGGACTATACCGGGTAGCCGCGCCCGAATCCACGGTAGGTGAAGCCGAGTTCCTGCATCACTTCAGGGTCATAAATGTTACGCCCGTCGATCACAACCGGGTTGTTCATCAGGTCCTTGACGCGCATCATGTCAAGCTGCTTGAATTCGTTCCAGTCCGTCACGACGACGACCGCATCGGCACCTTCAACTGCGGCATAAGACCCGCTGGCGAGTTGCACACCGGGCATCATGGTCTTCGCAACGTCCATCGCGACGGGGTCGTAGCCTGTCACACTGGCTCCTCGCTTGAGTAGCGCGTTGGCTACGGTAATCGAAGGGGCGTCACGCATGTCATCGGTATTGGGCTTGAAGGCCAGCCCCAGCAGGGTGATGCTCTTGCCGTTGATATCACCCAGCGTTTCTTCCAGCTTGGTGATAACCTGCCCGCGCTGGTAACCATTGATATCGATCACAGCCTGAAGAAGCTGCGGGTGCTTACCCTTTTCTTCGGCCATGTACTTGAGCGCCTGCACGTCCTTGGGGAAACATGAACCGCCGTAGCCGACGCCTGCATCCAGGAAGTAACGACCAATACGCTTATCCATCCCCATGCCAATGGAGACTTCCTTCACGTCCGCGCCCAGTGCCTCGCAGATGTTTGCTATCTCGTTGATGAATGAAATCTTGGTGGCGAGGAACGCATTCGAGGCATACTTGATCATCTCGGCGGTGCGCAGGTTGGTGACGACAATCGGCGCGCGCAGCGGCAGGTGAAGCTGGGCGACCTTGTCAGCGGCGATGGTATCCAGTGAGCCGAGTACAGTACGATCGGGATTCATGAAATCCACCAGCGCCGACCCTTCCCGCAGGAATTCCGGGCAGGAAACCACCGCGAAGGGGATTTCTTCCTTCTGGTTCTCGTGGATGATCTCGGCAACCCAGTCTCCCGTACCAACCGGCACCGTGGACTTGTTAATGATGATCATCTCGTGATCCATGTGTTCAGCGACGGTACTGGCGGCAGACGCGACATACTGGAGGTCCGCCTCCCCATCAACACCCTGTGGGGTGCCCACGCAGATGAACACAAATTCAGCCTCCGAGAGCGCCTCGGCGTAATCGGTGGTGAAGGTCAGGCGTTCTGCCTCGACATTGCGAGCGACCACTTCTGCAAGGCCTGGCTCGTAGATCGGCATGATGTTCTTCTTGAGCTGCTCAACCTTCTTCTCGCTGATATCAAGGGCACGAACCTTATTGCCCAGATCGGAGAAGCAGGCAGCCGTGACCAGCCCCACGTATCCTACACCGATGACAGTAATGTTTTTCATTCCAGGTTGACCTTTTTAAAATGCTCAGGTAATGAACGGCGTCGTGTTCCGTAAGATGTACGGCATGAAAACGGTGCAAGTGTACCGCATCAGTGGTTTGTTTTCTATTGACATAAACCCTACGGAAAGGTTACTCTACACGCGCTGCTGCGGAAATGGGGCGACATGATGACGCGAATTGGCATTGATGCCCGGCTGACGTATTACCGGCAGGGGGGTATCTCTCAGTATACATATGGGCTGCTGCGCCATCTGTCAGACCTTGACCGGGAGCGGCAGTATGTGGTGATCCACAGCCGCAAGGACAAGCGAGACCTCGCCACAGCACCCAACCAGCAGCGCATGACAAGCTGGACACCGTGCCATCATCCGCTGGAACGGCTGGCTTTCGGCGTCGAGACACTGCCCATGCGGCTCGACCTGCTGCACAGCCCTGATTTCATTCCGCCGTTCAACCGGGCGCTCAAATCGATCATCACCATCCATGATCTGACTTTCCTGCATTACCCTGATTATCTGACCGAGAACAGCAAACGCTATTACATCGACCAGATCGATGCTGCCGCTGACCGCGCCGACCACATCCTCACCGATTCCGAATCGAGCCGGGATGACATCCTTAACATGCTGGATGTACCCACGGAGAAGGTCACGACGACGCTGCTGGGCATCGACAGTGCGCATTTCAAACCGGCCTCAGTGGAGGAAATCGACCGGGTACGGGCAGCCTACATGCTCCCCGCCGACTACCTGCTGTTTGTGGGGACCATCGAGCCGCGCAAGAACATCAATGGGCTGGTGGCTGCGTACCGTGCCCTGCTGGCGGACCTGCCCGACCTGCCGCCGCTGGTGCTGGCCGGGCATAGGGGCTGGCTGGCCGATGATATCCTCACCGGGATCACGGACCCCGGGGTTAAGGACCGTGTGCTGTGGCTGGAGAATGTCCCTTATAATGACCTGCCCGCGCTGTATTCAGCGGCCTCGGTGCTGTGCCTGCCTTCCTTCTACGAGGGCTTTGGCTTCCCGCCGCTGGAGGCAATGGCCTGCGGCACCCCGGCAGTCGTTTCGAACCGTTCATCGCTGGTTGAGATAGCAGGCGACGTCGCGCTTCAGGTCAATCCTGATTCGATGGAGGCCATCGCCGAGGGGCTGCGGCGCGTGTTGACCGACAGCGGGCTGGCCGGCGCCATGAGCCAACGTGGTATTCCGTGGGCACAGTCCTTTACATGGGCACGCACCGCCCATGAAACCCTCGCCGTTTACAACCGGGTACTGGAAGGATAACCCTGATGAATGTACTGTTTCTGATCCCGCACTTCCCGTATCCGCCCCACAGTGGCGGCACCCTGCGCAACTTTGGCATGATCAAAGGGCTGGTCGATGCCGGGTATCACATCACCCTGGTGAGCTTCACTGAGGCCGGGCAGACTGTGACCGGAACGCCGCTTGACGACCTGTGTGAGACCGTGATCGGCGTACCTGCGCCACAGCGTTCAACCGGAACGCGCCTGCTGGAACTGGTGCAGGGGCATGCCGATATGGCCCGCCGCTTCTGGTCTCCCGCGTTTAGGGACCGCCTGGCTGCTTTACTGGAAGCCCGGCAATTTGACGTGATTCACATGGACGTCGAGATGGTGGGCTATCTGCCTCTGATACAGGAGAAAGGTGGGAATGCGCGGCTGGTCTATGATGCCCTCAACGCCGAGTATGAACTTCAGGCTCGTATTGCCGGGCAGGATGCGCGCACGCTTTCAAGGCTGCCCGTGGCGCTGTATTCGTGGATTCAGTCAAGACGGCTGCGGCGCGTGGAGGGCAAGTTATGTGCAGTGGTCGATCATGTATTTGCCTGCTCCGGCGTCGATGCCGACCTGCTGCGCGACCTTGACCACACCACCACGGTCAGTGTCGTGCCCAATGCCATCTCTGTGAGCAATTACAAACCTGCTGATTTTGCGCGGCTTGACCTCAAACACCCATCCCTGGTATTCACCGGCAAGATGGACTTCCGCCCTAACGTCGATGCCGTGATGTGGTTGGCGAATGACATCCTGCCGCGCATACAGGAGAAGGTGCCCGGTACACACCTGTACATCGTGGGGCAGCAGCCCCATGCCCGGATGGAGGAGCTGCAAAGCCGCGAGGACATCACCATTACCGGCACGGTTCCCCAGGTGCAGCCGTATGTGATGAGCTGTGATGTTTATGTTGCATCGCTGCGCATGGGCAGCGGCACGCGTTTCAAGCTGCTGGAGGCCATGTCGATGAATGCGCCGGTGGTCAGTACGTCAATTGGCGCGGAGGGGCTGGAGGTCACGTCGGGTCATCACCTGCTGCTGGCCGATACTGCTGTGGAGTTCGCGCAGCAGGTAGTCCGTCTACTCAAGGATGAGTCACTGCGCAGCCGGATAGTAAAAAACGGGCGTGCGCTGGTCGAATCAAATTATGACTGGTCCGTGATCGTACCACGCATTGAGGCGGGTTACCGCCCACCTGCGCTTATAACTGATGAGACGGCACAACCGTAAGCGTCGATTCGTTCTTGTAGGTCACCATACCGGGCTTACCGCCCTTGATGGGCCGCACGTAACGGCGCTCCGTGACATCGACCTCGACTGTCCCATCCTCGCGCCTGCTGGAGTAATACGCCGCCAGCGCCGCCGCCCCCTCGATGACAGCACCAGGGATCGGGCGGCCATCATTGCGGATGATCACATGGCTGCCAGGCACGTTACGGGCATGAAGCCACAGGTCGGCGCGGTTGCTGCGCTCAGTGACCAGTACATGATTCTGCGCTGCGTTACGCCCCACCATGATCACGAACCCCTCCGCTGTGGTGAAGCGCCGGATGCCGGGCTTGCCGCCGCCCGGCCCGCGCGTTTTGCGGCCCTGCCAATAACCCGCCTCCTGTAAGGCCGCCCGTACTTCCTCTATTTCCGGCCAACTTTCCGCCAGTGCCAGGTCACTCTGCAACTGCTCCACGTATGCTACTTCCCGCCGGGTCCCCCGGATCAGACGGGGCAGTTCATCCTGCGCACGGCGCGCCTTCTCGTACCGGGCAAAGTACACCTGCGAGTTCTTAACGTAGGTCAGTGTCGGGTCCAGTCTAATTGTCAGTGGTGGCGCATCGAAATCATACTGGGCCGAGAACTCAGCCTGCCCATCTTCGAGGGTAGGGCCATAGGCCAGCAAAAGTTCGCCCTTCTTGCGCAGCACCTCGATCTCATTCTCCGGCACGGACTGGCGTTCCATCGCTGCCAGTTTCTTGTTGAGCCGCGTCAACGCCTCCTCGATCTGTCCCTCAACGGTCTTCTTAGCCGGGGCATAGGCATCGAACGTGGTGGGTGCCGCGATATATGCGCGGACAGCATCACTGATGGTGGAGGCGGGCTGCCAGCCCGCCATGTGGGTGAGCTTGTAGGCCGCAAAGGCGCGGTAGGTATCCGGCTCCTCACCGGGGACGAGCGTCGGCCACCAGCGATGGTTATTGATATCCTCCACAGCATCAAACAGCGCCGCGTACAGATACGAGGGGTCGAGGTCAAAGGCCGGGGCTTCTGCATCCTCGCCCGCGCGGAACACCACCTCACGGGCAAACAAGGGGCTGCACCCGGCAAGGTTATTGACCAGCACCCGCCATGCGGGGGTATCTGCGGATTTTTGCAGAAACTCGCTAATCATCGGGGCAGTGACCGCATCCGGGGCGATCTTGTTCTGCGGGGGTGGGGGCACGTAGGGTTGGCCGGGGAGCGTAACGCGGTAGCGGTTGCGGTCTGCCCCCACACGCTTGATGGCCTCCATTACCCTGCTTTCGTGATCGGTCAGGATGAGGTTGCTGCGCCGATCCATAATCTCCGCAATCAGGCGCGTGTCACCCTCCTCCCCATCGAAGTCAAACCACAGGATGCGTTCCCACGGGGGCTGCGTGATGGCATTCAGCCGCGCTCCATCGACATACTTTCTGAGCAGCAGCATCAGCGGGGAGGGCTTTTCGGTGCCGCGACGCAGCCGGTCAGACACGCGCAGGCAGCGCGCCGCGTCCGACCGGGCGCTGATCAGCAGGTAATGTCGATGGTGGTTGGCGTAAATCTCCATGCCCACCGACATCTCATCAACCTGTACCACCTTTTGCACCCGCCCGCCCAGCAGGGTTTCGTTAAATTCGGCGGTTAAAGCCGCTATTGTGACGGCATCGATATACATAGGGTCCATCCTGTTTGTGAGCCTGATCGTGATCCGATAGAATGACGACCATGCAGATCATCGTCGCGTCAACCAACCCGGTCAAGGTCGCAGCCGCTGAGATGGTTTTTCAGCGGATTGACCCTGCGCCTGTTCTTTATAGTGTACCAGTGAATTCGGGCGTATCGGAACAACCTCTGGGGAATAAGGAAACGCGGCGTGGGGCCATTAACCGGGTTCGGGCTGTGATGGCACCCGGCTACAGCTATGCCGTCGCGTTTGAGGGCGGCGTGATCGACACGGAACACGGCCTTATGACCTGTGCATGGTGCGCGGTGCTCGATCAAAACGGCGTGCTGGGCATCGGTGGCGGGGCTAACGTGCTGCTGCCACCGGTCGCACGTGAGATGATCAACGCGGGTGCGGAACTCGGCGAGGTGATGGATCGCCTGACAGGAGAACATAACACCAAACAGCACGGCGGTGCTATCGGCATATTGACTGGCGGCCTGATGGACCGCCAACAGGCCTACCAATCTATCCTGATACTGGCACTGGCCCGCTTTCGTGGGCCAGGTTTTTATGACAATTAAGGGTCTGAGAAGGCCTATTGCAAAGGGAAAAGGATGAAAGCCTTACTGATCTTTGGAACGCGCCCCGAGGCTATTAAGATGGCCCCGGTCGTCAAGGTGATGGGGAAACGCGACGGCATCGACGTGGTGACCTGCGTTACGGCCCAGCACCGCGAAATGCTCGACCAGGTGCTGGACTGGTTCGATATCACTCCTGATTATGACCTTAACCTGATGCGCCCCAACCAGACGCTCGCCGGGCTGACGGGCCGTGCCCTGAACGGCATCAGCGAGGTGATCGAGGAGGTCAAGCCGGATGTGGTCATCTCACAGGGAGATACCACCACGGCCATGACCGCGGCTATGGCGGCTTTTTACAACCGCGTACCGATGGGCCATGTTGAAGCCGGGCTGCGCACCTATGATATTTACAATCCCTTCCCGGAGGAAGTTAACCGGCGGCTGATCTCGGTGATGGCAAACTACAACTTTGCGCCGACCGAAACGGCCAAACAGGCGCTGCTGGCCGAGGGAACCAAAGAAGACGACATCTACCTGACGGGCAATACCGTGATTGACGCGCTGCATTGGACCGTCGCGCAGGATCACTCGCTTGATCTGGGCGTGCCGCTCGATAACGAGGGCGAGCGTGTGATCCTCGTCACCGCGCACCGCCGCGAGAGCTTCGGCGGGGCCTTTGAGGACATGTGCAACGCTCTCAAGCAGATCGCGACGGCTCACCCTGATGTGCGGCTGGTCTACCCGGTTCATCTTAACCCCAACGTGCAGGAGCCGGTCCACCGCATCCTCGGCGATATGGACCGCATCCACCTGATCGAGCCGCTGGCGTACCCGGATTTCGCGCATCTGATGGCAAAGGCCAGCATCGTGATCACGGATTCAGGCGGCTTGCAGGAGGAAGCCCCCGCGCTGGGCAAGCCGGTGCTGGTCATGCGGCGTACCACCGAACGGCCTGAGGCCATCGAGGCGGGCGTGGCGAAACTGGTTGGTACGGAAACCCGCGCGATTGTAGGTGCTTGCGATAAGCTGCTGTCTGACCCGGCGGCTTATGAGGGGATGGCAAACGCAGTTTCGCCATTTGGCGATGGGTATGCAGCGGAGCGCATCGCAGATATCCTGCTTAAAGAAATAGGCTGAGTGCCCGTTTGACCTGAGTGAGCCGGGCTGTGCTGGTCGGCCCGGTTCCCTTGACCTGAAGCTCCCGCTGATCTTCATCAAGTGGCTGAATCCTGATCTCGATGCGATCAGCGTGCAGCAAATCGCCCAGGTGTTCGGGCCATTCAATGACCATCGTTTGCCCTGTATCGAGTAAGTCCCCCAGCCCGGTCGTCAGGGCATCATTGCTGTCACGCAAACGGTAGGCATCCACATGATGCAGCGAGCCTTTGCCAGGCGGCCCGGCATACTGCTGGATCAGCACAAAGGTTGGGCTGGTAACGCGGTCTTCACTGCCCCAGCCGCGAGCAATCCCACGGGTGAGCTGCGTTTTACCAGCCCCCAGTGCGCCAATCAGGCACAGGCAATCACCCGGTTTGAGGTGCTGCCCGATAGTCTCGCCTATCTGTTCAGTTTGTGCAGGCGATTGAGAGCGGACATTAAAGTTCATCGCTGTGACCTGACTTGTACGTTTGTGCATTGACTAGCAATTTACAGGCACGATATACTTAAAAAAGATACTTTACCCATGTACTCGTCGGCGGGAACAATCACACACCTGCATCCCTGTCGGCGTGAACCTATTTTCAAGAACCGGAAACGGTTTTTTGGCATAGTTGAACCCCCAATTGTCCACCTTAATCAGCAGAGGATACCCCAATGAGTTCTCAAAATGCTACCACTGCAAAAGGCCTTGAAGGCATCATTATCGGCGAGACTAATCTCAGCAAGGTTGACGGCCAGATCGGCAAGCTCCAGTACCACGGCTACAACATCATGGACCTTGCTGAGTATGCCCTTTTTGAGGAAGTCGTCTACCTGCTTTGGAACCTCAAACTGCCAACCCGTGGCGAACTGGATGGACTGCATACAGAGATCGTCAAGTACCAGAAGCTGCGCCCTGAGATTATTGAGATGATGAAGCTGTACCCGAAGGACGCCCACCCCATGGCCGTTCTGCGCAGTGCCGTCTCAGCCGAAGGCATGTTTGACCCCAATGCCGAAGACAACAGCGACGAGGAAAACCGCCGTAAGGCGGCCATCCTCGTCGCCATGATGCCGACCGTCGTGGCCGCATGGGAGCGCATCCGCGCGGGTGAGGACCCCATTGACCCGCGTGACGACCTGTACCTCGCAGCTAACTTCCTGTACATGATGCAGGGCCGCGAACCGACCGAGACCGAGGCTAAGGCCATCAACAGCTACCTCGTACTGCTGGCAGACCACGGTATCAATGCTTCGACGTTCTCCTCCCGCGTGACAACCAGCACGCTCAGCGATATGTACTCAGCCGTTACCAGCGCCATTGGCACGCTGAAGGGGCCTGCTCACGGTGGTGCCAACCAAAAGGCCATGGAGCAGTTCATGAGCGTTGGCGGTTCGGATAAGGTCGATGCGTGGTTTGATAACCTGATGGAGACGGGTGGGCGCATCATGGGTATCGGGCACCGCGTGTACAAGGCTCCCGATCCGCGTGGCACCGTACTTCGCGGGCAGGCCGAAGCGCTGGCAACTGGTGAAGCCAAGGAATGGTACGACATCGCCTACATGATCGAGCAGCGTGCCCGTGCCCACGAATTCTTCATCGAGCGCAGCCTGTACCCGAATGTGGACTACTACTCCGCCATCGTGCTGTACCAGGTCGGTATCCCCGTCGATCAGTTCACAACACTGTTTGCCATGAGCCGTATCGCGGGCTGGAGTGCCCACGTCATGGAGCAGTGGAAGGAAAACCGCCTGATCCGCCCGCGTGCCGAGTATGTCGGGCCGGAAGACCAGGCCTGGGTCGCCGTAGACGACCGCAGCTAAGCACTCGGTTCATTCTCACAACAGCAGGCGATGGGCTTCCCATTGCCTGCTTCCTTTTTCCTCGTTGACTTCCGCTCCGAACACCTTTTATACTTTTGATATGATAAGTCCACGCCCCGAGGTGAGTTTTGAACGCTTGGCTTGAGCGCAATCAACCCCTTGTTCTTGGCCTGTCCGGGCTGCTGGTTGCCATTGCTGCGGTAACGTTGGCCCTGCGCATCCAAAAGCCCGAACCGATCATTATTGAGCCACCTGCACCAACGGCCACCGCAGGCCCAATACAAGTCTACGTCAGTGGTGCAGTGGCCGCCCCTGGCGTCTATGCACTGCCAGCCGGGTCCATCACCGAAGATGCTATTGCGACCGCAGGGGGTACGCTGACCGAGGCCAACCTCAACGCGATCAACCTTGCCTCATCACTCAGTGATGGGATGCAGGTCCATGTGCCACTTGAAGGGGAAGTCAGCGCCCCGGCAACGGCCCCCGATGCTGGCGGGGCAGAATCCGCAGCCATCGCCTACCCGCTCAACATCAACACCGCCAGCGCCGCCGACCTTGAAACACTGCCCGGTATCGGTCCGGCATTGGCTGGACGCATCGTGGACTACCGTGAGACCTACGGGGCATTTGCCAGCATTGAGGCCATTCAGAACGTCTCAGGTATCGGCCCGGCCACTTTTGAGGGCTTCCAGGACCTGATCACGGTGGACTGATGACACATTTCGCGCACATCATTAGTATAACAACCGCGCTTGTGCTGACCGCCTGTGCCGGGGTGCCAAGCGCTCAAATGCCACTATCGCCCACACCTGGCGAAACCCATACCCCTTCACCGACGGCAACTGCCATCCCGGCCCCGACACTGCCCCCTGATGTTGGGCCGCAGCAGGTGATCGTAGTTCGGCTGGCGGGTCTGTCAATGGATGATGTACTGACCATGACCGCCAGCGGCGACCTGCCCACACTGGCACATCTGATGGAAGCAGGCACATGGGGTCAGCTTGATGCCGGGTTCCCCAACACGCCCACTGCTACCGCTTACAGCCTCGCATGTGGCTGCATCTCCGCCGAACATGGCATCGTTGGCGAACGGCTGCACGACCGCGAGGATTCTTTTTACTGGTACACCGCCGCCACTGATCTTCCTGTCGATGTCGATCCCTTCTGGGCCGGGCAGGCAGTGGACACCGCTATGATCGGGTGGCCGGGCACGTTCGAAGCAGCGTGGTCGGTGCCGGTGGGGCGGCTGCTGGCCTATTCTGACCTTCACGATCTGACGCTGTATCCCTCAACCGGCTGGCAGGGGTATCCCCTTGCAGACGGCGATGCGGCTTACGAAGGCCAGTTCATCATTCGAGGTGACACGGGCAGTCTTGCATCGGTGTATGTACTGGCTATCAACGCAGCCGACAGTACTCCGCATACCGCTATCCTCAGCCTTGGGGATCGACAGTTTGATGAGACCGACCACCTGATCGACCTGACCATCACGGGCACCGGCTACTGGACCTTCGATGAGACTGCCCGGCGCGGCGTGGACCTGACCATCATCGACGCGCAGGTGGGGCGTCTTGAGATTTTCCAGGGCCGCGTCTATGAACTGGATGCGGCACCCGGCAATCTGAACGCTGAAATCATGGCAGACAACGGGCACTATCCACCGCCCGCCGACTGGTATGCGCTTGATCGTGACTGGATCAGCCGTGAACAGTTCCTTGCAATGGCCGGGCGTCAATCCGTGTGGCAGGCTGATACAGCGGCGTATCTGCTGAAGACACACGAACCCGACCTGCTGCTGATCTCACTTGATGCCGCTGGTCAGATCAGAACCGAGTTGGGTATCGTGCCTGCTGGCGAGGCCGCTGTTACCGTGGCGCTTGAGGAATCACTCTCTCGGATTTATGACGCAGCATCAAGCGGAATCGAGGCCGGGGATACCACGCTGGTTGTACTGGCTTCGGATGCAATCAGCCAGGCTGATAGACAGGTTTATCTCAACCGGGTACTTGCCGAAAACGGCTGGCTGACGCTTGATAACCGGGGCTACGTGGTTTCAGGGAGATCACAGGCGGTTGCCATGGCATGGGGCGGCGGTGTTGCACATATTTATCTCAACCGCGCCGGGTATCAGCGTGATGGCGTCCTTGACGATGCCCAGTACCGGGCAGTTCAGGCCGCGATCATCGAGACGCTGACCAACCTCACCGATCCCGATACCGGCGAGTCCGTATTCAGCGGGGTCTGGGCGTCAGGGGCCAGTGATAACCCGGCTGCCGGGTCGATGTACGGCGGCGATATTGTTGTGCAGGCCGCACCCGGCTTTACCCTGAGCGATGACCGAACCGTGCCAGTGACCTTTGGCCTTCCGTCCATCAGTGGGGTGCAGGGTGTTCCGCTCAATGGCTTCTGGCTGGCCGCCGGTTCGGGGTTGGTGCCCGGTGAGCTGGATCAGCCGTACAGCCTCATCGATGTTTCGGCAGTGCTGCGTGCAAGGCTGGCTGGAAACCGGTCAAACTGATCGTGGGCATTGTGCTTCCCCTGCCGGACACGGTACACTTTCACGCATGATTACAAGCACATCCAATGATCGAATCAAGCATATCCGTGCCCTGCAAGCGCGTCGATCCGCACGCCGCAAGGCCAACCAGTACGTGATCGAAGGGCCGAATCTACTGCGTGAAGCCATTGCAACCGGCACTGAAGTCACCGACGTGTACTACACTCCACCTTTTGCCGAAAGCACTGACGGGCTTGCCCTGCTGGAAGAAGTCACCGCCCGCTTGGGCAGTACCGCTATCCCCGTTAGTGACGAAGTCATGCAGGAGATGAGCGATACCACGACACCGCAGGGCATTCTTGGTGTGGTCCCATTTATCGAGAATGATCTCAATGAGGACGGCGCGTGTGTGCTGATCGTCGATGGAGTCTCGGACCCCGGCAACATGGGCACACTGATGCGTTCAGCAGCGGCAGCTCGTGTCCACTCCCTCGTTCTGACGGCAGGCACCGTCGATATCTACAACCCCAAAGTCGTCCGCAGTGCCATGGGCGCACACTTTCACCTGCCGATTCGCCAGTACAGTTGGGAAGGTATTGCCGAACGAGTGAAAGATCGCGTCGTTTTTGTGGCCGATTCCGGCGGTGGCTCCCCGTATCATCAGATCGACTGGACCCAGCCCTCAGCGCTGATCGTGTGTGATGAGGCTCACGGCCCATCGCTTGAGGCCAAGCGGCTGGCGCACGTGCCCGTCACCATCATGATGCCAGGGCAGATCGAATCGCTGAATGTAGCTATCGCGGCGTCAATTATCCTGTTTGAGATCGTCCGGCAGCAAAGCTGAAGAAGGCAAGGGGAATCCTCATGAATATCCGCTCCGTTACGGCCTTTGTTGATGCCATCTACCCGGTCAAAACCGCCGATTACGCCAGCACGGGGGAAGCCCTGCACGCAGTCAGGGAGTCATTAATCGAGGCTGGTTTTACTGTGCAGACGACGCGCCTCGCCACCCAACCGTTCTCCGGGATTGGGAAGGACCTTGGCCCGGCAGATGCCAGTGACTTTGCCAAGAGCCTGGAGGCCGTGGCATTTGTGCAAGAGATCGACTATGTGAGCATGGGCATGGTTCAACTCAGTGACCCGCCGACGTATGTCGATGCACTGGCCGATGTGCTGGGCAATACGGATAACGTGTTTGCCAGCATTGAGATCGCCAACCATACCGAAGGAATCAGCATACCGCGTGCGCGCCGCACTGCCGCGCTGATCAAGCGTGTGGCGGGGCTGACCGATGATGGATTCAAAAACCTCAATCTGACGGCTGCGGCCAATGTCAGGCCATGGTCACCGTTCTTCCCCGCTGGTTATCACGGTGGCGGAACTCCGTGCATCGCCATCGCCACTGAAAGCGCCGACCTCGCTGTGGCTGCCGTCAGCAGTGCCACGACTCTGGCCGAAGCCCGCAGCCTGCTCGTTTCGATGATCGAGGAACAGGCCAGGCAGATCAGCTTGGCGGTTGAGAAAACCCTCAAAGGCACAAACATCCGCTACCGTGGTATTGACTTCTCACTGGCACCCTTCCCGGAGGAGACGCGCAGCATCGGCGGGGCGCTGGAAAAACTGGGCCTGAGCGGCTTTGGTGATCCGGGGTCGCTGGTGGCATCAGCCTTCATGACCGATGCTATCGAACGCGCTCAGTTCCCGCATACCGGATTCTGCGGCCTGATGCTCCCGGTCCTTGAGGATTCTGTGCTGGCGGCCCGGGTAATCGAAGGGCGTCTGAGCCTGACCGATCTGCTGCTGTACTCGGCAGTGTGCGGCACCGGCCTGGATACAATCCCCGTGCCCGGTGATGTGAGCGATGAGGCCCTGATGTCGATCCTGCTTGATGTGGCGGCGCTGGCACTGCGGCTCAATAAACCGCTGACCGCCCGCCTGATGCCTGTTCCGGGCAAGCAAGCGGGCGATCCCACTGAATTTGAATTCGATTATTTCGCCAACAGCGTTGTGATGCCGGTCCCCTCAAGCCCGCTGAAAGGGCTGCTGGCCGGCGAGGAGACCTTTCCCCTCCTGGCGTATGATCGGGGTGGTTAAGCCGCTGAACTGCGCGTAGTGCGCGGCTGCTGCTGACCCAGCCAGAAGTGGTTTGGCAGCACCGTCGTACTGGCTTCCACCTGCACGCCATCAACTACTACGCCATCCCCCAGTACCATCGAGGGATGGACGTAACACACCGTCGGGACCTGCTGGTACTTCGTCTTGTAGTACGCCACAGCCCGGCGGATTTTCATTTCCAGCGTCCTGTGATCGTGGTCATCAAACCATAACATGCCAGTTTTCTGTGCCATCTGCTGCATTCCTTTACCTTGCCGCTGCCAGCCGTCAATTACCTACCAATATCACTCTCTATATGCCTGTTATTATACTAGAACACGTGTTCCAAGTCAAGTAATTCCAGCCTTGAACATACCCCTTATAACAGTGAAACCGGGTCTACATCGATCACCAATTCCGGCCCCGGTACGATGTCCTCCAACAGGCGTGCAGGTTCCGGCCCACGGATGACCACATGCCATCGGAATCGACCGCGTAGACGCGGGTAAAAGCACGGTGCGGGGCCGATCAAAGCTGTGCTGTTCAAGCCCTGCTCATTAATACGTGCGGTCAGCAGACCATGCAGCCGAGTGGCCTCGGCCTCCGCGTCATCGGCGGTCTCTTTGCGTACCACCAACCGCAGCAGCCGGCTGAACGGTGGGTAGGTCAGCACCTGCCGATAATGCATCTCCTGATCATAGAACCCGGCGTAATCATGCCGGCTGGCGGCCTGGATCGCGTAGTGCTCCGGCGAGTAGGTTTGCAGCACGACGCGCCCCCCCAGCAGACCCCGCCCGGCTCGCCCGGCAACCTGCGTTAAAAGCTGGAAGGTTTGTTCCCCGCTGCGATAATCAGGCAGGTTGAGCGCCACATCGGCACTGATGACACCCACCAGAGTGACCAGCGGCAGGTCGAGGCCCTTGGCGACCATCTGCGTTCCGATCAGAACGTCAGCCTCCTGCCTCACAAATTGCCGCATGATCTCAAAATGCGCGTTGCGCTGTGTTGTCGTGTCCTGATCCCAACGCAGCGTGCGCACGCCAGGGTATAGCTTCTCGATCTCGGATTCAACGCGCTGGGTACCCGCCCCGAAGTATTTCACCTGGTCCGAGCCGCACTCCGGGCAGGCGGCTGGGTGCCCTTCACGGTGGTTACAGTGATGGCACACCAAAAAGCCCTGTTCCTGCCCGTGTGAATCACGATAGGTGTGCCACGTCAGCGGTGTGCCATCATTGGGGCAGGTGAACACATGCCCACACGTCCGGCAGAATACATAGGTTGACTTGCCGCGCCGATTCAGAAACAGGATGGCCTGTTCGCTCCGTTCGAGCGTGCCTACCAGCGCTTCACGCAGCAGGCGGCTGAACAAAGAGCGGTTGTTGGCACGCAGTTCCTGCCGCATATCAACCACATCGACGGGCGGCAGATCGATCATCACCGCTTCTTCGGGGTCGCCTGCCTGATGACTGTACTTCGGTGCTGCGATGCGGTAATGCACGGCACGCGCCTCGATGGCCTGCCGGTGCCCCATGATGCGGGTTGGCAGGTCCAGCCGGACGATGGGTGCCGCCTGCCCGGAAGCGGGCGGGGCCGAAGCCGCGTAGGTCGTTACGTCTGGCGTAGCGCTGCCAAGGATCAGGGCAGCCTCATGCAGCCGAGCCAACTCGGTCGCCGCTGCGACAGCGTGGTAATACGGCGGCATCACGGGTGGTGACTGTTTGTAGCTGGCGTCGTGGCACTCATCGATCACGATCACTCCGAGGTCCTGCACTGGAGTGAATAACGCCGAACGCGGGCCGATCACCAACCTGACAGCACCACTGTGTGCCCGCCGCCATGTGTCATACCGCTCGCCGGGGGAGAGATCACTGTGAAAGACGCCCATCACACCGGGGAACCGTGCCCCAAACCGGCGGACCGTCTGCGGGGTCAACGCGATCTCAGGAACCAGCATCAGTGCGGACTGCCCCCGCGCAAGGGCCTTTTCCACTGCCCGCAAATACAATTCAGTCTTGCCGGACCCCGTCACGCCATGCAACAAGAAGGGACGCCCCGAACCCTCGGTGTCCATCGTCAGTTCGATGTGCGCCCATGCCGCATGCTGATCCGGTGTCAACGTGGGTGGTTGGTCAGGCAGAAACTCGTAGCCCTCAAGGCTGTCTCGCCACACCTCCTCACGCCGCAGTGTGATCCAGTCATCCTCGGCCAGCACGCGCAGGTCGGTGATGTTGCTGCCCTCAACCGTGGCGTACACCTCGCTGATCGACAGTCCGTGCGGATGGTGGGTCAGCAGCCGCAGGATGTCTCCCCGGCGACGGGCAGCCCCCTGCCGCGTCGCCGGTAGTTCGGCAGGATTCAAATGCTGGACGATGATCGCCTCCACCCGCCCTGGCGCGATGGTCAGATCGACCACACGTACCTCTTTGACTGAGATCGACGGCGGCTCAAGCACCGGTTCAATCCGCAGCAGCCCACGGTCCGCCAGCATGGTGGCGGCTTTGCTCCAGTCACGGCGCGGCATTGAGCGTTTGATCTGCCGTGCGCGTAATGGCCCGTGTTTTTTCAGAAGCAGCAGCAGCCGCTTCTGGCTGTCACCTTCCGATTCAATCTGGGCGGGGTCGATCAGCGGGGTATACAGCGTATCGCCCAGCTTGGACATCCCCGGTGGCAGAAACAACCGTACGGCTTGCGCCAGCGGCGCGTGATACGTTGCGGCCAGCCAGTTCGCCAGTGCCAGTTGATTGGGCTTCAGCACCGGGTGCCGCTCGATCAGGCGGCGGATGGGCTTGGTCTCAGGATAGGGCGTATGCTGATCAAGGCGATATACTACCCCCTGCATCAGACCACGGCCAAACGACACTTCCACCAAATGACCAACACCGACATGCCCTGCCAGTTCGGCGGGGATGTGGTAATGAAAGGTGCCCTCCACCCGTGGATTATTGACGATCACTTCAGCATACATGCTGGATAGATTCTCCCCAGGATTACTTAACTGATCATACCTTCAGGTTGTGACATCATGTGTCACTTAACAGCGATGTCAGCGGCGTGTCAGCCTCTGGTCACAAATGAATATCGGTTTTGTATTAATATTACTTATGACGTCGCCACAGGCGTCTTTTATGTTTGCCTGGAGTCAAAGGTCATAAGCTGCTATGTTGGAGCAAGAGGTTCGCCTATATGTTCTTGAGACTGATATTTACGCTCGTCAGGCCATTGTGAGCTACCTGAGCTGGGACCGCCGCACCCGTGTGATCGGTCATGCTTCCTCGGAACAGGAAATGCTCGATAATCTTGAGCAGATGCCCAACATCCGGTTGAGCGCCATTATACTGGATGAGCAGTTAGCCCCCGAAGTCACCGAGTTACACCGGTTGATCCGTGGACTGCTTGAGTTGCAGCCGGGTCTGCAGGTGATCTGCATGGCACATTGGCTCCACTATGAACGCGCGATGACCGCACGCAGCGCCGGGGCCAGCGCCTATCTCGTCCGTGAATCGGTTGGGATCGGGATCGCCAGTGCTGTCACGTATGCCCTGCAACACGACTTCGTGGTGACCCCCGGCGTTGGCTCGCTGCTGGCAGAAATCGTAGATGAC
Source organism: uncultured Anaerolineae bacterium (assembly GCA_964390105.1). Lineage (GTDB taxonomy): Bacteria > Chloroflexota > Anaerolineae > Aggregatilineales > UBA3940 > CAYMGV01. Next base: position 68,332 of record CAYMGV010000002.1, on the reverse strand, counting down.
GGGATCGTTGTGCTGCCCGGTCGCAGGCAGCACCCACGTCTGACGCAGCGCATCGAGCAGGCCTTGTGGTTATGCGTGGTCGAGGGCCTGCCCGCCGAACTGGCCGCGATGGAGATGGGCGTCAGTATCAGCACGGTGCGCAGCTATGTCAAGGAAGCCTACCGCATCCTTGAATCAAGCGATGCCACCCGCTACCCGCTGGACATCTCACCCGTTGAGCGCGCATTCCTGCGATACAGCGCGCTCGAAGAACTCAACCGGCAGCCAGCCGCGTAAATCGCGAATACAGCCAATCCATCCGAGGGCCTGTATCTACAGGCCCTCGCAGATTCACCCATTGGCCCCCCCTCCGCATCCACGGTAAAATCACGATCCTTTGTATTGGTAGGCTGACTAACGACAGGTTAAGTATGGAATGGCAACTCTGAGCATTGTTTTTATGGGTGCCACGCGCAGCGATCGCAGCGCAGGGTATGGTATTTATTCTCTGACGACCGGAAATTCCCGGAAGATAACAAAACTGGAATTTGGGCCTGGGATGTCTGCCCAGGCGGCGCAGAAGGATACCCTTCTTACCGCATTGGAAGTCGTCGCACAACGGTTCAAGCCAGAAGACACCCACCTGACCATACAGTGCGCGGACACTCGATTAATCAACGAGGTGCGTGCCGGGCATTATGAGCAGGTCACAGCACTGTTAAGGAAGTTCGATGGCTGGAAGGCACAGGTCATCAGTGAAGAAAGTGTCCATCGTTTGTTAGGGTAGATGCCCCGGTAACCGGGGCCATCGTTTTTGTTAATCTACGTCTCGTACCGAGGGCACGACTGCCCGCACCCCAATCGCCGCGACCAACACCATCACTGCACTGAACAGAATTGCACCCGGTGCCCCGACCTGTTCAGCCACCGCCCCGGCAATCAGCCCACCGAGTGGGAAGCCCCCAAACACCAGCAGTGTGAAAACCGTCATCACCCGGCCTCGTATCTCATCCGGGATTTGCGACTGCACCAGCATGTTGATCATAGCAAGCTGCGGGATCGACGTGACGCCGACCACCACAAGAATAATCATGGCCGAGGTCATCGACCGTGTAAAGGTGAAAACCGTTAGTACAATGGGGAAGGCAATGTTGATCACGTTCAGGATGCGCCCGCGCTGGTTGCGACGGCTGAGGTACGTCACCAGCAGCGCGCCGATCAGGGTGCCCAGGCCATTGGCTGCGCTCAACAGCCCATATTCAACCTCACCTTTGCCCAGCACCTCGACCGCGTAAACCGGCATCAGCAGCACGTAATTCGTACCGAACAGCGCCACGCTGAACGTCAGCACCAACAGGCCGACAATCGGAGGATGCTGCCAGATGTAGCGCAGGCCGTCAGCCAGATCAGCAAATGGGCTTTGTTCGCGCGGTTTAACCGGGGCCGGTTCGAGGCGCAGCATCGCAAGGCTGATCAGGATGGCAAGGAAGGTTACCCCATTGATGGTGAACCCCCATGCCGTACCCAGCGCCCCAACGATGATCCCACCTAACGCGGGGCCAAAGGTCCGTGCGATGCTGATCATGGTCGAATTAAGCGCAATGCCGTTCGCCATATCCTCCTTACCGACCAATTCCACGATGATCGATTGGCGGCTGGGGCCATCAAACGCATTGACCGCCCCGCGGACAAAGGCCAGCACCATCACATGCCAGATCAGGATGCGCCCACTGAAATCCAGCCCGGCCAGTGTGAACGCCTGGGCCATCAGCACGACCTGCGTGATCATCAGGATGGTGCGCCGTGGAAACCGGTCGATGATGACACCGGGCAGCGGCCCCATCAGCAGCACCGGCAGTGCCATCAGAAACGAGACCTGCCCCAGTACCAGCGCCGAGTCGGTCAGGTCATAGACCAGCCAGTTCTGAGCGACATTCTGCGCCCATACGCCAAGAAACGAGATAAACAGGCCGATGAAGTATACTCGGAAGTTGTAATGTCTGAAGGCTCCAAACATCTCCCCTGAGAAAACCTGGAGACGAGAGGTGTGCGCATTTTCAAGTGGGGGTTGGATTGGCGGTCGAAGGTTAGGGGAACCCATCAGCATTCCAGTGTTAAGTAGACGATAATCTAATTCTAACCCCCAGCCGGGTATCCTGCTATAAGGTCGTCATCACGAAAGTGATACGCTAGACTCCCCCACAGGAGGCAGATCATCCATGAATGACACCCACCGTCAGCATGAGATCAGGCGGGTACTGATCATTGTGCTGATCGCCAACCTGCTGGTTGCAGGGTTAAAACTTGCTATTGGTGCATTGACCGGGGCACTCTCGATTCTTGCAGATGGGTTTCACTCTGCACTCGATGCCACCTCTAACATCGTTGGGCTGATCGGTATTGCTATCGCCGCACAGCCACCGGACCCCGACCACCCCTACGGCCACCGCCGCTTTGAGACGCTCGCCAGCATGGTCATCGGCGGGATGCTGCTGCTCACCGCATGGGAGATGATCCAGTCCGTGATCCAGCGTCTGCAAACCGGGGCCAGCCCGCAGATCACACCGCTGGCCTTCGTAGTGATGGTCGTGACGCTGCTGGTCAACATCGGTGTGACGCGCTACGAGGCAAAGATCGGTCGTTCACTGCGCTCCGAGCTGCTGGTGGCTGATGCCACGCACACCCAAAGTGATGTCCTCGTCTCTCTCTCCGTAATCGTCGGGTTGATCATCGTGCAGATGGGTATCCCGCAGGCCGATGCGATTGTCGCACTGCTCGTGGTCATCGTGCTGGGTGTTGCGGCGTGGCGCATCGTGGGGGAGGCGGCAGCCATCCTCGTAGACCGCGTCGCACTGGACCCCGACTCCGTGAGCCGCCTTGCGGAGCAAGTCCCCGGCGTCACCACGGTGACGCGTGTCCGCAGCCGTGGCCCGGCGGACGATGTTCACCTTGATGTAAACGTCGAGGTCGCGGGCCCAATGACGGCAGCGCAGACAGCGTCGATTGCATCCGAGGTGCGCCGCAAACTACGCGGAGAATTTGACGGCCTGAGTGATATTCAGATCACATTTGCGCCGGGTGGGCAAGGCAGCGGGGATTATATGCTGTTGGCCCGGGCTGAAGCCGATGCGCTGGGACTGGCCGTCCATGAGGTTATCGCGGCCACCACCGAACGCGGCCTGACAATGGAACTGCATGTCGAGGTGGACCCCCATCAAACTGTCGAGAAGGCGCACCGGGTAGTTTCCCACTTTGAAGCCCGGATGAAGTCGCGCATCCCGGGGTTAGAGCGAATCGTTTCCCACATTGAGCCAGCCCATGCCCATGAACACAACGACCCTAACTCACAAGGGGCATGGCAGCTTGCCAAGCAGGCCCTGGATTACGCGCAATCTGTGTTTAACGATGGCTACTGGCACGATTTAGATATCCGTCATGAGACGGACGGCGGCTACGCCATCAGCATGCACTGCCATATGTACGGGGATATGACCATCGCCGAGGCTCACCGCATCGCGGAGACGGTCGAGACACAAATCCGTGCAGCTTATCCGCAAATCCACCGGGTCACCATCCACACCGAGCCACGGCCTTAATACTCAGGGATGGTCAGTCAGCGGCCAGTTGGGCAGCACGTCAAAATCGAGAGGGCTGCCGCCTTCCGCGAGAAACCGAAAATGCCCCGCCGCCGCGATCATGGCGGCATTGTCGGTACACAGGGCCAGCGGCGGAATGCGCACCACGACCGGGGCGCGCTCGGCCATCAATGCACGCAGGCGTGTATTGGCGGAGACGCCGCCCGCCACCCATATTTCACGGGCACCGTGCCCCTGAGCCGCCTGTACCGTCTTCCCCACCAGCACATCAACCACGGCTTCCTGGAAGCTGGCAGCCAGATCGGCGACCGGGACAGTCTCATCCAGGGGATCACCGGGTTTGTACCCCCGTTGAAGCCCCTGTAAGGTGCGCAGCATGGCCGTCTTAAGGCCGGAGAAGCTGAAATCGTTGTTGCTTTCACCGTGATCGCCGCGCAGCCACACGCGGGGGAAGTCAAAGGCTGATGGGTTTCCAGCCTGCCCTGCCTTCTGAATCGAGGGACCGCCGGGGTACGGCAGGCCCAGCAGCCGCCCAACCTTATCGAAGGCTTCACCCGCTGCATCGTCATAGGTGCCGCCCAGCCGCTGGTACTGCCCGTGATCGGACATCAGCAGCAGTTCCGTATGCCCGCCCGAAACAATCAAAACCGCCGCCGGAAAGCTCACCTTGTCCGGGGGATCGGTCCCTTCGGGCGTGATCACGATCTGGCCGTCACGAATCCATAGTGAGTAGATATGCCCTTCAATGTGGTTGACCGGGATCAACGGCAGGCCCGCGCCCAGCGCCAGCCCCTTGGCGGCGTTGACACCCACCACCAGAGACCCTGCCAGCCCCGGCCCGCGTGTCACCGCAATTGCATCGATCTCGTTCAGTGTTCTGCCTGATCCCTTGATCGCCTGCTGGATCACTGCGCCGATCTGCTCGATGTGGGCACGTGAGGCCATCTCCGGGAAGATGCCACCATACTGCGCGTGCAGTTCGACCTGTGAGGCCACCACATTGGATTCGATATGCTCCCCGTCAACGACCACCGCAGCAGCGGTTTCATCGCACGAGGTTTCGATACCGAGGATGACTGTCATCAGTCGGTTTCGCTCCGCATCGGGATAACGAGGTCCTTGGGATACGGCGTCCATGATTCGACCTGACCGTCACCATTGACAAAAACGGTGTCTTCCACGCGGATGCCGTAGCCGCGATCCGGGTAATACAGGCCGGGCTCGACGGTAAATACCTGGTTGTGCTTGATCACATCCTCGGAGACAGAGCCAAAACGCGGGCGCTCATGAATCTGCAAGCCCAGCCCGTGCGCCACACTGTGAACGTAGCCTTGCTCGGTGCCAGGGTTGCTACGCGGGGTGGGGTGCCCGTGCTCCTCGAACACGTCACAGACCATCTCCTGGTACGTCGCGGCCTGTTCTCCCACCGTGATCGCATCCATCACGGTATCAAAAGCCTGCATGACCTGCTCATAGGCGCGCTGCACCTCCTCCGGCGCGAATCCGAAGCACAGCGTGCGCGTCATGTCATGGTAGTATCCGCTGTCCAGCGCACAGGGGAACAGGTCAAAGATGATCGGGACGCCCAGCCTGAGAATGTCTTCATACTCACCCCGTGAGTGTGGCACACCCGCATCACGGCCCAGCGCGAAGATGGTGTTTTCATTGTCGTTGAGACCGGCCTCCATTAGCCGTCCGCGCAGATAGTCCTTGACATCACGTACGGTCAGCGGTGTGCCATCCCCTTGTACCAGCGTCTCATCGACCACGTCATGCCCCGCCACAAAGTCGATGACTTCACCCATGACGCGGTTGGTTCGCTCCGCCACCGACTTCAGCGCGGCGATCTCGGCGGGGTCCTTACTGGTGACAGCCTCATCAAACAGCGTGATCTCCCCCTCGCCGGTCACCGTGATGTTGGGGACCTGTTCCGCCAGCCGCGAGAGCATCAGGTGGGCTTTGCCGGGGTCCATCAGGCCATAAAACGCCACCGCCCCGCTGACCTCAAACCGCTCAAATACTGCCTTGATCAGTTGAATTTCACCCTCGAAGTAGCCGCCTGCCTCTTTGATCAGGTCCATGTAGCGGAATTCATTGGTGGTTAACACGGTTAGCCCGCCCTTAGCGGCCTCGTCGCGTTCCATCGGGTTACAGATGATGACAGGGTCCGCGCCGCGCTGTTTCAGCACCCAGGCGTGCGTCACTTTGACGCCACCCGCCAGGTAGCGCAGAATGTGGTTACCCCCCGCTTCACCCATCACAAACAGCGCCTCGAAGCCGCGCTCCGCCATCAACGCATCAATATCAGATTTCACAAGGGGTTTCTCCTCAGGATGTCAGGCCGTCGATTAATCCGGCGATCAGGTCGTCTTCATCACGGGGCAGCACGGTGCGCGGGTCGATCAGTATCAGGCCCTCGATACGCCGCGTGATGATCGGCACATCGAGCGCCCGCAGTTGTTCAGCCGCCTTCTCTTCCGAGGCAACCGTCACGGCGAGTAAATGCGTGGGTAGGGTTTCACCGGGCAGGCTGCCCCCGCCGACGGTACTCTCACCGGGCATTACGTCGGCCTCAAGGCCGGCCTCACGCAGCTCTGCCGCCCAGCGCAGCGCCGTCTCGTGGATGGTGCCCAGCGGCATACTGATCATGCGCCACACGGGAATCTCGATCAGGGCATCGCCGCGCAGATAATGGGTCAGCGTGGCGGTCAGCGCAGCGAGAGCCAGTTTATCGGGCCGAACAGCACGCGCCAGCGGATGGCGTTTAACCCGCTCGATATGCTCGGCCTTTCCGACGATGATCCCGGCCTGTGGGCCGCCCAGCAGCTTATCGCCGCTGAACATCACCACGTCGATGCCGTGTTCGATGCTGTCCTGCACATGTGGTTCAGGTGCAAGCCCGAACTGTGTCGTGTCAAACAGCGCACCGCTGCCAATGTCATCGACCACGATGATACCGCGCTCATTGCCCAGCGCGATCAGGTCTTCAAGCGCGGGCTGTGATGTGAACCCGATGATGGCATAATTAGAGTGATGCACACGCATCAGCATGGCGGTGTCTTCGTTGATGGCGCGCTCGTAGTCATAGAGGTGCGTGCGATTGGTTGTGCCAACCTCCACCATACGGGCACCGCTGGCCGACATCACATCGGGCATGCGGTAGCCGCCACCAATTTCCACCAACTGCCCACGTGAGACCACCACGCCGCGCCCGGCTGGATGATCCGGGGTGGGGCCAGCCAACACCGCCAGCACCAGCATCGTTGCCGAGGCGTTATTATTGACAACAAAGGCAGCCTCCGCCCCGGTCAGTCGCTGGATCAATGCGGCAGCGTGCGTACTGCGATGCCCACGCGCGCCCGTTTCAATATCGAATTCAAGGGTGCTGTATCCACCGCCGACTGTCTCCATAGCCGTTAGGGCGCTGTCTGCCAACGGGGCACGCCCCAGGTTAGTGTGGATAATCACACCCGTGGCGTTGATGACACGGCGCAGGGTCGGGGCCAGCCAGCTATCGACGCGCTGGCGTGCTGCCTCGATCAGGACGTTATGCCCTGGCGCGGGGCCTAATCCACCGCCTGCCAGCAGATCGGCGCGGGCGTTATCCAGTTCAAGCCGAAGTGCTTCCACGGCAAGATCATGCCCACCAAGATCAATTAGCGCCTGCCCGGCAGGTTCGCCCAGCAGCGCATGGATCGCGGGGAGTTGTCTCAGGGGGCTTTGATCAGGCACTGTGGTTTACTCCGGTCGCCAGCGGGTGGCCTCTCTGAGGCGCAGCAGGAACTCCAGCAGCACCACCGCCACCAACACCACAAGCGCGGTCGGTATCGAGAGCAGGCGGGGGATACGCAGCCATACGCAGGAGGTAACAAACAACGCTACCCATGTCGAGATGCGCACGGCAGGGCCAGCCAGCGCTGCACCCTGTGACCGCCTGCCGACACGCTGGGCCAGGAAGACAACCAACGGCAAGGCCGTCCCGGTAACGGAGATATGCAGCAGGGCAAAAAAGGCCCATCGATTGGGCACGGTGGGCAGGGTGTTGAAAATCAGCCAGATCAGCCCGGCCCAGCCGCCTGCTGCCAGCACCATTCCGGCCAGGATCAGTGCGGTCGGTGTCGTATCCACTATGGGGATGCGTTCCCCTGCCTGGGTTGAATCCTGTGCTGCCATATCTGTAGTATACAAGGGAGGCCCATACCCCGGCGAATACCCGGCCCAGGATGTCAGCCGTTGCGCACATCGGTATAATCGGGGCCGTTTTGGCGGCCAGTCTGAAAGGGAACACCATGGCGCTTGTCTCTGCCCAGAACCTCGCCCGATCATTTGGCGCGGATGATATTTTTGAAGGCGTGTCGGTCAGCATCCCGCATGAGGGCCGTATTGCGCTGGTAGGGCCTAATGGCGCAGGTAAAACCACGCTGCTGCGCCTGCTCGCGGGGTTCGATACGCCAACCGGGGGCGTGATCCATCGCGCCAAGACGGTGCAAGTCGGCTTCCTGCCGCAGCGCGTCGAGACCGAACTCGAAGGGAAGCATGTGCTGTGGGATGAGATGCTGATACCCTTTGCGGACTTGATCCGGCGTGAAGCTGAACTGGAATCCGCCGCCCAGAAGATGGCCGATCACCCGGATGATACCGCCCTGATCGAGCACTACGGGGAACTACAAAGCCGCTTCGAGAATGACGGCGGCTATGATTACCTTATCCGCATCAGCCAGGTACTGGGCGGGCTGGGCTTCGAGGAGGAGGACTTTCAGCGTCCCATCTCGCAGCTTTCCGGTGGGCAGAAGACGCGCGCCCTGCTGGCCCGCCTGCTGCTGGAAAACCCCGATCTGCTGATCCTCGACGAACCCACCAACCACCTTGATATCCGGGCCATTGAATGGCTGGAAAGCTGGCTGAAAGATTTCCGGGGAGGGCTGCTGATCGTTTCCCATGACCGCTACTTCATGGATGCCGTGGTCGATACCGTGTGGGAAATGATCTTCGGGCGGCTGGAGACGTATCGCGGCAACTACAGCCACTACGTACAGCAGCGTGAAGAACGTCACACCTACCTGCTGGCTGAATATGAGCGTCAGCAGTCCTTCATCGAGAAGGAGCAGGACTATATCCGACGCAACATCGCCGGGCAGAACACGCGGCAGGCACAGGGCCGGCGCAAACGCCTTGACCGTTACCTGCGTGACCAGGCGCTGCTCAAACCACGCGAACATCGTTCGATGCGGCTGAACATTCAAACCGACCTGCGTTCTGGCGACGAGGTGATCAAAACGCGCGATCTCGTCATCGGCTACCATGATGACAGGGTGCCACTGTTCACGGTGCCCGATATCATCCTGCGACGCGGCGAGTGTGCGGCGCTGATCGGGCCGAACGGCGCGGGTAAATCAACCCTGATGAAGACCATCCTCGGCCAATTGAAACCACTTGAGGGCAAGGTTGCCATCGGGGCCAGCGTCAGAATTGGGTACTTCGCGCAGGCCCATGAGGAACTGCACGACGATAACAGCATCCTTGACGAGATCATCAGCATCAGTAACCTGCCTATCAGTGAGGCACGGGATTACCTCGCGGCCTACCTGTTCACAGGCGATGACGTCTACAAGCTGGTCAGCACACTGAGCGGCGGTGAGCGAGGCCGGGTAGCACTGGCGAAGCTGGCACTCAGCGGAGCTAACGTACTACTGCTTGATGAACCGACCAACCACCTCGATATCCCCTCGCAGGAAATCCTTGAGAATGTGCTTGATGAATTCAGCGGCACGATCCTGCTGATCTCCCATGACCGCTACCTGATCCGCGACCTCGCTACCCAAATCTGGGCGCTGGATGGTTCAATGAAGGATCACAGTTCACAGCTTGCTGTGTACGAAGGCCCCTATACCGATTACCTCGCCTGGCGGGGTGGACGGGCAGCGGAAAGCCCGGGTGAGGCTAAAAAGCAGCGCGGAAACGGCACAAAAAGCAACAAAAAATCCTCGGATGGCCTGACCCTGTACCAGCGGGAGAAGCTGATCGAGAAGGTGGAGAGCGCCATCCATGTGCAGGAACAGGTCATGGCAGATATCACGGCAAAGCTGGAAACAGCCAGCGCCGCCGGGGATGTGACCGAGGTCACGCAGCTGGGTGATGCCTATACTGAGGCTGAGGCCACCATCGAGAAGCTGATGGCCCAGTGGGAGACGCTTCACAACGAGGATTGACAGGGGTAGCGCGATGGACCGTGCAAACCGGGTACGGTTCAGTAAAACACTGGCCCATGCCCTGCAACATGCGCCGTCGATTTATGAGCTTGAACTGGACCACGAAGGCTGGGTGCCGCTGGGGGGGATGCTGGCAGCCCTCATCGAAGATGAGACGAGCCACGGGTGGCAGGCGGCAGGGGAGAGGGCTAGTATCAGGTCTGATGAATCGAACTGTACAGGAATCTGGTTATGGGAAATTACTCTGAGCGAGGTGCATTCCGGCGTATCCTGCCTCTGATCCTGGTCGTGGCGGCCCTGACCGGGGTAGCCTACTTCCGCGGTGAGGAAATCTGGGCATTTGTCACCGGTCAGGACATCATCGATGACCTGCTGATGGATCTCGCTGACAGTGTACGCTCTACATCGACCCCGGCCCTGGGTACCGCAGGCAATGGTGCGACGGGTATCAATTATGAATCATCGCTGGAAGAAGAAACCATCGCGGCGGATGGCTTCCCGGTCGAGCCACGCCCGCATGTGCTGCGCTATACCGTAAAGCAGGGCGATGCGTTGTTCCTGATCGCACAGCGCTTTGGACTCAGCCCCAACACCATCTTCTGGGCCAATACCGATACCCTGCAAGACAATGTCCACCTGCTGCATGTCGGTGTGGAGTTGTACATCCTGCCGGAAGATGGTGTATACATCAATGCCGATGGTATTCAGAGCATTGGTGATTATGCCGCCACCTATGGCGTGCAGGCCGGGGACATCCTGTACGCGCCCTACAATGATCTCGCAGACCTGAACGCCTCATCAGTGCCGCCTGCCGGGATGAAGATCGTAGTGCCGGGTGGGCAGCGGTCGTACATCACGTGGCAGGCCCCGATTCAGACCGGTGCTACGACCGGCAGCTCCAACCCGGAGGGCAACATTCACCCAGGTTCCTGCCGTGAGCTGTACACCGGAAGCGGTGGTGAAGGGGCTTACAACAACCCGCTCGGCAGCATTGCCTACCGCGTAACCAACGGCTTCCAGCCGTGGCACCCCGGCGTTGACCTCGCCGCCGATCGTGGCACGCCCATCTACGCGGCGGAAACCGGTGTCGTGGTGTTTGCCGGTTGGCATCGTGATGGCTACGGCGAATTGATCATCCTCGATCATGGCGATGGATGGACCTCTTACTACGGCCACCTTGCCAGCCGCTTTGTAGACTGCGGCGACCAGGTCACACAGGGGCAGTACATCGCGCAGATGGGCATGTCCGGCAACGCGACCGGCATCCACCTGCACTTCGAAGTCCGCCAGAATGACAGGCCGCTCAACCCCTATGATTTCTTCCCCATTGACGATATCCGCAGCACCTTCGAAGGGTAACAGCAGACAGGCCCGCTAGTTGGCGGGCCTGCGGTATCCTGTAGTGATCCGAGTTCTGATCAACGAACCCTGAGCAGTTCAAACACCTGCGTATACTGCTGGCGTCCCTTAACCTGGATCGGCTCCAACTCGTTGACCTCAACATAATCGGCAACCATCTCATAAGTCGCCATGCTGAGCAGAATCTGCATCGGCCTGGCGACTTCCTGCAGACGCTTGGAAAGGTTGACGGTGTCACCCATCGCGGTGTAGTCAAGACGATCCGGGCTGCCAACGTTACCAACAATGGCTTCGCCCGTATGGACGCCGATACCAAACTGCAGGCGGTCACCGGGGTCCACGACCTCGTGGAAGGCGCGCATCTCCTCGATCATCTGCGCAGCACTACGCACAGCACGCAGGGCATGGTCCGCCTGAGGGCGCAGCGGTGTATTATACAGCGCCATGACAGCATCACCCATGAACTTATCAATAACGCCCTGCTGGGTATGGATGGCATCCGACGCAATGGTCATATAGGTGTTGATGATCTCAACCAGCTTCTCCGGGTCGAGGTTCTCACTGAAAGTCGAGAAGCCGCGAATATCGGCAAACAGTGCCGAAATGACCTGCCGTGTGCCGCCCAGCTTTAATTCATCCGGGCTGCGGATGCCATCTACCACCTCGGTGGGCAGGTAGCGGCGCACCCCCGCGATCTGAGCCTCACGGCGCTTGATCTCGGTCATGTCATCCATCACAATGGCGACACCCTGCGTGCGGTCGTGGGCATCCTTCAGCGGGCTGAAGTTCATACTGAGGGCCAGTTTGCCGCGTTCGGGTACCTCGGTGCTGAACTCAATCCCCATCAACTTCTGATCGCTGCGGGCCTGCTCTATCATCATCTGGAAGCGGTTGTCGATATTAGGGAGGATTTCATCCAGCAGCATCTGAACAGCCAGCGGATCGTCACTGAGCGGCAGGTTCAGGATTTGCTGGGCACTGCGGTTAAGCAGGGTGATCTGATTGTCTTCACCCGTGGTGATCACGCCCGATGCAATCGAGGCAAAAATGTTATCCTGCAGGTACTTCATCTGGCTGATCTCTTCGAGGCTGGTGCGTACCCGGGCGAACAGCCGCGCGTTTTCAATCGCCACACCGGCCTGGTTGGAGAACGCCTGAAGCAGCTCGCGCGTTTTCTCGGTAAACAGGCCCGACTGCACCTTGTTATCGGTGTAGATCACGCCGGTGACCTCACCCCTCACTTTCAGCGGCACACACAGGATCGAGCGCAGACTGTAGCTCACAATCGATTCAGAGAACTGGAAGCGCTGGTCCTCCTGTGCGTTGGTCGTCAGGATGGCTTCACCGCTTTCAGCCACACGCTGCACGATGCTGCGGCTGACCTCAAATTCCGATCCGTCGGTAATCGTCTGGCGGTCCACGTTACGGGCAACACGCGGTTCCATCTCGCCCGTTTCCTCGTTGCGCAGCATCAGGTAGCCACGTTCCGCACCTGACAATTGGATGATGGTATCCATCACACCGTTCAGCACTTCTTCCAACTCCAGCGAGGAGTTAATCAGCGCAGCAATATCAGCGAGGGCGCGGTACTGATCCCGTTCATGTTCCAGCACGTCGAGGCGCGTACTGACCCCTTCGAGACGCTGGGCGATGTCGTTGAGGGTGGTCGTGGTGCCGGGCGGCAGCCGGAACCCCTGCTCTTTCAGGGCTTCACGCTGCTGCTTCAGTACATCACGCAGGTCGAGCGTGAGCTTGCGCGCATACTCGACCTCAATTTTGAGGCTGTTTAATGCCTGGGTTGGTGATTCCATAACATGCTCCAGTAAGCTGGCGGCAGCCGAGGAAACGCACTAGTAATTATACGTTCCCAAGTATGTGGGGCAAACAGTACGCTAACTGTCAACCGAAAACAAATACCCGACCTGGCGCTCCGTCAGGATATAGCGTGGGTTCGTGGGGTCTGGTTCAAGCTTCTGCCGAAGATGCGAAACATATACCCGCACGTAGGATACTTCATCACGATATTCTGCCCCCCACACTTCCGTGAGGATGGTATTTGTCTCTACGATGCGGCCCCGGTTGCGCAGCAGCAGCGCCAGCAAATTAAACTCAGTGGCGGAAAGGCGAATGCGATTGCCTTCCACTTCAACCAGCCGGGTCGTCAGGTCAATACGCAGCCAGTCATCCTGGTACTGCGCCATGGTGTCGCCAAACACGGCGGGCATCTGGGCGCGCCGCAGCACCGCCCCAATCCGCGCGATTAACTCCGAGGGCTTAAAGGGCTTGATCATGTAATCATCAGCGCCCGCCTCGAAGCCTTTCAGGATGTCTTCTTCACTATCACGCGCCGTCAGCAGGATGATGGGAATATCCGACATTTCACGGATGCGGCGGCAGGTTTCATAGCCATCAATGCCCGGCATCATGATATCCAGCACCACCAGGTTAGGCCGGTTATCAAATACCATACGCAGCCCCGCGTGCCCATCGTAAGCCACCAGCGTACGGTATCCACTCAATTGAAGATGCTGCTTCGCCATCTGTGCCAGCCCTGGCTCATCATCAATGATGAGGACCGTGATTGTTTCCTCTTGCATCATCCATACCCACTTCGGTTCAAGGCCTGGACCTTAAAAGTAAACTATCCTCACTATAATGTAAGGTTCGTACTGTAGCAACTGATCACGGGGCTGGCGTCAGATCACGCTGCCAGCCCCGTGATCCGGCGTTATGCTGTGGGCGGGTCGAGAACGATGGGCGTGCCACCGGTTATGGTGATCTCCGTCACACTCATCTCGAAGCCCTCGGCCTCCTGTGCGAAAATCTCAACCTCGCCACGGGCCAGCATCGGGACCTTCTGCGTACCGGAGAGCAGGTGAACCTCACCCGTCCCGTACTCATGTTCAAGTACGTTAATCTCGATACGGACAACCTGCCCCGCCCCCACACGCAGGCGCAGCATGCCCTCACGGTTGGTCGATGCCTTTTCCACGCGCTGATCGATCTCGTAGTTGAAGGTCTTCCCTGCCCACGGCTGGCCGCCGTTCTCAAACAGGTAAATGCCCAGTTCGACCGGCTCCTGGCTGAGCGGCGTCAGGTAAAGCTGAGTACGATAGGTGACGTCATCCCAGCCCCCGGAACGCCAGAACGGAAGGTGCATGAATCCATAAGACATTGTTCGTTCATCCTCTCTGTTACCTTAAGACACAGTTATTATAGTCTGAGATGCCACGCTTGCCGCATCCAGCAGTACCTCAAGTGTATGCTGTGAGGCGGACTCCCATGTAAAGGACGCGGCCCGTTCAAGCCCTTTACGCGTCAGCGAGGCATGCAGATCGTCATCTGTCAGCACACGATCCAGCGCGTTTGCCATCAATCCGATGTCCGTCGGGGGAACGGTCAGCGCGGCGTCCCCTACTAATTCTGGTAGCGATGACGTATTTGAACAAATGACCGGCGTCCCCGAGGCCATCGCTTCAAGTGCCGGAAAGCCAAATCCCTCGTACAGTGACGGGAAGGCATACAGGTCAGCAGCACAGTACAGCGCCGGCAGCATCTCATCTGGCACATATCCGGCAAACAGCACGTCATCAGCCAGGCCGAGGTCCTCGACCTGGGTTTGTAAAGCCGCTGAATCACGGCCCGGACGCCCGGCCAGCACCAGTTTGAGGTCAGGGTGATTGGGTTTGATGCGGGCATATGCCTGTACCAGCCGCCCCAGGTTTTTGCGTGGCTCCATACGCCCCACATGAATGATATACGGACCATTGATGCCAAAGTGTGCCCGCATTGCGGCGATATCGGCGGCGGGTACATCCGGTTTCAGGAAGTCCGTCACACCAGAGTACACGACACTGATCTTATCGAGCGAGATGTTATTAAGCTGGTTAAGGTCGTGGGCAGTGGCTTTGGATGGGGTAATTACCCGCGTAGCCATGCTGGCGCTGTGACGTGTAGACCAGTTGAGATACAGTCGATCTAAAAAGGCGTGCTTGCCGGGGTAATGTAGATAGCCGAGGTCATGCAGCGTAACCACCGATGGCACCGCCCCTACACCCGGCCATGGGATCACATGAGCAGGCACAAAAAGCACATCAGGCGGATGACTGCGCACCTCCGGCCCCAGCCCGCGATGCGTCCACAGGCGCGGCTGGTTGATGTGCCACACCTCAACGTTGCCCTGATGCGGGAACAAACCCGGCTCCGGTTCGTCACGCACATACAGCCGGAACTGATGCTCAGATCCCGCAGCAATCAACCCGTTGATGATATGCAGGCTGTAGCCCTCGGTGCCAGTACGCTGTGAGACCGTGGTCCGGCTGGCATCAATACCGATTAACATGATGAGGCCTTTCTATGCTTCTTCTGCATCATGACTGCGCAGCCGAAAGAAGAAGGTAAGCAGAACCGGCACCAGCAGCACCGGCCAGTATGTCAATATCTGACGAAACGATTCCGTGCGATGCAGGCCCAGCGTTACGGGGAGCAGCAGCAGCCCCAGCCCACCGATCAGCGCAGCAGGTATGCGCAGGCTGTGCCGGGTGAAATCCCCTGCCATATATGCCATTAACAGGCCCAGCCCCACCAGCACCAGCAACATCGGCCAGAAGCGCCGAAAGTCAAACCATGTGAGACCCTCAAGCCCAACGCTAAACGCCAGTGCCAGCAGTGAGAAGCCGCTCAGCACCACGCCGATGAACAGCAGGCCATCGCGATGGCGGGACTCACTGGCGTACTGCCACAACATGCCAACCGCGACCAGCAGAAGAATTCCCGGCCACAGCGCCGATACGCTCGGAACCGGCAGCCCAATTGCGGACACGATCAAGCCGCCCCCAACAAGGATGAATATCAGCCCGGTGATGACGGCGGCGGGTTGTCTTTTTAGCATGGATGCTCCTACGCTTGGGTGTGCCCGTTTATGACTTAAGAGTATCGTAGTTTGACGCTGCTCCCGGCAAATCGACCACCTAGCGCTCCCAATCCAGGCGCAGAACCGTATAGTCGGAGCCGTCCCCTGTCAGCACGCGCGCCCCGCCGACGGGGTCATACAGCCCGGCACTGATGCTGTAACGCCCCGACGCCAGCCCACTGATATCAAGGGTATGTCGCTGGGTGAACACATCACCCGCCTGCAAGGTATAGGGATCAATCCACAATCCATCAGACCCGGCAGCCCAACTACCCGTCTCATCCAGCACATGGACGAAGATCGCCA
The DNA here is from genome assembly GCA_964390105.1 of uncultured Anaerolineae bacterium. Taxonomy (GTDB): domain Bacteria; phylum Chloroflexota; class Anaerolineae; order Aggregatilineales; family UBA3940; genus CAYMGV01. Next base: position 51,971 of record CAYMGV010000002.1, on the reverse strand, counting down.
GCCGTGGGTTGGCGTTTTCACCCGGCGCGGGCGGCTTACTGTACAGCGCATACGACGGCAGATCAAGTGAGTCTCGCGCCTGCCATGTGGTCGTCAGTTCAGCGATGCCGTCTTTGTTTATTGTGATCTCGGAAACGGCCATCAGGTCAAGCCCATTTGTGAAATCTTCGAGCGGTTCGCCCGGCCATTCGGGCGGATTCGGCATCCCGTACAGGTAGGGGCTGTCGATCAGCGGGATCAGTTCAGCAACACCCCAGCTATCCGATAAGTAAGCAGGCACCAGCGCGAAACCACCCCCTGCCGGGTACAGCCGCGTGTACTGCGGGTTCCAGCGCAGCGCTGAGACCGTGGCATCATCCAGCGTCACCTCAACCGCCTGACCGTCCCACGGTTCGGTGAGATAGCCCGCCACCGCCAGCCGCTCCGAGGTCAACCCTCCCGCATTCGCCGCGCGGGCCGCTGATACCACGTCACTGTGATGCAGCACCCGCATGAAATCATCCCCCGGCCAGATCACATAATAATCATGGATTCCCCGGTAGGCTTCCCAACCACCTACCAGCAGCACACCAGCAGCCAGCAGGACACGCCCGTCAACACCCGGCAAACGTTCGCCCAGCGCGTCGATCCCGGTTATAACGGCCACAGCCACAAGGATCATCGTGGGTGACTGGGCGAGAATCGTGTGCCCGAGGCTGGCGGCGGGCACGCTCAACACGCCGGGGGCCAGCCCGGCACCCAGCCACAACAGCAGAAAGGCCGACGCCGGATCACGGCGCAGGCCGAATGCCCACCAAAGGGAGAGAATAACACCGGCCCAGAACAGCAGCCCGGCCAGTGGGCCAAACACCGGGCGATGCGGGATGTTGTACAGCGCTTCGTCGTCACCATTATGGGTGAACATGCTGAGAGTGGTCAGCGTATACTGGCCCAACGTGCTGAAATCACCATTCTGCGCATCGTAGATCGGCAGGGCCAATTCCTTCACACGAGCCTCGGCCTCCGGCTGCCCCTGCAAAACGATGACGAGTGGGATCACCAGCAGGGCTGCTACCCCCAGCGCGAGCAGTACACCGCGCCACACACGCACGGCATAGGCGCGGTTCAGCACGGCCATCGCGATCAGCCACGCCAGGACAATGAGAGGAACTCCGCGTGATGCAAAGTAGCTGTAAAACCCGATACCTGTCACGGCACCGGCCAATGCAAAGAGAATCCATCGTGGTTGATCTGATTCCTCGTCATCACCCGGCAGCGCCGACCACAATGTCCAGAAACCCAGCAGCGTTGTCGTGGTCACGAGGATATGCCGCTGCCCCGACCGCGAATACATCATCCCCCAGAACGAGACCGCCAGCAGAAAGGCTGCCAGCAGTGCCACCCGTGGATCATACATGCGGCGGGCCAGCAGATACGTCAGCAGCACCGAGGCCGCCCCCAACAGCATCGAGGTGCCGCGCACACCCCACACACCGGGACCAAACAGCGCCATCGTCGCGGCCTGCATCCAGTGATACAACCCCTCATGGCCGGAAGCGTCATCGTAATAAAGCTGCACCTCGCCATCCAGCACATGCTGTGAGACGACCAGCGCGTTTGAGAGTTCGTCGTCGCGCCAGCCGCCCGGTGCAGTCTCATGCCATCCAGCGCGCAGAATGAACGCCAGCAGCATGATCATGACGATAAGCCCAATCTCCGGCGGGCTGGGAAGGTCTTTCATGGGGCCTCCGTCAGTTCAGGGGCAGGGGGATGACATCGCCGATGGGGGTGCCCTGCGCATCAAAAGCGGGCCAGCGCCTGGTATCGGGGCGAGTATATGCACCAACATGGAATTGCAGTGAGGCGGGATCAGCACCGGCAGGCAGGGTCAGGCGGTGACGCTGGATAAAGCGATCTCCGATGACCCAACTGCTGGCCGGGACCCCCAGCACGTCATCCTGTGCGACCAGTTGGCCGCCTGCATCCAGTACGTGGGTAAACAGCACCACCTCATCATCGGAACGCGCGTTGATCCGCCATGTGGTCAGGATATCGATCTGCGCACCGGGAGCCATCTCGCCGATCACTGCCGTATCGATCAGTTCGAGCGCATCGCCCAGTACCGGGCCATGTTCCGCTTCAGCGGGCGATGAAATATACAGGATATGCACGCGCGGGTTGCGGTCATCGGGGCGCAGGGTGAGCCAGTCCTCCGCCTTGATACTATCGGCGAGAGCTGATGCTAACTCCGGTTGAAGCGGCGCGAAATCGGAGAGAAATACCGTCGAATCGCCCGCCGGGATCACGATGCTGCTGCGGCCATCAAACCAGCGGATGTGCAGATCGTCACGGTTGAGGCGCATGGCCGCCACCGCAGGGTCATGAACGCGCGACGGCGTGATCGAGCTGATCGCCACATCCGGCCCGATTTCGGGGTGATCGTCGAGATAGCTCAGTGTTTCGTCGAGCGTGGTGTGATAGGCCACGCGCACATCGGGGTGTTTCGCCCATGTGCCAAAGTAATCGCGAATCGTGAATCCCGTCGTTGCCATGACCAGCACCACAAACGCCGTCCAGATCGCGACAAAGCCGCGTTTGCCGATTCCGCTGCGATACACCCACTCGGAGAGCGTCATCACGCCCAGCGCCGGGAAGTAGTACAATGCAGGCATCAGGCCGATGACGCGCGTGTTACTGGCGGATATCCCCGTAATGAGTGCCGGGCTGAGTCCGGCAGCCAGCGTCAGCAGCATGAAGGCGTTTGCCATCAGCATACCAAAGGCGGCCTGCGGCGAGGAATGCCCGCGCCGGGTGCCTGCATATGGGGCGATAAGATGAAACAGCGCCGAGAGGACTCCCACAACGAACAGGGCACCCAGCACCGGGCCAAGCAGCGGTTTGCCGGGGATGTTGTACAGCCACAGGTCATCGCCGTGCAGGAAGATCATACCCAGCCCGGCTCGGATGTTACCCATCAGCGGGGCGGGGTCCCCGGCCATGAGTGCATCGATAGGGCCGGATAACTGTCCCACGCGCGTTTCAGCGTCAGGGTGCTGGGTCAGATAGATGAACAGCGGGGCTGCGGTTAAACCGGCTATCGCCAGCATACCGGTTGCGGCAAGCAGCACGTCACGGATGGACTTCCAGTAAAAGACGGCAAGGAAGGCCAGCATAGCCGGAAACACCAGCCACATGCCGCGTGCGGCAAGATAGGTATATAAGGAAAACCCCAGCAGCACGCCCGCAAGCAGCATCCAGCCGAGCCGCCTGATTTCGAGCCGAGGCTCCTCGATGCCGTCCGAATTCGGTTTGCAGGGGGTCACGCAGTATCCAAACGAGGCCCACATCGCAGCAGCCGCGGCCATGAACAGGGTCGGCAGTGTGACCGTGCGCAGCGCGTGACGCCCCACCTGTATACCCCAGAACGAGACCGCCAGCAGCACCACCGACCCCAGCGCCAGCCACGGGTTACGGGTTGCCATGCGCACCCACAGATACAGCAAAACCAGCAGCGCCATGCTGTACAACCCGGCTGTCAGCCGCCCGGCGAGGTAATTGCGTCCCACCAGCCGCATCATGGGGGCAGTGGCGTAATCAAACAGGGGTTCACGCCCATACCCGACGCTGAAGTACAGGGGACGGATCCCATCCAGTACGCCCATCGCATCAAGGCCGTGATCAGCCTCATCGTGAGTCATGCCGGGCGGCACAGCCTCCAGCGCGACGACACGCAGCGCCCCGGCGATGAGCAGGATCAGCAGCAAAAGAATGAGTTCGGTACGGCGTGACAGTGATGGCATGTCATTGGTTCCCGTATGGTAAGAGTGCCTGTATCGTACCGCAGGATGGGGAACGGGTCTATGAATCGGCCCCGAATGGGCCGCAAAGACGCTCGTATGCCGCCGCCTGCCCCTCGATGAAACGCCCTTCGTCGAGGTCAAGTTGTACATAGTGACACTGTATTGCCAGCACCCCGCGCAGATTCGCCTCGAATTCGGGCAGGTCGCGGGAATACAGTTCGATCACAGCAGCGGGGATACCCTGCTCAACCAGCCAGTTCGAGGCGTCACCGGTAACGTGATAGTAGTCAAACGATTCGTAATGCGGATAACCGGTGGATTCTTCCAGCAGATCACCCAGCCAGCGTGGTGCGGGTGCCTCCATGCACTCACCAAGAAACACGCCACCCGCCGCACTGTGATAAAACAGCACCACATCAGGCATCATCGAGAGGAAAAACTGACGCAGAACCTGCGTCTCTGGCTCCGAAAAAATACGTGAGCCGGGGTTCACCTCAAGGTCTTGCACCACGGCGGTAGCCTCCCACTCGCAGCCCCAGTTCCGGTTAAGGTCCACCCCGCGCGCGTTGAAACGTGCCTCGATACCGGTGCCTCGGACAACACCATCCGGGTTAGCATTGGGGATGATCATCAAACGGATGTTAGGCAGCACGTCATCCGGGCGCTGTTGGAAGTGCCCGATCAGCAGGTTAGAAAGCTCCACCGTGTTGATCTCATATCCACCATGAATACCGCCGATCAGCACAACCGCATGATCGCCCGAACCAAATTGCACCACTTCAATAGGGCGGCCCTCCCATGACTGGCCGATCACAAAGGTTCCATTAACTGGATACGGCGTCTCAGTGGGCAGGGAAAAAGCACCACCCGCCAGGGGTTCGGCGGTGTCGGTTGGTGTGCTGGTGGGGGCTGGGGTAACCCCGGGCGACACGGCAGCCGGTTCAGTGGTATTGATGATGGCTGGCAGCGGCGTCGTGCTCGGAATCACCTGCAACGACCCCGAATCGGGCGACCCTGCCGGGATCGGAGCAGCAGCACAGGCGGATAATATGGGCAGCAGTACCAGCACCTGGAGGAGTTTTTTACCTATCATCGTGTTGACTATAGCCGTCATTATAGCGGGAAGTCAACTGCTTGTTGAAACCGTTAGAATGAAGTATGATGTGAATTGTTACAGGATAGAAACACGCATCAATCAGGGATTAGGATGTTATGATCAACCGGATTAAGTTAACGTCTCTCATCGCGACGGTATTTATTTTTGTGCTCCTGCTGGCTTTGACAACCGCCGCGGCGTTTGCACAGCAGCAAACTCATGTCGTGCAGGCTGGTCAAACGCTGTACCGCATCGCGCTTCAGTATGGCGTTACAGTCGATGACATTGCGTTTGCCAACGGCATCACCAACCCGGCGTTGATTTACGTCGGGCAGGAGTTGATCATCCCCGTTGATGGGGATGGTGGCGATCAGGACGGCTCAACCGGCAGCACCTATACCGTGGTTGCCGGGGATACGCTGTTCAGCATCGCCCGGGCCAACAACACCACCGTTAACGCGCTGGCCGAGTTAAACGACCTCGATGATCCCACCCTGATCTACGTTGGGCAGGAACTGACCCTGCCGGGCGGCAGCGGCAGCTCTGACACCACACCCACCGCCACCACTGATCCCGCTGTAACCGCCACCGCGACCACCGAGGGGGCAACCGCTGAAGCGACAGCAACCGAAGCTGGTACGGGCGGCCCGGTGACCCATATCGTGCAGCCGGGTGAAACACTGTATCGCATCGCGTTGCAGTACAGTACCACCTACGAGGCCATCGCACTGCTCAACGACCTCGATAATCCGAATACCATTTTTGCCGGGCAGGAACTGCTGATCAGCGGGGATGGCGGCGACACGCCAACACCAACGGCCACCACTGCCGCGCCAACAGCAACGGAACCCGCACCGACAGAAGATGGTGCGGAACCCACTGCGACGGAACCAGCCGATGACATGACCCCAACAACAGGGGCGAGCCCAACTGAGGGGGCCTCGCCAACTGAAGAAGCCACTGAGACATCAGCTACCGAGGGGGCCACCGAGGTAGCTGAAATTTCACCTACACCCCCCACAGCAACAGCTATCCCTGGTGTGAGTTCAGATGCGGTCGCAACGCCAACACGTATTGCCGGTGCTGAAGTCCCCGTCGATGCCCCCAACCTGCTGACCAATGGTGAGTTTGAGGGTGAAACCCGCGAGGTGACATTCGCCTCGGTGCGGGTGGTACAAGGCTGGGAACCGTACTACTGTGATGTGCCCTACACCAGTGAGAAGTGTGCCGCACCACGCCAGGGCAGTGGAAATCCCCAGGGCCTGATGATGGGCCGCCCGGAGTTTGCTGCCGTGACCGACGCAGATGAGGTGTTCTCCGGGGAAGGGGCGCAGGGCTGGTTCTGTTTCTGGCGCTCCTGCCGGGCTGGCGTGTATCAGACCATCAGCACGACGCCGGGAGCAACCTGCGAAGTTGGCGTGCATGTGCGGTCCGTCAGCGCCGAGGGCGAAAGCACCACCTCAACCGTCACCGATAACTCGATCTGGTTCGTCAAGGTTGATCTGAGCGGTGGCACGCAGGCTTTTGCTGAATCGGACGCGGTGATCGCCAGCCGGGGGTTCGATTATGCCGACGGGCATTATGATCAGTATGCACTGATCACCTATACCTTCATCGCCACCAGCGAACTGACCACGGTCTTTTTTGAGAACCTGCGCACCTGGCCCATCGCCACCAACGACAGCATGGTCGATGATGCCTACGTGCGTTGTTCCGAGTAAAACTGCGGGCCTGCCTCAAATTGGCGCGGAGTATACCGTTCAGGGTAAAATAGAATAGAACGATTGGTCGATTCTGATGGCCTGTCCCGGGGGTGGTTACACCCCCTGACTCTGACAGTCAGGTTAGCATGTCTTCTATTAAAGAGATCACCGCGCCGACTCCGCCCGTCGGCGTCATTGAGTCCCTTGCCCAGGGCTTTGATACCGTTACCAACCATCTCTGGCTGATCCTGATTCCACTGCTGCTGGATGTCATGCTGTGGGCTGGTCCGCGCCTTGCTGTTGGGCCTGCCATCGAGTTGATGTATGAGCAGTTCAAGGCGGTCAGCCCAATAGCGCTGATCGAGGATGAAAGCGCAGAGGCAGCATGGGCAATGCTGGACGAAGACCTCGGCAATGCCTCAGAGACATTGGGGGAAACCTACCAGGCCATCTGGCTGATGCCCTCGGTACTGAACCAGCTTCCCGCTGAAAGACTGCCCTTTGATTACGAACCGTCCACATGGGTCATGGCGAAACCCTATCAGCTTTTGCTGTATTTGCCTGGATCATGGGTGTTCAGCGCGGGCGTCATGATGCTGTATCTGATGATGCTTGCCGCTCCTTTCCGCAGCCCGGTGATGACTACATCAAGAACGCTGTTTGCCGGGGTTCAGGGCCTGATCTTCCTGGGGAGCATTCCACTGCTGGCGATATTCCTGCTGATGCCGTTCTTCCTGCTAGGCGGTATGCTGGGGCTATTAAGCGGCTTCCTCGCCAACATGGCCGTCTTTGGCGGCATGATGCTGCTCTCATGGGTCACACTGTTCGCGGTATTCACCCTGCATGGCCTGCTGGTGTATGGGCAAAATCTATTCAAATCCCTGTGGCAGAGCATGCGCATCGTACAGTGGAACGCCGCGCCGACCATGACCTTCTTTCTATTACTGCTGACCATCAACTGGGGCCTGACGGAGTTCGTCTGGCGGCTCGTCAACCCCGGTGACTGGCTGATGCTGGTCTCCGTTACAGCACACGCCTTTGTGAGCACCGGCGTGATGACCGCCAGCTTTGTATTCTACAAGGACCGTTACCGCTACTTCAATGAGATCAACGCAGTGCTGAAAGAGAAAATGCGTAAACCGCCCCGTGCGGTATCCTGAATAACCAACCTGACACGTACAGATCGTGTGAGTAACCGTAAGCAGAGGACAAGAAGATGGCAACAAAACGCGAGCGTCCAAAATCGGATGCGCAATACACCTCCGAATCGATCAAGCATCTTAGCGGCCTTGAAGCGATCCGTAAGCGCCCCGGTATGTATGTCGGTGGTACGGACCTCAAAGCGCTGCATCACCTGGTGTATGAGGTGGTCGATAACTCCGTCGATGAGGCGCTGGCTGGTTATTGTGACCAGGTCGAGATCACGATCCTTGAAGATGGTGGTATTCGCATCCTCGATAACGGGCGCGGTATCCCGGTTGGCATCCATTCAACCGAGGGTGTCTCAACCCTGCAGCTTGTCATGACTGAACTGCACGCAGGCGGCAAGTTCGATGATGCAGCCTATAAAGTGTCCGGTGGTCTGCACGGTGTCGGTGTGACGGCTGTTAATGCATTGTCTCGCGCCTGCCGCGTGACGGTATGGTCCGACGATGGACACATCTACCAGCAGCAGTATGAACGCGGTGTGCCCATTACGGAGGTCGAGCAGATCGGTACGCATGAGGGAACAACCGGGACCGAGACCTCCTTCTGGCCGGACCCGGACATCTTCCCCGAGACGGAATACAGCTATGATACGCTGGCCACACGCTTCCGTGAAATGGCGTTTGTCACCCGCGAGGTGGCGCTGCATCTGCGTGATGAGCGTGTACAGCCCTTCCCGAAGGAGATTTCGTTCTATTTCGAGGGTGGGATCGGCTCATTTGTGCGGTACCTGAACCGCAATCGCAAGCCGATCCATGATGTAGTCTATGGTCAGCGTGCGTTTGAAGTTGCTAACGTCGGTACGATTGAGGTTGAAGTTGCCATTCAGTACGCAGATTACTACACCGAATCGGTGATGGCCTTTGCCAATACCATCAACACGCCGGATGGCGGCACCCACATGGAGGGTCTGCGTGCCGCGCTGACCCGGGCCATCAACTATCATGCACGGCAGGGCGGCGTGCTGAAAGAAAAGGATAACAACTTCACGGGCGATGACACACGTGAGGGCTTGACAGCCATCGTCAGCATTAAACACCCCGACCCCCAGTTCGAGAGCCAGACCAAAGTCAAGCTGATGAACGCCGAGGTCAAGGGCCTCGTGCAATCACTGGTCAATGACGCGTTCGGTGAATTCCTTGCGACTAATTCACGCGGCGCTCGCTCCATCTATGAAAAGTGCCTCATATCTTCCCGCGCACGGCTGGCCTCCAAGCGTGCCCGTGACCTGATCCGCAGCAGCCCGCTGCAAAGTACCACGCTGCCTGGCAAGCTGGCGGACTGCTCCTCCAAGGATCCGCATTCCTCCGAACTGTACATCGTCGAGGGTGACAGTGCCGGTGGCAGCGCCAAGCAAGGGCGCGACCGTCATTTCCAGGCTATCCTGCCATTACGCGGCAAGATTCTCAACACAGAACGCGCCCGCCTTGACAAGGTGCTGGAGAACAAGGAAATCCAGGCGCTGATCTCGGCGCTGGGCATCGGCATTGGTGAAGATATGGATATGTCGCGTCTGCGCTATGGTCGCATCATCATCATGACCGACGCCGACGTAGACGGTGCCCACATCCGTACCCTGCTGCTGACCTTCTTCTTCCGTTACATGCCGGAACTGATCGAACGGGGCAACCTGTACATCGCGCAGCCGCCGCTGTACCTGATCAAGAGCGGCAAGGACGCGGTTTACTCCTACACTGAGGCGGAACGCGAGGCTACTGTCAAGCGGTTTAAAGACAAAAAATACGACCTTCAGCGCTACAAGGGCCTCGGCGAAATGAACCCCGAACAACTGTGGGAGACCACCATGGACCCGGCCAACCGCATCCTGCTGCAGGTTTCCATCGAAGATGCTGCTGCCGCGGACAAGACCTTCGATATGCTGATGGGCAGCAGCGTGCCGCCGCGTCGCAAGTTCATCCAGACCCACGCACGGTCTGTCCGCAACCTCGATATCTAAACAAGATACGAACAGCGACAGGGGGCGGCTTAATCGAGCCACCCCCTTTTTGTTTGTAGCCCGCTAATTCCACGCAGACTATCAAGTACGGGGTCGTTGGTCAGGATGCCGCTGGAGCGTGTCGCGGAATGAACTTGATACAGGTTGAGATGTATTTTGAGAAAGTCGGCAGCACCTCCCTTTGTGTCCTACGCAAACACTATTATTGTACGCCGATCCCATGATATACTTCCTTAATCTACTCTTAATGATTGACAGCGCTTATCTGAATACCCTATACTGATTTCATGAATGGAAAAAACAAGATAATTTCGGCACTATCAATCCCTTCCCAATGCGTTTAGACACGCAGGCGCGGCACGCCTGCGTGTTTTTTATTTTCTGCAGGGCACACGTTTTCAGGAGGAAAACCGAAAATGGACTACGGATTGATCGGCAAGATCGAAAAAGCGAAGCGTTACGCGGAGCAGGAGCGGGACCGTATCAGCTTCAAGGAATTCAAGGTCAGCTTTGCCGGGGAGAACAACGAGCACGCTGTTGCGTATGACGACGGCAAATGGGCCTGCGATTGTGACTTCTTCCATACACGTGGCTACTGCAGCCATACCATGGCACTTGAGCGTATCCTTGAACAGATGATCATCCCCAGTTCGGAGGCCGTATAGTCCCGCGCGGGATACGATTAACCTGAACCGGGCGCGCACAATGCGCCCGGTTTTTGATTCTCTGCCTCATTCCATTTCCTTGAAGATATACACACCGTTTTGTTTGGGCCAGTGTTTGCCACAGGCACAATCGACGCCGTACTCATCCTCGGTGAGATCGTAGCCAGCGCACGCCGGGCAGCGCCAGAATGCTCCCTCAGGCCCGGTCTCATCAGGCCCCGCTGTGGTGCTGCGAGTAAACACGCTCGGTGACACCACGGCCAGCGGTGCCGTTAACTGCAGAACCGAATCGATGGCAACCAGCAGCCCCGTCGGAACCATGCGCTTGAGAAAACCCACGCGCAGATGTGAGACTGTCAGCCAGCGCCCCGTTTCGAACCCAGCCTCTTTCAACGTATCGTGTATGAAACGTGGGTGAAAGTTGAAGTTCAACTCCACGAACTCAACCGGCTCGATAGTGAAGGGGTTCCACGCCTGGCGGCGCAGCAGCCAGCGCAGGATGGCCTTGAGGTTCTGCTTGTTGGCAAATTCCATCAGGAACACGCCACCGGAGGCCATCACACGCCGGATACTGGTCAGGGCATCAAGCGGCCTTTCCATGTGGTGCAGCACCCGCACCATGACCGCCGCATCGAACAACGCTGGCGCAAACGGCATCTCGTAGATGTTGGCCGCTACATAAATGTAGCCATCGTCACCATACTGCTGACGAGCATACTCAAGCTGAGAGGCGGAATAATCCAGCACTACGACCTGCTCATAACCCGCATAGAGCGGGGTCAGGCGGCCAAAGCCCGCGCCCAATTCAAGGAATTGTCCCCGGGGTGGGGGCAGCAGACGGCCCAGTGCCACGCGCTCAGCGCGATCCTCGTAATCGCGGCCCCGGCCCTCCCAGAACTCGGTACGATAATTTGAGCCTTCATAATCACAGATATCAGGTATTGGCTGATCGGACAAAATGGTCTCCTTGATCGTCACGGGTGCGCCGCAACGGTAACGCGGAACCGGGCCGCTGGCAACTTCCCACGGGTGAACCGTGGGGTGGACGCCTATTGCGAATCGATTACCCTCACGATAGAATGCAGCCTGAATTGTTTTTAACGATAAGCAGTGATGGGGCGGCATTTGTAGTTCAACTGCCGCCTTGTTTCCTGTTTTACCCCTTGTTTTTTTTGCCAAGGTAGAGGTGGGACGACTATGGCTGACGAACAGAATCCCATTCCGCATGAAGAAGACTGGCCCTCAGAAGATGCCCCGGTGGTTGAGGAGACATTCCCGAAGGATGTTGATACAGGTGATGCCGCCAATGAGGTCCAGGAAGACACCTCAAAAGGCAGCGGTATCCTGAAATGGGTGGTGCTGGGCTTAGGGGGGCTGATCTTTCTGGTTGGGTTGGCGGCGGTGTTCTTCCTGCTGGTGCTGCCCAATCTCGGTGGTGGTGACTTCGTCCGTCTTGGCCCTGGCACCCCATCGGTGTTCCACCCCGATGGCATGACGGTATCGCTGGCCGTTCCGGGCGAGGAGCAGGTCTCGCTGACGACCATCCCGCGCGAAGTCTTCCTTGAGAATGGGGCGGGCGATGAGTGGAGCGCCGCACGCGGCGCGCTGCCCGCAGAATTCACTGCCCTCAGCCCGATCTATATTATTGAACGCCGGGGCGATATCCCGCTGCTGGCTGAAATGGCGATCCCCAACGGAGCAGAGCCGCTTGAACAGCTTGACCTGTATCGCTGGGATGCCGACTCCGGTCAGTGGGTGTTCCAACCCTCGCAGGTCGATACAGCCCGGCAGTTGGTCACGTTTACCCCCGCTGCATCGACCGCACCCGTAATGGCAGTGCGGACGGCACAGCGCACACCGGCGGGCGGCATCGTGATCGCCCCGGGCGGGCCGGACCTCGGCCCGGACTATGGGCTGGCGCTGCTGGATGGCATCTCAATCGATGCAAGCGGCCAGATCACGGGGTCCCCTGCGGAAAGCACAGCGGGCACCCGCTACCTGATGCTGACCAACCGAACAGGCGGCTTTGGCGCGTATGACGACGCCGCTGCATCACAGCCGATTATTGATTATATTCTCTCCGGCGCTGGCGGCTATGACGGCATCCTGCTGAACTTTGCCACGGGCCCCGGCTATGAGGTCTTCCTTGCGTCGCTTCAGACTGCGCTCGGTGGCAAGCCGCTCGATATCGTCGTGACAACGAGTGAGGCCGCTAATGCTGAATTGAGCGCCTACAGCCCGAACGTCAGCCGCATGTGGCTGACCGCCAACGGTGACCCACATGCTTACCTTGATGACAGCACAATTGAGGCCGGTCTGACCGCCCTCACCGATGCCATGCCGCGCGGGCAGGTGGGCCTGCTGGTGAACGCACAGCATGTTCAGGCCCGTGGTGATAGCGTGGCGGATGTGACATTCGAGGAGGCGGTCTCGCACTTTGGTACACCGGAGGCTATTGCAGGCTATCTTGATACCGAGGGCGTACTTTCGACCGGTGCGGCACTGCCCGTCCGCCTGAGCGGTTCTGTCGAATCGATGGGCTATGATGAGGCCCTGCAAGCCAATTACCTGACCTACCGAGACGATGGCGGTATCGTCTATCACGTTTACTTCTCATCACCTGCATCACTGGCCTACCGCCTGCGCTGGGCTTCGACCTATAACCTCGGAGTCGTTGCCGCCAGGGGTATCGCACACCCGGATGCACCTCAATCCATCAACGATGGTCTGGCGGGCTACTTCCAGGATGCGCAGTTGGCCGCACCTGCGCCGCTTGAGATCAGATGGCGCGTCACATCGAGTGCCGGGGCTGATCTGGCTGGACAAAGCGGCGATCTCGGCCTGCTGCAGTTCCTGTGGGCCGACGCCAGCGAACCCGGTGAATACACCATCAATGCCGTGGTGAGCGACGGCAGTACCGCCAGCGAACGCGGAGGGGTGCCGGTTTCAGTGGCAGACCCCACTGATGAACCGACACCGAGCGCAACCGCAACGGTGGCCCCACCAGCCCGCCCAACCACAGACCCGAATGCCACACCTGCCCCAGCCCAGCCAACGCCTGTACCGGCCCCGGCACAGGTCACAGGGGGCATTACTGCTGGTGTGTTTGAGCTTGGCGGGCAGACCCACTCGCTGGGCTACCCGGCACAGATGCAGCAGGCAGGCATGACATGGGTTAAGTTCCAACATAAATGGTCACCCGGTGATGACCCCGCCGCAACGATGGCGGCGCGCATCAACAACGCCCACGCGCAGGGTTTCAAGGTTCTGTTAGCGATCCCGGGCGTGCTGTATCCCGACAGTATCGATTTCAACGCCTATGTGAACTACGTGGCGGGCGTCGCGGCGTTGGGGCCGGATGCGATTGAAATCTGGAATGAGCAGAATCTTGCCCGTGAATGGCCGCTCAATGACATCAGCGGGGCAAGCTATGTCAACAACATGCTTGCCCCGGCTTATGCCGCCATCAAGGCTGCCAACCCCAATGTGTTGGTGATCGGCGGCGCACCCGCCCCATCCGGCGCGTGGGGTCCCACCGGCTGCGGGGATACGTTTGGCGGTGGCTGCTCCGATCTCGGCTATCTGCAGCAGATGGCTAATGCGGGTGCCGCTAATCACATGGACTGCATGGGCGCTCACTACAACGAGGGCATCATCTCACCAACCCAACCCACAGGAGACCCGCGTGACGAGTACTACACGCGCTACTTCTCCGGTATGCTGAACACGTACTACAGCGTGTTTGGCATACCGGTATGTTTCACAGAACTGGGCTTCCTGACCTCGGAGGGATATGGCGCGCTGCCGCCCAACTTCAGTTGGGCAGGCAGCACCACCATTGCCCAGCAGGCGCAGTGGCTGTCTGAGGCCGCCGTCCTATCCTCGCAGAGTGGTAAGGTGCGCCTGATGATCATCTGGAACGTCGATATCTTCGATTATGGTTCAGACCCGCAGGGCGGTTACGCAATCGTGCGCCCCGGGGGGCAGTGCCCGGCCTGTGAAGCCCTTGGGGCAGCATGGGGCGGCGGCTAGCCGCCGTTCGTTTATGATTAACTAACACGGTCAACCGACCATGTCCAATCAATTTGACCCAACCCCGGATACAGGCATCATCAGCCGGTTAGCAAATCTGCTAACCGGCATGCCTGCATGGGGCTGGATCGCGCCGGTGGTGACCGTGGTCGTTCTGGTGATGGCCGGTGTAATGCTGCTGCGTGGGGGTAGGGAATCCTCACCTGAGTTCCCCCCGCGCGAAGCGGGGTTAGTTGCCATCGATAATGAGCGCGGCGTACAGATCGAGCCTTATACCGCCGGGGTTGACTCAACGCTGCTGCACCCTGAAGGCTACGAGCCGGTTGTTGTTTACGATGTTCAGCTATCCGGTGAGGGACCGCATCAACTGGCCTATACTGCGGTGGATGCCACAATTGACCTCAGTCGAGTCGACATCTTCCGGCTTGATGAGGCATTGGATCGATGGGTGTTTGTCCCCGTCGAGCGGGATGCTGAAACCGGCGCGTTCATCTTTGCTACCACCACCGGCAAGGTTGGCGTGTTTGAGTACACCCCCACCCGCCCGCTGATGGCAGCCGGTCTTGATGAAGGACAGAGCCTGCCGGGCAGCGTGCCCACCTTCGATTACCTCTCAATCCGGGCGGCAACCATCACGACAGATGGCACGCTCAATGCTGACAGCCTCCCGGCATGGGATTCTGCGCAGGGGGCCGGGCTGATCACGCTGCAGGTAGCTGGACGCGGCGCGCTGAATGCAATCGATCCGGCTGCCCTTGCCAGCGATGCCGCTGACCTGGTCGAGACGGTGGGGGCCTCGGGCGTCGTGCTGGAATACTCCGCACTGGAACCGGCCCAGCAGGATCAATACCTGGCAGTACTCGATGCACTACAAACTGGATTAGATGGGTATGTGGTTGCCGTACTGCTGCCGACACCAGACCCCACTGGTGATGGCGGGTGGAATACGGGAGCATACCCGTGGCCGCAGATCGACCAGGTAACGGATTTCATCATCGTGGAACTACCCGGTTCACCCGGTGACTATCACACAGGTGGCACAATCGATGATTTCCTGGCATGGGCGTGGAGTCAGGCCCAGCGCAGCGAGCTTTTTGTGGTAACTTCAACTCTCAGCATCGATGAATGGCTGACCAGTTACCATTCCATCACATTTGCTTACGCGCTCAATCCATTGGGCACGATCAGCCGTACTCCACAAGACCTCGCCACACAGTTAAATCCCATCGCGGGTGATACGTTGAGCTTCCGGCTTGCCGGGGATGCGGGTGACCTGGTGCGGGATGAGCGCACCGGCGTTTACCGCTATGACGTGATCGCCGGAGATGGTGACCACCGGGTTTGGTTGATGACCGGGGCGGCATTACGCGCCCGGCTCAATTGGCTTGAGGCCTATGGGGTAGGCGGCATCCTGCTGCGTGACCTGGCCGCCGAGGGCAACAGCGAGGGTGTGATTACCGCCGTGAGCGAATTCATGGGCGGCACGCCCTCCAGCCTGAACACCTCCATGACGCTCAACTGGCAGATCGAGACGGCAGACGGTGAGCCGCTGACCGAGGCTCAGACCACCATCGATGACTCGCTGGCATGGCAGACTGACAACGAGGGAGAGTATATCGTCAGGGCAGAACTGCTGGCCGATGCCAGCTATGATCTTGGGGCTGAAGCCATCATCGTCGCCGGGCAGAATGTGGGGTATGCACCTGTCCAGGAAGGCGTGGTTGTTGGTGGAGCGCCCAGTGGGTCAGCCACCGTGGCGACTATCACGGTCGAGGCACCGCCAGAAGCACAGTTCGGTGTCGTTGATGTGCCCTTAGCTACCCTGCCAACCCCACTCTACCCGGCGGGCGTTGCTGCGCGAGGTACCTTTGAACTGGGTGGGCAGGTCAACCACATCATCAGCCACCCTGATTACATGCGGGAAGCCGGGATGACGTGGGTTAAGTTCCAACTGACCTGGCACCCTGATACCGACCCGGCGGTGGCCTATCGTATGGTAGAACAGGGGACGAACCTCGGTTTTAAGGTCCTGTTAAGTGTGGTTGGCGTCGAGAAGTACCCCAGCGCCATCAACATTGCCGATTACCTCGACTTCATGGCTGAGGTCGCCAATGCCGGGCCAGATGCCATCGAAGTGTGGAATGAACCCAATCTCGCCTATGAATGGCCCCAGGGGCAGATTCACGGTGCCAAGTACGTTCAGTGGATGCTGGCACCTTCTTACAATGTGATCAAATCAGTCAACCCTGATATTATGGTGATTTCAGCGGCACCGGCTCCGAATGGCGCGTTCTTTGGCGAAGGCGGCTGCTCCACCGAGGGCTTGGGCTGTGATGACTGGCTCTACCTTCAGCAGATGGCTGCAGCAGGTGCCACCAACTATATGGACTGCGTCGGTGTGCATTACAATGCCGGTGCCACCGCACCCTCAGCCACCACCGACCACCCCGCTGACCCCGGCTACCAGCATTATTCATGGTACTTCGGGGGCATGAGGGAGCTTTATTACGGCACATTCGGCAAGCCGATCTGCTTCACAGAGTTGGGCTATCTCTCCCCGGAGGGCTATCCCGGTGTGCCTGCCCGTTTCAATTGGGCGGCCAACACCACTATCTCGCAGCAGTCGGCATGGCTGGCTGAAGCCGCCACGCTCAGCCAGCAAAGCAGGCAGGTGCGCCTGATGACCGTCTGGAACGTAGACTTTACGTATTATGGCGATGACCCCATGGCGGGGTATGCTATTGTGCGCGCAGGCGGCGATTGCCCGGCCTGCTATGCGCTTGGCCTTGTGATGAGATAACCCGGTATGTCTGCCATTGGTGGCAGACACACCGTTATTGTGAGTTGGATAGATTGAGGTAAAACCCTATGTCAATGGAACCTGAGTGGAACGAACCACAGTGGGAAGAATCCCCACCGCCATCGCCACAGGGCGACGCGGGCCATGCAGAACCCACTCAACTGGCAACCCCGGTTGAGCTGAGCCGAGAGGATGACCCTGTGCCTGCCGATGGCGGCGAGGATGGCAAGCTGTTCGGGCTGGATGTGCGCCTGTTGATCGGCCTCGGTGCCGGGCTGCTGATGCTGTTCGTTCTCATCATCGGTGCGTTTGTGCTGTTTCTGCCGCCCTTCAACCTGGCCGCGAACCTGGGCGGTGGGGGCGGGCAGGCGGTCAATGCCAGTAATCCGACTCTTTCCGAGGGAGGCATTACCGTTGCCAGTGTCGGCGACGGCACCGTCCGTGTGCGGCTGAACGCCATCTCCCGCGAGGCATTTCTCACCGGCGGGGAAGGGCGCGACTATCGCGGGGCACCGGGATCGATCCCGTCCAACCTTGAGATGACCAGCCCGCTGTATACCATCAACCCCAGCGGCGATGGAGCCATCGAACTTCAGATCAGCATCCCCGCGGGAGCAGACCCGGCCACCGCGCTCGACCTGTACACGTGGAATCCGGATACGGAACGCTGGGAGTTTGTGCCCGGCCATGTCGATCCGACAACCGGCATCATCACCACCGATGCCATGCCCGACAATGTCGCGGTTTTCAGGGCGTCGCCCACCACGCCACTGATAAGTACTTTCCTGTACAACGGCCAGGCCATCGACGCTGACGATGCCTCGCTGCTGAACCTTGTGATCCCGGTTGGTATCACGGTGGACGCGGCCAGTGGCTCACTGAGTGGGGCACCGGCTGGTGGCTGGCAGTCTGGCGCAGGATACGCTGTTGCCCCGATGGTTTCCACCTCTGAGGGCGCGACCGTTGCGGCCTTACTCAATGATGCAACTGCCCGCGCAGCACACGTCGGCGAGATCACGGGGGCGGTGGTCAATGGTGGATACAACGGTATTGTGATCGATTATCGTGGATTCAGCGGCGCTGACCGTGCAATTTTTGCTACGTTCATTGAAGAACTTGGTGCCAGCCTGCGTGCGCAGAACAAGCTGCTGATCGTAGCGCTGCCCGCACCGCAGGGCGCACCCGGCGCGTGGGACACCGGCGAATATGACTGGCAGGCCATCGGCGCGGCAGCGGATATGGTCATCCTGACCGTCAGTGAAGCCCCTTCCGATTTCGCACAGAATGGCACCGCCTACAATGTGGTGGCATACGGTGTGGGCGAGATCAACCGCACCAAAGTTCAGCTTGCGATCCCGGTCACCAGTTTTGACCAGACCGCCAATGCCGCCATCACCTACGAGGAAGCCATCAACGCCTTTGGTAACACGGCAGTGGAAGGTGTCCCTGAAAGCGGTACATTTGACGCGGGCTCAAACGTGACATTTGACCTGAGCGCCGATCTTGCCAGCCTTGCCGCCGATCAGACCACCGGCGCGTACAACTTCACCGTCAATGTGGACGGCGGACAGCGCAACCTGTGGTTGGTCACAGCCAGCACGGTACGCGCCCGCCTCGATATGACCTCCGCCTACCGCATTGGCGGTATGACCATGATCAACCTGCTGGCCCCCGGCAGCGATCCTGGCCTTGTGACCGCCGTCAGCGAATACAAGGCCAGTACTGGCTCAACCGTGCCCAACAGTGTCGCGATCAACTGGACGGTCAGCGGTGCCAGTGGTGCCGTTCTGACACAAAGTACCGGGTTGGGCACACCCTTTGCCTGGCAGGCCAGTGATGCCGGTGATTACCAGGTTGGCGCGGCGATTGTCGGGGGTGGCATCTCAGACCGTGGCTCGGTGAACGTGCAGGTCGGCTCAAGTGAACCGACCCCGACCATTGCCCCGACCACACAGGCTCCGGCTGCTACGCAGGCCCCGGCAACTGATCCGACTGCGACATCCGCTGCACCTGCCGCACCGGCACCGGTCGCTGCTGGCGGGGGCGCTGGCGGTGGCTTTGAGCTGGGGGGACAGATCCCTATTGGGACCTTCCCACCGGGTGAAATGGCCTCGGCTGGTATGAACTGGGTCAAGTACCAGATCAAGTGGACCCCCGGCCTGCCACCCCAGGCCGCCTGTGATATGGTTGCCGCCGGACGTGGCTCTGGTTATAAGGTACTGCTTGCCATACCGGGTCAGCTTTACCCGACCGCGCTGCCGGACTTCACAGCCTATGCCAACTTTGTAGGTGGTGTGGCAGCAGCCTGTCAGCCGGAGGCCATCGAAATCTGGAACGAGCAAAACATCCAGAACGAATGGCCGCCGGGGCAGATCGACCCGACCCTGTACGTGAATAGTATGCTGGCCCCGGCCTTCAATGCCATCAAGGCAGCCAGCCCCAACACCATCGTGATCATCGGTGCGCTGGCCCCCACCGGGTACAACGCCGATACCGCGATGAGCGATGATCGTTATGTGCCGGGCATGGCCGCCGCAGGTGCCGCCAACTACGCGGACTGTATCGGCGTGCATCATAACTCCGGCACCACCAGCCCCAGCGCCCGTACCGGGCACTCTGGCGGTGAGCACTACTCGTGGTACTTCCTGCCGACCGTGGAGCTGTACTACAACGGGTTCGGTGGGGCGCTTCCGGTTTGCATTACGGAGCTGGGCTACCTGAGTGGTGAGGGCATCGGAACGCTGCCGCCTGCTTTCTCATGGGCATCGGACAATTCCCTGGCCGAGCACTCACAATGGCTGGGTGAAGCCGTGACAGTTTCACGCAATCTCGGCTACGTGCGCATGTTGATCGTGTGGAATGTCAACTTCACGACATGGGGCAACGACCCACAGGCTGGCTATGCCATTATTCGGCCTGATGGTTCATGCCCGGCCTGTGCATCACTGAATACGGCGATGCAGTAAGGTTGTTTATGATGAAATCTGCCATCATGCGATGGTCGACGGCAGCAGGGCTGGCGATGATGCTGGCCCTGCTATCGGCCTGCAGGGGCGATGAATTGCCCCAACCCACAGATTTGCCCGCTGATCCCCTATCCGCCACGCAGGACAATGGTGCGGAGGAAACCCCGGCTGCGGCAGAACCTGGCGCTCATACCGGGCCGTTGACCGTTCCGTTTGAACTCGGCGGTCAGGTACTCAGCGACGCCTTTCTACCGGTGGATCAACTCAACCAGGCCGGGATGACGTGGGTCAAGTACCAAGTGGTGTGGACCCCCACCGCCGACGCTGCCCCGGTTAAAGACCTGATCGAACAGGCACATGCGTTTAACTACAACGTCCTGATCTCGGTAACGGGTGAACGCTACCCGCAAAGCATCGATTTCAGCGACTACGCCCAGTTCGTCGGGCAGATTGCCACCTACGGCCCGGATGCCATCGAGGTCTGGAATGAACCCAACCTTGAGCGCGAATGGCCGCCGGGGCAGATCGACCCGGCGATGTACGTCAACAATATGCTGGCACCCACATACCGGCTGGTTAAATCGCTGGACCCTGAGATCATCGTGATCAGTGGTGCACCGGCCCCCACCGGGGCCAGCAGCGCGTCGGTCATGCCCGACGATCAGTACGCTGATGGGCTGGTAGCTGCAGGCGCAAGTGACTATCTCGACTGTGTTGGGGTACACTTTAACTCGGGTACCACGTCCCCGTCTGTTCGTTCGGGACGCATGGAAGGCGATCATTACTCATGGTACTTCCTGCCTACGGTGGAGATGTATCATCAGAAGTTTGCCCAGAGCGAGCCGATCTGCATAACAGAACTCGGTTATCTCTCCGGTGAGGGGTTAACCGGGGGGCTGCCCCCGGCGTTTAGTTGGGCCGAAGGTACCACCGTCGCCGATCAGGCGACATGGTTGGCTGAGGCCGCTCAGATCGGCGCTGACAGCGGCTGGATACGCCTGATGATCGTCTGGAATGTCAATTTTAATGCACAGGGGGATGACCCCCAGGCTGGCTATGCCATCATCCGACCGGATGGCTCGTGCCCTGCCTGTGTGTCGCTGGCAACGGCCACCCGATAAAAGCCCTGTATATGATCCTGATTAAAGGTGACTGCTTCAGCAGCAAGGAGCCGGATACATGAGTTCAAAGATATCAACCAAGCAGCTTCGGGTGCTTGCCGTTGCCTGGGTAGGCGTGGTGCTGCTGGTGGCAGTCTGCGTGTTCCTGGGAATCCTGGCGGCACTCTCCAACCGAGATAATTCCGACATGGCCGAGCAGCCCGCCGGGCAGGCCGTGGCAACACAGCCGGAATCCGCCGCGCAGCCCACCTCGATTCCAGCAACCGCAGGGCCGACCCCCACCTTGCAGCCGACTCTGCCCCCCAACCAGGATACGGCATTTGGCTATGGTATTCAGGCCCAGATTCACAGCAACACTGAGGGCACCCTCGATACAATTGAACAGCTCGGGTTGGGGTGGATCAAACAGCAGATTCGCTGGAGTGACCTCGAACCGGTACAGGGGGAACCCAACTGGGCCGCCCTTGATCCGATCTTTGAGCAGACCTCGGCACGTGGCTTGAAGGTGCTTGTCAGCATCGTTGCAGCCCCCAGTTGGGGGGCACAGGCCGAGCATCCTGAGTGGGAAAGCCCGCCGGTCGATCCACAGACCTACGCCACCTACGTTGGGCAGCTTGTCGAGCGCTACAGCGGTGCAGTTCATGCGGTCGAGGTATGGAACGAGATGAACCTCGGGCGTGAATGGTATACCGGGCGCGCGCTCGATCCGGCGGAATACATGGCCCTGCTTGAGCCCACTGCCGTTGCTATCCGCGCGGCTGATCCCAATGTCATCATCATTAGTGGCGCACTGGCGCCCACAGGCGTCAACGACCCCACCGGTGAAAACATCGGGATGCCTGCCATGGAAGACTTCGGCTACCTGACATCACTAATCAACCTGGGCATGCTGGACTATGTGGACTGTGTTGGGGCCCATGCCAACGGAATCAACCTGCCGCCAGACCTCTCCTACGAGGAAGCCGCGGCACAGGGTGCCCCGGAAGGCTTTGTCTATACCGGGTCATACAATAATCCGCACTACAGCTGGTCGTTCTACTCCACCCTGAATGGGTATCATGACATCATCGTGGCCGCAGGTGACAATACTCCGTTGTGTGTCACCGAGTTTGGCTGGGCCACCGTTGAGGGCATGGAGGGCGATCCGACGGAAGGTTTCGAGTTTGCCTATGACAACACGCTTGAGTCGCAGGCTGATAACATCGTGAGGGCCTTTGAACTGATGCATGACTGGGGTTTCGTACGGCTAGCCATCCTGTTTAACCTGGATTTCTCGCCGAAGGCTGGGGGTAATACGCAGGATGACAGCACCCTGTTCAGCATCCTTGCCCCCAACGGGGCACCACGCCCCTCGTTTGATGCTGTGCGCGATATGACAAAGCCTGAGTAACCGGGCTTTTTGCCCGGCGTTCCGCCCGATTCGACATCAAAACACCCCGGGCCTGCTTGATCCGGGGTGTTTTTTACGCGGGCTGCGGTTTGAGATTCACAACCATCACAGAGAGTCTTATGGAGCAACCTGCTAACAACAACACATTCTGGCCCGGTATTGCCGTGGGGCTGCTGGTCGTCGTCAGTATACTGGTATTGATGGATGTGCTGCCGTCGGATCGCATCGACAGCGAAGCCGAGGAAGCCGCAGAGATAATTGACCCCTATGCGGCTGATGAGGTCGTCCCGCTGGTAGACAGCCCAACCCCTGCCATTCATGTCTCAATGTGGTGGGACGAGCAAATCGCGCTCCGTGACCTGCATCTGGTGCAGGACATGGGTTTCTACTGGATCAAGCAGAAATTCTCATGGCGTGATATCCAGCCGTATCCCGACAGCGGCTATGACTGGTATCACTCCGATGTAATTGTGAACCGAGCCGAGGAATATGGGCTCAGCCTGCTGGTTCGGCTGGACCGTCAGCCTTTCTGGACACAGACCGATGGCGGCGACCTGCCGCTCGAAAACGCACCCCCTGCCGACCTCGATGTATGGGGGGACTTCTGCTACGCCGTTGCTGATCGCTACCAGGGCCGCATCAGGGCCTACCAGGTATGGAACGAACCGAACCTCGCCCGTGAGTGGGGCGAACAGCCCCCCGATCCCGCCGCCTATACCGAGCTGCTGGCGACCTGCTATGAAGGCATTAAACGCGGTGACCCGGACGCTATCGTGATCTCGGCGGGCCTGGCCCCCACCGGGTCGGGCTTCCCGGTCGCCATGCCGCATGACGAGTTCTTGCAGGGCATGTATGATGCGGGCGCGGCACAATACTACGATATGCTGGGGTATAATGCCCCCGGCTACGCGGCTCCACCTTACATGAACCCTGGGGACGTGGCCGCCAATGAAGCTCTCGGCGGGCATGACTGGAACGCCTTCCGGCATGTCGAGGCCGTGCGTCGGCTGATGGTGGAAAACGGCGATGCCACCAAGCAGATCGCCATCCTTGAGATGGGTTGGACCACCGACCCCATCCACCCCGAATACAGTTGGTTTGCCGTCAGCGAGGAACAGCAGGCGGAGTACCTCGCCGGGGCCTATTGGTGGGCACGCCAGAACTGGCAGCCATGGATCGGTTTCATGACCACGATCTACATCGCGGACCCATACTGGACCGAGGATGACGAGCAGTACTGGTGGAGCGTCTCCTACCCGGATTGGCCTCACACGCGGCTGCGGCCCGCCTATTACGCATTACAGGGCCTGCCGAACTGGGGTGGGCCGGATTCACCGTATCTGCCGACACTGGTCCCGACAGTACAACAGGATGTAACAGAATCTGAAGATTAGATTTCAATCTTCAGTGTGACAGCATGGCAGTGGTATAATGATCGAAATAAGTTACGCAACCCTTGTGAGGGCACAATGTCTTATGTGCTGATTGTGGATGATGATCGGATGATGGCTGAGGCTATTGCAGATATGATTGATCTGTTGGATTGGTCCACGCATGTGGTGCACAGCCCACGGTCCGCCATCGAAACGTTGAACCAATCCCAGCCCAGCCTGATCCTGCTGGACCTTAACATGCCCGGTGTGGATGGCTTCGAGGTGCTGCGCTATATCAAGCGTGACCCCGTCAATGGCGAAGTTCCGGTCGCGTTTGTGACTGCCGAGGATGATCCAGGTATTATGAAGAAGGCGCAGGAAGCCGGGGCGATTGACTTCCTTGTCAAGCCCGTTGACTTTGACCAGCTTGAGCGCGTTCTGAATAAGATCGCCCGATAAAACAGCCTGCCATCAGAAACAACAACAGCCGCCCTGGCGGGCGGCTGTTGTGATTCATGAAGTGCTGGCTATCAGTGGCAGTTATACAGCCGGGGCTGTGTTGAGTTTGATGGCAAGCTGCCCCAGGACATGACCGGAGAAGTATGCCAGGAAAGCCTGCTGTACAAAGGCAACCAGGAACCCAATCAGCACGAAGCTGAGGATACTGGTCGCGACGCCGACCAGCAGCCCGGCCCCAACCAGGAACAGGATAGCCATGCCGAAGTCACCCATGTTGTCACGGAACAGGCTGATGTTGTCGCCAAAAGCCATGAAGGTGCTGAACTCAGGCGCATCGATGAAGCGAACCATACCGGCCATGTATACCATGTAAGCAAAAATGGCGTAGATGAAGATCAGGCAGGAGCAGCAGATCGCGATAATGGTAGCGACGCCACCCAGCGCGGCCATTGCGTCTTCGCTGCCGCCCAGCAGGGGCAGAACGAAAACACCTGCGGCAGCACAGGCAAAGATCACGACCGGAATCTGGTAAACCAGCAGGGCAAGGAACATGGTCCCGCCACGCTTGAACAGCCCACCAAAATCATCCCATGCTACCATTGGGTTAGCAACACCGTTTTTAACGTTCTTCATGATCTCATACTGCCAGCCCAGCAGCAGGATAGCCGCGGCGATGGCAGGTATGATCAGAATACCCAGGAGTACCCCTGCAGCCGAGACTGCTGCGGCGATACCCAGCTTTGACGCCCATTCCGGATCATCGAATGGGTATGTTAGTGCTTTTGCGAAATCCATTGGAGCTTTTCTCCCCTTTTGAGTTTAATGTTGAGTGCCAACTCCATTATAGAGGGGGTAGAATCTTTGTCAAACCGGTTTCTGGTGGAGGAATGCCCCCCCCGGAAAGCCGGTTGAACGTCGTTTGTACGTGGCCAGCCGTCTCGCTATAATGCCGCGAGAACTATTACCCATCACTAAATCTAGGAAATCTGTACTGGTATGCCATCAACATCGTCCAATCCTGAAGCAGCGCGTACAGGCCGCGCCCTCTTAAAGAACCTGTCATCCGGAGCGTCCCTGATCCTGATCATGGCCTGTGCGCTGGTTACGGCCATCACCATCGCCGGGGTTGGTGGGGCCGTGGCCGGGCAAAACGACCGTAACCTGGGTGCCACCGCCACCACTGAGGCCGACCTCACTGTGCAGTATGACCTCGCCCTGCGGGATATCGCCGAGGGTCGGACCGCGCTGGGAGCGGAACGCCTGTACTGGATACTGGAACGCGCCCCCGAATTCCCCGGGGCGCGTGAGGCACTGGCTCAGGCCCAGGCCCAGGCAAACGGCACTGCTGCTGATGAGGCTGCTCCCGCCATCGCACCAAGCGATTCCGGGGATGTAGCGCAGATTTACGCCGAGGCGGAAGGGTACTTCAACGCGGGCGAGTGGAAAAACGCCATTTTCCGCCTTGAGGAACTGCGTACCATCGATTCCGCTTACCGTGCGGTCGATGTGCAGGAGATGCTGTTTACTGCCCAAACCGAGTTGGGGCAGCTTTACCTGCGCGGAAATCGCATTGAGGAGGGTATTCTGCTGCTGGAGCAGGCCGCAGAACTGCAACCGCTGAGTGACCAACTGCAAGGTGAGATATTCCTCGCCAGTCGCTATCAGACCGCCCAGAGTTACTGGGGGTTGGATTGGAATCTTGTGGTGCAGAACCTCGAAGCGATATATGAGGTCGCGCCGAATTACCGTGCAGACCTCGGCGATGACCTGTTTGAGGCCCGCAGCACTTACGGTGAAATCCTGCAGGCCACCGGTGCATACTGCGACGCCCAGTTCTATTATGAGAGCGCGCTTGAACTGAAGGATGACCCCGGCACTGAAGCCGCACTGGATGAGGTCGAACCGCTGTGTGCGTCGGGGGCCACACCGCTGCCGGGAGCCACGCAGCAGCCGTCAGATGATGGCACACCGCAGCCCACCAGTACGCCTGACAGCGGCTACCAGGGCATCCCAACACTGGCCCCACGCCCAACGGAGGCTGGCGAATAGCTTGGAAATCGTCGCGTCGGTGGGTATACTTCGATGCGTTACGGGGTGTGGCGCAGTTGGCTAGCGTGCTGCGTTTGGGACGCAGAGGTCGTCGGTTCGAGTCCGACCACCCCGACAGAACGCAAAACGGCGGGCCGTGAAAGGTCCGCCGTTTTGCGTTCTGTGCTGCCGCGTTAGAGGAAAAACGAAAGTGCCACCAGTATCCCGATCAGGACACCCGCAATAATGCCGATCCGGCCCAGGTCCTGCGCCACGTAGGCGTACTCTGCGGTAAGGTCCACGTTACTGCTCTTGGCCGCTTCGATCTGCTGGCGAGTGGCTGACGTACCACGATCTGACGTGGTGCGCTTTTTGCGGCTGCTTTTGCGTTTGCTCTTAGCCATACTCTAACTCTCCTCAGTGATGATCAGGAACCCAGTTCCGCAACCACCACAATACGTTCAGTATTCACCAGGTAAGGATAACACGAAATGAGGGTAACAACCGCTTCTCGTGTGGGGGCCATCACCTCGACACTGGTGGGGCTGACGATCCGTGTATCCGCAACACGATAGGTGTAATCCCGCGTGCGGGTGCTGACGATGATCTCATCGCCCGGCGAGAGTTCATCCAAACGCCGGAAGATTTCCCCATAAACATCATTATGCGCCGATAATACCATGTTCCCTGTTTCACCGGGGTCCGGCGTGCCGATGTGCTGTCCCACGCCTTTCTTGAGCTGCTCCCAGCCATCACCCTGCACCACCGGCGCATCGACATCCAGTGCCGGTATGCGGACACGGATGGCATTGCCGGGGGCCGGGGTCGGGATGATGACCGGCCCCGCGAACTGCTGCTCCACCAACGGGCGCAGATGGGCAGGCACCTCGCTGTAATTGGGCTGTGCCCCACCGGGTGAGGTCGGGGGCGTGTGCCCACCAGGCAGTACCACCAGCCCCAGTATGGGGGTCGGCTCAGCGGTGGGGAGTTCGGAGACTTCCTCAGCCTGCGCAGCGGCGGATTCCTCATTGATCTGGATCAGGCTGCGTGCCACGTAAACCAGCAGCACCACCAGCCCCAGCGCCGCCAGCACCTCGATGCCCAGCAGCAGGTTATCACGCAATGGGCTTGGCTTCTCACTAACGGTCGTAAAGCCTTGTGCTTCCGACAGCTCGTCTTTATCACCCGGCATTGGCACATCACCCCGCCGACGCCCGGTCTGCTCATAGCGCTCCAGCCGCTGCATGCGGGCCTCGCGCTTCTTGATGCGCAGGATTTGCTCCAGTTCTTCGATGCTCAGGTCATCCACTGACCGTCTGTCTGGCATATAGGGTTACCTGTATTCTCTGAAAACCAACGTCACCGATACGATTATATAAAAAGGCATAAGGCCCTACAGGATTTCTGCCATCTCCTCGCGGATGGCATCAACCTCGGCGCGAATCTGTGTGAGTGAGAAGGACATCTCCCAGCCAACGGTCAGGGTCAGTGCGCCCTTGACGTGTATCGAGTAGATCATATAGTTGGCGCGGCCCTGCTCATCCTCGAATAATTCTTCCTCAAAGCGAATAAACTCACGGGCCAGCCGAGTCGCCCCCTCACGCCACAGGCGTTTGGCCTGCCGTGCGATGGCATCCGCCATGTTGTCAGAGATGCGCCCGGCGGATGCGATGACGTCACCGTCCTGCGACAGTACGACGGGCAGCGCCTCCAATCCGCCTGAGAGATCATTGATCATGGCCTGCATGCGGTTAACATCATGCGCTGTCACATCAATCATCTCCTGCAGGGCGGGCGGTGCTTCAGGCAGTTCACCTGATGGGAACATAGCTGCTATCTCCTTGATTGACGTTTCACTACAGGTTACCCGGCTCTGACGAGGACGGCAACCACCAACCGCTTGCCACAGCCCCCGGCTCATCGCTATACTGCTATCCAGCGAAAGGGAACGCCGTTGAACCGCATTGGCAGTATTCTCGAAGACATCGGTCAGGTGGTGCGCACCAACATGGCGATTGTCGTGATCGTGGTGGTCGCGGTGGGCCTGCTGGCCGCCATGATGGTCAGTCAACCTGCCAACAGTAATTCCATTGAGGTTGTCGTACAGACCATTGATGCGGCAAGCACCAATTCCACTGCTAACGCCATTGCCCCAACCATTATCGCCAATCTCTCCCGCACACCGGACCCGGCCGCCCTGACCTCAGCCGCCCCAACCATCGAGCTGCTGGGCAGGCAGGAGATCACGCAGTTTGCGGCCTCGGCCTTTGCCAGTTCTGAGCGCGGCGATCTCGAACAATCGGCATTACAGGCGGTTGGCCCACCCAACACCGACGAATGCGCGGATGCGCCGACCGCTTACGCCTCGGAACTACCCAACGAATCAGCGGTACTGACGGTATTCTTCCCACAGCTTGTCACACCAACTGGCATTATTGTCCACGAATCGTTTAACCCGGGGTTCATCAGCCGCATCGAGTTCACCGATAACTACGGTGAGATTCATGTGGCGTATGAGAATAACATACTGGCTCTGCGGGCCTTCTGCCCCAATACGCTGATAGTCGCCATATTGGATGCCGAATACCAGTCCAACACCATCACCATCTACCTTGAGCAGGCAACCAGCGCTGGCGGCTGGAACCAGATCGACGCGGTCGAACTGATCGGTATTCGCTTCAACTAACCTCGTCCTACCGTCATCTACACAGGAAGAATGACCATGCTCAATGAGCGTCTCAACCGCCTACAGTCTGAACTTAACGCTGCCAACCTGGACTGCATCGTGATGGTGCCAGGTGCCAATCTGACGTACATGACTGGCCTGCATTTTCACTTGATGGAACGTGCCACGGCGCTGTTCATCCCCGCGGAGGGCATCCCTGCTATGGTGCTGCCCAGCCTTGAGAAGACGAAGCTCGATGCGCCAAACCTGTATGAGATCACCCCGTTCACTTTTGAGGATGGCACCGGGCCGGAGGGTGCCTTCAGTGAGGCGGTACGCAGCCTGCCTGAGATTCAACGCGTGGCGGTGGAATATCTCACTATGCGCGTGATGGAACTCAAACACGTTCAGCGTGTGCTGCCGGCCACCTTCCTGATCGATGCCGTCCATGTGATGAACCGTTTGCGCCTCTACAAGGACGCCGCCGAGATCGCCGCGATGCAGCAGGCCGTCCGTATCTCTGAGGCCGCACTTACTGACGTGATCGCCACCGTCAAGCCCGGCATGACCGAACAGGAAGCCGCCGCAGCCCTGCTGATCGGGCAGTTCAGGCATGGTGGTGAAGCGATGCCTTTTGCGCCGCTGGTGTTGAGCGGGCCTAAATCCGCGCTGCCACATGGCACCTCCGGTGACCGCCCGGTGCAGGAAGGCGAACCACTGCTGTTCGATTTTGGCACCACGCATCATGGTTATGCATCCGACATTACCCGTACCTTTTTTGTGGGCGAGCCGCCGGAGAAAGCCCGTGACGTTTACGAGGCGGTCAAGGCTGCCAATGAGGCGGGTCGAGCCACCGCTGGCCCAGGTGTGCCCGCACAGGAAGTGGATCGTGCTGCGCGCCGCGTGATCGAGGACGCAGGCTTCGGCGAATACTTTGTGCATCGCACCGGGCACGGCATCGGGCTGGATGGACATGAAGCACCCTACATCGTCGAGGGTAACGAGCAGGTATTAGAGGTTGGCATGACCTTTACTGTGGAACCCGGCATTTACATTCCGGGGCAGGTCGGCGTGCGCATCGAGGATGACGTCATGGTAACGGAAGATGGCATCCTGAGCCTGAGTACCTTCCCGCGTGACCTCAAGGTGTTAGGCTCATGATCTTCTTATCCATCCCCGGTTTCGGTGACTTCGAGATCACACATCTGCTGCTGGATGTCAACGGCACGCTGGCCGTTAATGGCGTACTGGTGGAAGGCGTAGTGGAGCGCATCGAGACATTACGAGATCAAGTCGAGATCAAAATGCTTACGGCCAACACACACGGCAAGCAGCACGGGATCGACCAGGCGCTGGACCTAACCGCACATATCATTGAACGAGGCAAAGAGTCCGAGCAGAAAGCTACCGCCGCCGAATCCTTCGGAGCCGAACATGTGATCGCCATTGGTAATGGGGCCAATGACGCCAAAATGCTGGAGGTTGCAGCAATCGGCATCGTGATCATTGGTGGGGAAGGGGCCAACCTCAACACGCTGGGATCGGCAGATGTGGCGGTCACCTCCATCCTGGATGCATTGGACTTGCTGATCAACCCGCGACGCTTGGTAGCGACTCTGCGTCGTTAAGCTAAGCACCCCCATCACCAAGGACGGCGTTCTCGCAGGTTGGGTCCGGCATGCAGCCCGGTGCCACTGGTGCGCATCCGTAGTTCACGGAGATACCCAGGTAACGCGAGGGGTCCACGGTGTTATCGAAATCCAGTTCATTGCGATAGCTGCCGTCAGGATTGCTGAGCACAATCGAAAAATGCAGGTGTGTTGCGATGCTGCGCGCCGTCCCGCTGTAATTGCCGGTATACCCGAGGAATGCCCCCTGTTCCACGAACTGGTTACGGGTGCCAGGGGGGTACAGGCTGTCGATGAAGGACAGCGCCCCATCAACATTTGCCATGTGCGTGTAATACAGCCAGATTTGCCGATCCGGGTACAGTGGGTCGGAAGGCACCCCCAGGATCAGGGCGCTGGTCCAGAAGGTTTCGCGTGCCAGGTAGCCGTCATAGGCCGCATAGACCGGGGTCTGGCCGGGGGCACCGCTGCTGAAGATGTCGATGCCCTGGTGCGGGGCGCTCGTCGAATACGGGCCGCGTGGATCACCATACAACAGGCCAATGAAACCCTCGGTGGGCAGCACAAACGGCGCACCTTCACAGGCTACCCCTTGAAAACGCGTGATCAGCGCGTCACGGTCGCCCTCATCACCGGAAAACCACAGGCGCATGGCGTCGTCCTGCGAGGGATTGCCCACACTCCCAACACGGTTGAGCCGGATCGCTGTATACAACCATGCCGTGCCAGCCACTATCAGGCCCAGCGCAAGCAGCAGCATGATCAGGCGAGGGCGGGTCAGGCCCACACGCAGCCGTTCGATGAGTTCCCGCAGAGGTTCCATTCCTGTTCATTTATCCTTTGCAGCACATTATAGTATCCCGCTATATTGAGGAGATTTCTCCCACGTTTTCTTTCTTTTAGGTATGATAAAAACAGATTCAGCAGAAAATCCCTGCAAGGATGATACCATGACTCCCTCTTCCTCACAGCCCGGTTTAGAAAGGTTCCTGGACGGCACTGACGCACCACGTGAGGTCATCAGCCGCGCGACACCGCATCTTACGCAGGCGATGGTTCACATTGATGCAGGTGAATGGCCCTCTGCTGCGGCCTCGCTGCGCTATGTACTTGATCTGCTGCCGGGCAATCGTGAGGTCGCGGGGCTGCTGGCGCTGACCGAGGAAGCGGCCAATGCCGGGATCGAGGCGGGGCGCAAAGAAGCTGT
This sequence comes from uncultured Anaerolineae bacterium, assembly GCA_964390105.1. Classification (GTDB taxonomy): domain Bacteria; phylum Chloroflexota; class Anaerolineae; order Aggregatilineales; family UBA3940; genus CAYMGV01. The sequence continues at coordinate 19,896 of CAYMGV010000002.1, read as the reverse complement.
CAAGAGATATGTGCATCAGCTTCTCGGGATCACGGTTGGACCTGAGCCGGAATCAGCACTGCCCACCGAGGCCTACAGCATCGCCCGCACCTTTGAAGCGGATACCCCGGACAACAGTGGAATCAGTTTGTGGGACGGATCGGATTTACCGGAAGTCATCCCGGTTGATTTCCTCTCGATGGCACGCTGGGCATTCCTTGACCCGGCAGGGATGCACGCAGCCCGTGCTGCCTATGGTGATGCCTCGCTGAAACGCGGTGGGGCGCAGCTTGGGCTTACCCTGATGTGGCTCCCGGTCACAGTCGGGGCGATCTTTGCCGGGCTGGGCTACCTGCTGCTGCTGGATTCAGCGCTGCCCATGATTTACCCCGCCGCGATCATCATATTGGCGACGGCCACCGCGTTTATTGCGGGGTTTGATCTTGCGCCTGAAATGAGCGTTCTGGCGGGAAGTGCGCTGCTGGTCACATCACTGCTGCTTTACCCGCTGGGCGGGATCATGACGGTGCTGCTGTTTCTCGTGGCTGTTACCAGTGCGATGGGAGTACTGCCTGCGCTGGCGATCAGTATGCCAGGTGGTATCGTCAAACGGTACGCCAGCGGCGCATCGATCATCGTGGCGGTGCTGGTGGTTACCACAGTCTACATCCCCCTTCAAGCCGTGATCACCCGATTTTTTATTGCCATTCTGTCGGCAGGTGGCTCACCGGAATCCCTGATCCGGTTGATAGCGTGGCTGGCTTCGGCGGTGGTGCTGGGCGGTATCCTGATGCTGGCCTTCCTGCCTTTGTTTGGCCTGTTTCTACTGGCAGGCTATCTCAGTACATTTTTCCTCTCTGCCCTGCTGGAAACCAATTACGAAAACGCGACCGGCACAGGGGGTATCATCTCGCTAATCGTAATCGGCCTGACACTCGCCGCGTTTAGCCTCAGTGGTGCCCTGATGTTGTGGAGCTTGCTGAGGGGTTGACGCTATACTCAATTGCGTGGACAAACAACCTTTTACCTCAAAGATGCTGCATACCCTGCGCCGTTGGAACTGGGCGTGGGCATGGCGCGGACTCTGGGCGCTGCTGCTGATCGCGGTGGCTGGGCTGGCGATCCCCGCAGCACGGCCCGATACCACCAACGAATCGTTCCGCACACTCGGCATCGCGCGTGATCACCTGTTCGATTTCGCCGAATGGGAAATCGACGCGCTGACCGATAAGGCCGGGACCGCCCTGCTGGCCCCGCACCGTTACATGACCGATGATCAACAGGTCGAATTTGTGCGCGATTATCTTGAGATGGTCGGCCAGATTCGCGAGATTGAGCGTGAAGTCGAGGCTATCTACATCGACCCCGCCATCAGTGACCCCAATGCCGCCAGCGCTGGCCTGCGATCTCGGCGTGATGCCCTGCGCAGCGAACAGCAATCACAGCAGGCTATTGCCGAGGCTATCGTACAGGGCCAAACCGGGGATATGCTGGTTGAGTACGGCTTTGGGACGGGCGATGTGCTGCTGCCCCCTGTCCAGGTGCGCTTTACCCAGCTTCCCACCCTGCTGATCATCTCCCCCCGTGACCGCATCGAGCGCATCGGGGCCTATCCGCTGGAACATGGCCTGACAGTTGATCAGCGCAGCTACCTTGAAGAACAGGTCGATGAGCAGCTAGGGGTGTCGTCCATCATCGAGCCGCTGGGCGGGCTGGCCGTGTACCCGGCTATGATGATCGAAACCGGTAATCTACCCTTTACTTACGAGGTGGCTGCTCATGAGTGGATGCACCACTATCTCGCATTTTACCCGCTGGGGTTCAACTATGGGGCCACCCCGGCCCTATACACGCTCAATGAGACAACCGCCAGCATCATTGGTAACGAGATAAGCTGGGCAGTACTGAACCGCTACTATCCCGAATACGCTGGACCGCCACCTGATTACACGCCGAAGGATCAGCCTGATGCCGGTGAAATCATCGAAACCGAACCCGACGACACCCAGCCACGGGAAGAACCCGCCTTCGATTTCAGGGCGACCATGCGTGAAACTCGTATTCAGGTCGATGATCTGCTGGCGGTGGGTCGTATCGAAGAAGCGGAAGCCTACATGGAGGCCCAGCGTCTGATTTTCGTGGAGAATGGTTACAGCCTGCGCAAGCTCAACCAGGCCTACTTCGCATTTCATGGCTCCTATGCCGACGAACCCGGCTCATCGGGGTCAGACCCCATCGGCCCAATGGTGCGCGAACTACGCTATTACTCCGAGTCCTTGCATGACTTTACGCTGCGTATCCGTGGGGTAACGACGACGGATGACCTTGAAGCAGCGCTGTCTGATGCGCGTCGCGATGCCGAAAGCCGCATACCGTGACGGTCGATGATCTGCTGAAACAGTCCCGCACCATCCTCGAACCCGCCTCCAGCTACGCGCTGCTGGAGGCCCTCACCGGGCGCGACAGGGCGTGGCTGCTGGCCCACCGGGAACATGAATTAACCAGCGGCCAGCAAATCCGTGGGTACAATCTGCTGGCACGGGCCGCAGCAGGTGAACCGCTGGCTTACCTGCTGGGGCAGCGCTGGTTTGCCGGGCTGCTATTCGAGGTGACCCCCGCCGTCCTGATCCCGCGCCCTGAAACCGAGGGCGTGATCGAGACGGCGCTTAAAGCCGCCCCGGATGCCCGGCGTATCATCGATGTGGGAACAGGCAGCGGCGCGATTGCGATCACAATGGCACACCGTCTATCAGATGCACGGGTGATGGCCGTTGACATCTCCCCCGCAGCGCTGGCCGTTGCACGACACAATGCAAAGCGGCTGGTTGGCACAGACCGCGTGTTATTCTTACAGGGCGATTTGCTCACAGCAGTTTCAGGAGCGTTTGACCTCGTTATCGCCAATCTGCCCTATATTCCGGCGGATGATCTGGTCACGCTCGATATAACCCGCTGGGAGCCGTGTACAGCGTTGGACGGCGGCGCTGATGGCCTCGACCTGTTCCGCCGCATGCTGGCTGATCTGCCGCGTGTACTGGCACCGCAGGGCGTGCTGGTGCTGGAGATCGGCTATGACCAGGGTCACAGCGTACCGAGATTGGTACGGACGGCACTCCCCGGTGCGGCGGTCTCAGTGATACAGGATTTCGCCGGGCAGGATCGAGCCATCATCGCACAGCGGGCGGGGTAAGTGTCGAGTGGATGCTGCACCGTGGTATAATCCCTTGATGCTGCCTCACTGGTGGCATGTTATTTAAAATCTGGAGATGAGTGGCATGCTGGAGAAGTTGAAGGGGCTTGTGGCCCGCCATGAGGAAATTGAACGGCTGATGTCCGATCCGGAGATCGCCGCAGACTATGAGAAGGTGGCAGAATACGCACAGGAGCGCAGCAACCTTCAACCAATGGTTGATGCCTACCACGAACTGAAAGCCGTGGTGGAGCAGATACCGGAGGCGGAAACACTGGCCCAGGAAGCCGACGACGCTGAAATGCGCGAACTGGCCGAAATGGAACTCGATGAACTGCGCACACGGCACGACGAACTGGAGAGCAACATCCGCCTGATGCTGCTGCCCAAGGACCCACGCGATGATAAGAGCGTTATCATGGAAATCCGCGCCGGAGCCGGTGGTGATGAGGCGGGTATCTTTGCTGCTGACCTGTTCCGCCTGTATATCCGTTACGCTGAGACCCGCCGCTGGAAAACGGAAATTCTTGACGCCAACGATACCGGCGTTGGCGGGTATAAATCCGTCACATTTGAGATCAAGGGTCGCGGCGCATTCTCTCGTCTCAAGTATGAGAGCGGCGTGCATCGCGTGCAGCGAGTCCCGGCTACCGAGAGCCAGGGTCGTATCCATACCAGTACGGCGACTGTCGTAGTGATGGCCGAGGTCGATGACATCGAGATCAAGATCAACCCCAAGGACCTTCATATCGATACATACCGCGCAGGTGGCGCAGGCGGCCAACACGTCCAGAAGAATGAGACCGCCATCCGTATCACGCATATGCCAACCGGTGTTGTCGTCCAGTGCCAGGATGAGCGCAGCCAGCTCCAGAACCGTGAGCGGGCCATGGCAATCCTGCGTGCCCATCTCTACGATAGGGAGCAGCAGCGCATGCAGCAGGAACAGGATGACGAGCGCCGATCACTGGTAGGCAGCGGGGACCGTGCCGAGAAGATCCGTACTTACAACTACCCACAGAGCCGCATCACGGATCACCGCATCAACTTCAGTACCTATAATCTGCCGGCCTTCATGGGGGGCGATATCGACGAAATGCTGGACGAACTCGCCACGCGTGATCAGGCCGAACGTCTCCAGCACGCCGGGGTATAACCCGCATGGCCTTCACATGGCCCACAGCCCAACATGTATACCTGTCGCCGCACCTCGATGATGTGATCCTGAGCTGCGGCGGCCTCCTTTATGCTCAGATCAGGCGCAGCGAGTCCGTTGCCGTGATCACGGTTTTTGCGGGCAGTCCACCCGTCACAATGTGGCTTTCTCCGTTTGCACAGGGGCTGCATCGGCGCTGGCAAGAGTCAACCACCTTTGACCTCAACTTCAACGATCCGCCCGCCGTGCGCCGCAAGGAAGACCGGGCCGCGTTTGCGTCCATCGACCCCGCCATAGACGTCATCCACCTGCCATACACCGACTGTATCTACCGGGCTGATGAAACCGGAACCTTCCTCTATGACTCCGAGGGCGGGCTGTTCGGCCCCATCGACCCGCGTGACCCGGCCCTCCTCAATCTGCGGGATCAGCCTACACCCCCGGCAGGCACCACGGTTTATATTCCGCTGAGCGTGGGCGGGCATGTCGATCATAAGCTGGTGCGTGCTGCTGCTGACCGCTGGCCGATCCCGGCATCCGCACGGCGCTACTACGAGGAATATCCCTACGCAGAGGAGCCAGCAGCCGTTCAGCTTGCGCTGGCAGGCGATGAAGATCACCTGGAAGCATGCCTGTTCCCGTTGGATATAGCTGCCCACGATGCCAAGGTCCGCGCGGTGGCACAGTACGCCTCGCAGATCAGCACATTCTGGCAAAATGTGGATCGCATGGCTGCCGCCATGAAGGCCTATCACGACCGCACCGGCGGAGAGATTCTGTGGATTCCTGCAGACCGTTGACTCCGACTTTTCCGACCGTTATAATCGTAATCAATGGGTGCCAATATCATTTAGAGGTTGCGCTGATGACAGCAATCCAAATTCAGCAGGCTTGTATGTGTATGAAGCGGGGACGGAGGGGGCGTCTCGCTTGTTGATTGGCGTCCTGCAAATCAAGCACCTTGAGGGTGCCTCCGTCTCCGCCACACTCGTGGCACAGCGTATGGAAACGGTGGCATCCTTTTTGTTTGCTTCCTTCCCTGGCGTTGTGCATTGATCCGGCTTGATCTCAGGCCCCCGATTCTGTATTTATCAATCAGCAAGACAGCGTTAAAGAGGAGACAATGACCATGTCAGATATTGCATCTCGCGGATATACCCACTCCGACGTGCTGGTCAGCACCGAGTGGGTCTTCAAAAACCTGGGCAATCCCAACATCCGCATTATTGAATCGAATGAAGACCCGCTGCTCTACCCATCGGGGCACATCCCCGGTGCCGTAGAAGTGGATTGGAGCCGTGACCTCAACGACCCACTCAGCCGCGATTACATCGACAAGGCGGGTTTTGAGGCGCTGGCAAGCCGCATCGGTATCACGCCGGAAACCACCGTGGTCTTTTACGGGGATAAGAACAACTGGTGGGCCACCTATGCCCTGTGGGTATTCCAGTTATTTAAACACAGCAACGCCCGCATCATGGACGGGGGCCGCATCAAGTGGGAGAAGGAGCAGCGCCCGCTGCCCCGCGATGTGCCTCAATACCCGGAAACGACCTACAAGGCCCCGGTACGCGATGATTCCGTGGTACGTGTCTTCCGTGATGACGTGCTGGCCCATGTCAGGGCAGGCGGCCAACTTGTCGATGTGCGCAGCCCGGAGGAGTTCAGCGGTGAGCGCCTGCATATGCCCAACTATCCCAACGAGGGTGCGCTGCGTGGCGGGCACATCCCCGGTGCCGCCAATGTACCGTGGAGCCGCGCCGTCAACCCCGATGACGGCACCTTCAAGCCAGCCAGTGATCTGCGGGCCATCTACGAGGGTGAGAAGAACCTTGACCCCGGCCAACCTGTCGTCACCTACTGCCGTATCGGGGAGCGCAGCAGCCACAGTTGGTTCGTGCTGCATTACCTGCTGGGTTACCCGGACGTGCGCAACTATGACGGGTCATGGACGGAATGGGGGAACTCGGTGGGCATGCCCATTGAGAAGTAACGGGTCTACGTAACAGCACATCAAAGGGCGTGCGAGTTCGATTTCGCACGCCTTATCGATACAGGAGTAAACACTGTGGCAGAAATACCAGCCGCCTTACAGGAGATCATCGACGACTTCAAGACCATCATCGACCGCCGCGAACGCACCGATATGCTGGTCTATTATGCCGATCAGTTCGAGGATGTACCCGCTGAGATCGCGGAGCGTCCCTTTGATCAGGCCGCCCGCGTGCCGGAATGTGAGTCGGATGCGTATGTGTGGTCCCGTCCAGGGGCTGATGGCGGCCTCGACCTGTACTTCGCAGTCGAGAACCCGCAGGGACTATCGGCAAAAGCACTCTCGGCCATCCTGAAACAGACCGTGTCCGGTGCCCCTGCCGATCAGATCGCAGCCATTGACCCCGGTATCGTACCTGCTCTGTTCGGGTCTGATCTATCCATGGGGAAGGGGCAGGGCCTGACCGGCATTGTGAACATGGTGCACGCCCATGCTATCACTCGTCTGCAGGAGCAGGGGTAAAACCACCATCCGGCAGGGCAAGCAGCAGCACTGCCACCACGGCGATCCATGAAACGCCTTTGCGCCCTGCTGCCTGTGCTGTCATCAGTCTCCCGAAGTCACGCGGATGTTGCCCAGCACGAGGTAATCATCAAGGATGCGGCCATCCTCGGCGATGATATTGACCCGTTCGACCTCATTGAACAGCCCGACCCATACCGGGTAGCTGCCGGGGATCGTGCCTTCGGGAAGGGTGATGACCCGTTCCTCTGCATGCTGCGACCCTGGCTCCCATAAATGCGTGACCGGGATACCGGTCTGTGGCGGGCTGTCAAACGTCGCAATGGTCTCCCAGCCATCGACCACGTGCGCGAAGATCGAGTAGTCATTCTCCGGCGGGTCAATGGCCTCCCAGTACAGTGTCACCGTGAGCGACTGGCCGGGGGCCACGCTGCGCGGTTCGATGGTGTAGCCGCGCAGGGCGAGAATCCCGCCATAATTCACATAGGTCTCATTGGGAAACTCAGCGTCGGGGTTGCCGTTGACGGTCAACCCGCCAATCTCGTAGGAATCCCCACCACCGTCTAATGGCAGCCGACCCCGTTCAGGGTTATAAAACCCGATTTCAACACGGGTTTGATCCGGTGTATAAGCCGTCTCCGGGATGAACACACGGTAGGTCTCGCGAAAGATGTGATCGGGACTCCACCAGTTCGAGGGATAGGTGCCAAGTCCGAGGTAAGTGTCACGCTGTGCCACGATTACATCCTGCTCATCCAGCACATGCACGAACAATTGATACGGCGCATGGGTCGGCGCGATGATCTGCCATGTCAGGGTCACATCGATCTCATCACCGGGGAAGGCTTCATCGGCGCTGACTTCGTAATCCAGCAAACTGATCGCGTCACCATAGGTGGCAAGCGGAACCTCATCAGCAGGGGCCCTGATTTCAGCAGGCATGGCATAGGCGGGTTGGATGTATCCGAACAACGCGACCATGTTAAACGTGATCAATGCCACCGTGACGATCACCGCCGGGATCGATTGGAACTTACGCGGGATCAACCCGACCAGCCCTGTACCCAGCAGCACCGCCGCCGCAGGCAGGCCCGGAAAGAAAAAACGGCCCATCGCGCCTGCCGGGCTGACCATGATATACAGGAACAGAACAATGAAGTTGCCGACCATCGTCACGGCAAGGATGATCACCATCTGCACGTGGACGCGGCCCAGCTTTTCCTGGGCGATCTGCACAACCAACCATACGATGAACCCCAGCATTGCCGTACCGCACAGCCAGCCCAGCGCAGAGTAGTAACCCTGCGGCAGTGGAATCTGCCCGTAGCCGTAGCGCCCCCATAAGCTGGTCCACGCATAGCGCAGTTCCGGCCATGCCAGCGCGACGCCCTCGGTCGGTTGGCGAAAGCCCCAGATTTCAGTCAGTTCGAGGAAGCCTGTTGGCTCACCATACAGGATGGTATTACGCACATACCACCATCCGCTGATCACCAACGCAAGCCCGATGATGATCAACGTGGACTTGAGGAAGCTCCATACCCAACCCTTTTCCCGGTCAGGCCGCCAGGCCAGCGCCATCAGCAGGGCCAGTTCAATTACACCGATCATGGCGATCAGGTTGAACTTAACGAGATTCGCCAACCCGTAAGCCACACCAAGCGCGATCACGCGCCGCGTCGTGAGGCCATCTTTCACCAATCTCAATGACATCAGCGTGAGGATAGCCCCGGCCAGCCCGGCGGGCACGTCATTGTTGACCGCCGCACCGAGATAGACGAACATACCGTTCAGCGCCACAAAGGCCGCGCTTGCCACCGCCGCCATCGGTGCGGTGGGCAGCAGGTCACGCGCCATGATGGCCGTCAGGTATACTGCCGCCGCGCCCCACAGCAGTGTGACCCAGCGGGCCAGTGTCGCGGCCAGTTTGGCATCACGCCACGGCCACGCCTCATCAGGGCCATGCAGATACAGGTTCTTGTTATCCGTGCCAACCTCGTAATTGCGGAACGACCAGTGCGGGTTTTCCGGTGGGGTATAGAGGGGATTACTGACCGGCACCCAGAACGAGGCCAGCCCCGCCGTCGCGTAGTACAGCGGTGGGTGGTGCGCCTGTGCGTTGTCCTCCTCGCCAGACTGCACCGGAAGCTGGTACAGGTCAGCCAGGTAGCGCACATAGCGGTAATGACGCAGCTCGTCCGTAGCCTCATGGATGGGATTGACTATGCTGAACAGCACCCCCACGACAAGATACAGCGCGGCAAAAGCAGTCGCGGCAGGCTGAGCCTTAATGTTGTCGATAAGGCGACCCCACATAGCGGATGCTCCGTTACGCCTTCGGGATGTACCCGTTGTCTTCAAGGTAGGCGATGATCACCCCCGCGCTTTCCTCCGGGGTTTGCTCGTGAGTGCGGATCACCAGTTCGGCGTTCTCAGGTTCCTCGTAGGGGTCCGACACCCCCGTGAAGTTCTCGATCTCCCCTGCAAATGCCTTTGCATACAGCCCCTTTACATCGCGTTCAGCGCAGACTTCCAGCGGCGCATGGACAAACACCTCGATGAAGTTGGTGGTTTCCTCACGGACCATATCACGGACTTCCTGGTAGGGAGAGATGAAACTCGCCACCACGCCCACGTCGTTACGCGAGAGCAGCTTTGCCACGAATGTCACGCGCTCGATGTTTTTATCGCGGTCTTCCTTGGTAAAACCCAGGTCACGGGTGAGGGACTGCCGCACCACGTCACCGTCCAGCCGCTCGATCTTCACACCGCGCGCATGTAATTTTTCTTCCAGCAGTTTTGCAATCGTGGTTTTCCCGGCACCTGAAAGGCCCGTCATCCACAGCGTAAACCCTTGTTGTTCAGCCAAAACATCCTCGTTTCGATGCAGTTTAAGGGGTAACCAGCGGGACAGTATACCGGATCGGTCTATTTGAATCGACTCGCCTGCCCGCTTTCTGTTATACTTTTATCTGTCTGATGAAGGAACAGGATGATGAGCCACCATTTGAACATGATGCAGATGTCCATGTATGATACGCCGTGGCGGCAGAGATGCGGAACTCTCTCCCCTAATGGTGATGTGTGCATGGCCTGACACATCGCCCGGCCCAGGGCTAACCCAGCCGCCAGTTTCGCACTGGCGGCTTTTTTATGCGGCAGCGCCAATCAACCCAGGCATCCTGGAGCAGCATAGCAACTGTGAGGAGAAACCACCATGACCGAACTCATTCACGTATCCGTCGCATGGCCCTATGCCAACGGGTACATGCACGTCGGGCACCTTGCGGGGAACTGCCTGCCCGCCGATATCTTCGCCCGCTATCACCGGCTTAAGGGCAGCCGCGTACTGATGGTCTCCGGCTCTGATTCGCACGGGACGCCAGTGTATCTGACGGCAGAGAAAGAGGGCATCACTCCACGGGAAGCCTTCGAAAAATATCACCGGCATTTTCTTGATGTTCAGCATCGGATCGGCATCAGCTACGACCTGTACACGCACACCGATACCGAGAACCATCACCGCATCGCGCAGGATTTCTTCCTCAGGATGCTGGAAAACGATGCGCTGTATAAGGAATCGCAGGAACTGTTTTACGATACCGAAGCTGAGCGCTTCCTGCCGGATCGTTTTGTTGAGGGAACCTGCTACATCTGTGGCTACGAGGATGCCCGTGGCGACCAGTGTGACAACTGTGGCAACCTGATGGAAACCACCCGGCTGATTGACCCGCGCAGCAAGATCACGGGCAGCACCCCTGTGATCCGTGAGACGGAGCATTACTTCCTTGACCTGGGCCGATTCAAGGATCAACTACAGGGCTACCTTGCAGAGAAGGACTACTGGCGTCCGCAGGTGGTCAACTTCGCGCGGAACATGGTCTCGGAACTGCGCGGACGCCCCATCACCCGTGACATCGAATGGGGCATCAAGGTCCCCCTTGAAGGCTGGGATAACAAACGGCTGTACGTGTGGTTCGAGGCTGTAATGGGCTATTTCACGGCGTCGGTGGAGTGGGCCAACAATACCGGGCAGCCGGAGGCCTGGAAAGACTGGTGGTACAACCCCGAAGCCCGCATCTACAACTTCCTCGGTAAGGATAATATCCCCTTTCATACCGTGATCTGGCAGGCGGAACTGCTGGGCGTCGAACGTATCTACGAGAACGACCCAGGCAAAAACCTTAACCTGCCGTATGATGTGCCCGCTAACGAGTTCATGAACGTGCAGGGCGCTCAGTTCTCCAAGAGCCGCAACTGGGCTGTGTGGTTGGGTGATATCCTTGAACGCTATGACCCGGATGCCATCCGCTACTACGTCACCGCCCAGATGCCTGAATCGCGTGATACCGACTTCACCTGGGAAGATTTCGTCGCTCGTAACAACAACGAACTGGTTGGCTGGTGGGGCAACCTTGTCAACCGTGTCCTGAAGTTCACTCACAAGCACTGGGAGGGGCAGGTCCCTGACCCCGGTGACCTGCGTCCGGGAGATGAGGCCCTGCTGAATACCGTTCGTGAAGGCTTCAACACCGTCGCCGAACAGTATGAAGGTGTGCATCTGCGCCGCGCGCTGGACGAGGCCATGCGGCTGGCACGGGAGGTCAATGTGTACCTCGATACAGCACCATGGTTCGGTGTGGTAAAGGAAGACAAGGCCGAGGCTGCGAAGACGGTCTACACCGCGCTGCAGGCCATCAATTACATCAAGGTGATGTTGGCTCCGATCCTGCCCTTCACATCGCAGGCAGTGCATGAGATGCTCGGCTTCGAGGGGCAGTTGTTTGGTGAAACCCGCATCGCCTCCTTTGACGAGGAAGAGCAGAGTCACGAGGCACTGGTCATCGATAATACCCATGCAATCGGAAGCTGGGAACCGCAGACTCTGCCGCCGGGGCAGGCGCTCCCCAAACCCATGCCGCTGTTCAAAAAGCTTGACCCTTCGGTTGCCGAGGACGAGATCGAACGGCTGGGCAGTTAGTTCGTCACAGCAAAATCCAGGTAAGCGCCGGAATGCCGCCGTCTGGATTTTGCCCCTGTATTTGTCCCATATCCGGAGTCGTCCTATAGTTGCAGCAAGATTCCACTATTGAGGAGAAGATCAATGTTTGCGGATGAAGACCCGAAAGACGAAGAAGTGACCGGCGCTGAAGAAGAAACTCCCATGGAGAATGCGCCTGCTGAGAAATCCACTGCGGGGAAGAAGGAAAAGCAGCCCGACGACTGGATCACGATGAACGTGTCCTCATCGGAGGTCAAAAAGGCGCAGGCTCAATCCAAAGCCAAGGCAGATGAGGGAGTCAAGGAAGCGGGCGGCCCCGGCACGGCCCCGGTCGATACCGGTGCCGTCAAGGAGAAGGTCGCGCAAGCAAAGGCCGCCAGTGATTCATCATTCGCAGCAGCCGGTGCTGCCAAAGAAGCCCCCCCGGCCAGCTATGCCGCCTCATCACCCAGCACCAGCACAGATAAATCTGACAATCTGCTGGGCAAGATCGGTATCAAGGATGAGAAGACACAGCGCATCGTCCTGATCGGCGGCGGTTCAGTGTTGTTCCTGTGCTGCGCCTGCTCCTGCGCACTGACGGGCTACTTTATGTTCTTCAGTTAAGCCGCGGCACCATCGCCTCTCAAACAAAAACGGCGGCCCTTATCGAGGCCGCCGTTTTGAGTCCAGTCTATGCGATGCTTTGCCTACGGAATGGCACAGTCCAGCACGGAATTCAGGACCGGGACATCGCACCACAGGTAGTTGGCATCGATGTACCATAAGGCCGCTACCAGCGTGCAGCAGAAAGCCACCGTCAACACAGCGCAGCCCACAACCACCAGCCGGTTAACATCCACCCCTTCTTCATCACCCTCAATGGTTGCTGAGGACGTGGCAGGCGGAGCCGATGGTGCCGGGGCAGCCGGCGCTGAATAGCTGGGTGCAGGTGATGGAGCATATCCGCCGGGCTGCTGCTGAGCGCCACCAGAAGCCCCGCCAATCACCGTCTCGACCGGGCCAGCGCCACCCTCGTAAACGAGGGTGACCGTTTCACCTAACCCGACGATATCGCCGCTGTTCATCTGAGTAGGCGAGGAAATGCGCTGGCGGTTTATGAATGTCCCATTGGTACTGCGCAGGTCTTCCATCATGAAGCCGCCGCCCGTGCGGGTCAGGCGGGCATGATGACGTGATACCTCAGGGTCATTGATTACAACATCATTGGTAATGTCACGCCCGATTGTGAGTGTGTCACGGTTCAGCTCAAACTGCTGGTTTGGCTGTGGCCCACGGCGCATAATCAGGCGGAACGGTGCGCCTTGCATAACGTGTTTGCCTCCTCAAGGGGCGGTGATTAGGTAGTGAGTGAATCTCCCGCCGTTATGATAGGTTCTTTTCAAATCCTTGTCAACCGAGGTTTAACCTTCCCGACCTCCGCCGCGCTGCATCTCGCGCAGTTCCTCCAGCCATATGCGAATGCGTTCCTCGTACCCGATATCTGACGGCGCGTACCATTGGCGGCCCTCCAGCCCATTGGGTAAATACTGCTGCACCACGTAATGGCCGGGGAAATCATGTGGATAGTGATAGGTCGCTGCATCTTTATGCTGGCCGGGGCTGGTGCGCAGATGATCCGGCACCTGGGTATTTAGTCCCCCCTCGATGTCCTTCATCACGGCAAAGACCGCCCCGGTCGAGTTGCTCTTGGGGCTGGCTGCGAGATACAACGTCGCCAGCGCCATGAAATACAAGCCCTCAGGCATCCCGACCCACTCAAACGCCTGTGCGCATGAACTCACCAGCACCACGCCCTGCGGGTTCGCCAGCCCGATATCCTCGGCACCCAGGATCAGCAGCCGACGCAGGATGAAGCGCGGGTCCTCCCCAGCGATGACCATCTTACTCAACCAGAACAGCGCAGCATCCGGGTGTGACCCACGTATCGACTTGATGAACGCGCTGATAGTATCGTAATGCTCATCCGCGCCCTTGTCGTAGCGCACAGCACGCCGCTGGATGCTCTCCTGCGCCACATCCAGTGTGATGTGGATCGTGCCGTCCTCAGCGGGGGGCGTAGTCTGAATCGCCAGCTCAAGTGCGTTGAGAATCGAGCGGGCATCACCATCCGCCATATTGACAATATGGGCCGCTGCCTCATCATCGACCTGGACGTTCCGCCCCCCAAAGCCTCGCTCTTTGTCAGCCAGTGCCCGCTCAATGATACCACGCATGGCCCCCTCATCGAGCGGCTTCAGTTCAAAGATGCGGGACCGGCTGAGCAGCGGCCCGACCACCTCGAAGTAAGGATTCTCTGTCGTGGCCCCGACGAGGATCACCAGGCCCTTCTCGACATGCGGCAGCAGCGCATCCTGCTGGGCTTTGTTCCAGCGGTGAATCTCATCGACAAATAACAACGTGCGCCGTCCGTACAGGTTGCGGCGTTCCTCGGCATCAGCGATGACGCCGCGCAGGTCCTTGACACCATCCAGTACGGCGCTTAACGTCGCGAAGTAGCTCTCGGTATATTCCGCGATCAGGTTAGCCAGCGTCGTTTTGCCACAGCCCGGCGGCCCCCACAGGATAACGGAGGTCATCTGGTCGGCTTCAATGGCGCGGCGCAGCAGCTTGCCCGGCCCCACGATGTGGTCCTGCCCGGCAAAGTCATCAAAATGACGTGGCCGCAGGCGATGGGCAAGGGGGGCTTCGCGCTCGTTTTGTTCAGCACGTCCAGCTTCAAACAGGTCCATAAAGGTCATCACCCGGCTATCAGAGGGAAACAGTCTCCCGATTATGGCCTGAGGCGCATCGGGTCGCAACGCAGGCGGTGGTATAATCCCCGGCTATGCAAGCACAACACATTCAACCAAGACCGCGCGGCTGGCTGAACTGGCTGCCCCCGCTTCTGATCGTCGTGCTGGGACTGTCACTGTACGCTGCCACGCTGGCCCCCGATATCGTATTCGGTGACCCTGCCGAGTACACCTTCATCCCGCACATCTGGGGCACCATGCACCCGCCCGGCTACGCCTTCATGACGCTGCTGGGCGGCCTGTGGCAGCGGATCGTCCCCATCGGTTCGATCCCGTATCGTGCCAACCTGCTCAGCGCGACCGCCGGGGCCGTCATCGCGATGCTGGCCTTCATCAGCGTGCGAACGCTGGCCCGGCCTCACCTTGATGATCTTCCTGCTGCGCTGGCGGGGGTCTTTGCCGCTCTCAGCACGCTGACCGTCACCACCATCTGGCAGCACAGCCTCCACGCCAATTCCCACATCATCAGTGCCCTGCTTGCGGCGTTCAGCCTGACCGCGCTGATCCAGTGGTGGCAGGCCAACCTCACCGCCGATGCAAACAATGATCGCTGGCTGTACGTCTTCTGTGTACTGGCCGGGGTCAGTGTGACGCATCACCCGCTGCTGGTTTTCAGTTTCCCGGCCTATACCGTCTTCATCATCACGGCCCGTCCGCGCATCCTGATCAGTTGGCGCACGCTGCTTGCGATGGCCGGGTTCGGGATGCTGGGGCTGGCCGCGTGGCTGTACTTCCCGCTGCGGGCAAATCTACAGCCGCCGATCCCGTTTGGCGCGCAAGACCTCAACACGCTGGATGGCTTCCTCCAGTTAGCACTTGCACGCGGCCTACGGGTGAACCTGTTTCACTTCGGCCTTGCTGAACAAGGTCTGCGCCTGCGTGTGCTGCTTAGCCTGCTAAGCAGCCAGACGGTGCTGCCCGTCCTGCTGCTGGCCCTCGGTGGTTTGATCTGGGCATGGGGGCGGCGCTGGTATGTCGGCCTGCTGCTGACGGTGTTCGAGGTGATCAACCTGCTCTTCATCCTCAACACCATCCAGGACGTGATGGCTTACCTTATGGTGCCGCTGGTCGGGCTGATGCTGCTGGCCGGGCTGGGGGCAGTGGGCCTGTTCGAGCTGATCGCGCGCACCAGGACGCCGCACACAGCGCGGCTGATTGGGACGGCGGCGCTGCTGCTGCTGGTCGTTCCCGTGGTCCATGCTGCACGCCTGGCCCCGGTCATCAGCCTTGCTGAATTCACCGAAACCCGCGACTGGGTTGAGGAGGTCTATGATACCTTCGAGGGGCAGGGGGAGGGTGCGATACTGCTCGGTCACTGGGAGCATCTCACGCCGCTGTGGGTGGCTCAGTACGTTGAGGATCGTCCATTCAATGAAGATGACCTGGAGCTGGTCTTCGTGGCCTCTGGCACGGCCCGCCCGTGGGTTGATGCGGTGTGGAGTCACATCGATGACGGCCCCATCTATGTCTCCGGCTACCAGGCCGATATCATCGCGGAGGGCTTCCGGCTGCGCCCCGTCGGCTCAATGATGTACCGCGTGCTGCCACCATCCTCCGGTGAGATGATCGACCTGCCGATCCAGGTCGGCGCGGACGCGGGTATCATGAGCGTGGAAGCGGCCTTCCTGCCGGAGGCCGTTGAAGCCGGGCGGCGCGTGCCGTTCACGCTGGCACTGACTCTCAACGAGGCCACCACCGACATCATCTTCCCCGAAATCTGGGCGGGTGGATACAATGTCAGCCATACCACCGACTCACACTGGCTGACCCCGTGGTGGAACCCCGGCGAGACGATCTCGGAGCGCTACGATTTTTACACGCCCTTCGATGCGGAACCGGGTGACATGGAAGTGACCGTCAGGCTGCGCAACCTCTCTACCGGAGAATACCTGATGGATGCCGTTCCCGTCGGCAGCGTGACGATCACGCCGTATGAAGGCCCTGTACCACGGACCAACGACCTGAGCGCGAACATCGGCAACCAGGTCGGGCTGGTTGAAGCCTCGATCCGGGCCGGGGGCCGTGTGGTCGATGCGCCAACTGCCGAGCCGATCCCGGTCAGTGCCGGGGATGTCGTGCATCTCTCACTGCGCTGGCGGGCGCTGGCCTCACCTGGTGACAACTGGAAGATATTTGTACATGTGGTAGACGGGGCCGGGACCATCGTGGAACAGGTCGATTACCCACCGCTGGGCGGGGCCTTCCCCACCTATCTATGGTTCCCGAAGTGGCTGCCGGGGCAGGAACTGACCGACCCGTACCGGCTGGAACTCCCCGCCGATCTGCCGCCCGGCGATTACATGATTCGCATGGGATTCTACGGGTTTAATACCGCCAAACGTCTGCACTTCTACGACCCGTCAGGCAATCTCTCTGGCGATCAGTTCATTCTCGGCACCCTGCGCATCGAGGGGTAAGAGTTACCCTTCATTGAAGATCGCAGCCAAAGTACGCGCCAGGTCGCTGATGTCATGTAGCAGGGCATCGGGGTGATGTGCCAGCAGGTCGTCGTAGTCTGTCCATCCCGTTGCCACGGCCACGCTGCGCGCCGCGATGGGCCGCCCGCACGCAATATCAAGCGGCGTATCACCGACAATCACGACACGATGCCCGTGGTAGTCCTTCCCGGTAAGAGCCTGTGCCCGGTTGACCGCCAGCGGGGGCAGATCATGACGGTGTTCCGATTCGCCACCAAAAGCCCCAAGCTCAAACGCGGTCGAGTCATACCCCGCAAAGCGCAGCTTGAGCATGGCCGTCTCCCGAAAGTTTCCAGTCACCAGCCCCAACAGCACGTCGTCCCGCGCTGCCAGCGCCGCGACCAGTTCAGGGCCACCTGCCAGCGGCCTGATATCATGGTCGCCGCGCTCCAGCAGAGGTGTCATCTCCTCGACCATCACCGCCTCGATCTCATCGAAGTGCCGCCAGATCGTGGTATCATCGACCCCGGCTTCGCTGAGCAGACGATACACGGTGCGACGGTCGGTATATCCGCCAAAGTGATATGATTCAATCGCCCCGGCTATGCCATATACTCGTTGTAAGGCAGCCTTCAAACCGGCCCGCCCAGAGCCATCAGGAAGCAGCAGGGTGCCGTCAATATCCAGCAAAATCAGTCGCTCCGTCATCGACCCTCATCTCATGAACAGGAACCCTGCATAATTGTACGCCAATTGGCCCTGCTATCACATCATGATATACTTGCCACGTAGCAAAACTGGAGGATCCCAGCAGTGGCAGACCATCAGAATTGGCGGCAACGCTGGCAAACCGGGGCTGACCTGTGGCTCAATCGCCTGATCGATACCGGGCTGGGCAGCCTTGCCGAAGTGAGCTGTGATCTATTCGAGGCTTTTCGTCCGTTGCTGCTGCAAGCCGCATGGCTGGTGCAGCCCGGGGCATGGATGCTGGGCGACCGTGATGCCCTCCCGGCACTGATTACGCTGCTTGACGATCCTTCCCCCGAATCTGACGTGGAGGCGCATCCCTCATGACAACCTTTGCGATTGCGCTCGTTGCTATCTCCGTCATCCTGCTGATTGGCGTACCGTTTGCCATCCGCCGTGGGATGCTGCCGCGCCTGCGCAGGATCGAGGGGTATCAGACGCTGGGTCATCAGATCGGTGAGGCGATTGAGAGTGGCGGGCGCGTCCATATCGGGCTGGGCAGCAGCACCCTGCACGGTGACCAAGGCACCACCACGATTGCAGCCCTGGCGATGCTTGAACTCGCAACCGGGCTGGCGGCCATCAACGACCGCTCCCCCGTCACCACCACCTCCGACGCCGCCACCATCCTCGCCGCTGATGAGATCATCGCGCGGGCATACCGTCAGCAGAGCCTGCCGGAACGCTACGAACAAACAGCATCGCGCCTGGTCGCACTCGACCCCATCGCATTGGCAGGTGGCACTACGTCCATCATCCAGGATGACCTGATCCGGAGCAACATTATCATCGGCTCTTACGGTGCCGAACTGGCCCTGATCGCCGAGGCCGGCAGCCGCCTTGATATTCCGCAGACAATGGGCAGTGACCGGCTTGAAGCGCAGGCCGTGGCCTACGGCATGGCAAACTACCCCATCATTGGGGAAGATATTTACGCAGTACGTGCCTATCTATCCGATTCACCCGGCGCGCTGGCAGGGCTGATTACCGAGGACCTGCTGCGCTGGGCCATCGTGATCACCATCCTGCTAGGCGTGGGGCTTGCCAGCCTGGGGCTGCTGAACTGATGAAACAGAAGGCCGGGGCATGAAATATATCCTACCCACCGTTACCGCACTGGCGGTCGGCATCGTCATCCTAGCCAGCTACCTGGTGCCTGACAACGTGGCACTGCTGACCTCACGTATCATTTTTGTAGATTGGGCGGTGGTGCTGGCCGGGCTGGCCGTGCTGTTGGGCGTGTTCAACGTTGTGATTATTAACGCGCGCCGCGTCCAGGCGAGCGCGCGCGGCTGGCCCTACAACCTGCTGACTATCCTGGCTGTCATCGTGATGCTGACCGTCGGCGTGGGGGAGGGGCTGGTCAACGGTCAACCTGCCCTGTACGAAAGTGGCACCCTGAGTAATGCGTTGTTCAGCGGCGTGATCGTGGCCTCGCAGGCCGCGCTTGCCAGCATGGTGATGTTTTTCCTTGTGGCCGGAGCCATGCGCATGATGCGCACTCGCCCCTCCACCTGGACTCTCCTGTTCCTGGGGGTCGTAGTCATCGTGCTGGTTGGCTGGGTATTCATACCGCTTGCCGCGGTGCGCCAGTGGCTGATCGATGTGGTGGCGCTGGGCGGTGCCCGTGGCATCATGCTTGGCGTGGCTATCGGCACCATTGTGATGGGCCTGCGTGTATTAACCGGCAGCGAACAGCCGTACCGTGACTGATCGAGTAGGAATCTATGGCTGACGATCTATTTGATGATATGGGGCAGGACGACGGGGATGATTTCCTGGATCGGCTGCGTGCCGAGTTCGAGGAATCGCCACTCGATGAGGCTGAGCCATCAGGCAGCAAGCTGGACGACCTGTTTGCTGAACCGCCGCAGGCTGCCGCTGACACGGCGCAGCCACCAATGCCAGCGGCAGCCGGATCATCCTCTGATTCTGACCTGCCGGGTTGGCTCGCCCCTGCGGAAAGCAGCGAGAACGAAAACGAAGACATCCCCGATTGGCTGAATCAAACCACGCCACCCACGCTGACCGGGCAGCTGCAGGCCCCGCCAGACTGGCTCAGTGAAAGCGATGCACCCCGGCGGTCATCATCGGTGCC
>CAYMGV010000001.1:0-530648 GCA_964390105.1 uncultured Anaerolineae bacterium | reverse complement strand
CGGGGGCGAAGCACCGCCAGCGCAATCACTGCGCTGAGCCACAAACTGATCCCCACCGCACTGATCCACATGCCGCGCCGGATGCTCCGGCTCTCAAACCTCATGCTGATCTGATGATTCCCCGCCGGTACGCGCACGGCGCGGAACATGCCGTTGGCATGCAGCACCTCGACTGGCTCGCCATCAAGGGAAGCCACCCAACCCGGGTACCATGCATCAGCAAGGATGACATAACCCGCGCTTGTCGCGGACACGTCCATCTGAATTAAACCCGGATCGTAGCTGGAGATCGTTACCGTGCCGGGAGTCCCTGGGCAGGGATCAGCGGCAGCTTCCGGAGCGACAACGACGTGACTATCCTGCGATGCGGCGAGCGCTTCCCAGCCTGCTTCCGTTGTCTCGACAGTGCGCACGTCACAGGCAAACGATGCGCGTGGGGTTGTGTCGTTGAACTTGTAAATTTTCACATCGCCGGAAAAAGCCAGTGTGAGCGTCTCCGGCCCACCGACTGTGGCGACCAGCGCCGCGCCGCCCCGCTCATCGATCAGTGTGATGCCACGAATCACCAACACGCCATCAAAACCGGGCACCACTGAGATTTCTACCCGTTCGATGGTAACAACCTCCGGCCATGATACCGTGATACGGTATTCCACCAGGTCGGGGTTAATCCGGTCGAAGCTGCCGACGGTATCGGCGGTATCGCCGTTCAGGTTAGTGACAAACGGCGCGGCATAGAGCAGTGGTTGAACATAGGGCTGCTCTGCGCCCTCCGGGTAAACTGCCACACTGCCGACCTGCTCGCCCGGTTGATGGTTCGCTTCGATGAGCAGGTGCCCCACAATGCTGACCGTGTTGGCCTCAAATGGCACCGCAGGCGCGGCACTGACGGCCTGATCACTGGGCAGGGCCTCAGCTTTAACTTGTAGATCATGGTACACCCCGTCGATCCACGCATCATACAGCTTATCGGTAATGATCCAGCCTACGTTCGCGTAGGAGAGCCAACCGAGGCCGGGCAGTTCATCGAGGTTTTCGCGCAGGCGGCCATCGGTTGGGACTTCCTCGCCGACCATCAGCTCGCTGAAGTGAGTGAAGGCGCGTAATGGAGTCAGCCCGCCCCCGTAGCCGTCCATGGACGGCACGCCCCAGCGCATCGAGAGGTTGGCGGAGAGTACGTCACGGTGTTTGGCACTGGCAAGGTACTCCAGCATTTCGGTTTCGGTCAAGTCCTCGCTGAAGTTGGCACGCAGCTCACGCTGATCGCCGGGTTCGAACAAGATATCGGAAATCGAGAGGTAGCGTGCAGGGCCGAGGTTCCCCGCTTCCCCCACGATCAGAGTGCTGACGGCGGGACGCTGGGCTGTGTAGCCTTCGGGCGGCATGAGGGTGTTGTAGGGCATGGTCAGGCTTGCAAGAAACAACTCGATGAGGAGCAGCGAGACATACGCCGTCTGTGTGAGCACCGGTTTGAAGTAGCGGTTTGACCCATACAGCAGTGCGCCGACCGCGCTCAGCGTAACGAACCAGGCCGCGATTTCGACTGGGTAAGGCGGCACCGCACCGGGGATATCGGCTGAACCCACGGGGGCCAGCAGCGTGGCGGCCATCAATACAGGGATGACTCCCAACGGGATGAGCAGGGATTTAATGCGGCGCGGTTCAGTCATCCTGCCGAGTTCATCCACACCGATTCCAATAAGAACCGCGAGGGCAAAGGCCGTCAGCACCAGCCAGCGGGCGGGCACGCGGAACAGGTCGAGGCCGGGCACCACACGCAGCATGATCCAGTACGCCGGGTTATAAGCCCCCAGCGCGAGGAACAGCCCCGCTGTACCCAGCCCGGTCAGGCTCAGGATACGAGGCTCACGCCAGCGAGTAAGGGCCACCAGCAGCGCGATCACCAGCCCGGTGATCCCGGCATAAATGACGTATTCGGTGAACAGCGGCACCGGTCCGTAAGATGGCAGGAAGCCGCGCCCGATGAACTGCGGCCTGAACGAGAAGGACACCGCGTCCAATGCGGATAGCCCCCCACTGCGGTTACTGTATTCTGTCAGTTCCATGGTGGGGATGATCTGTGCGGCAGCCAGTACCATTGACCCCGCTGCCGCCGCCGCCAGAGAGCCAAGCGGCCACGCCATTGACAGGTTCATGGTCCAGTGGCCCTTGTGCCTGTGTCGTGCTTGCTGAATCAACCTGAATGTGTCAGCCAGCGCCCACAGGCCCAGCCCCACGCCCATGATATAGGCAGATTGCGTGTGCCCGGCCAGCAGCACCATGACCCATACGGCCAGCAGCCACAAGGCCGCACGGGGTTTCTCCTGCGTCCGTTCCCACAGCAGGAACAGCCACGGCAGCCATGACAGGCCCTGAAGCTGGTTGATATGCTCGACCTGCGCGCTGAGATATCCGCCCAGTACAAACACAGCCCCGGCAGCCAGCGCGCTGATGGGGCTGATCTTCCAGCGTTTTCGGCTGTATAGGTAAGTACCCAGCGCTCCCCAGGCGATATGCCCAACCAGCGCGAGCTTGATTGATACGGGGCCGTTGAACGGAGCCAGCAGCCAGTTGGGCGGATACAGTACGCCGTTCTGGATATCAGCGAGGAAGGGCACCCCCATGAACAGGTAGGGGTTCCACTGGGGCAGCCGCCCACTCAGCAGTGCTGCGTTTCGATACTCCCACTGTGGATAAAAGTACAGGTAGATATCACCCCGTGGGAGAATCTGGTTGGTGAAGGCAAGTTCCCGGAAGAACAGCAGACACAATACGACAAGGGCCGCCATGGCGGCCCAGTCGGTGCGAGTCAGTTTGATGGGCTTGTTGGGAGGAGTATCGTGCATGGTTGTCACTGGCGCTTAAATGCCTCGATGCTGGCCTGCCACATGCCGTCCTGCTGGCCGGGTACGAAGGGGACATAGAAGGTGAGGCGGTCGATCAGCCCGGAGTAGCGGTCAACGGCTTTTTTGCCCACTTCATCCGGGGTGCCGACGATAGCGAACGTCTCGATCATCTCATCGGTGATCAGTCGCGGCATATCGCCCCACTGCTTGTTGCGGGCCATCCCGGAGAGTTCCTCCCGGGTGGTCTGCCAGCCGTGCGTATCAAATACGCTGGCATAGGATGGCGTGCTGGCATAGAAGCTGATCTGCTGACGGACCATCTCCCGCAGGAAACCCACCTGGGAGTCGTTCTGGCCGGTAACGACGAACACCGAGGCGCTCAGTTTGCAGTCCTCAATGGTGCGGCCCGCCGATTCTGCACCGTCACTGATGGCCGGTCGGATAACTTCTTCAAGGTACTTGACGGAGTGGAGTGGGTGGACATGGAAACCATCGCACAGCCGGCCAGCCAGCCTGCTCAACCCAATATTTACCCCTGCGATGTAGATGGGGATATCGTACTTGTGGCGGGGCGGGGTAAAAAACGGTGTCATCAGCGAGAACTGGTAATGCTCACCCTTGTAGCGTAGTTTCTCCCCGGTGCGCCAACTGTGCCAGATGGCCCGCAGGCTCTCGATGACTTCGGTCAGTCGCGGGACGGCGGGGGCGTTCCACGGCACGCTGAACCGCTTCTCATTGTGGGCCTTGACCTGCGTACCCAGCCCCAGTATGAAGCGACCTTCGGTCATGGCGGCGAGGTCCCATGAAGTGTAGGCCAGCGTCATGGGGCTGCGGGTGAAGCTCAGGGCGATGGCTGTTCCCAGTTCGATACGAGGGGCTTTTGTGGAAGCCAGCGCAAGCTGCATGAATGGGTCGTGGTTGACCTCTGAGGACCAGATACCATCAAAACCCATGTCGTCAGCGACGGCGGCAATATCGGGTATTTGGGGCAGGTCGTCAATGGTTTGCAGGGCGGCGTCAAACTTGATGTGGCTCATGGTTATCCTCTTGTGGATTGTGTGTGTTTAGAGGTCCATCGGATGAGCGGACTCGACCCACATTGTACCGCTATCGGGCGTCATGATCCGAATCAGACCGCTTGCCAGTGACGTGACTTGCCCGCCCATGATTTGTGCCGCTGCATCCTCATTGAGCAGCAGGCCGTTGATCCCGGCCTCAGCCAGCAGGCGGTGGCAGGTATCCATCTGAGGTGCCAGCAGGTGGTCTGCGTGGGGAATCACGGCATATCCGGGCAGCCATCCCAGCCCGGCAGCCAGCCCGGGTGGGCTGCTGCGCAGGTCGATGATGTGACTTCCAGCGGCTGCGGCAGACCCAGCCTGCAAGAGAATTGGTTGATCCGGTAAACACACAGAATGTGAAGCGAGCCAACCCACCAGCACAACGGGATTACCGCCACAGAACACACAACCCGAATCGGGCGGAAAACCACCGGGCACAGACTCATTGGGCATCACCATGCGGGCTTGATCGTCGTTCAGCCCGAGGGCTTCCTTGGCCAATCCCAATCGATAGGATGCTGTACGGGGCTTGCCGGGGTTGAAACCCCAGCCGATGAGGATAACGCGGCTGGGCCGGGCGGGGTGAGTTGTCTCGAAGGCGCTTCTGAGTCCGCCATCGAGTTGCTCTCCGCCAAGGATGATGAGGGTGTGCGGGGGCATTGAGGTATCCATGCGCCAATTATAGCCGATGTACGAAGCCGTAATGTGAAAGAGGCCAAACTGCCGGGGCGGATGCCTCACAGCATGGTATAATGCACGGGATTCGGGGGACTGCCCCGGTTGATTTACTGACACGCATCGGATGTGGTATTGGCACAGGAACGCTTACAAAAACTGCTGACACGCGGTGGGTATGGCTCCCGTCGGTCATGCGAAACAATTATCAGAAAAGGCCGGGTACGTGTTGATGGGATTGTCGCCACCCTTGGCGACTCGGCGGACCCGGGCATCAATCGCATTGAGGTGGATGGCAAGCTGCTGATTATTCCGGAAAGCTTCGAGTATGTCATGCTGCATAAGCCGCGGGGAGTCATCTCGGATGAAGATGTCGGGGACCAGTACACCGCCGCCCGTGAGCTGATCCCGCTTGAAGGGCACCTGTTCCCGGTTGGGCGGCTCGATGTGCAGAGCGAAGGGCTGTTGCTGTTTACCAGCGATGGCGAACTGGCCCACAAGCTGACACATCCCAGCTACGATCATACCCGGCGCTATGAGGTGCTGGTTGAGGGCAAGCCAACCCAGGCCTCGCTGGAACGCTGGCGCATGGGCGTAAAGCTGGGTAAGAGTAAAACACGTCCAGCCGGGGTTGAGGTGATCAAACGCGATAAAGATGGCGGCACCTGGCTTGGCGTGACCCTGAAAGAGGGGAAAAAACGTCAGATCAGGCGGGTGGCGGCCTCACTGGGTTACCCGGTGCATCGTCTGATTCGGACAGGCATGGGGCCGCTTGAATTGGGTGACCTGCCACCTGGTGCATGGCGACAATTAACAGAGGATGAAATCAGCAGGCTGCGTGCTGTCCGGCTGTCTCCGCGACGTGGATCACGCTCGATACGGAAGAAGACAAATACATCGAAGCAAAAGCGGCACAAGTCCGATAGACGGGGGACATAAACGCTTCATGTCTACACGTATGGAAAATCCGTCGACTATAGCCATTGATGGCCCTGCTGCCGCCGGGAAAACGACGCTGGCGCTGGCCCTTGCAGATCGTCTTTCTTACCTGTACTTCGATACCGGTGTGATGTATCGCGCCGTGACGCTGGCCGCATTGAACCAGGGGCTTGACCTTAAGGTGGAAGCCGACGTTGTTCAATTAGCAGGGGCCATTGTGATTGATGTCCGCAATTCCGGCCCAGCGGCACAGGAATACGAGGTATTCATTGACGATGAAAAGGTGACACACTTGCTGCGGAGCGATGCTGTTGACGCTAACGTCTCACGTATCTCAGCCTATGCAGGAGTGCGCAAGGCGATGGTTACCCAGCAGCGTCGAATTGCTGAACGAGGCCGGGTTGTGATGGTCGGGCGTGATATTGGCACGGTGGTCCTACCCGGCGCTGACCTCAAGCTCTACCTGGAGGCGTCGGTTGAGATACGCGCTCGCCGACGCTGGCAGGAGATCAGGGATGCCGGGCGTGAGGATACTTACGAACATATCCTGGCTCAGATGCGTATGCGCGATGAGATCGACTCAACCCGTGAGGTGGCTCCGCTGCGGGCTGCCAATGATGCGGTTCGGCTGGATACAGGTACGGTGTCTGTACAGGATATGCTGGAAAAAGCATTGACGTACTTTGACCTTGATCAATTGTTGGCAGAATAATGAATAAACACCTCACCCGTCCTGAGCGTTCTTACCCGTGGCGTCGCACGCTGTTTCGATTGGCAATCTGGCAGAGCTTGTACCGCTTCTGGTTTAAACTGCATGTCGATGGCTGGGAGAATATCCCGGTGGATGGCCCTGTACTGATGATGGGCAACCATATACACGCCTTGGATCCACTGATCATGATTTCGTTTTTTCCTTGGCGGGATATCGTGCCCATGGCGAAGATCGAAGCGTTTGATCTGCCTGCGATGCGGTACTTTGTCGGTCATTGGGGGGCGGTGCCGGTGGATCGTGGTGAAGCGGATCGCCGTGCGATCAGGTGGATGATCGACCATATCAAACGTGGCGATATTGGTATGCTGTATGCCGAAGGGCATCGCAGTAAGACCGGGTTGATCCAGGGCCAGGAAGGGAGTGTCTTCATCGCTGCCAGGGCCGATGCGATTGTGGTTCCTGTGGCAATCTGGGGAACCCGGCAATGGCCCTCCGTATGGGTGAATGCCTTCCGGCGTGTTCCGATCTACATCTCGTTCGGTCAGCCCTTCCGCTTCAGGACCGTCAATGGACGTGTCCCACGGGACAAGTTCCGCGAGATGACCGACGAGGCGATGTATCGTATTGCCGTGCTGCTGCCACCGGAATGGCGCGGTATTTACGCTGAACTGGAACAGGCAACAACAAACTGGCTTGATTTTGACTTGACTGTAACCCCCGCCGAAGGCTGGCTGCCCAAACGAGTGCAGGCCGATCTGACGATAGCCGTTAAACAGGGAAGATGATGAAGCGTAAACAGAGCATCCCGGTCATCACGCTGGCACTGTTGATGCTGACTGGCTGTGTATCTCAGCCCCCCGAAGCCGCCCCGGATGCCGTGCCAACAGTCACACAGGAAGCGGATAGCGATACGCAGCCCCATCAGATTCCTGGGGAATGTCGGCTGGATGCTGCCGGGTGTGCGGTGATTGGACCTGGCGAAACGATCCGGATCGGCATGGTTGGACCGCTGAGTGGGGATTACGAATCGTATGGGACTGACATTTTCCGGGGTGGGTTGATCGCCATTGACGATTACGGCACTTACCTTGACTGGGACTTCGAGCTATTTGCAGGGGATTCGCAGGGTGATCCTGAACAGGCGATTGAGATCGCGGAGAACATGGTTGAGGACCCTCATGTTGTCGCTATGGCCGGGCATATTTTCTCAGGTGAAACTGCCGCCACCATCCCGATCTATGAGGATGCAAGCCTACCCATGCTATCTCCTTCCGCAACCAATCCCGATCTGACGCAGTTGGGATCGTCGGTGTTTAATCGTATTGCCCAGTCTGACGTGGAGCAGGCTCGTTACGCAGCCCGCCTGATGTACGGTGAAAGTGGTGTCAAACGGATTGCCGTGCTTACCGATGGCACCGGCTACGGCAATGACCTGGCATCTGTGATGATCCGCGAGTTCACCCGCTATAGTGGCGAGGTCCTTCTGGTAATGCAGGTGGATAACCTTGGGGTTGATGAACCGTTTGATCCCAAACCGCTTATTGATCTGTTTGACGCAGGGACGCCGGTCGAGGGCATTTATTACGGTGGCTACGATGTAACCGGTGCCCGGATTGTCTCGGCCATTTACCAGGAAACTGAGTTCGCAGATGTGCTGTTTGTCGGCCCGGATGGGATCAACGGGGCGAACTTCATCCGGTTGGCTGGTGAGCAGTCTGAAGGTGTGATCGCCACCAGCCCGGTGCCGCCGCCGCTTGAACCGCGTATCGCTTTTGATGAGACATACGAGCAGGCATACGGTATCAAACCGGGCGTCTTGTCCCCATATACATGGTACGGATACGATGCGGTTGGTGTACTCATATTTGCCGTGAAGCAGGTTGCCATAGTTGGCCGTGATGGTGTGCTATATGTTCCACGGACGGCCCTTGTCACCGTTGTTCGCAATACGGACAGTTACCCCGGCCTGACGGGTGACATTACATGCAGTTCAATCGGAGAGTGTCGGTCAGGCGTTCCGACACTCTTTGTTGTTCGTGATGGGGAATGGGGAATTCTGAACCCATAGTGGGGTAAGCGCATGGAAAGGGTATTCGCTGCCATTGTACCCGGCATGGTAGGATACCGGTGATGCCGTTATAATCGCGTACGACGCTGGGACGCTGGACATAGGAGCTGCCGGGCAAACGATAAAATACAACAGGGAATAAGTCAGCGCATGGGCCGGGGGTACTTCCCCGGTTGACGAGGAGACGGTTCCCCACTGCGAGGTGGGGCTAAGGCAGCATGGGTAGGGTAAACGGACCCGTCTGCCGAAAATCGAAAGATCAGCGGATGCCGTCCGGGCCGCCACAGCCCGTACTTTTCCCCACAACATGATAGGTGTTCAGGATAAAATTCCGGGGGCAACCACGAGAACAGAGCCTGAGCATCGTGGCCCAACCATTCCCAAATTGAACATCACCCTACCTGGCATTGATCCTGTACGTGGATCCTGTACGGGTATGCTTTATAACATGACTGGAGAAAATATCCATGTGTGGTATTGTCGGTTACATTGGCCCTAAAAATGCAACACCAATCATTCTCGAAGGGCTGAAGCGCCTTGAGTATCGTGGGTATGACTCGGCAGGTATTGCTGTGCTTCAGGATGGCCGCATCGAACTTCGCCGCGGCGCGGGCAAGCTGGCTGTCCTCGAAAACATCGTGCGCGAGAATCCATTGAATGGTTCACTGGGCATCGGTCATACACGCTGGGCAACACACGGCGTCCCCAATGAGCGCAACGCCCATCCTCACATTGGCATGACGGGCGATGTAGTCGTGGTCCACAACGGTATCGTTGAAAACTTCCTGGAACTCAAAGCCGAACTGGAAGCTGAGGGGGCTGAATTCAACAGTGATACCGATACCGAGACGATTGTTCACCTGATCGAGCATCACCTGGGCACCGGTATGGATTTCGAGTCTGCCGCGCGTGAGACGTTCAGGATGCTGCGTGGTGCACAGGCCATTGTGACCTATCACATTAACGACCCCGATCACGTGATCGCCTGCCGTATAGGTAATGCGGGTGGTGTCGCGTTGGGATTGGGTGAAGGCGAGATGTACATCGCCTCCGACATCCCGGCTATTCTTGAACACACGCGCAGCCTGGTCTTCCTGGAATCGCGGCAGATGGCCGTTATCAGCCGCGACGATTTCAAGATCAAAACGCTGGATGGTGAAGTACGTCCTTATGAGATTCACAACATCCCGTGGGATCCGGTGAGTGCGGCCAAAGGTGAGTACAAGCACTTCATGCAGAAGGAAATCTTCGAGCAACCGCGCGCCCTGACCGATACCATTCGTGGGCGCGTAGATTTTGAGAATCGAGTCGTTTCCCTGCCTGAGCTAAACCTGACTCCGGCGGAAGCACGTGCGATTGAGCGCATCACGATTGTGGCGTGCGGCACCTCGTCCTATTCCGGTTTGGTTGGTAAGATGCTGTTTGAGCGGATCGCCCGTATTCCGGTTGAGGTTGCTATTGGCTCTGAGTTTCGTTATGCCGACCCCATCATTGATGAGCGTATGGCGGTACTGGCGATTAGTCAATCCGGCGAAACGGTCGATACGTTGGCAGCCATGGAAGAGGCCGGCGAAAAAGGGGCGACGCTGTGGAGCATCGTGAATGCGGTGGGCAGCCAGGCAATGCGTATCGCTGATGGGTATGTGCTGATGCAGGCCGGGCCTGAGATCGGTGTGGCGAGTACGAAGGCGTTTACGACCTCACTGGTCGATCAATACCTGATGGCCTGTTATCTTGCCCAGGTTCGCGGGGATCGTGATGAGGAGATGGTCAAAGCTGCTGTGGCCGATCTCGCTCGCCTGCCCGATCTCGTCGGCAGTGTGCTGGATCATGACGACGAATACCAGCAGCTTGCCTCCGAACTCTATCACTATGACAACTTCCTGTACCTGGGGCGGGGCCTCAACTATCCCATTGCCCTGGAAGGGGCGCTCAAGCTCAAGGAGATCAGCTACATTCATGCGGAGGGCTATCCTGCGGGCGAAATGAAGCACGGCCCCATCGCCCTTATTGATGAGTCAATGCCTGTTCTGGCGATTGCGATTCAGGATCATGTGTATGATAAGATGATCTCGCAGGTGGAACAAGCGAAAGCGCGCGGGGGTATCGTTATCGCGCTCGCAACTGAAGGCGATACGTTGATCGCGGATAAGGCCGATCACGTCCTGTATGTGCCGCCAACCCCACACCTGCTGTCCCCTGTCGTTAACGTGCTGCCGCTGCAACTGCTGGCGTATCACATCGCAGTGTGGCGTGGCGCGGATGTGGATCAGCCGCGCAACCTTGCCAAGAGTGTGACGGTCGAATAGCCTTTCCTTCCTAATCAGGTCGAGATATCTCAACAGCCCGTCTATAATTAAAGCGGGCTGTTCATTTTTTGTATACTCTGAGTGCTGCTGTTTATGATCTGGGAGAATTGTTATGTCAGGACCATCGCGACTGCTGCCCGTGTTATCGCTGGGGGGGCTGCTGCTGGGCACCTTGTTTGCCGGGCTGGTGCTTCACGCTGATCAGACTCGTCCACATGATGACGTGATGGCATATCTTCTGTCGCAGCCCGGTGTCTCGGTGTATCTCTATGATGAGGGGGACCTGGAAGATACCTTTATCGTTGAAGGCTATGTCTACGATCAGCCGGGGGCGGCTTATGTGCTGGCCGGGGCCAAGTGGTCATCCAATGTGGTGACATACAGCATGAACGACTGCCCGGCCCGTCTCGACTGTGCCGGGGCGCATCAGGCCGCACGTGAGGCTGTCGAGGCTTGGGATGCGGTCTCTGGTATCGACCTGATCGAGGTGGACCCGGGGCAGGGGGAGATCGGTATTTCGTGGTCCGATGGGTTTGCCAACCCCGGTCGTGGCGGCTCACGGCTGGATGGCCCCGGGGGGCTGCTGGGCTATACCTACTACCCGCTGCCATTCCTGGGGGAGCGGGCGGGCAATGTCTATCTTGACCCGGATGAAGATTGGACGCTCAATGATTCGCCTTCCGGTTTGCAGGTTCACCTCAAGACGGTAGTGATGCATGAGGTGGGTCATGCGCTGGGGATGGATCACTCTTATGTGCGTGAGGCGCTGATGTGGGCCAATTATGCCGGTGTCCGGGGGCTGCATCCTGATGATGTTGCCGGGGTTCAGGAACTCTACGGTACAGCAGGCTCGGATTCAACGACCGGGACGGCGGTATTCTTCACGCCGTATAACGACCTGAATGTTCGGTCAGGTCCGGGAACCGGCTACGCGCGGCTTGGTCTGCTGCCCGCCGGGACGTCTGTCACAGTGACAGGACGGAACGCAGAAGGGGACTGGCTGCAGATCGATTCTAATGGAAGCACCGGTTGGGCAGCCGGTTGGCTTGGTCGTATCGCCGGGGACATCAACAGCCTGCCGGTGATCGGCGCGTCAGCGCCTGATGATCAGGGGAGTACGCCACCCACGCCAACACCCGCACCGGGATCACCACCTGTCGATCTGCCGGTCGATGCCCTGGTGGAAGGTGTGACGCTGAATACCCTGCGTATGCGTACCGGCCCGGATACGAGCTACCCGCAGGTTGAGACGGTGCCATACAATATCACGATCCCGGTGTATGGCCGTTCAGATGACAGTCAGTGGCTTTACATCGAGTACAGTGGTCAGCGCGGCTGGGTCGCAGGTTGGCACGTTTCCCTGAATGGCTCCGTAAACGACCTTCCCGCGATTGCGGTGGCCGGGTAGGGCCTCAGTTCAGCAGCAGCAAGACTGCGCCAACACCAAACAGCAGACAGGCCAGCGCACCGAATCCAAGTATCAGAATGGTGCGCTGGCGTTTTATCATCTGCTGTTGTTGGGCCCGCAAGGTCGCCATGCGTGCGCGTTCCTGCTCTGCCATGAGTGCGCGTTCCTGTTCCATAAACTGCATATCTGCATTTTTGCTCTGGACGAGACGCTCCGCACGCAGCACCGCCGCCCGCGCATTGACCTTTTCGCGTTCAAAAATCGATGCGATGGTATCCAGTGGCGTGCCGCAGTTCTCGCAGTGATCTGCCCCAGGGATGTTATCAAAATAACACGCCGGGCATTTTGCGCCGAGCTCACGCCCGCAGTTCATGCATTTACGGGCCTGTGCGGGGTTTTCAACGCCACAGGTACGGCACACAATTTCAGCGCGCGGTGAGGCGTACAGTGTGCCACAGAAGCTGCATACGAGGTTGCCCTCGTCGTCGTGGTCAAACTGGTTGCCGTGGCAGGCGGGGCAGGATAACCGTTTGATCTGCATAATGAATCTTCCTTGTTCGACTGTCAGGTACCCAATTTGCGAAGACAAGTGTCTGAGAAAGTTTGGGTAGCATAAATGGCTGGTGGCATTCTGAGTGCGGTGTGGATGCGACTGTGATTATAGTATACCCCTGAGAGCCGATTCCGACCTGTTACATTTGCAACTCAATTCTGCATCGTGCGTACAGGTTAGTGATTGCAAGAATAATGAGGAGCATGTGATGACAGAACTTCCTGCAAATGAACGTATGATACGGGCTGCATCATCTGCCCGTTCTTCTGAAGAGAAAACCTGGGCAGCGCTAGCCCATATAAGCGGTATTATCCCCATCCTCGCGGCATTGGGCACGGTCGGTATTGGGGGGGTATTGTTCATCTTCATCCCGCTGGTCATCTATGCGGTGTATAAGGAGAAATCCGAGTATATCGCCTACCAGGCGATGCAGGCCTTTGCCATCCAGTTGGTAGCGACGGTCGGGCTGTTTCTGTGGTTGGTAGTGGGTACGGTGCTGGGTGTGGTGTTGATCGCACTGGCCTGGATCATCACCGGGCTGCTCAGCGCCATCCTGATCGGCCTGTTGCTGATCCCGGTGGCCCTTCTCATTACCGTGATCGTCCCGGTTGTGATAGCCGTTGGCTACTTCATCATCCCGATTATGGTGGGTGTTGCGGCGATTGTGGGTGGTGTGAAATCCGTGAATGGGGAAGATATCGAGTTCCCCTATATCAGCGACTGGGTAACCGATTGGCTGGGACGCCGTGAAGAACCTGTCGCAGTGTGAACAGGGTAAGGCAGGT
Source organism: uncultured Anaerolineae bacterium (assembly GCA_964390105.1). GTDB lineage: Bacteria > Chloroflexota > Anaerolineae > Aggregatilineales > UBA3940 > CAYMGV01. Next base: position 517,295 of record CAYMGV010000001.1, on the reverse strand, counting down.
CCGGGGGCAGCGCATCTGTCCCCGGACCTCTCTTGCAGGGTGGGTTGAGAAATCAGCCCACCCTTTTTGTTTACCTCAGTTCTGTCTATGCTACAATAGGGATGAACCACCTCTCTTGATCAATCAAGATGTACATTTTGCTCCCTCATCTGAACAGAAAGGACCGATCATGACCCCTATCGGCGCTTTCACCTTTGTGCTGCACAGTCATCTGCCCTACGCACGCCTGGCAGGGCGCTGGCCGCACGGCGAAGAGTGGATTCATGAAGCTGCGGCGGAAACGTATATCCCGTTATTAAACGCCCTGTACGACCTTAAGGCCGAGGGCGTTTCTTATAAGTTAACAATTGGCCTGACTCCCATTCTGGTCGAGCAGCTTGCCGATGAGGATGTCAAGGATCACTTTGATACCTATCTTGAGGACAAGATAGCGGCGGCTGAAGCCGATATCCTTCGGTTCGAGGGTGCTGACGAGGAGGAATCCCTGGCTGAAGGTGTCGAGGCTGACTCAATAGAAGCCGATGACGACGATAAGGAAGACGTGGAAGAGGGAGAAGCTGTCTCCGACGTTGACCCGCACATGGCGCACCTTGCACGCTTCTATCGTGATTGGTTCGTTGAGATAAAGCACAGCTTTGATGAGCGCTACAACCGTGATATTGTCGGCGCGTTCCGGCAGTTGCAGGATCAGGGCTATGTTGAGATTGTGACATGCGGCGCGACCCACGGTTATCTGCCACTTCTTGGTACGGATTCGTCGATACATGCCCAGGTCAAGACCGGTGTCGAGGCGTACAAATACCATTTCGGGCGGGCACCACGCAGCATCTGGCTGCCCGAATGTGCCTACAGGCCTGCGTATATTGGTGAGCATGGCGAGATGCGCCCCGGCATTGAGCGTTTCCTTGCCGAGCAGGGGTTGCAGGTGTTTTTCAGCGAGACGCACACGATTGAAGGCGGGATGCCAGTCGGTGTAGCAGCGGGGGAGGCCATTGGCCCCTATGGTATCATCAAACGTCGCTACGTGATTCCAATCCAGGAGAAAATTCCCAGCCGGGCTGCGACGACCTTCAATCCTTATTTTGTCTCAGATACGGCCGCTGGGTCAGAAGCCGCGCAGCACAGCGGGGTGGCGGTTATCGGGCGTAATAATCGCACGGGTATGCAGGTGTGGTCCGGTGAGTGGGGCTACCCCGGAGATGGAGATTACCGCGAGTTCCACCGCAAAGACGCGAAATCCGGGATGCAGTACTGGCGGGTGACCGGCCCGCGTGTGGATTTGGGATGGAAGGATGCCTATCACCCCGACTGGGCTGAGTACAAGGTTGGCGAACATGCCCGCCATTTTGCATGGCTGGTTGCTGATCAACTGCGCAGTTACTATGAGGAGGCCGGTAAACCTGGGTTGATCGCCTCGAACTACGATACGGAGTTGTTCGGACACTGGTGGTTTGAAGGCGTGGAGTGGATCAAGCAGGTGCTGCGTCATCTTGCGGAAAACCCCGAGGTTGAGCTGACTACGGCGGCCCGCTATGTCGAGGAGAATCCGCCGCAGGATGTGCTGCACATTCCTGAAGGCTCATGGGGTATGGGTGGCGATCATTTCACATGGGACAACCATGACACCCATTGGATGTGGGGGCCGATTCACGGGGCGGAGAAGCGCATGAAGGCACTTGCCATCCGCTTCGAGACCTCCAGTGATGCCGAGCGTACCGTGCTGAACCAGGCCGCGCGCGAACTGCTGCTGCTGCAATCCTCAGACTGGCCGTTCCTGGTGACCACCGGGCAGGCCCGTGAATACGCCATTCGCCGCTTTACCTCACATGTCGAGCGTTTCGAGGCACTGGCCCGGTCTTTGGAGGCCAACCAACCGGATGTGCGGCTGGCAGATGAGCTGTATGAGATCGATAAGGTGTTCCCGATGATCGATTATCGTTGGTTTGCGGAGCGCTAGACAAGGGCAGGGAGAAAGCGTTGAACGTTGTCTTTATCGCTGCGGAATGCGCGCCGTTCGCCAAGGTGGGGGGGCTGGCCGATGTCGTTTCCAGCCTGCCCCCTGTACTGGAAGAGCGCGGGCATAATGTGCGGATTATACTGCCACATCACGGCATCATTGATGATGCTCGATTCAAGATCGAGCATCTCGATTCGTTTGAGATGATGTGGGCTGGTGGCATGGCTCGCATCGATGTATCGTTTACGCAGCACAACGGTGTTCGGGTTTATTTCGTTAAAGGTTGGCCTTACTTCACTGGCAGCGAAAGTTTTGTATACGATGCCAATGAAGGCGTGAATGTAGGCCGTTACCTGTTTTTTTCATCGGCAGCGCTGGCGTTCATCAATCGCCGTGCTGAGATGGAGGGATGGCGACCAGACGTGCTGCACGTGCATGACTGGCATACCGGGATGGTTCCATTTCTTATCGAAAAACTTTACCCCGTTGAATCAGCGCTGCGTAAGGCCGCAGTGGTCTTCTCGATCCACAACATGCAGTACCAGGGATGGGCGGTGGGCTGGCACCTTGACCATGCGGGTCTGCCATCCATTGATAATCACCTGCTTGCGGCCACTGGTAAGAACGATAACTGCCTCGCGGTGGGGCTGGCCTACAGCACTATGGTCTCAACCGTCAGCCCTTCCTATGCCGAAGAAATCCTGTCGTCTGAAGGTGCCTATGGTCTTGATGGCGTGATCCTGACACGCCGAAGCCGGATGCGGGGTATCCTGAACGGTATTGACACGGTGCGCTGGAACCCCGCAGTGGAGGGTGTCCTGGAAGCCCCCTTTGATGCAGAGCGCCTTGATAAAAAGATTTGGAACAAAACGGCAATTCAGCGTACGCTGGGGCTGCCTGTTAAAAGCGGTGTGCCGCTGGTTGGTGTCATCACGCGGCTGGTCGATCAGAAAGGCCCGGAGATCATGGTGCCTGGCCTGCGTCATATGCTGTACCATGCCGAGATACAGGTGATCAGCATCGGGTCCGGGGACCCGCACTGGGAACATGAATTCTGGAAGATCAGCACGGATTATCCCAGCAAAGCGATAGCGCACGTCGGTTTTGATGAGGTTCTTGCCGAGCAAACCTACGCAGCATCAGATTTGTTTCTAATGCCCTCGAAGTTTGAGCCATGTGGGCTTGGGCAAATGATCGCCATGCGCTACGGTGCCCTGCCGGTGGTACATGCGGTGGGTGGGTTGCGTGACAGTGTGCCTGCCGATGTGGGCTTCTTGTTCAACGGGTTTCACTACAACGATGTAATCGCATCGCTTAGTGACGCGCTCGATATGTACTACAATCGCCCCAAGGTGTTCAGGCAGCGTCAGCAGCGTGCAATGGGGCTGGACTTCTCATGGGGACGATCTGCCGAAGCCTACGAAGACCTGTATACTGAAGCTGTTGATTACCACCATCAATACCTAAATTAGAAAGGGAACGTTTTATGAAAGTCAGGGCGGTCATCCTTGCCGGTGGTGAAGGCACCCGGCTGAAAGTGCTAACCCGCAAGCGCGCCAAGCCCGCGGTTCCATTTGCAGGTAAGTACCGAATCATTGATTTTCCCCTTTCCAACTGCGTCAATTCCGGCATCTTCGATGTCATGGTTCTTACCCAGTATCGCCCGCACTCCTTGAATGACCATATCGGCAAAGGCCGCCCGTGGGACCTGGACCGTTCGTTTAGCGGGGGGGTTGCGCTGCTTCAGCCATACATTGCCTTTGAGGATCGCAACTGGTACAGTGGCACCGCTGACGCCGTCTTCCAGAACCTGAACTTTATCAAGAGTGGTGATCCCGAACTGATCCTGATTTTGAGCGGTGATCACATTTACAAGATGGATTACATGGAACTGCTTCAGCGCCACGTTGAGAAGGGGGCTGATGTCACCGTATGTACCATCGATGTACCGTTGAATGAGGCGTCGCGTTTCGGTATCCTTGATGTGGATGACAACCTGCGTGTCAAGAACTTCCTTGAGAAGCCGGCAAACCCACCCGGAACCCTCGCCTCAATGGGTGTGTACGTATTTACAACCGAAGTCCTTGATCGGCTTTTAAAGCAGGATGCGGCGCGGTCCACATCGAACCATGATTTTGGCCGTGATATTATCCCTACAATGATCGATGACAACATGGGGGTATTTACCTATCCCTTTGAGGATTACTGGGTGGATGTGGGGACTATTGATGCATACTGGCAGACTCACATGGACCTTGTTGACAACCCCACTTTGATTGATCTCAATGATCGTGGCTGGATCGTGCATACCCGAAGTGAAGAGCGTCCGCCCGTACGGATTGAAGTTGGTGCTTTAGTGTCAGACAGCCTGATTACTGACGGTTCAGTGGTGGCAAAAGGGGCCCGCGTTGAACGGTCGGTACTGTCACCCGGTGTTTATGTTGGTCCTAACGCGGTTGTCCGCGAGTCGATCATTCTCACCGATACCTATATCGAAGCCGGTGCGGTGGTGGAACGCTCGGTGATTGATAAGGAGTGTGTGGTGGGGCACAGTGCGCAGGTAGGGAAGATAGTTGATGATCCGCAGGATTTTGGTATCGTGACGGTGGGCAAGAACACGCATCTTCCTACGGGAATCATAGTGGGGCGGGGTGCCCGGATCGGTGCGGACCTGCGAACACATGATTTTGATTCGAACCAGATCGAGCCAAATGCGTATATTCACTCAGCCCGTCACGTTGATTACTAGCCGGTTGTACGGATTATTATTTTTAGTTAAACAGACTTGTATAGAGGGGTGGAATGGTTTCTACGCGCTATCTATGTGTTCATGGGCATTTCTACCAGCCACCACGCGGTAATCCCTTTCTGGATACACCGCTGGAGGAGGAATCCGCTGCGCCCTATCGAAATTGGAATGAACGCATTACCGCTGAGTCCTACCAGCCTAACGCTGAACTGGGGAACTTCGACCATATTTCGTTTAACCTCGGTGAAACACTGGCCTCATGGCTGGCTGTCAACGCTCCCGAGACTTATCAACGTATTCTTCAGGCCGATCAAATCCACTTGAAAGCCTATGGGGCAGGGAACGCCATCGCTCAGTCGATGCACCATACCATCCTTCCGCTGGAGCGGCGAACCGATAAGGTGACGCAGGTCAAGTGGGGTAAGGCGTCGTTCCGTCAGCGCTACGGACGTGAGACAGAAGGCATCTGGCTGCCTGAGATGGCGGTTGATATGGAGACGCTGGAGGTCCTTGCCGAGCAGGGCATTGAGTGGACCATCCTCACGGAGAGCCAGGTCAAGGGGAAACCTGCCGGGGCCGGACCCTACTGGATAGACCTTCCGGGAGACAAACGTATCAAGGTATTTGTGCGTGATGAGCATCTTTCTAATGATATTGCCTTCAACCTGGGCAACTTTGGCGGGGCAGGGCGCTGGGCGCGTGAAGTGCTGGCCCCGCGCCGTCATCGTGTTGGTCCGCTGACACTGATTGCCAGCGATGGTGAGACATTCGGGCATCACTGGCGTGGTGAGGAGCAGTTCCTGCACTGGCTGCTGAGTTACGAGGCTAAATCAGCCGGGTATACCGTGGTGACATTGGCACAGTACGCACGAATAGCGGAGCCGAAGCATACCATCAAGTTGATTGAAGATACCGCGTGGAGTTCCATGCATGGTCTGGGGCGCTGGTTAACAGGGTCAGCAGACACCGCTGGCGACTCATACTGGAAGGGTGCGCTGCGCCGCGCGATGGACCTGCTTCGTGTTGAGGTTGATGCCCTGTACTGGGAGGAGATGAAACGCATCGATAAGGATGTGGATCCGATTCAGGTTCGGGATGCGTGGATCAATGTTGTACTGGGCCTGCAAAAGCGTGAGGAGTTCGTGAAGTATCATGAGATCGATGCGGAAGGCGAGAATGAGGCGCGTGTACTTAACCTGGTAGAAGCCCAGTATCATCGCCATAAGATGTACACGAGTTGTGCCTTCTTCTTCCCTGATCTGACCGATCTTTCTGTCCGTTATGGTATCGCCAGTGCCGCCTATGCCACGCGGTTGATTGAACAGGCTACGGGCGTTGACCTTACCCCGAACTTCCGCCGTGACCTTCGGCTCTCACGTGGCTATTACGATGAAGAACCAGCCACTGCCCTGGATATTTTTGACGAGGTGCTTGAGGAAATTCGCGAGTAAGGTGTGTCTTACCATTCCAGCAGCGGAAGACGGCCCAGCAGCGGTGATGTATCCTGCCCGTGTGGGGGCATTGGGGCAAAAACCATGGTATACGGGTGCTGGTAATCGACCTCAAGACGACTGCCGTCATGAGGATTAGTGCCAAGGTAAGCCTGGCGCAGGAACGGCTGCGGGGACCCCGGCATTTGTTCACGTGGGCTTCGCGCCAGGATAGTCAAATCGACCGGGAACCAGCTCGAACCGAGGTAAACGCCCAACGTTGTGTAGTAAGGTGTTCCCGCCATGAACCCGGCTCGCCAGTCACTATTGGCACGGTAATAGATGGTGGGGTCCTGGAAGTACATCCCAAACACCGCGACCCGCTCACGCGGGACGCCAAGCATCAGAAGCAGGGTTGCACTGCAAAATGATGCGGTAATGTGATGGGGGAATACAAGGCCGGTCATCCAGTGATGAAACTCCGCGATGGCGGCCAGTGAGGTAGCAGGAACCGGTGCCTGGAACTGCTGCGAGAGGTGCTGGGAGACGCGCTTCATCAGCTTGCGCCCGCGCTCCTGCACGTCCGGGTATGTGGTGCTTGCCATACGGTGGATGCGCCGCACAGCTTCCCACACAAATCGGTCATCCTCAACAGCCCCCTGGTGACCGGTATACCAATCCCCAAAAGTGTCTGCTGCCAGGTAATGCATGGCTTCAGTAGGCTGCCACACTCCGAAGTACATATTCGCTTCATCAACCACTGGATACTGTGCAACGACATACTCATAGCGGGCATCTTCCGGGCGGACCAGCACGGGGTAATCCAGCTCAGTCAGGCCGCGTGCCCTGAGATAGGCGATGGTTCCAGTATGAAGCGTTTGTTCACGGATACGGCGTACCATGTTAGCCTGATTCCCCTCGATGTGCCGCGACAAGCAAATGGTATTGTATCATGACCACGGTCAGGCAGGAAGTCCTATTCTCCATAAAGATGTGCGTATACGCTGAAGTGCTCGTAGATGCGGATGATATACCGTTGCGGCTCCTCAAGGCTTACACTTGCTACGTACAGGTCGTAATCGCCACCCGCTTCGCGTGCCCAGGTGAGCGCATTGCCCGTGCCCGCATTGTAAGCGGCTAACACCGCAAATGGATTGCCATCCTGGCGTCCGAACTCATCCTGCAGCAGCCATGTACCAAATGCAACGCTGACCACCGGGCGTTGTAAGTCGCTGCGCTGGTAATCCGGCCAGTCGATAGCCTCGGCGATGTCCTCCCCGGTTGGCGGCCAGATTTGCATCAAACCCTGCGCACTGGCCGATGACACTGCAAATCCCTCGAATAAACTCTCCTGCCAGATCAGTGAATAGACATACAGCGGATCGAGCCCGTATTGTTCAGCATCCGCCTGGATCAGGTCTGAGAAGTGGGTGGGGTATTGCAGCCGGTCGATGAAGTCGGGGCCATTGGGCGCGCTAATGCCCGCTACGCGGTAGACGGCGCGAGCAGCCAGGATTGAGGAGCGGTACAGTCCGATGTCACGGTAATATACGGCAAGCTGATAACTGGCGACGGCATCGGTGGCCCGCTCGATGCGGATGTTCTCGAATGACAGCCGCGCCTCTCCCAGTTCCCCGAGTTCCCAGAGTTCTGTACCCTGTACGATACGGTAATCGGAAGCCAGTCCAGGGCTGAGCCTGCCATCAGCAGGCGGTGGTTCGGTGGGGTTAAATGTCTCGATCAGCCATTGTTCCGCTTCAGCCCGGCCTTCATTCGGGTGGATGTCAGCATTGATGCCAGCCGTTGCGCGGGTAAACGGCGGCTGGTTGTTGAGCAGGTCATTGGCACGGATGCCGTAGAACCCGTATGAGGTATCTGCCTGTAATGCCATGTTGTAGGCGGTGGCGGCTTCTTCGGTGCGGCCAGCGGCCTGTAGCGTTTTGCCGAGCCAAAGGTACGCCTGCGCAGGGCGTGCGTTCGCTGGCAGTTCGGCGGTACCACGCAGCAGCGCTTCAGCCGTGGCGAGGTCATTGTTCTGCCATGCCTCGAAGCCCAGTTCAAACAGCGATTCCGCTGAACGGACATCATTTGGATACAGTAGTGCCAGCCGCTGGTAGTACGCTGCTGCCCCGGCAACGTCATCCTGAAGTTCGGCAAACTGGCCTGCCCAGTACAGCGCATCGGCACCGGCACTGATGTCACTGTACTTGCTGACGACATTCTCGTAAGCCTCAAAGCCCTCGGTGATCCTGCCCGCTTCCTCAAGGATGTAGGCCAGTTCCAGTTCGGCCTCAGCGGTGACGTCACGCGGGCTGCTCTCATTCAGCAGGCCCAGCAGTGTGCGGATGGTCTGCTCAGCTTCAGGATACAGGTCCTGGTATCGATAAGAACGAGCCAGCAGGATATAGGCTTTCGGGTTTTGGTCGGTGGTTTCTGTGGTGCTGAGATAGGCCTGGAACGCTTCAGACGCCACATCGAACTGGCCGTTGCTGTAATTAACCAGCCCGCGCTGATACGGGTTGACCGGGCGCTCGGCTTCAAGCAAAGCCCGCAGCGCACTGAGTGCTTCGGCGCTGCCGGGGTACGTCATGAAGACGCGTTCCCACTGTTCATAAGCGAGTTCATATTCCCCGGCTTCATACCATGCTTGCCCGATGTACAGCTCAATGATGGCCTTGTACGCTTCATCCTGTGAGAAGGACAGGATCGCCTCATATTCCGCGACGGCGCGCTGGGCATCATTCAGTGACCGTGCCACCGAGGCCACTCGCTGATGCAGGATGCGCTGCCCCAGGGCATAGCGACCGGCAGCGGTTGCCTGCGCAAAAGCATCGAGGGCCGCGTTGCCATTGCCCAGCACAAGGTGGGCCTCCGCAATTCGTTCATACACAAAGCTGTCGATGACACCGGGGCGCAGCCGCAGGTATACTTCGTAGTCATCGATAGCTGCGGACCAGTTCTCCAGCCCTTCCTGTGCCTTGCCGCGCAGATAATAGGCCTGCGGTGCGCGCTTATCAGCCGCATATTCGGCAAGGAACTGGTTCAGCGTGGCAACCGCACTGATGTAATCACCCTGTGCGATCTGCACTTCTGCGATGCCAATCTGCGCGTCAATACGCATCGCCTCGGTTGCGCCGGGATTATTCAATGTGGCCCGGTGTTCAGCAGCGGCAGTTTCCCAATCCCCGTTCTTGAAGGCAAGATCACCCGGGGAGGGTTCAACAACCGGGATCAGCGTCGGGGTTGGCCCCGGTTGTTCTACTACATTCGGCCCGCTGGTTGGCTCGACGAACGGGGTCGGTGTATTGAGGATCGGCGTAGGCGACGGTGTGACTGTTTCCTCAATGGTACTTGGGGTCAGCGTTGGGTTTTGACCCGGCAGCGTACCGTCGAACGGCAGGTTGCAGCCGGTTAGCAACATGGCGATGATAAACGCAGGCAGGATTGATTTTTGAGTTGATGTCATGATCGAATTATCACGATCAAACTCATCAATGTCAATGTAAGGTGTGAGTTCGTATGAGGAGCGTTGACCTTATTGTGGCTCTACCGGAGGTCAGATTCGAGACTGCGTATGAATCCCATCAAGCGAGCGCGGTTGGTCACAAAGCGCAGGCCATCATAGGCGATATCGTTTGCTCCACTAAAATCCTCGGCCATATCGAGCCAGATCATCACACGATACTGATCATCAGATAACCGGTTGACCCACATCTCAAAGCTGGGCACGACGGGGACGAAGGTCATCGCGTCGGTAGTGTGCTGCTGAATCAGCGTTTTGAGGTCACCTAGCAATCGGGTGAGGTCACGTTCGAGAATCGAACCATTACGTTCGGAGAGCATCGCTTTTTCGCTGGCACCCGTCCGTTTAACATAAAGCATGGTTTTGCAAGCCACCCACTTTTCTTCACGGGTTAGCTTGAGTTCAAATTCGACCGGATACTCAGGATAGTCATTGGTGTCATCCGGCCAGTTGGCGATGCAGAGAAGTTTTGCCATGCGGCCACTCGTTTAGTCAGGCGGGTTGTTCAAGAATTTTCTGAAGCTTCATGATCAGGTCATGATGCAGCACCGGCTTTTGCAGGTAGTCCGTGGCACCGGCATCGAGTGCAGCCTGCACCGAGGCCGGGTCACCCCGCGCAGAGAGCATCACAATAGGGGTATGCTGATGCTGACGGCGTGCGCGTATTTCGCGGCACAGCTCGATACCGTCCATGCCGGGCATCATCACATCAAGGATGAACAGTTCCGGGGAGAAATCATCCAGCATGTGCAAAGCACGATATCCATCCTGTGCCTGGTGAACGTCGTACCCGCCACGTTCCAGCATGATGGTCAGGAGAGTCAGTGCGCCGCGCTCGTCATCCACGGCCAGGACGGTACGACTCATGTTGCAGTCACCTTACACCAGTGAAATTGGTTCGTAATCAAAGGGAGTATTTCAGCTTAATCCCATTATAGTCAAAACAAACGAGTATGCCAGCGGTTATTATAACATGGCCCTGACCTCATTGGGCCAGTATAATACACCCTTATCATGCCCTGGTAAAAAGGATGAATTGTGCTGGCGCAGCCAAACGACGTTGTGATGCTGGTGTCAGAACGGGATGTAAAAACCTACATTCGCAAGCTGACCCCCGGGCAGGAACTCAACACACAGGAAGGTGTCATTCGTTATGATGATCTGATGGGGTTGCCATATGGCAGCAAGGTGTTCACGCACCTCGGTAAACGTTACTATCTGCTCTACCCGACTACCGAGGAGTTGATCACCAATATCAAACGTCAGTCACAGATTATCTTTCCAAAAGACTCCGGCTATATTATTATGAAGATGGCTGTTCGGCCCGGCGTGCGCGTTATTGAGACCGGGACCGGCAGCGGGGGCCTGACGGTTGCCCTGGCAAGTGCCGTTGGGGAGACGGGGCACATTTATTCGTATGATCTGCGTCGTAACCTGCAGGGGCTGGCAAAGAAAAATATCGACCAGTATGGTTTGGCAGATCGTGTCACGTTTACACTGCGTGATTCTACCGAGGGCTTCGACGAAACCGAGGTGGATGGTGTGTTCCTTGACGTGCTGGAGCCGTGGTCTCTGTTTGACCAGGCCCGCACTGCGATGCATGGTGGTGCTGTGCTGGGCATGCTGGTGCCCACCGTAAACCAGTTGATCCAGGCTGTAGACGTGCTCAAATATCACCCAGGATATGGGCATGTGGAAGTTGCCGAGCTGATCCTGAGAGGATACAAACCTGTTCCGGCCCGTGTACGTCCTGAAGATCGGATTGTGGGACACACCGGCTATCTGATTTTTGCACGGGCCGTCATTGCATTTGATGGGGATACCGATGAGCCAACGGGTGAGGCAGTGGCAGAGACCTCTCCTGATGAGAATGAGGAGACCGACGTATGATCGCTAATAGTTCAAAGACACCTCTCCGGAGCCGTATGCTAATCCTGCTGGTCGCATTGCTGGTTCTCCCTGCCTGTGGGACTCTGTTTGGTGGTGGGGCCAGCCCAACGGAGGTGCCACCTGTATCGGGAGAAGACCCGACGGCAGTGGTTAACCCCGGTGATCCCGGTGACGGCGATCAGGTTGATTCGCCAACTGTCACCCCGGCAGCAGAAAGCGAGGATGATGAGGTACCTGGCACCACTCCCGGCGATGTGTTGTTTGATGAGAGCCGCGCCCTGAATGCGCTCGAAGCTGCACCTCTTGAAGGTGTACTGAACCTTGAACAGTATCAGACGATCCGGGTTGACGCCGGGTTGATTGAAGGAGCGATGGATTACAACGTGGCGCTGCTGAACAGTGCCGGGACTGTGCTGGCAATGCTTGAGGGCAGGGCGGGTCGCAACAGCGTGGGCATCAATGAATTCACTGCGCCGCTGGCCGGGCAGTATCGTGTACGTGTCAATCCGCTTGAGGGTGGTGGTATCGTACAGATGCGTGTCATCGCACTGGATCAGTCATCTGGTGGTGGTCCGCTGGTGGCCTTTGGCGAAGGTGTGCCGGGGGCACTCTCTCTGCCAAACGTATACCACATCATCACCTTCCCGCTGGTACAGGATCAGCCCGTCAACATCGAAACTGTTACACCTGACAACAGCGCGCTCGATACTTATCTGACAGTTATTGGGCCGGATGGCACCCTGATCGGTTCCTCCGATGACCTCGACGCTCCCGAAAACCTGAACGCGGGGTTGTTAGGGTATCTGCCGCCAGTTTCCGGTGAGTACATTGCCGTGATCAGCAACGTGCAGGGATCGACGGGCAGTTACCAGTTCCTCGTTGACCGTGTGGGAGAGGTAGGTGGTGGGCAGGCTCCGCCAGATGTGACATACAACCAGGAGTACCGCGCCGCCTTCGCGGATGGCGACGTACTCCGCGCGACAGTTGACGGTAATGTGGGGGATGTCATTAGTGTCTCAGCATTCAATCTCTCACCGGAACTGGATGTTGATATCTACCTGATCAGCCCGTATGATGAGCAGATCGCGTATTCGGTCAATGATGATGACCGCCTCGGTAATGACCAGGTACTGGCACAGATTCAGCTGCCCTACAGTGGGCGCTACACACTGCAACTGGTACCTATCGGTTACGGTGAAGCTTCGTTTGCCATCAATACGCTGGCAATTGAGGACCTGACAGGTGGCGGATTGTTCACGGCTGACACCACGACGCTTGAGGGGCAAATCGACACCGGCGACACCTTCCACGTGTATCAGTTTAACGGCAGTGCCGGTGACCGCGTGACCATTCGTACCTCATCCGCCACATCCGAGGATACCTCGCTCGATCTCGGTTTCGTGTTGCTGTCACCGGGTGGGCAGCCGTTGGCATTCGCTGATGATGAACTGACCAGCCGTGATCCATTCCTGTCAGGGTTTTTCTTGCCGCAGGCCGGGCAGTATACCATCATTGTGTACAACCAGAACAACGTTCGCGGCACATATCAGATCACGCTGTCTCGCTAGGTTATGGTTCATTCGGCATTGACGATGAGACACTTCCTGGGATGGTTCAGCCCGGCTCTTGCAGCCGGGCTGCTGCTCGCCGGGTGCCGAGGTGGGGCGGTTACCCCTGAATCCCCACCGACACCTGCCCCAACGCCAACACCGTGGCCCACGCTCTCAGCACTGGCTGCGCCGACAACCACCCGGGAAGCCGAAGATTTGGCGGAGGCGGTTGCTGTTGAATCCACAACCTCTCCGAATACGCTCACCGTACCAGAACTTGTCGATCAGTACCGCGTGGACGTTGAGCCGGGGATCACGGCGGTGTTCCCGCTGGAAGGCCGCATTGATTACCCGGTTCGCATCGAGGTGATCGTACTTGCGGGGGATGTTGACGCCGTGATCGATGTGCGCAGCCCGGCGGGCGATCAACTGGTATCAGCCAATAGTGCAGGGACTGGTGAGCCAGAGGTGATCGGGCAGTTTCAGTTTCCCGGTGATGGCTTCTATGAGCTGGGGATCGCGTCGATAGATGGCCTGGGCGAGGTGGGCGTCTCAGTGTATCACATGCCATCGGCAGCACTTGACGGCGGCGGTGAGTTTATTGCAGTCCCGCAGGAGCTTGGCGGGGCGATCCGACAGCCATCCAGCTACCACACGTTCCGCCTGCCACTCAATCGCGGGGCGCGTGTCGATATTGAAGCAGAGGCATTGACGCCTGGCCTGGATTTGCTGTTTCGTCTGTATGGCCCTGATGGCAACCTGTTGGCCGCACGCGACGATAATATCGCGAAGAACCCGGTGCTGTGGAACTTCATGCCGGATCAGGATGGCGTGTATACACTCGTACTCAGTAACTATGATGAAAATACGGGTGATTATGCGCTTCGCGTGACCCCGTCCCAAGGGGATGGTGAGGCGGTTATCGGCTCACGCACGTCGATAGACCTACAGGGCAGCCCACGACGGAGTACATGGCTAACCTTTACGGGAACGGCGTTGAACGCTGTCCGGGTCGAAGCGCGGCCACTTGATGATGGTATTGACATCTGGCTGGCGATTTACGATAAGTACGGCAATCTGCTGACCACGGTGGATACCTTTGGCATAGGAGAGCCTGAACAGCTCACTACCGTGCAGCTTCCCTTCACGGGGAGTTACCAGGTGGAGTTCCTCACATACGGTGAAGGCGGGGCGATTGAGTATCTGATCCGCCCGGAGACGCTTGCTGATCTTGAGCAGGGTGGGATGCTGGCTGCGGGTGGCCCGGGGCAGGAAGCCGAGATCGTGGGGCCGGGTACGGTACTGAGTTGGGCATTTGAGGCGCAAGCCGGGCAGCTCATTGGGCTGGATGCTCACGGCACAGGCGGCACCGGGCTTGATCTCGGCTTCAGCCTGTACTCTCCTGATGGCTACCTGCTGTTGACCCGGGATGACGTGGTGGGGTTGGACCCTGTCCTGGATCGCTTCGAGGTGCCTGCATCTGGCCGCTATGTATTGTGCGTCTGGAACAACGGGCGTAGCAGTGGGCCTTTTGATGTCTTTGTTACCAGCCCCGAAGGGGCAGCGACTCCACCTTCCCCCTGATAAAAAAGGAGGCAGGCTGTTCAAGGCCTGCCTCCTTTTTGGGCGGCTGTATTGATGAGGACCTAGTCCTCGTATTCTTCTTCGGCGTCGTCCTTGCGCTCGGTGAGGACTTCCACCTCGGCACTTTCTTCGAGGAAGCTGTCTTCTGCTTCCTCTTCTTCCTCGGTGAGGAGTGCCTGTGCGTAGTCGAGCTTAAGTACCATGTCGTCAGGGTTCACTGACGGGATGGTCACACCAGCCGGGAGGTTGAGGTCCTGTACCAGGATAGAATCGCCAATTTCAACCAGCCCGCTGATGTCAACATCAATTTGCTGAGGCAGGTTAGCGGGCAGTGCTTCGACCTCAACGTTGGTGAGGTTCTGCGTGATGATGGCCGTGCCGACTTCCACGATCTCGGTCTCACCCACGGCCAACAGCGGTACCTCGGCACGGATGGGGCGGTTCATATCCACACGGTAGAAATCGACATGAAGGACATCGCCACGGATGGGGTTGCGCTGCACGTAGCGTGCCAATGTGGGCACCGTCTCACCGGCTACATCAAGGTTGATGATTTGTGTACCACCGGCATTAACCAGCACATGGCGCAGATCGGTCCACTTGACCTGCAGGTTGGTTGAATCATAGCTCGGACCATACACAACGATGGGGACTAACCCTTCGCGGCGCAACATCTTAACCTTTTTTCCTGTAATTTCGCGCTTTTCAGCAACGAGTGTGAATTGATCACTCATTCCCGCTAACTCCTTTATCACACCCTGACAGGTGTGGAAATCAAGCCCCTGACAAACAAAACGGGCTGC
This sequence comes from uncultured Anaerolineae bacterium, assembly GCA_964390105.1. Lineage (GTDB taxonomy): Bacteria > Chloroflexota > Anaerolineae > Aggregatilineales > UBA3940 > CAYMGV01. The sequence continues at coordinate 501,809 of CAYMGV010000001.1, read as the reverse complement.
TCCACACCCAATACACAATAAGGTGGGGCCAGAGCGCCCAGCGTTTGATATTGTACCGAGTGGTCCACCTGACGTCAAGAAACCCCTACCTGGTTTGGGATGTGATTTGCTGCTGCAGCGCTATAATCTCTGATGTGAATACGACAAAGCGTTTTGACCGACAGATTGCGGCCATCATTGGCGGAACGGTTTTTCTGCTCACTTTGTTGATTACCGCCGGACAGTTACGTGGTGTAACGGCCCGCCTGGAATCGGGAGATTCCAGTACAATCAGTACCACGCAGCCGCTTGATATCCGATTCTCATATCGCATGGATCGGGCCAGCGTGATGAACGGGATACACATCAGACCTGGTGTTTCCGTGTCATATACATGGGATGGGAACACCCTCACGATTGAGCCGGATGCAGGCTGGCCTGCGGGTGAGCAGATCACCCTGAGACTGGATGAAACCATACAATCGACAAGCGGCACCACACCTGCCGGGCCAATCACCTTCGACCTTGTTGTGCAGTACCCATCAGTGTTGGTGGTGGCCGATACGGAGCAAGGCGATCTGCTTACGATTGTCCCCGTCAATGGAGGAGATGAACATGAACTGGCGGTGCTGCCAGGTGTGATCCTGGGCGGAGCCACGTCACTGCGAGGAGATACCGCGATTCTATCAATGGCAGTTGAGGAAACCGGCGCTAACCTGATCGAAATTAACCTTGACAGTGGGCGCTGGCAAACGCTGGTGTCATGTGCCCCGGAGTGGTGTCTCGCGCCAGCATGGGCACCAGATGAATCGCTGTTGTTATTTGAGCGCCGCGAAGATGATGCCCATGCCCCCGATGATGTGGGACGGTTGTGGTTGTATGAATTTGAAAAGGATGAGGCCAGCCCTGTTTTTCCAAACCGTGATCGCTATGGGCAGTCTCCGGTTTGGTCACCGAATGGGACACGCGTAGCATACTACGATCCGACTTTTGAGGTCATCCGAGTGTTTGACCTCGCAGGGCAGGGGGAATTCCAACTACCGGCACAGGGCGGATCAACCGGGACGTTTTCACCTGATGGGCTGGAGATGGCCTACCCCGTGGTCCGTGCGATTGGTGGTGTGTTCTTCACACAGCTTGTGACGGCAGAGATCGTACCCAATGGTGGTTTTGAGAACCTGCTGCCAGATGGGCAGGAAGATTTTTCCCCGGCATGGTCACCTGTTTCAGGTCAAATTGTCTTTGCGCGTCGATTGGTTGAACGCACAAGCGGATTCGGTGCGCAGATGATGATCTACAACATAGATACAGGCGAGGTGACCCGCATTACTGACGACCCCAATGTTAACTCGTCAGGCTACGAATGGGAGGTCACCGGGCGCTGGGTCATGGCACAACGTGCCGATCTCCTAGTATTATCCGGTAAGAACGAGGTATGGGTGTATGATGCCCGGACTGATGACTTTGTTAAACTGGTAGATGGGTTTGGAATTGCATGGATTCCGTAGAACAACATAATAAATTACAATCGGCTGAGGGTTCTTCTTCAAAGAGGCCATCGGGGTTTATGCTGATTGCGCTGTTGGGCCTTGGCGCAGGGGTACTGATGGCTGTACTGGTGGTTGCCGGCGAGGGTAGTCTCGATGTGTTTAGCCGATTGCTGGGTGGCCGTGAGGTCGTGCCGGTTCTGGTTGATGTCCCTGCGCCCGATGTGAGCGGTGTAACTGTTGATGGTGAGACCATCGCACTCGCCGAGTACGACGGGCAGGTCATTGTTGTGAACTTCTGGGCGACGTGGTGTGGCCCATGTGAGGCTGAAATGCCTGATCTCCAGGCCGCCTACGATACCTATCGCGATGATGGATTGATCATCGTGGCTGTCAATGCGGGGGAACCGGCCAGCGCGGTCCAAACATACGTTACTGAACGTGGTCTTACATTCCCGGTGTGGCTGGATATGGATGGCCGTCTTGTTGACCAGTTTGCCGTTCAATACTTCCCCACCACTTACTGGATCGATCGTGATGGTGTCGTGCGTTATCGTCACCTGGGCATCATGACCGAATCAACCATCCAGTCTTATATCGATGACATGCTGAGCGAATCCAACTAACCAGGTGATTCGTCAGGGTGAAAAGTTCCCTGTGGTTTTGTACAATAAGGGATACAATAGTCAGTCAGGATCGGGCACACATGCGGCCATTTGATGACGTTTCCGATGAGCCACTTCTCAATATAAAAGCAGTTTCACAGGCTACAGGCATCGATTCGGTGACTCTGCGGGCATGGGAACGTCGTTATGGGGTTCCTGACCCTGGGCGAAATGAGTCCGGGTACCGCCTGTATTCCGAACGTGATATTGCCATCCTGGATTGGCTGAAAGAAAAGGTCGATGCAGGGGTCAACATCAAGCGTGCCGTCGCGATGCTGCACAGCCATGTCCCGCAGAACACCAATCGGCCAATGGCGCAAAGCGGGATATTTGCCAGTTCGGCCAACTATGAGGAAACACGCCAGCATCTGATGGATGCTGCCCACCATTTTGATTCAATTCGGGCACAGCAGGTTATCACCCAGTCTTTTGCCCTATTCTCCTTTGAGGATGTTTGCATTCACATACTGATCCCGAGCCTGCGTGACATCGGGACGCAATGGCGTACTGGCGATGCCAGTCTGCAGGTCGAACATTTCCTGACAAATATCATTCGGCAGCAGTTGCTTGCCATCGGAGCTACGATGCCGCCGCCCAATCGGCAGGGACGTCTGATGGCCGGGTGTGCCCCCGGTGACTGGCACGAAATGCCGGTTCTGATGATGTCGTTGTTCATCCAGCGGCGTGGCTGGGAAGTGATATATCTCGGTCAGGCCGTTGGGCTGGATCAGCTTGAGCAAACCCTGAAGGCTGTTGCACCCGGTGTCGTTCTGTTGAGCGCAAGCTCGTTTATCACGCTGGGCAATCTCGTCAGAGCGGCTGTACTGGTGCAAGAAGTGCAAGGTGAAAATACGGTTTTCACGTATGGCGGTACTGTGTTCGATAGTCTGCCCGGTATTACAGAGCGCGTCCCGGGGCTGTTCATGGGGCGTGATATGATGCGAGCCGTTCAGATGATCGATGATCTGCTATCGGGAAGTCATCGCCCCGTCCATGGGGGGCATTATGAGCCATCCACAGAGCTGAAAAATGCTTACCAGCAGATACAGGATAACCTGTTTCATATCAAGAATGGCCTCACAGAGATATTGCTCTCAGTGAAGCCTGACCTCCAGCCGGAACCAGCAATGGACGATGCGGCACAATTAGCGGCTGCTGTACAGACTGCACTCTGGTTTGAGATGCCGGGAGTCTATGAACATGGCGGCACCAGCCCTGCTGTGGATATCCTGGGGGCCTATGAGGTATCACTGTCGATGGTGATTGCAGCTTTTGAACCTCATCTCGACCTGGATGCGATACAGACTCTGTCTCGCTTGTTTGGGGATGTGATGTAGCCCTCGCTTGACGCGCTTCCGCTGTGCGTCTACACTAAATCAAACAAGCTCATTCATGTCATCCAACCTCCATTGGCGGGAGTGTTTCTATGCGTAAACGGCTTTTAGTTGTTGCCCTGGTTGTGATCGTCCTGTCGGTTGCCTTACTGACTTCGGGGCTGGCTCCGACCCGGGCTGCCGAAGGCTGGACCGGGTATTACTATCAGAATTCGACTCTGTCCGGTAGTCCTTCTATCGTGCAGGTAGACCCTGTTGTCTCATTTGACTGGGGTGACCGGCCACCCGATAACTTTGTGGGCTGGTCCGGTGACTATTTCTCGGTGCGCTGGGTTCGTGATGATAACTTCGCCAATGCCGTCTATGCTTTTGCTGTAGCCAGCGACGACGGTGTGCGCCTGTATATTGATGGGCAGTTGGTTATTGATGAATGGCGCGGCAGGCAGGGTGAATTCACTATCATTGAGCGTGAGATGTCTGCCGGGACACATCGCATTGTCTTGGAGTACTTCGAGGAGACCGGGCGCGCGATGATCCAGGCCGGGTACTACCCGATTGATGGGGCGGTTGCTGCCGCGCAGGCCGCCGATGAGGATGAGGTGGGTGGTGGTGGTGGTGGTGGCAGCCGTGCCACACGGACGCCAACTGCCAGCCCGTCACCCACGGCCACATCACCATTCCTGGTAGGTACGCCGGGTGTTGATACGCCTGCACAGGCTGTCCCGGTTGCTGAATCCAATTTGCAGGTTGAGGAAGATGATAACAAGGCCTTTCTCTGGGAAGGGTTCCCAGGGCCTGTTGCGCGGGATGGTGGGCATGGCGGTTCACACAGCTATGTGAAGAACCGTGAGGCAAAGGAATCGCTGGCAGTTCAGTGGCGATATCAGTTTGCCGATGATGGCTACTATGACGTGTATGTGTATATCCCACAGGTTGATGTCCCTGTGACCCAATCGGCAGTATATCGCGTCTACGCCGCTAATCAACTGAGTGCCCCGATTGTCGTCAATCAGTCGGCCAACCAGGGAGCGTGGGTCTATCTTGGCCCGTACTACTTCCTCGCGAATACCGCGCAATATATCACACTTTCCAACCTGACGGGTGAAGATAGTGCCTCGACAGAGGTGCTGTTTGACACGGTGATGTTCGTGTACAATCCATAGTGCAGCCGTTTTTAACCAGCGTCATCAGCAGGTATAATCAGGATCAACGTCCGGGCCGGTAGCATACCGGCCCGGAATGTTTATACGGTCGAGATATTTCAGAGGGTTTCAAATGCAGTCACCTGAACACATCCTGGGTGCCATCAAGCCGCACCTGCTGGCAGTTGAGAAGCCGGGGCGTTATGTCGGTGGTGAATACAACTCGATTGTGAAGGACTGGGCGCAGGTCGCAATTCGGGTTGCCTTATGTTTCCCCGATATCTATGAGATAGGCACACCTAACCTGGGCCTGGCAACCTTTTACCAACGGATCAACGAGCAGCCGGATATGCTTGCCGAGCGAGTTTACCTGCCGTGGGTGGATATGGAAGCCATCATGCGGGCGGAGGGGCTTCCCCTGTTCTCCCTGGAAACCAAACATGCAGTTGCCGATTTCGATGTACTGGCCATCTCAATTCCATATGAGCAACTTTATACCAATGTCCTGCAGGTACTCGACCTCGCGGGGCTGCCAGTCTGGAGTGCGGAGCGCGATGCCTCGATGCCATTGGTGATTGCCGGTGGGCATTCGTGTTACAACCCGGAACCGATGGCGGCATTTGTCGACTTGTTCGTTGTCGGGGAAGGGGAAGACGCGATCCTCGAAATCCCGGAAAAACTGCACGATCTTAAAACGCGCGGGCTGAACCGTGATGAGCAGCTGCGTGAGCTGGCGAAACTTGAAGGTGTGTATGTCCCGCGTCTGTATGATGTATCCTACCATGATGATGGCACACTGGCCGGTGTCACCGCACTTGATGAGACTGCTCGCATGCCGGTTCTCAAGCGCATCGTGCCGCAGCTTCCCGCACCGATCACGGAGTTTATTGTCCCCAATATCGATACCGTGCATAATCGTGTGCCGATTGAGATTATGCGTGGTTGCACGCGCGGCTGTCGGTTTTGCCATGCGGGTATGGTGACACGACCCGTCCGTGAACGTACGGTAGATGAGGTGCTGAGTGCCGTAGAGAAAGCCGTTGCCAGCACAGGTTTCGAGGAGATCGCGTTGTTGTCACTTTCATCGAGTGATTACACGCATGTGATCGACCTCGTCAATGCGGTGGGGGATCGATTTGCGGGTAAGAATCTCAGTGTGAGCCTGCCCAGTCTGCGCATTGAAACCGCCAGTGCGGAACTGATGGAAGCGCTCAAGGACAGCAAGCGCAGTGGGTTCACCTTTGCGCCGGAGGCTGCTACCGAGAAAATGCGCAGGATCATCAATAAGGCGGTCCCGCATGACGAAGTGCTGGAAACCGTTCGCGAGGTCTACAGCCGTGGCTGGCGTACTATCAAGCTGTATTTCATGATCGGGCATCCGCTTGAAACCCTTGAGGATGTACAGGCCATTGTCGATCTTGCAAAGGATGTGCTGCACGAAGGGCGTCAGATTCACGGGAAGAAGGCCAACGTCAATGTCGGCGTGAGTACCTTCATCCCGAAACCGCACACACCCTTCCAATGGGTACCGATGGATACGCTGGCCCAGGTCGTCGCCAAGCAGGACCTGCTCAAGCGTGATCTGCGTGGGCATGGTCTGCGGCTGCGCTGGAACCAACCGGAAGAATCGATGCTGGAAGGCTTGCTTAGCCGTGGTGACCGTCGGCTGAGTGCCGTGATTGCCCGTGCGTGGGAACTGGGCAGCCGCTTCGATGCGTGGCAGGAGCATTACAAGCACGCGGCATGGTTACAGGCACTGGAAGAGAACAATCTTGATTTCAGTTTCTATATTCACCGGGTGCGCACCATTGACGAGATATTTCCATGGGACCATATCGATGCTGCGGTGACGAAGAAATACCTTGCACGGGATTACCTGATGAGCCAAAATGGGGAAACCCGTATCGACTGCCGCGACCAGTGTTTTGCGTGTGGTATTTTGCCCAAATTTACGCAAACACGTAAACACACGCCTGCCGAGGCATGGGAATGCCCTCCCGTCATCCCGAAGGAGAAACGCGGACGGCAGCAGAATATCATATCTGTCAATACAATCAACTGATTGCTGTGCCTATTTAAGCATGATACGATAGAGCCTGTGAATACTAATGGTGGAGCAATAGATGCCTGCTATCCCCTATGATCAAATGGATATCGCTGAGCTGGCAAAATTCGTGGTTTATACAGATACCGATCCCCAGCAGCGGCGTGAAGCACTCTCTGCGTTGTCTCGACGGGATACTATCCAGCGTACATCACGGCTGGTCATGACCATGGAGTATGTGCTTAAAAACCCGGATCGTTACGATCAGGATGTGATGATGTCGATCATCGATCTGTTTGCGACTGATCCTGAGCCGAACGCAACCGCCGCCATGCTGGACCTGCTCCCACTCGTTGCAAGTGCTATCCTCGATAACCGCAAACTCAAAGACGAATTTCGTGAGTATTTTTATACGGCACTGATGACTCGCTGCCGTGAAGAAGACCTGCATGTTTGGGCTGAAATGCTGCCTGAGCTGGATCCCAAAACGCTGGTTGGTGCTGTATCTGACCCCGCTGCCGGGGTCCTGGCGGATATTGATCCATTAACGTTGATCGAGCGCCAGCCCGAACCCCATCGTACGCGGGCACTGTTTTATGCCATTTCACAGATGATCCAGCAGCAAAGCAACTCAGATGGCTTGGCACAGGCAGTCAAATTACTGACTGAAGGCAACCAGGACAGTGCAGAATACCAGCGTGGTATAGAAGCGCTGTCCCGCCAGTTGGATAAGACCCAGGGCCGTAATAACAAGACTCGTGCCAAGGTGCTGATGAAGGTGCTGGGGCAGGTGGACCGTCGTCCACGGTCCACCGGGGAACGGTTGACCGGCAAGCGCCCCTGGGCACCCTGAACCTCATCCCACATGCGGGTTTTCTCAAATTGATTTATAGTGATAGAAACGCATCTGCCCCATTTTCCGGGGCATTGTGTTACAGTGCTTGGGTCAATACTGAGGAAGTGGACGATGGGTTTACAACCAGAACAGCACTCGGTTTACAATACGCTGGATATCGATACGCTGACCAACATCCTGCTGTCATCCAGGAACCGTCCTGAAATGCATAAAGAGGCTCTTTCTGCCATGGCTCGTATTTCACCCGAGGAACGTCGTTCCCGGCTGGTACAGGTTGTGGAAAAAGTCATTGCCCAGGCCGGGGACTTTGACCAGGATATTATGTCAGCCGCGTTTGACCTGTTGGCAACGGATCCGGCACCTGAAGCGGCAGAAGCCATGCTGATGCTGCTTCCGTCCTTCTCGAAAGCGGCCATGCAGCGCTCAAACCCGCTTACCAAAGACTTCCGCGAGTACTATTATATGACGCTGATGACTCGTCGTCGTGACGGGGACATGGAGATGTGGCAAAAGCAACTGAACCAGTTTTCAGGCAAGACGTTCGTAGGTATCCTGATGGATTCGGCTGCGGAATCGCTGGTGAAGGTTATCAAGCCGCTGCACCGCATCGATAAGCTGCCCCGTGCTGAGCGCAATAAAACGCTGAGGACGCTGCTGATGCGTGGCTATGTGCTCGACGCGATTAAAATGATGTTGGGAAATGGATAAAGAGAATAGTGACTGAACAGGCACCTGGTACTCCACAGCGTCATCGCTATCGGATTCGGTTCAGCAAGGTCGGGATGCTGCAATATACCTCGCATCTTGACCTTGCGCGTATCTGGGAACGGTCCTTTCGGCGGGCTTCTGTGCCGCTGGTATATTCGCAGGGGTTTAATCCCCGTCCACAGATTCAGATAGCGGCGGCACTGCCCCTCGGTTTTACCAGCGAATGTGAGTTGATCGATCTGTGGACACAGGCTGATCTCGGTGATCCAACTGCGGCTGTCGATCGCATTCAGGCAGCGGTGCCGGATGGCATCATGATTCACGAACTGACGATTGTGCCACTGAAAAGCCCTGCATTGCAGAGCGTGACGACCACGGCATCCTATCGCATTACCACAGCAGAAGATATCGATTGCGCTCATCTGCAAGAGGCCGTATCGGCGTTCATGGCTACGGATTCTGTGATGCGCGAGCGGCGTGGAAAACAGTATGATCTGCGGGCGCTGATCGAGAAGGTGGCGGTTTCCTGCAGTGATCCGTGTATGCTGGAGATGATCGGCGCTTTATCGCCGGACAGAGGCACAGCCCGGCCCGACGAACTCCTGGATGAACTTGGGGCTGACCCCCTGCGGGCCAGCGTTCATCGCACTGAAATCCGCTATCAACTGAGTTGATGCTTTCAGAATAACCGGGCACCGGGGCCACTCGCCCCGGTGTTTAGTTTCCGAGGTATTGATTGATGACCGTTTCAAGGTCTTTGAGGTTAAAAGGTTTGTGGATGATCCGCGTGAACCCGGCTCCGAATGCCAGTTCCTCGGCCTCGATGTCAACGCGGGCCGTCAGCGCGATGGTTGGCACATCCGCAGTGACGGGATTGCTGCGGATAGCGCGGCAGACATCATAGCCACTTACGATAGGCATGGCGAGGTCCAGAAATGCAAGCTGAATCACCTCGCCGTGGGTTTCAATGAGTTCAAGTGCCTTGCCCCCGCTGTTTGCCACATGGATGGGGTGGCTGAATTTACTCATGAATGTCTGGATCAGGCGCAGGGTGTGCTCGTCGTCATCAACAATCAGGATTGCAGCTTTTTGAGGCATTAGCTCACTCCAAGTGAATAATCCTGATTATTGTACAGAACACATCCCTGCTTTGCTAGGCATATGATCGTTCTGTGAGGTTTTTTTATGGAGTTGATAGCTCGAAGTTCCGTACGGTGCCCGCTTCGCTATCGACCACGAAAAGGTTACCCCTGTCATCGATGGCAATACCGCCCGGTTTCGGGAGCATGATGTAATCTCCGAAGCTGTACTGGTACTCGCCAATCCCGTTGAATACGATCACACGGTACGCTTCAGGGTCCGTGATGTATACCATCCCGGCTTCATCCACGGTGATATAGGGTCGTTCATTGCTCTGAGCAAACCACGCCTCGACTGTCCACCTGGTTAAGAAGGTGCCATTGGCATCAAAAACCTGTACTCGCTGGTTCCATGTATCGGCCACGTACAGGTGACCATCCGGGCCGATGGCAAGCCCGGCAGGTTCATCGAGCTGTCCATCCAGCGCGCCGCCACTGCCGATCTGCCGCACAAAGTCACCCTCTGACGAGTAAACCTGTACACGCTTGTTGCCGGTATCGGCGACGTAGACCATGCCGTTGTTATCCACAGCAATACCACGTGGCCCCCACAGCGCATAAGGGTTATCGAGTTCGTTCGGGCCTTGCACCCCCCAGCTTGTTTCAAAGGTGCCATCACTGTTGAAGACAGCGACACGGTAGTTCCATGTATCGGCCACAAACACGCGTCCGTCGGGGCCCACAGCAACATCCCATGGCTCATTGAGGCCTTCGCCTGGAGCCAGCCCATACGCTCCCAGTGTGTTGACCAGCGTGCCATCCGGGCTATAGACCACGATGCGATGGTTCTGGCTGTCGGCCACATACAGGTTGCCATCTGGCCCAACATCAGAGCCATGGGGTGCTGCCATTAATCCGTTACCAAACGTCAGTGCCGGGTTGACTTCACGCACGTTCTGGGCGTAGGGATCAATCGCCTCTGCGATGTCGCTGGCTGCTACGCCGTAGTCCCACACCTCGGCAAATGCATCCTTACGGATGTACACATACATGCGTTGTGCTACCGGCCATGAGGTAAGGGAGAAATCCGGGCGGCTGCCGCCTCGATAGGGGGCGACTGCATCAGCATACGGGTCAAAGTCACGGTCGTAGAAAATGTCCCACAGGCCGCGCTGGAGGGCGGGGTCTGTGGCAATGTCCCCCAACATTTCTGCTAATGCTTCCGGTTCCTCGTACCCGAAGTAATCCTGCATAGGCCACCACATGCGGATGTAGTCAAACTTATAGTAACGGTCGCCGATCAAACTCTCAACCTTGCTGAAATTCGAGGGCCCGGCGAGGATGACCACGGAGTCACCAATCAGGCTCCGCGTCGGCTGCTCGGCGTAGTATACTGCGTTGGGATAATCACGGAAATACCATGACATCGGCCATGACACTTCGTTGTCATAGGCGATCTGGAGGTCATAGCCGTCGGTTGTCTTGAGGCTCATCTCCTCGATCTGCCCCATCACCTCAGCAACCGAGCCTGCTGAATGGGCATATACGAGAAACTCGGTGGCGTTGTCGTAATCGATATAGGCGGCCCGCCAGCCAATGCGTATCGTCAGGAAGGTCATCCAGCCGATGATGAACAGCATGATCAACCGGACAACATCACTGAACCGGGCGTAGCGAGCCAGGCTGACGATGGCGACAATCACCACGATCAGCACTGCCAGCGCACCAAACCACAGGCCGCTGCTTGTCAGCGTGAGTGTACTCACATCATCGAACAACCTGGCTTGGTAGCGGACCGGGATCACGGTGTTACACAGTGGATTTGCCCCCCACAGGCCACAACCCGGGCCGAGTACGCGCAGGGTTGCAACAACCGCCACTGGCAGCAGCAGCAGAGCGATCCATGCCTTTGACTGCCATAGGGCGATCCAGTCGATGCGGTCGATCATACGCCCCACCAGCCACCCGCCGATCAGGATCATCGGCATGGTGAGATGTGTGGTCAGCCACGGCATTTTTTCCCCAGCAAGGCTGTACGCGATCAGATTCATCACGGCCAGGTATCCGAGGAAACCCAGCACCGGGAACGTTAAGGGTTGTTCCTCTCGTGCTTTATCAGGTTGTGTCCGATCAACGTGCAGATCGGGCAGCTTATCCGTTTGATCTACATCTTCTTCCGCGTCTTCACTGCTGGTAATTTCAACGCGGGTTTTTGGCGGATTAAGCATCTTCCACAGCTGGGCTGCAAGGCCGCCAAGGCCAACAAAAGCCGCAGCGGTCGTCAGGATAGCGGGCAGGAATTCGTACAGCGGAATCTGGATCAGCAGGTAGTAGTACCACGGTTGCCCACCCCGCTGGACTTCCTGCTGAGCGAGCCAGTAGCCCAGCGACCCGACCACACCGCTGCCAACGCCTTCTGCATTGGTAAACATGGTGGTAAAGAAGAACAGCGTGAACACCCAGTAGATGCCACCTGGTGCCCACCATTTACTGCTGAAGAATGCCGATACCCAATCGAGTAGATTCGGGGTGACTTCAACTTCCTCCTCAACAAAGTTGCCCTGGTCATCCACGTGACCTCGCTTAACGTGGGTGCGGGCAGGGGCTTCCATGAAGTGCCACAGCCCTAACAGCACGCTGATCGCGATCATGGGGATGGTGAACATCGCGCTCTGCCGCACGCCGAGTGGCGTTTCATCCAGCGGGTCAAAACCCGCCGCTGTGATCAGGAACGGTGACAGCTTTGCGAGGATTAGGGTGCCCATCAGCATCGCGACATCAAAGGATGGGAAGTTGCGCAGATGTCCGCGCTGCCCGATCAAACCGGTCACCGCGATACCCAGCACCGAAAGCGACAAACCACCCAGTGCAATCATCATCGGTACGGTGAGGTCAAATGGCAGGCTGCCATCGATAACGGCATCTGCCGTGGGATCGACTGCGATGGGTTCAGTGATGGCTGTGCCTTCATCAGCGGCTTCTTCTCCCGCTACCAGGTCAGCACTGAAAGCAGCCACCCCGACCCCCAGCAGGAAGACCAGTGCGGCAGCGATGCAGGCCGTGAAGGCCGTCTGCATCGCCTTGCTTTCCCATGGCGCATCCAGCATTCTCCCCATGAAGTAAACGGTGAGGAAGCTGCCGTAGATCGCGACATAGATAAACGAGACTTCTTTCGAGGCGAACAATACGGCAAAGCCGCCTGCTAACCACAGAAGGTTGTTGAACTTACGCGTCTCGATGTACTTCCACGTGGCAACAGCCATCACCATGGCTGCGAGGATAGCCGGGATGTCATGGCGGATGTAGCGCGAATAGTACAGCATCATTGGCGAGATAAGCAAGCCCACTGATGCGACTATAGAACCGGTCTTGCCAAGCCATTTCTTCATGAAGACTGGCATCATTACGATGGCAACGCCCAGTATCGCGGTATAGATACGTGAGGTGAAGTCATTATCACCGAACAGCAGGTAGCTCAGTGCCGTCATATGGAACAGCAGCGGGCCATGCATCAGCGGGGTATGGCTGAAACCTTCACCCTGGTACAGTCCCCATGAGAATCGAGTATGGAGGCTTTCATCATGGCTCATGACCCGGTCGCCGAGGCCCCAGAACCGCGACAGTATCGCCAGTACGAAGATGACCAGCCAAGCCAGTTTCTCTCCGTCGAACAGGAGAAACTGCATGATCCTATTTTCCAGTGTGCGCAGCATCCCGCTATAGGCGGGTGTTGTCTGATTGCTGCTTGTCGCCATAACGTCTCCTTTAATCCCCCGGGGTGGTCACTGCATCGGGCGATGGTGTGGGTGCGCCATTTGTGCTGGTGACACGCTCCGCGGGTTGTGTCGCTTCAATGGGTTGGTTGGTTACGATTGTGGGCTGGCTCAGTGCAGGGGTGTTGGCAACCTGCACCATAAGGCGAGGCACCACCGGGCTGTAGCTGGTGATCAGCAGCGAGGCAGTGACCAGCAGTACTGCCGTCACGGACGGCAGGCTGACAGGTTGCAGCCGCCTTGTGATGCTGGCTGGCTGCTGAGCATCATTGGGCAGGCTGATACCCTGCCAGATACGGGTTAAGGTTTCGCTGCCTGGCGTGCCGGTATAATGCAGCCGGTGATTTAAATCAGTGGCGGTTCGTTCGCAGCAGGCTGCCCTGCTGCGGCACCGTTCACAGTGCTGCAGGTGTTGATAGACGCGCTGCGCCTGTCGTGGCCGGAGCTGCCCGTCAAAATAGCGAGGCAGCAGGTGCTGAACATGGCGGCTTCTAATCGCATGCCGCATAGGCCGCTCCTATCAATCGTGCCCCCGATTCGCCCAGGATGTCGTACAATGCCTGATGGGCCAGCCGTACACGCGATTCCGCTGTTTTCAGCGGGCAGTCGAGGATGTCAGATATCTCACGGTAGGTCAGGCCCTCGAAATAGCGCAGGATGACCGCTTCTCGCAGTTTGGGGGAAAGCTGACCCAGTGCATGCTGAACGGCATCCTGTAACAGTTTGTATTCCAGGCTGGTTTCCGGCCCCGGTTCACTCGATGCAACGGTCTCTGATGCGGCAGCCAGCCCGATAGTTGGCAGCCACTTGCGGCGGCGCTTATTGCGCGTCCGGCTGACCGCGATGGTATACAGCCACGTTTTGAATGCGCTTTGTTGTGGGTCAAACTGATCCAGCCGACGGAATGCATAACTGTAGGTATCCTGGATGACTTCCTCGGTGTCCTCGTGATGCAGCAGCATACCATAAACCAGCCGGTAGGTTGCACTGGCTGTCAGGTGATAGATGTCTGCATAAGCAGCCTGATCGCCACCGGCTGCCCTTTCGATGAGCGTCTGATTCAGTTTGGTTGGGGTTGGTTCGGTTCTGCTCAAAACGCTGATATTCCCTATCACAAGCACGACGCCTGATTATACACAGCGGAGCCTGGCAGTTCTCACTGTGCCCCGGGCTGTTGCTGGAGCTGGTAGATGTCGTCACGCAGCCATACGATCACGCGGCGGGCTTCTGCCGGGGTAGGAGCATCTCGGTAGGCCATCCATCGGACAAATTCACGCGTGAGCAGGGTGTTGGTATGCCAGCTTCGCAGTATGACGAAATCCTGCCCAACGTATGCTTCGGCCAGAAGGGGGATATCAGGCAGGGTATTCCATCCATAATCGACCACCAGCAGGGCTGCATCCGTCTGTGGCGGGACGTAATCCTTAAAGGTGACGTTTGGGAAGTCACGCAGGCTCCATGCCAGCATGTCGGGGTCTTCACTGACTACGGTAATCGCGGCTTCTGTGGATGTCCCAGACGCTACCCATGATAAGGTCTCGATCTCCTCGGTCATGAGCCTGAGTTCACCGCTGGCACGCGGGCCATACACGACCTGGTAAGGCATCCCGGTTTCAAAGAATGCCGTACGCATGCCTGACCCTGCGGCCATCATCAGCGCCAGTACCAGGGTGCCCAGGGCCAATCCCTGCCACGCAACAGCGGTATCCCATGAGATGGCAATCGTAAAGGTCACCACGGCCAGGATCATGATCCAGATAGCGGCCAGGATCAGATCAAGCGGCAGCCCGGGTAACTGCTCCCCCAGGTTGAGCGTGTGCGGCTGCCGCACATGGATCAGCAGGGCCGCCCCCGTCATGATGAGCAGCGCTGCGGTGGTGACCGATTGAATGCCTAGTACCCACCCGGGGGCTTCGGTGCGCTTCTCGAACAGGTTCTCTAACCCGATCCCGGCGCTGAACGCCAGCGGCACTGTTGCCCACAGGGCATGAGTAGGCAGTGCTCCACGATAGAGCAGCACGATAATAAGCCCTGCCACCGACCAGCCTGCGTAGAATCGCCGGGATGGGTCTTCAGAAAGTGAGGCTATCCATGTACCGAAGATGCCGAAGATCAGCAGAAACGGCTCGTATACGGCCAATACAAAGCCACTGTACATCCCACGGTCGGGGTTGATGACCAGCCCGGTAAATGAGGAGCCGATCTGCTCAATGGCTGCCCCAATACCTCCCGGAACGAAGAAGAACCCGGTCCCCAGCAGCACAAATGCCAGGGCAAAGCCAGTTGCCGTGGTTTGCCACGGTAGTTCAGACAATCTGTGGGTGATGACTTCCCCTGTAATTAGCTCCTCGTCATCGGTAAGCATCACGAAGCCCACTGCGATGCAGGCTGCCAGCATAAGCGGAAACACCCCCGAATCGCTCAGCATCAGCACAGCCACCGTTACGCCGAGCATCGCCAGCGTGCTTTGCCTGGCATCACTGGACAGACGGAAGACCAGCCAGATCAGGGCAACAAATGCCAGCATCGAGAGTGTGACCCCGGAAAGCTCGCGCGAAGCAGCTACACCGATCGGTGAGACGGCCAGCCACATCATCGTGAGCAGGGATGGAATGCGCCCCAGCTCTTTTTTGAACAGCAGTGGGCTTGCGACCAGTAACAGACCACTGAAGGCCGGTAGCCAGCGTGCCAGCGTGTCAGAGGGGCCGGCCAGCAGAAAGGCAGCCGCCGCTGCGATCATCATCAACGGGCTTTGCAGGGTTCCCGGCAGATGTGCTTCACCACCAGAGGCGAGGTTCCATGCGGCCAGTGCCTGTGAAGCCTCATTCGCATTGAGCGGATTCATGCCGAGATGTGGCAGCCGTGCGCCTGCCGCCCACAGTAGAATCACGACAATGATAATCGTTTCAACCTGGAGCGATAGGGCAATCCGGCCTTGCGTTTTGGTCCCGGTGGTCATGGTGTCTCCTCAATAATGCGGGGTTGATCGACCCGGTAAATCGTGGTGCCGCCCGATTGGAAGACCGGGGTCAGATATTGTTCAAACTTGGCGATGCCCGCCGCCGATGCGTATTCAGCAGATCGCTCAAGTGAGCCAACCACGACGTAGGTGACGTTGTACGCCTCCAGCAGTTCCATGGCACGGACCATACTGGCCGTGTTGTATAGTTCATTGACGATTGCTTCACGTCCCCCGGCGATTTCCTCAAAGCGTTCACCGCGCCACTGGCGTTCATGGTTGGCCCAGCCCATGATGGTCGGGATGCCGGTATGTGCTGATATACGTCCATAGTAGCTGTACGCGCCGCCCACGGCCTCGACGATCACAGCGTCCCCAGGGGCATTATCACGCAGCCAGAGAATAGCGGCCACATCGCCAGGGTTTGAGCGTTCGAGGTAGGTGATGCCGTTCAGGGTAGGGGGTGTGCCATCCGCGTTGAAGCTGCCTGTTTTACCGGGGATTGCAAACGGCGTATATAGCATCCCCGCTCCTACGAGTATAACTGCCATGGTGGCGAATGCCGCGCGCCGGGTTCCCTTCAAAGCCGTCAGCAGGTGCGTAATGGCATAGGCTGATGCGACCCCCCACAAAACCCATGTGGCATAGTAGAATTTAAAGATCGTATTGAGCCTGTGCCCAAAGTTATCCCGCAGATAGACAAATTCCGGGCCAAGTGTCAGCAGCGCACCGGTGATCACCAGGATCAGAATAAAGGCGTGTGTTTCCCGGTTCGCTTCATGTGCGGCATGTGTCCGCACCGGAAGCAGTAGCGCTCCTGCCACGGTCAGCATACCAACCAGCAGCAAGGCCGTCAGAGGATTCAGCAGCCGGTAGATGGCGACCTGCCACGCGGCCTGTTGTATAACGGGGCCTGCCAGTGACGGGTCATAGGCAAGGATACTGGTATCCATGCCGACGTTCTCCAACAGCAGGAAGCGGGCACTGGCATCGACGTTGACCGCGATAGCCCCCATGCCTGCCATCAGCAGCATCAGCAGGACCAGCAGTCCTGCTGATGCCGCCGCCGCAAAACCCCAGTCGAGCTTGGCTGCCGTATTTCGGATAGAGTGAACAAGATACCAGCCGATGATCAGCAGGAATGGCCCGAACATCACAAAAAACTGATGCAGCCGGGTTGGGTAGAAGACATTGGGAAGGATGCCGCCCGCCTGCGAGCCAAAACTGACCAGCCATGGTATGTAAATGAGTAAGCCCGCTGCGACGATTAGAACACCCGTGAGTGCCGCGCTCAGCAGATCCCAGGTGGTTGGTTTGGGTACGTGCCGGGCCTGGTGCAGCACCAGCGCTGCGATCAGTACGAAGCCGTAGATGGGCAGGTCCCATGCATTGAGGAAGAACAGACTGCCGAACACGATCACGTATAGCGGAAGCTGTATGCGGGTCAGTGCGGGTTTCTGGCGCAGGATGCTGAATGTCAGCGTCAACGCCAGCAGCACAAAGGGCAGCGCCAGCACATGCGGGTGCATATCCCCCAGTACAAAGCTGAAAGCCGGGAATTCATCAATAGGCTGCAAGCCGATGACTTCACCTGCGACGGTACGATCCTGGATTACGCGCGAGGCACGCCACCACCAGTAATAGCGGGTTGGCGGCCATGTGATGCCGGCGCTGTACGCTGAAATGTCCTGGATATCAAGCCATGCCCAGAACCCATCAGGCAGCCAGCGCGTTGACAGCAGCATCTCAAAGAAGGCCTGAAGGTTGCCCATTAATGCCACCAGCAGCGGCCCCAGCAATGCGGTTAGGGTAACGCGCCCATTTGAACCCTCATCAGACACGATCAGGTTATAAACCAGCCCAAATGAGCCAAGACAGGTCAGTGCAAACAGCAGTGCCACACCGAGATTAAAAGCGACTTCGGGGAGTGTCCCCGCAATTTTTGCGATCATGCCGATCAGCACATAGCCGAGGTAGTAGTAGCTGATGGCGTACCCGGAGAGCCACGGGTCAGTGGGTGGGAAGGTTCGGCTGGTCATGATGCCGTTCAGGAAGGCGATCTCCATCGGCTTTTCCGTCCCCAGTATTTCCGGGTTATAGGCGCGGATCAGCGCCCACTGGGCAAACGCGACGAGGAACAGCAGTTCGGTTGCCAGGATCAGGCGGCGATTCATCTTGATCCACCTGCCCATTGACTCAATGCTGCCGCCTGATGGCCTCATGGAAAGAACGCCAATGAGGATCGCAAAGCCGATAGCCATCACCGCATTTGCGGCGGTATTCTGCATCAAACCGAGCGTGACCAGCATCCAGAAGGCGAAGCCTGAAAGCAGCAGCCCGGCGATGCGGCTGACGGTATAGCCACGATCGGGCAGGCCCGGCAGCAGATGGAACAACAAGGGCCATGCGCCCCAGCCGATCACGGTGATGATGATGTACCACAGCAGGAAGTCGATCATGAGTTCGGTCTCTCGCTAATCACCTGGTAGATGCGTGTATCGAGCCGGTCATATACGACCCGCAGATACCCGGCTTCCACCATGGCCTCGAACTTGGACAGCCCGGCTTGAGAATAAAGCGCACGTTCCATCTCGCCGACCATGATCAGTTCTACGTTGAACTCATCGAGGATGCGCATGACCTCATCAATATCCGTGGTTTCATATGCGCGAGTTACCTGCGCACTGCGCTGATCGACGAGGTAGCTGTTTTCGGCCCGCTGTTGGCGTTGATGGTTGCTCCACCCAATGACAGACGGCAGCCCGGTATACACTGCGACACGGTTGCCCCATCGGTATTCCGTGGTGTGGGCTTCCAGTACCACGGGGTGCCCGGTAATGGTGTCCTGCAGCCAGCGTAGTGCTTCATAATCACCGCGCAGGCTGAAGGTGACGCCGTTTTCGCTGCGGCTCACGGTCGGTATATAGGCCATACCATCCAGCGTGGTTGGCGCATCGGGGTTCCAGCGATCCAGTATCTTGGCGCGGGTTGCCATCAACGGGTACAGTGCAGCGAGGATGACGAGGATCGAGAGGCCTGCCGTCCACATCACACGCAGGGAACGTCGCTTGAGCGAGGATAGCGCCGGGATTAACCAACCGAACGCTGCCGCGCCGCTGATCGCGAACAGCATCCAGACCTGCAGATAGAACTTGAACACGGTATTCATGCGCCCGATGTCGCCCTGGATCACGATGATATCTACTGCGATGGACAGCCCCAGCCCCAGCATGATCAGGCTGATGACCAGCCGCTTCTCGATGGGCAGCCCTTTGACGAGGAACAGCGCCAGTGACCATGCCAGCAGCGGGATGATCAGCGCAGCAATGGGATAAGTTCGTCCCGCAAAAACCCCCGCGGCAATCAGCACACTGCTGATCAGAAGCACAGGGATCACGGCCTGCCGGGTTCGCATTCCGGCAGCCTGTTTCATCCGCCACCAGTGGAGCGATTCAAGAGAATACCAGCCCAGGATCAGGAACAGGAATAAACCGTGGATGAACAGGTAGGCCCACAGCGGTGTATGTGAGCCTTCCCACGGGAAGAAACTGTTATAAGCCAGTGAGTAACTCGCATAATAGGGGGCAAAGGCTGAGCGGCCCACGATAAAGATCAGGGCAGCTTGCACGCCAGTCAGTGCGAGTGTTACCCATGGCCTGATCGACGAGTGTTCCCCTGGCGGCATTGCTTGATCCAGTGCTTGACTCAGGCTGCTGGCAATACCAAAGAACACCATGAACCCGGCCCCGGCAGCCAGTGCCAGCGTCATGAGCAGGCTATCTGGTGAGGCCGTCTCAGCGGTCAGGATCAGGTATGTGCCTGCGCCCAGCAGCACAGCACCCCCCGCCCCTCCGACCAACCCCATCAACCCGTGGCGATCTCGCCTGCGGCCTGTCTCAGCCAGCCCGATAAACAGTATGGACAGGCCGAGATAAGTGGGCCAATCCCACGTGTTGGTTGGGCGCAGCGCGCCGATCAGCAAGCCACCCAACAGCAGCAGCGCTATTCGACGAGGCCAGTCTGACCGGTCGGTTCGGTCGTCTTTGATCTGTGCCACACCCCACAGCAGCAGCGAGAGGGTGAGCGGCATCGCCATCATGTGAGCGTGCAGGTCGGCATAAAGGAAGGTAAAAAATGGGAATTCGGTAATCGGGCCAACTTCGGTCGCGCGATCATCGACGACCGGCACCGGGACAATCCGTGTCGGGTTCCAGTACCACTCCCCGATACCGATGGGCAGCGTCTGCCCTGCAAGGTTTTCGCTCAGGCCGTCACTTACCGCATCGAGTGGGGGCAGTGCTTCCGTCCACCACAGCGTTTGTCGTTCTCCCAGTTCAGCCAGTGCCCAGATCGGTGTGCGGATCGTGCCGAGGTTGCCCAGTACGATGGTCAGTAGTACCGCCGCGGCACCGGCGGGGATCCATGGATTCTGCGTGACACGAATTTTGATTTGCTGGATATCGGCATCCGCCGCGTCCAGCGTTCTGGAGAGCGAAATTGACGGCCACGTGCTGAAAGCCGCGCCAATTTGCCAGCCTTCGTCCTCAGCGGGGCGGGGCGCTTCCTTGCGCTGAATCAGGTTCCACACGGTGCTGTATGCCGCGCCCCCGGTCAATGCGAAGAAGGTCGGAATGGCAAGGTTGTACGCCAGCGCAGCCGGAATGCCCAGCATTTTGATCGGCGCAGCGGCCATCACAAAGCCGAAGTAGTAGTAATTGATCGTCCCACCTGCAAACCACGGATCATAGGGTGGGAAGCTGGTTGAATTCAGCACTGCGTTCAGGTATGAGAAGTCCATCGGCTTCTCGCCGCCGAAGTACGGGTGCCACAGGTCGGGGTTCCCCAGCCGGATCAACACAAAGGCGAGGAACAAAATGCCAAGCAGGATTTCAGCCCGAATGATGGCTCGCCGCTGGGTTGATATCCATGTGATGAACTGGTGACGCTGCTTCCAGATGATCACCGTGCTGCTCAGTGACAGACCCAGCAGGATCATCCATAGCAGTCCGCCTGACCACCGGATCGGGGTGATGCTGGCTGCCAGCCATGCCAGCCATGCGACCAGAAACAGGCCTATGCTCCGCGTGACGGGATAGCCTCGGTCTGATAGCATGGGGAAAATGCTGTACAGCATGGGCAGCACACTCCACGCCATCAGGGTGAGCATCCCCCACCACACGATCACAGCCAGCGGTTGGATGCGGCTGTAAAGGTCGTTGCGGGTTGGATCGTAGTCAGCGTTGGCAGGTCTGATCGAGCCATGGATGCGCCCGCTGGCCGGATCATCTGGCGGGTCGATGTCGATGGGACTGCCTTCAGCGTGTTTGGCTGTCATCACCACGGTGAGATCGACATCCACGGCATCCAGGATCGCTGCGGTCTGCCCCGGATTGTAGTCCTCGGTCTTTCGGAAGATCAGCACGCGTGGATGATCATAGACCGTCCATGTTTCCTCGGCTTCATCATCATTGAATTCAATTGGGCCGAGATTGGGCCGCGAAGTGAAATCGGCTACCAACTCGAAGCCAAGGTCGCCGTTGAACAGTGCCTCGTAATAGGCAATTGTCATAGGGAAGCGCTGCGGCAGCCGAGACATGGAATCATAGAAGCGATTGCTGGAGATGAAGATGTAGTCGGTGTGGTTCAGGACGTAGGCTAACCGCTCCCGTTTAACCGGGGTATCTTCCCACGCCATCTGAAGTTCGTAATGGTTGTATCGCACATTCCAGATTGCCAGCCCATCGACGCTGTAGGGCAGGGCGTCATCCCAATCGCCTTCATGGGCAATGCGCGCGCCTGATATCACAACAGGGGGTCCCTCAACGACCTCAACCGTGATTCGATACTGCTGACCCGCAAAAATCGTGACTGGCTGCTCGATAGGGAATGTAAAGGCCGCACCGCGTTCGTCATCAGCCAGGGGGAAGGTATCCGTAACTTCACTACTGTAAAGCGGTTCTGTTGAGCCTGACCGATACAATGAAAGCCGCACCGTGGTCTCGTCATTTTCATCGACCGTGATACTGGCGATGTGGTTCACGCGCAGCGTGTGCAAAGTGCCGTTCTCAGTGGCGAGGAAATCAGCGTTCTGAGTTGAGTCACCTGTGACGAGCGTGTAGCTGGTGGCAGGGTGCGTATTCTGATCTTCGAGAGCAGCCTGCGGCCATGTCCAGTTGTTATACAGCGCAGCCTGAACCGATACCATGCCATCATCACCAACGATGTCGAGGGTAATATCGGAATAGATATTGTTCACGATCCAGCGGGAGGCTTCGATACGCGTCACCGGACGGCTGTATATCCGCGAGACGGCAAAGCCCCACAGCCCGCCTGATAACAGCACAGTCAATCCCAGCCCACCGCTGAGCAGAGCAGGCCAGCTTAACCTCCGTGCGCCATACTGCTTGATGAGCTTGGTGGTGCGGTCCCACAAGGTCAGCAGACTCCATGCCGCTAAGATGAACAGCGCCCCATAAATCGGCAGGAAATAGCGTAGTGCCTTGACCCACGCTGTACCCTGCCACAGGAAGTATAGGAGTATCCATGTACTGAGTATGATCAGCCGGTTCGCACCGGGATGGCCCTTCCATATTTCCCACAGCGTCCACAACACCGCCAGCCATGCGGCTATCGTCATCGGCCAGCCCATACCAACCTTACCCATGTTCCACAACGGCCATAGCAGCGGAGTGCGGTGTGCCCATTGATGGTTTGGCGGGAAGTCCACCTCGCCGCTGACCTGTCGCCCGACTTCCTCCATCTGGTCGAGCCAACGAGGGTTGGGCCGCAGGCCAATGGGGTTGAGTATGCGGCTGGCAAAAGCCAATGGTGTGCCGATCTCGGCTTCCTCAATCGGGAGGGGACTGCCCGCAGGCAGGAATGCATAGGGTTGTGCAAGCCGGAATGTGACCACTGTCATCAACGCTGCGATGACCACCCCTGCCACACCTATCAGGATGTCTTGTTTAAGATCGTGCTGGGGGTGATTGTGTTCAGGGTAGGCGGGTTTCATGTAGCCATGTGTGCCTGTCACGCGCAGCGTGACGGCAGCCACAATGAAAAAGGCTAGTGGCAAAGCACTGATCTTGCTGGCTATTGCAGCACCCATCGTGAGACCAAACAGCACAAAATCGATCCACCGGTGCTGATGCAGGATGCGTGCCAGCATCCACATTGCCGTCAACACAAAGAACGCGGCAAAGGTATCGACCGCGTAGAAATGGGATAATTGAATGGGGAGGGCGGCAGTGGCGTAGAATGCGCTGGCAAGCAGCCCGATCCGGTCATCAAAAAAAGCACGCCCCACGATGAAGACCATCAGGATCGAGAGAACATCAAATGTGGCGGAGAGATAGCGCCCCGGCAGGTATACCGAGTAGAGCGAGGTTTTATCGAGCAACTCCCCGACGACCCGCCCGATGAAGACGGGCAGCGTGCCATATACGTAGAAACCATGCCCCACATTGTTGGGGTTCATCGTGGATGTGGTGGTATCAAGAAACGCGCCCACGCTGTCCGGCATGGTCATATCCGAGGTTACCCACGCCAGGAAGCGCTCATCAGGGTGGAGCAGGAAGCCCTCATCCCAGTCCATACCGAGGTAACGGAAGTAGGCTCCCATCACGATGATGCCAGCGAGGATTAGCCAGATGATGAATTGACGTGGCTGGTTGTTGTGCCTGTTCGTTGAGTCGGTGTGCTGATTTGCCATCATACGCTTCTGATTACGAGAATCGGCCTCCCCTATAATACACGGGC
Organism: uncultured Anaerolineae bacterium; assembly: GCA_964390105.1. Taxonomy (GTDB): domain Bacteria; phylum Chloroflexota; class Anaerolineae; order Aggregatilineales; family UBA3940; genus CAYMGV01. The sequence goes on along the minus strand of CAYMGV010000001.1, from coordinate 478,025 downwards.
AGGCCGCTGATGTCTCACTCTGCTTCCCGGATGATGATCAATACGGTCTGCTCACTGCGTTCAAGCGATGTATGCGTGATGATTGAATCTGCCATGAACAGTGAGTTGAGCAGGGCCAGCGTGTTCGTGTCATCTTTATGGATAATGAACACCAGCGGGCGCGCTTCGACAAGTTCTGGATGATCGGTGAATACAGTCAGCAGTGCAGCGGAATCGAACGAATAGTTTGTGAATGGGATTTCGCCCAGTTCAATACCAATCGCGCGGTAATCGATCCAATACGGCCAGCCCATAACCCAGACGTCACCATCTGGCCCTGCCATCTGATCTGCCGTCTCCGCAATAAGGCCGTGATCCCATGTGTTTTCCTCGTAGCCGGCCCAGTAGGTAGAGAACACGGCGACGGCATTCGGGATCAGAATGACGGCCAGAAGCCCCATTGCCAACGCCCAGGCGGTTCCGGCCTGCACGATGCCCGGCGTGATCAACCGCTTCCAGCGGCCCAGCAGCAGCGTGAGCGGGTAGGCGGCCAGCAGCATCACCGGCACCAGTGTCACAGCCCCCCGTGCGACATTGGGGATTTCTGCGCTGCCCGCCACGGTGGATGGCAGGATCAGTAAGAGCAGTGCAATGGGCAGGAAGGCGTCTTCGGACTTACGATATACAGCGATGCGGAACAGCCACGCCACCATGCCCAGCATCAGCAGCGCCCCGGTAACCACGGATAGTGCTGCCATGCCTGTGGGGCCGTTAAACCACGAATTGTCACTGCGCCACAGGTACATACCCAGCGAGGGAAACAGGTTGCTCCACATAAGGGAGAGCGTCGAGGTATTCAGGTTGATTAGGCGGCTGGAATAGGCATTCCAGTAGAGATCAGGTTGAGAGATTATGACACGCAGCAGTGGCGCAGCGACCGCTGTCATCAAAGCAAAGGCCCCCAATGTGTTCTGCGACTGATTTTGTAGTGTGATCAACTCAACTGTTGCAGAGCCTCTGCTTCGGACGGTGCGGGCAAGCCGTACCGTTGGCCCCGCGATGGCCGACAGCCACGCGGCAAAAATCAGCACCGGTGCGATGCGCATGGATTCGTGACTGTACAGTGACATCCCCGCAAGTATCCCGGCAAGCAGCCACCAACCACGCCCACCCAGCCGGATCGCCTGTATTAATGGCAGCACCAGCAGGGCCGCCAGCAGTGTGCCAAGGATGTGATGCAGCCCCATACGGCTGAACAGAATCGCCCACCAGCTTATGGTGAGTAGAGTCGCTGTGATCAATCCGGCCATTGAATCAAGCAGGGTTTTGCCCAGCGCATAACCCGTGAGAACGACTCCCGTTCCGATGATCACTGAAATGACCTTGAGCGTCATGAACGAGGGGGCAGCACCAGATGTGAACTGGATCAGCCATACCCACAGCGATTCACGTCCACCGTTGGGGGTGGCATATAATGGTGAAATGCCTTCTACCGCCGACAGAATGTATTCGACATGCTCACTAACCATGTTGGCAGGCAGACCATCAATCTGCATCAGCCGCAAAGCGGCAGCACCGGTCAGGATCACGAGTAAGGCGGCAAGCGTTCCCAGGTCGATGGGGTAGGGTGGTGCCATGGCCTGGCTGATGCGTTTCCATATGGCCTCAATTGGCCGTGTACTGAACGCAATTAACAGGGTGATGACGCTTGCCATCGTCAGGGCTGTGATTTCGATGGTTAGTTCGTTATCACCGGCGAGGATAAATGCAGTCAGGCCCAGTGCCAGCCCCGTGAGACCTAACAGGGTGCGGATGACGGCCTGGTTGGGTGCTGCTTTGGGGGTCAGGCGGGCTGGCCCCGGACCATCGATAACGGGGCCGCGTTTCAACAGTGCGCCATCCGGCGGTGCGATATCAAGCACGATCAGGGACACCCAGATCACGACGCTGGTGATCAGCAGCAGCCAGCCCGTGAACCCGCCACTTGATCGCAGTGTGATGATGCCAGCACTTGCCGTAAACAGTGCGGTCACGGTACCGATCAGGAAAGCTGCTATCTGTGTGGGTTCGCCGTTTTCCTTGGCATTTGTCATCAGGGGGCAGGGCCGCGTGTATGTTGGCTGATGCAGGGTCTCAGGGTCGATGGGAGTGGCCGGTATGGGGTTAGCTGTGGGTGGTGCCGGGTTTGTGACATATTGTGCGGGTGTGTCTTGATCATGGACAGGGTTGAGGAAGACCGCATCAATAAACTGCCTGGCCGTGATGCCATTGGTGGAATCCCGGTCGATTTCCGGGATTTCAAAGTGCTTCTGGCTCATGGCTTCTGTTCCCCCTGGGTTACGGTCACTAGTCCTGTCCGGCTGTGGCATACCAGCATCATCAACCCCGCGCCAATTGCAGCACCGATTCCGTTGAGGAGGACATCATCAAGTGCCGTCACGCGGCCCGGTATACCGAGTTGAATGATCTCGTATAACAGGCTCAGCAGCGTTCCACTCACGGTCGCCAACCAGCCCGGTCGAGACACATGCCAGCGTAACGAATTCACCAATGCCATTCCCAATGGAACGAACACCATGATGTTACCGAGGATATTGATCAACAGAAAGTGGACGGGAGCGCGTTTGTGGTTACACTCGATCAGGCAGCGCACCATGGAACCAAAGCCTTCAAACAAGGCCAGGCGGAATTCAGCCCCATCCGTCACACGACCTTCATGACCCAGAACAATATAGGTCAGGGTCATGATAACGATTCCTGCGAGGATGTGGGATTGGGTTTTGTTCAGCATAGGCTCAGGCGCTGGTCGTATGGCTTTCGACGGTCTGGATGGTATCGCTCTCACGGACATTTTGCGCGGCCCTGGCTACTTCACCAAAGCTTACTCCTTCGCGCATCAGACCGATGATGCCGAGCAAGGTCGTGCCGATAAAATTGGCTGCATGCAGCACAAACGCAAAGCTCTGAGCGATCTCGATGCTGTAGTCTACTTCTGTCAGTACGGCAACGACTGCGGCATGGAACGGCCCCAGCCCACTAGGGGCTGCCGGGATTGCCACACCAAAGCCGGCCCCCACCATTGCGAGGAAACCATCCACCAGTGGCGCTGAGGGGACGAAAGCAAGGAAGAACACCCAGGTCGAGAAGCCTGAAGCAAACCATGACACAAACGATACCAGCAGGCTTAACCCAAATACACGCCAACTCGATACGCCAGCCAGACCCTCGACAAAAGGACGGAGGAACTCAATGAATTTGGCCGTGTCCAGTTTAGGGATGATGCCCAACGCGATCTCTGCCATGTTGAGCAGCCAATCGGGGGAGCGTGCTGCTATTGCAAGGATGATGATCCCGGCAGTCGCGCCTACGCCCATCGCCAGCCCGGCAGCCTGGATGATGGGAGGCAGGTCGACCAGGAACAGGATCACGCCGGCTGTACCAGCCAGCGCCACCATATCAAACAGGCGCTCCACAACGACGCTGGAAAGTGCGGCTGTTACGTGAAAGTTGGGGCGGCGGCCCGCGAGTACCGATCGGGCGACTTCACCGAGACGTGCGGGAAGCACATTGTTAAACATAAAACCGACATTGAACAGCCAGAAGGCATCCCAGAGAGATAGTTTGCCTTCAGTGAGGATGGTCCACCGTACACCACGCAGAAACGTATTGATCAGGATGGTGAGGAAACCCAGCGCGATGAAGACCATGTTGGCGCTTCTCAGTGCCCCCATGATGGCGACAGGGTCAGCCTGCCGATAGGCCAGGAACAGGGCGATCATACTGATAACAACACCGATTGCTATTGTCTGCCAGCGCTTCATGGGTTCATCCCGGTGACATACCGATCCAGCGCCGAAGTATACCATGCGCGATTTCATACCGGCAATGTTCGGGATAGGGCTATTGACCTCCGGCTCCCCCGGAATCGATGTAGCTGAAACCGGCGCGATCAACTATCCTTAATGGCATGAGCGATGCAAGAACACAACGGGGAATAGATGCGCTGAAGGCCGGGGATAAGCGCAAAGCACGGCGGCTTTTCAGCGAACTGGTACGCGAAAACGCCAACAACCCGGCGGCATGGTGGTACCTTGCGGCCTCGGTCGAGCATGTCGAGGAGCAGGTGCGGTGCCTGGAGCATGTTGTTCGCCTGCGGCCTGATCACGAGGAAGCGCGTGCTATGTTGGGGCGGGCACGGCGGCGTATGGTAACGCCTTCTACCGGGATTAAACCCCCGGTATTTGATACCGAGGAATTTACCACGCGTGACAACCGGGTAATGGTGACAACGGTGGACCTGCCCCGGCCCGGTGCGGATGATGGGGCTGATGACAACACCGATGGCGATTCAGGCAAGACGATTGCGGTGTTGACGGGAACAGTTCTTGTAGCGTTAATCTCCATTGTGGCCGCCGCGGTACTCATCTGGACGGGAACTCTGCCCGAGGGCGTCATCGACCCAACACCAGGCGGTGAACCGACTCTGATCCCGTTTACGTTCGATGTACCGGCCTGTGCGGTAAATGCAAGTGATGAGGCCGTGCTGGTGTTTATCAACAATACCAGCGTGGCTGTATACATCGCACGGGGGCTTGAAGGCGCGGAGACGCGTGTGCTGGAACTGGGACCCGGTGAGCAGGGCAGCGTCTTGACTCCACCCGCTTCACGGATTCGTTACATTGCATCCTCCCCAGATCCAACATACGGGCAGGCATCCGCGTTTTTTGAGATCGAAGAAGTGGGGAATACCTGCCGCGTACCAGTCTTCAGGGGAGGTGATTAGATGCCTCGCGTCATTTCCGGTTCCGCACGGGGCCGCAAACTGAAATCCATTCCAGGCGATGCCACTCGTCCGATCCTGGACCGGGTCAAGGAGAACCTGTTTAATATCCTGGGGCCTGCTGTGGCCGGAACGCGCTGGTATGACATGTTCGCCGGGACGGGCCAGATTGGCATCGAGGCGCTGAGCCGTGGCGCGGAGTTCTGCCTGTTCACAGAATTGGATAAACGTGCAATTCGCTGCATCCAGCAAAACCTTGACCTGACCCGGCTTAATGAAGCCGCTCAGGTCACCCGCACCGATGCGCTGGCCTATTTACGGGGTAATACACCAATCGCTCCCGGCTTCGAGTATGTATTCGTTGCGCCTCCGCAGTATAAAGACCTGTGGTTAGACTCGCTGCATGTGCTGGACGAACATCTCGATTGGGTGGCACCCGATGGCTGGGTGATTGTGCAGATCGACCCCAGGGAATTCCGTGATAACCAACCCGAACTGTCACGCTTTACGCTGTATGATCAACGCGAATATGGTAACACGCTCCTGTGTTTCTACCAGCGGAATTCGTGATAAATGCAACTAGAAGCCAATATGTGACTTATGGTACAATAGCCGCGTCGTTTTGCGGGGTCGTGTTCAGGCTGCACAACAACAACTGACTAAAGAGGACCACATATGATTCAGGATAAAATGACTGCACGTGCAGAACAGCGGAAACGTGAATTGGAGCAAATTCGCAAAAGCCCGCGTGCTTCACAGGTATACATTGTTGCCCCGGACCGCACCTGCCCGATGGCACGTCAGATTCAGGGCACCTACCCAAAGAATTCCGAGGATCTCCCGGAACTGCCGCACGAGGGGTGCTCAAATCCGGATGGGTGTGTGTGCCGCTACGAACCGTTTGTTGATGAAGTTGGCCCCTAATCGTTGCCCTGTGTGAGGCCCATGATGTAATTGTGAGCCTCTTTATCATCGCCTACCAAGCCCATCACCTGCGCTTCGATGAGGCGGGTTAACAGGCTCCCGATGTGAGGGCCTGCTTTTGATCCGGTCATCGCCATGATCTCGCTCCCGTCCAGCAGAGGCTTTGGCTGGACAATGGATTCATGCTCCTCAAAGTAGTGCTGGAGCAGGGGGGACACCCGCGTATCAAGCAGCGTTCCCCAGTCCTCGGGGCTGATAGGCGGTGCAGCGTTGACCAGAACATCAGCCAAGCTTAACAGCAGCCCTCCGATGCCCCCTGATGACACCTCACGGAAGTATCGATGACTGGTCAGTGGTCCCGGCTCCTCGATCTGTGCGAACAGGTTCCGTGCGCGCTGCACCTGGGACAGCAGGCGCGCTTCCTCACGGCTGATGCGGTACAGCTCGATCCATTGTTTTTCATCCACTATCCAGCGGTGGTTGTGCAGCGCGGCCAGGTACAGCAGCGGGATGGCGGTTCGGTCGCTTGTTAGAATCGTACCCAGCCAATCCTGTAACGCCTTCCTGTGGCGATCCAGCACCATAACGGCGACGCCCATCATCATTTGTGACGCAGAGTTGTCAGTACGGCGTGGGCTGATGATCGTGAGCAGTCGATTGAGTGCTTCGGCACAGCGTATAGCTGCCTCATCAATGAAGAATCCGGGGCCTGCAGTCAACCCTGCCAGTGGGCTGAGGCCAAGATGCTGGTACAGTTTCAGTGCTTTGATGGGAGCAGCCCCGCTGAGCGTTTTCCAAAGCTCATCACGGGCGCGTTCAGGTTGATTCAGGCCGTCACCATCAAATAGGGCGCTTAGCTGCGTGTGAACAGCCTGCCTGACTTCCGGTGAGAACTGTAATTGAAACGCCACAGCGTGCCGAATTGCGCGCAGGATGCGGATGGGGTCACTGCTGATACTTTCCCTGCTGCACATCACAAGGCGTTTGCGCTCGAACAGGTCGCCGTAGCCGTCAAGTGGGTCGATGATGGTGGTGAGATTATCCAGCGGCACCGCCATCGCGTTGATGGTGAAATCACGACCACGCAGGTCTGCCTCCAGCGTGTCACCGCGGAAGGTGGCAATATCAATAACCCAGGTTTTGTCATGACGGGAAACGATGGCCCGGCCTGTTCCGCGTTCTTTGTCAACCGGGTAGTAATCACCGTCCGTCTGATCGGCCAGCAGGCGCGCCAGCCTGAGTCCGTCTTCCGGCGTGGTAAGGTCGATATCATGTAATGGCGTGCCGCGTAGGGCATCCCGCACGGGGCCACCTACCAGGTAGATGTTATGCCCAGTCAGTACCGTTTGAATCTCATCGATGAATTCCGGCCAGTAGGGGGTGCGCATGATGCGCTTTGGGGGTGTCAAGGGTTAGTCCTCGCTGATGATGGCGTCGGGCTTCGCAACCCCGATGAACGGCAGATTGCGATAGTACTCATCGATATCAAGGCCATAACCAAACACAAAAACATCAGGGATGGAGAACCCCACAAAGGTGAGGGGGATATCCACTTCGCGCCGATCTTCCTTATCCAGTAAGGTGCAAATCGTCAGGCTGGCAGGCTTACGGGTGCGCAGTACATCCATAACACGATGCAGTGTCTGCCCCGAGTCGATGATGTCTTCCACGATCAGGACATGCTTCCCTTCGATTGACTGGTGGAGGTCCATCAGGATGCGAACATCGCGGGTTGTCTGGCGCACGCCAATACCATAGGAGGTTACGTCCATGAAGTCGATCTGGTGCGGGATGTCAACCTGGCGCATCAGGTCGGTCAGAAACAGGGTACAGCCCTTGAGAATGCCCACCAGCATGATGTCATCAGCCTGCAGATTCTCATAGTAACTGGTGATTTCCTGTCCCAGTGCCTGTATCCGAGTTTGGAGTTTGTCTTCATCGATCAGCTTATAGTCCAGCACGTCGTTATAGTGAGGTGGCACAAGCAGTCTCCTCAGTTCGGTGTCTCAATTGATTATAGCATCAAGGCGAGGTCGAGAAGTTACTCCTCGTCAAGCTGTGGCCGTCCCGGAACCTCGTGGAAGCGACGTGCTCTTGGTTCGTAGGTTTCCTGTGCGCCGATCAACACGACAGGGTCTTCATAATGTGCGGGCTTGCCGTTCAGCAGGCGCTGTGAGCGAGTGGCAGATTCACCGCTGACGACGCAAATGGCGCTGAGTTTGTCCACTTCTTCAGCAATTGCCATGAGTGCCGGGATGGGGCCAAATGGTTCCCCACGGAAGTCAAGATCCAGCCCGGTGATGATCACGCGGATACCGAGTTTCTCAGAAAGATGCCGGACAATCTGGATGATGCTGCTATCGAAGAACTGAACCTCATCGATGGCAACCACCGTGGTACCCTGCTCAAGATGCTGGAGGATATCACGGGGGCTGTCTACGGCGATGGCCTTTGTTACCCGGCCATCATGAGAAGTGACCTGATCGACGCCATACCGATCATCAACACTGGGCTTGAAGACCTGCACCGTCTGACGGGCGATCTGAGCACGTCGGATGCGGCGGATCAATTCCTCTGATTTGCCACTGAACATGCAGCCACAGATGACCTCGATACGGCCAACGTGCTTATCCGACATCGATATACAGCTCCTTTGTGTTCGTATGTGTTCCGGGAGTTATAAACAAGGCGCGGCACCCAATGGATTGCGTGCCGCGCCGGGTAATGCATCTGGATCAGCCTGAGATCAGGCGGTTTCTTCAGCCGCAGCGACCTCGTAGCCTGATTCACGCAGGCGCTTCTTGACATCGATCAGGCTCTTGCGTCCGAAGCCCTTGATGGCAAGGACACCTTCTTCACCCTGGTCTTCGTACATATCGAGGAAATCGCCTACGGTCACGATGTCAGCATCGGCGAGTGAACCGATAACACGAGTGCCGAGTTCAAGTTCATCCAGCGCCACGTCGAGTGACGGGCCAGTGGTTGCCTGGGACTGGGCGTTTGTGATCAGGTTTTCACGGGCCTGCAAACGCTTCATGAAGCGATCGACCTGACCTTCAGTGTCAACGATACGCTGTTCACCCGTGAAGAACGGATGGCAGTTGCTGCAAACGTCGGTGCGGATTTCAGGAATGGTCGCGCCGGTTGTCCAGGTATTCCCACAAGCACAAGTAACATTAGCTTTCGGGTACCATTCGGGATGGATGCCTTCTCTCACGATGTTTCTACCTCATTCTTCGCTGGTACGGCCCCGCAAATACGGGCAGGGTAGCGTCCAGCATATTGGGTTTGTTAGGGTCTGTCTGCAAAGCCCGTCAAAACACCAGCCTGATGTATTTTACCTCACCCCTCGGCTCATTGTACTCGCCGTTTCCCCTCTCTTCGTCAGCTTTGCGAAGCAATGCTGCGCGGAAGGGGGTGAGGTGAAAAGCGGTTTACAGACACACTCTAGTTGTTAGTTCTGGTTGGGGTTTTCCGGGTAAACACTAACGAACTTGCGTCCACCGCGCCCCGATTCGAAGTACACGTAGCCCTCGGACTTGGCGTACAGGGTGTAATCCTTGCCAAGCCCGACATTGCTACCGGGATGGAACTTGGTGCCACACTGGCGTACCAGGATGTTCCCTGCCTTTACACGTTCACCGCCGAAGTGCTTCACGCCACGGCGTTTTGAATTGCTGTCGCGACCATTCTTGGTGGAACCGCCACCTTTTTTGTGTGCCATTTTTCACTCTCCGCCACTTCCGTGGATAACGACTAGCCTGACCCTGCAACTCATCGTAGTCTTACTTAACCAGCGATGATATCAAGTACCTCAAGGCGAGTGTACTGCTGGCGATGGCCCCTCTTGTTACGATAGCGTTTCTTGGGTTTGTACTTGAAGACGATGATCTTCTTGCCCTTGAACTGTTCGATCACGCGAGCCTTGACCACCGCACCCTCAACCAGCGGGGTGCCGACCGCCACATTGCTGCCATCACTTGTCAGAAGAACCTCATCCAGCGTGATTTCTTCACCAGCTTCAACATGCAGTTTTTCACTCACAATAGTTTTGCCGACTTCGGCCCGGTACTGTCTGCCGCCGATGCGCACAATAGCGTACATGATAGGTTTATTCTCCGTTCTTCGCTTGCCACCTGCGCGTGCGACCTTATGCGGTGCTGCGAGGGGAAGACGGGATCAATCGCGTCTTTTTTGTTAAGCGTAATGTGTCCCTGCCTGAGGCGGGGCAGCATGAGATTATACCGACCTCATCACGGGCTGTCAACGCGTATTCTGTTCTAATACTGCAAGAATCGCATGTTCAGGTAATCGTTCCTCATTGGAAAAGACAAGCACCTGTGGATGATCATAGTTAGCAAACGACGAGTCGGGTTGGGGGAGGAGGCATACACAACCATAATCCGGTGAGTGTAATGGCAGGTGCGGCGTTGAGTTCTCGATCAGGCGGCAAGGTCCCAGGTGAAACGGTCTGTAAAACCGAGCGGCGAGCTCATAACCTGCATCACCATTGAACAGTACGCGGTAATAGGCTGCACTTACGGGATACTCATCCGCCAGTCGGGGCAGCGTGCCATACCCACGGCTTGTACTCAGGACGACCCAATCGGCTTGGCTAAGATGCCGCGCAAAGTCAGTGGAGGCTAAATCCTGCTGGCCGGGCGCATAATGATTGACGCTGATTTGATACATCCCGGCATCGATTGGAGTGCCCGCAGGGATAAGATTTGCAGGTAGCGGCTCATCCCACGTTTCGACCAGCAGCACCTCGCCTGGCTGGACGTGTTCATAGAGCCATAGGCTTGCAGTAGAAAAAGGATGGGGCTGGCTGTATATCGTGAGAAACACAAGGCCTTGTGCTGCGGTCAAAGCCAGTAGGGAGACCCGGCTTAACCGGGCCAGGCGGGGATTAATCGGTGGGATACCGGCTGCCAATACACAAAAGGATGGGACATATGGCAGTGCATAGCGGGGAAACTGGGCGAAGGCTGAAGCCTGTAGCAAGATACCGAGGGTTACCCAAGTCAGCAGGGGCCATGCAGTCTTTCTCATACGGCGTGAAGTCCATATTGCCAGGAACGCAACGCCGCCTGCGGCCAGCGCAGGCGCACCAATACCCCACACGCCAGCATGGATCAGGCTGTACCATCCGCGTGGCTGGCCGATGAACTGCACCGTAAACGGAGGGACTGTTCGCCCGCTGACCATGGCTATCTGTGCCCAGATGTTGGTTGCGAAGTGTGATACATCAACCAGCATGAAGGGGTTGGCTGCTGCCATCGTCAGGCCAGCGACAGTACAAACCGCCACCCGAGTCTTCCATCTACGGGGAACCAGCAGCAATGGCACAAGAACCAATGCTCCCGTCGGTTTGAGGCTGAACGCCAGCCCGGCCAGCACCGCGGCACTGAATCCGCTGTTTATCTTCCCGCCGTGATGGTAGCGAAGTATAAACAACATACTTGCTGTGACAGACAGGGTCAGCAGGGTGTCGGCTGTGGCGAAGTGAGCGTTTTGTATTGAGATAACGGTGAAGCTAAACAGGCTGGCGGCGAGCAGCCCCGTCCATTGATCCCGGTACAGTGTTACAGCCAGCTTTCCCACTACAGCAACGGTGAGGGTGCTTGCCAGCGCAGACAGGATACGCCCGGCGTAGATAACCTGGGGCAGGGTGACCGATGGTGCTGCTGTCTTGCTGACCATCGCAAAGATAAAGGGCAGAAGGTGTCCGTAGGCGTAGTAGGTCGGGTTGTTGCCTGCATCCTGCAAGGGGTTGAGTGCTGCCGGCGTACTTGCACCGCCTATTTGCTCCACGATGTACGCAATGCCACGCTCATCAGGATGCGCCAGGGTGCCGTTATCCCAGCCGACGCCGGTAATCCGAAAGACAAAAGCCAGCAGAAACACCAGCACCCACAGCGTAAGCTGTGAGTGCTGGATGTTTGTCAACCTGGTTTTTGCGGCCATCAGCAGGCAGCCTATCCCGGCAGTTACTCGCCGAGATAGGCACTGCGGACCATCGCGTTGGTCAGCAGGTCTTTTCCGCTGCCTTGCAGCACGATCTCGCCAGTTTGCAGCACGTAACCACGCGAACAGATGGACAGCGCGATCTGTGCGTTCTGCTCCACTAGCAGGATGGTTGTTCCTGATGCATTCAGTTTCTTGATGATCTCAAAGATTTCCTGCACCAGGATTGGGGCAAGGCCCATTGAGGGTTCATCAAGCAGCAGTATCTGGGGCTTCGACATCAAGGCACGGCCCATCGCCAGCATTTGCTGCTCCCCGCCGGAGAGGGTGCCGCCAGATTGGCCCTGGCGTTCACGCAGCCGTGGGAACATCTCGAAGACTTCCTCCAGCGTGTCGTTGATTTCCGAGCGGTCATCACGGGTATATGCACCCATGACCAGGTTCTCTCTCACGGTCAGGCGTGCAAATATCTTGCGACCTTCCGGTGACTGCGTGATGCCCATCTTGACGATATCATGCGGAGGGATCGTAGTGATTTCCGTGCCATCCAGCAGGATGCTGCCCTGCCGAGCCGGGGTGATGCTGCTGATCGTCTTGAGTGTGGTCGATTTACCCGCGCCGTTCGCCCCGATCAGGGTCACGATCTCACCGTGATTGACCTCCAGCGAGATGCCCTTTAAGGCATGGATGCTATCGTAGTATGTATGGACGTCGTGTAGTTCAAGTAGTGCCATGAAGGTTTCTCCTATTCCGCCGCTGCACCGAGGTAGGCCTCGATGACGCGTGGATCGTTTTGCACTTCCTTCGGCGTCCCTTCTGAAATCTTGGTGCCGTAGTCAAGTACTGTGACCTGGTCGGAAATACCCATCACAACGCGCATATCATGTTCGATGAGCAGGATGGTAAGGTGACGTTCATCCCGCAGGCGCAGGATGAATTCCTTGAGTTCTTCGGTTTCCATCGGGTTCATGCCCGCGGTTGGCTCATCAAGAAGCAGCAGATGGGGCTGATTGGCAAGTGCCCGCCCGATTTCCAGCCGTCGCTGGTCACCATAAGGCAGGTTGGCGGCCAGGGTATCAGCCTGATCTTTCAGGTTGACGAATTCCAGCAGTTCCATCCCAAACGCCGCAGCGCGTTCTTCTTCCTCGCGCTGGCTGGGCATACGAAAGAGAGCCTGAACCCAGTTGGATTTAAGACGTGGATGATGACCGACCAGTACATTCTCCAAAGCGGTCATGTTCTTGAACAGACGGATATTCTGGTAGGTGCGGGCAATGCCTAGCTGCGCAATGTGGTCAGGGGCCAGCCCCACCAATGATTCATCCAGGAACAGCACATCACCTTCTTCTGGCTCGTAGAACCCGGTAATGCAGTTGAAGAAGGTTGTTTTTCCTGCGCCGTTCGGGCCGATCACACTCGCAATCGTTTGTTGCGGCACGGCCAGCTCAACATGGTTGACAGCTGTCAGCCCACCAAAGCGCTTAACAAGGTTGGTGGTTTCGAGTACGGTGGTCATCTAGCCGGTCCTTCCTCAACAGTAGCCGCATCATCCTCAATACCAAGCTGTTCAAGCTGGTCCTGCACATCGAGGACGCGGCGACGGCGTTGTGACGGCCAAAGGCCCTGGGGCCGCAGGATCATCATGACAATCAGCAGCACACCAAAGGCCAGTACACGGTAGTTCTCGACCTGCCGCAGGATTTCAGGCAGGCCCTTGAGGGCAAAAGCACCCGTGATAACACCGGGGATGCTGCCCATACCACCGACAATGACCTCTGAAAGCACATTGATCGAGACGATCAGGACATGATCCTCCGGGCCGGTGAACTGGTTGCGGGAGGCAAACAACACACCCGCAAACCCCGCCAATGCCGCGCCAAGGCCAAACGCCAGCAGCTTGTACTGTACGTGATTGATACCCATGGCACGGGCGACGGTTTCGTCTTCACGAAGGGCCATCCATGCACGGCCCACTCGCGAATCGCGCAGACGTATAGTCAGGATAATAGCAAGCCCTATGCCTACCAGGATCATGTAAAGAAAGGCACGTTCACCGCCCAGGTTAATACCAAACAGCTCTGGCTGCGCGATGTTGCGGATACCCTGCGGGCCACCGGAGAAATCGGTCAGGACGTCACTCTTGATCAGAATGCGAATGATCTCGCCGAGGCCAAGCGTCACAATGGCGAGATAGTCGCCACGGAGCCGCAGTACCGGGATGCCAAGCAGCACGCCTGCCAGCCCGGCAAGAATCACGCCGATGGGGAAAGCAAACCAGAAGTTCCAGGTCAGGTTGTGGATCTCAGGGGATGTCAGCAGGCCAACCGTATATGCACCGACGGCGAAGAAAGCCACGTAGCCGATATCAAGCAGCCCGGCAAAGCCGATCTCAAGGTTGAGGCCCAGCCCCATGATGACGTAGATGCCGATAGTGCCCAGCACAAAGTTCCAGTACTGGTTGATGAACTGCGGCATCAGCAGCAGCGCCAATACGACAACCCCGTAGACCGTGTAGCGCACGGTGGCGTTCTCACGCAGGTACGTCATTGCTTTGTGGTTGTTTACACGGTCGCGGAGTGCTTTCCGACGTGCCGAGACCCCTGCCTGCAGCTCGTCGCTGCGCAGGGCGCGGCGCAGTGCGCCGCCTGCTGCAGCACTCACTGTGATCAGGGCCACGTTGACGGCTGCCCCTGCGATCAGGGATAGGTCGTACAGGTAGAGTCTGATCGCCAGCGGTGAGAACTGCACAAGGTAATTGCGCGGATCGATCTCATTGATGCGCAGGATTCCCATCAGTACCGTCAGGCCTGTCAGCATCAGGGAGCTGATCAGTCCCGTCACGATACCTGCTGTCACGGCTTTGTCATAGCCGTCCTCTTCTTCGCGCTGGGCTGCTGCGGCAAACCCCGCAAGGATGCTGATGACAGCGATGAAGACCGCATAGCCGATCACGTCGGGGTTGAGTTGATTGCCTGACGGGTCGCCAAGCAGTTCCTCGATCAACTCGGCGGCGGTCACACCGAAGCCAATCAGGCTGATAAAGATGAATATCACGCCGAAGGTGACGCCGCGCCGGATACCCGTTTGTACCGATTCAGACATTATTACACCTTCTCCTCGCTGAGGACTTCACCCAGGATACCTGACGGACGGAAGACCAGTACCAGCACCAGGATCGAGAATGCGATCACGTCCTTGAGTTGGAAGTCCATACCCAGAACGGCAGGCCCCATCGCCTCTGCGATGCCAAGTATCAGGCCGCCGACCATCGCCCCGGGAACGTTTCCAATGCCGCCGAGGACTGCGGCGGTGAATGCCTTAATACCGGGGATGAAGCCGATGTAGTGATAGATAATGCCATTGTGCAGGCCCCACATCACGCCGGCTGCACCGGCCAGTGCGCCACTAATGGCAAATGTTTGTGAGATAACCAGGTTGACATCAATGCCCATCAGTGCGGCGGTCTGCCTGTCTTCAGCGACGGCACGCATGGCACGCCCCAGTTTGGTTCGCTGTACGATGGTGTACAGCACAAGCATCAGGACCAGGGACAGAACCACCGTAAACACACCGGTATATGTGAAGACGACCGGTTCACCACCCATCATGATGGTCCAGCCGGTACCGCGTGTCAGGAAATTCGGGTTCGCGTAGGTGCGGCGGCCCGGGCCGAATGTGAGTTGAGCCGCGTTCTGCAGGAACAGTGACGCGCCAATTGCGCTGATGAGCGCGACAAGCCGTGGCGACGACCGCAGCGGTTTGTAGGCCAAACGTTCAAGGAAGATGCCCAGCACAGTCGAAGTGGTCATTCCGGCAAGGAATGCCAGAAGCACTGTAATGATCGGGTACTGTTCGATGAAAACGCCACCACCCATTGGCAGCACGTTCAGCACCTCAAGCATGAAATACCCGGCAAAAGCACCAAACATCATCACTTCGCCATGGGCGAAGTTAATCATAAACAGGATGCCGTATACAAGCGTGTAACCGATTGCGATGATGGCGTAGACCGAACCGAGGATTAGCCCCGAAAACAGGAAACCCATCCATGTGTTGGGTCCGTACACCCCGCGCACAAATAAAACGCCATAAAGGCGCCACGCGAGGAATATCAGGAATGCGATACCAATAATCGTTTGAACGACCTGGTATGTTGAGATGCGCCGTCGTCTAACCGGAGGTGTAGGCCCACTCGCAGTAGTTGACATATTGTGAACTCCCTATAGCCGATAGCAATTGCCATTCGACGAGTTGTGCTATGGCTGCCATGACAAAGTGAGGCGAGGCAGATACCAACTGGCGTAGCTGCCCCGCCTCTTATTGATCTAGCGGATCAGTGAGAACGGTTTACTGGGCAACCCAAGCGCCGCCCTCAGCCACGAAGAAGGTCGGGCCGGAGGTGTTGCACTCGCCAGTGGCGTCACAGGTGACGGTGCCGGTCAGACCGGGGAAGCCGGTCAGGCCGCGGACAGCCGCAACCGCATCTTCACGCGGAACATACAGATTACCGTCTTCACCCAGGATAGCGACATCTTCGATGGCGCTGATCAGGGCTGAAACGATGTCGTAACCGTGCCAGGTGAAACCGGAGAGTGAACCCGGGGCCATGCCGTAGGCTTCTTCGTACTTGGCGGCGAAGTCAGCAACAGCGTCACCTTCAGGCTCGCCAGCGGCGGAGACGATCACGCCTTCGCCGTTCTCGCCGGTCAGTTCGAGGAACTGCTCGCCGAACGTGCCGTCACCGCTCATGAAGTACACGTCACCCAGGCCAGTCTGGTTAAGCTGGTTAACGAGTACGGCGGCTTCAGTGTCGTAGCCACCGTAGTAAATCAGGCTCGGTTCGAGGGCAGCGATGTCAGTCAGCGGGGCGCTGTAGTCCGTCTCGCCAGCGGTGATGGCCTGGAAGGCGACAACGGTACCGCCCAGGGCTTCGAACTCACGCTGAATGGCAGCAGCCAGACCCTGGCCGTAGGTGTCACCGTCGTGCATCACGGCGATGGTATCAACGCCGAGGGTGTTGACGATGTAGTCAGCGGCGAACTGGGCCTGAATGGCATCGGTGAAGGGGATGCGGTTAAAGACATCCTGGTCACCAGTGGTCAGGTCGGGGTTGGTGGCTGACGGGGAAAGCATCGGGCGGCGGCATTCATTGTAGACGGGGATAGCCGCAGCGGTTGAACCTGAGAAGGTGTGCCCGGCGATGGCAACCACGTCAGGGTTCGAGCAGTACAGGTTGGCAACGGCAGCACCACCTTCGGCTGAACCGCCGGTGTCCTCGGTCAGCAGCTCGAAGCTGAAGCCCTCCAACTCGCCAGCATCAGCGATGGCAATGAAGCCACCCTGTGAAATGTCGGTGCCGAATGCGGAGTAGTCACCGGCCATCGGGCCAGCATAACCGATCAGGATCGGGTTACCCGCTTCGATCACAGCACAAACGGTTTCATCAGGGTTCTCAGCACATGCTTCAGGGGCTGCTGCGCCACCACCACATGCGGTCAGTGCGATGGCAACCAGCGCCACCATCACAACAAACAGGGTCTTTCTCATTGCATTCTCCTCCAATTTGGGTAATTATGAAATTCCGGCAGACGCTTCTCCCGCTAGATAAGAAGTGTCTGCCTTCGGCTCAGTGTATGAAGTGCGATACGTTCTTACACTTGATGTTCGATATTATCATGCCCTTTTAAGCAATGTCAAGGTATAGAGTTTTCTTTTATGGTGTTTTATGTGTATTGCAGCCGCCCAAACTCATTCCATGCTGTGGGAACGCTCCCATGAGATGCTCATCCAACCTGAACGAAATAGTCTCCCCGTGATCAGGTTTCAGCGACTCAACGTGAATGGATACCCGGTGTTATTTGTCCGTATCAAGTATGAGTCATGATGGTGTCACCAGGAGGATAACTGCGTTGTACGGAGTGAGCCGTGTTATCGTCGATTAGAATACGCACAGTCACCTCGTAAGGACTCGCTGATATCAGCCTCAGCACGCCACAACAGCGCCAACTGATAGAATCCAGGTGGGCTAACCGGAGCATCCCTGTCACTCACTTCGAGCCGAGTCATATCATCCGCCGTGTATGCATCAAGTTGGCAGCCCGTGATGGGGGCTTTTGAACTGCCCACATCGGTGACAGTTAGCGGGTGCGGCAGCTCAAATGCGTCGCCAGTTGGTGCGTTGTCTTCGTTGAGGATCAGCAGACGAACTCCTGTATCGCGGTCATACAGCCCGATCCGGACGGAATACTCGCCAGCCGGGGTGCCTGCAGGCAGCGTGATCTGATGCGGGTCTGTGATGTATCGATCGGTGCGCCAGCGGGTGGTCGGGTAGTCGCCGGGGTTGAGTTTGTCGCTCTGACCATAGACCTGCTCCGGCACCGTGGTGATGTGGACAAACACCTGGTAGTTATCGGAGATCGATGCACGGGCCTTCCAGTACAGGCGGATGGTGAACGGCTCACCCGGTTCAATGGCTTGCGTGGGCATATCAAACCCAATCAAGTCGATGCCATCCTGGTAGAAGACATGCACATCCTGATCAGCGGGCTGCGCGATGACCCCGGTGCTGCGTGGCTGCCACCAATGGAGCGCGCTGCCGATGAATCCCAGTACCAGTATGGCAGCAAGTACACCGGGCAGCAGTGGACTCGTGATGAGGTCTTCTGTGTGATGTGTAGATTGGTCGTTTACCTGATGCGCAGGGTGCCAGCGCATCAGCGCCAGCAGGCTCAACAGGCTCAGCAGGCTGATGATCGATCCGGCCAGTCGGGCGGGCGTACTCCCTGACCATATTCTGATCTCATGCGTGCCCGGGGGCACATCAACCCCGATTAAGCCATACGGTTCAGACGGCACAATGCGAACCGCCTCGCCATCAATGCTGGCGCGCCATCCTGCAAAGTCAAAGATGCCCAACTCAATACGCCCCCCGGTCTCTGATGAAACGGCGTACCGGTACTGGTTGGGTCTGACGGTTATCGGGGTGGCTTCCATGTTGTCCGGAAGTGTGCTGTATTGCAGGCGGTCGGTCGGTTGGTTGGCCCGGATTTGTTCCGTGATGCCGGGGTCCGGAGCAGGCACAACCTGAACTGCCGCTGGCAGGTAGTCACCGGTCGAGGTGGTGCCCAACGCGAAGCCGCCCAACTCAAATTCAAGGCTGGCCTCGCGATCTGTGGGGCCGAACCTACCGTAGAAGTCTGGTGGGGACCATGTGGGGTAGGCGGCCAGTATCGGCAGGGCTGCAAGCCCGGCAACAAGTGATTTCTGATAGCGTGGTGGCACACTCTCTGCCCAGAGGTGCGAATACCCCGCCAGCAACGCCAGCGAGATCGACAGCGGACCCAGTAAGCGCCACGGGAACTGGATGAAGGCCATCGGCGTAAGGGCTTCCCAGATCGGTTGACTCAAGGGCAGGATCAGAATGATTAGCCCGGCGCTGATCAGTGCCCAGAAACCTGCCGAGGCTGTGCCCTTGCGTTCCTTCATCACAATCGCGCTGATGCCAGTCATCGCTAGCACCCATTGAGCAAGCCCGGCATTGTATCGAAGCGTGGGGTTAACTGCGCCGAGGTCGAGAGGCAGCGATGCCCCGAACAATTCCCCTGCTCCAATGAAATGGTTGCGGAAGTCGAAGTGTCCACCATCACCGACGAGGTTGCCAAGCTGCACGGCATTGCTCTCCAGCGCAACGGGCAGCCAAAACCACAGGGATAACCCAATGCCCAACATGTGCGGGACCAGGCTGAGCAGCAATTTCCCGATGCCCTCTCGCCGGACGATGATGACCTGCCAGATCGTGAATCCCCCGTACAGTGTTCCCAGCATCACTGCCATCAGGTTGTGAGAAAGCAGCGTTGCCGCGATACCGAGCGCACCCCAGGCGGCCCATTTGGGCCGCGGGTCATTGATCTGGCGCAGCAGCAGCCACAATGTCAGCGGGGTCAGGCAGATCGCAAAGAACTCCGCCAGCACGCCACGGATGTGCGGGTCAAGCAGGTATATATACGGGGTAAAGAGAAAAGTGACTGATGCAATCAAACCGCCCGCTTTTGAGCCGGTCAGGTCACGCGCGGTCAGGTAGGTGCCACTGCCGCCAGCAAGGAAGCCCGCGATAAACACGAGTTTAACTCCGAATACGGCGGCTCCGGGGATCGCCAGCGTCACGAGGTTGGCGAGGTAGTAGGTCAGGGGGGCATAGAAATTGAAGATCGGGTAGCCGTACCCATAGTAAAAATCTGCTGCCCAGCGTGGTATTAGCACACCGCTGCGGATCAGGGTGCCTAGTTGTGCCGCGCGGAAGACGTGCAACTCGGTGTCGGTTTCCCGGGGGAGCGATACGCGGAACAGAAACGGCCATGCTGCGAGCAGGCACAGCACGATCACCAGCAGCAGGGTGCGGTCATCAGGGGTCAGGGTTTGAATCAGGTGCGGTTTGTGCCCGCGTGCAGCATGGTATTTCATAGTCCGGTAGTGTATCGGGCGGACCGACTGCCTGCAAAACCAGTTGGCATGAAACGTGTCTCGGAGTACTATGAAGGTATGAAAAGAGTTATCTTGTTGCTGGTAATCACAGTCTTGTTGGCTGCATGTGGCGGGCAAGGGGCAGCCGAAAATGAGTTGGGTGCCTTTGAAGCGGATCGGTCAGTTGCTACAGCCCCGCCCGGTATGGCCCTGACCATGCAAGCTGAGGTTGAACAAACGGCATTCTGGGTCGGGACAGTAGCCCCTGAACTGGTCAATGAGAATATTACTCCAACGCCAACCCTGCTGCCGGCTACGCTTCCTGTTGAAGCGACGCGTTCCGGGCTGCCTTACCTCAGTGACCGGCGAGGAGAATGCCCTGTGCCAGGCGGCTTCACCTATCATGAGCGGCTTGGTTTCTGCATCTCTGCCCCGGATGCATGGCTGGCCGTCAATGTCGATGGTAGTGTGACTTCGGTCCTTGGGACGACGCCCGGTCAGTCTATTGTGCTGGCTCCCGGGGGTGAGGTAGATGCTAATACCTGCCAGTTGTTGGTGTATATCACCGAGGGGACGATCCCGGCAGCGCACCTTCAGCTTCGTTATGACGGTATTGCCAACCAGCAGCGCATTCAGTCGATCACCGCTATCGGAGTGTTTAGTGTTGCCGGTTTTCAGGCGGCTGGCTTTATATGGGAAACGGTTGATAGTGAGATTGGCGGTGTGTTTGCTGACGATCTTTCACTGGGGCGTCTGGCCCATGTCAGCTACCGCGGCCTGAGCTGTGAGACAGACGAACTATTGCTGACTCTTGAGACTTTGCGGTTTAATTAGGGGTGTTTTGGCACCCGCATACCCGGTAAGAATGAGGATGGAGAATATGAGTTTTTCAGATAATCGTGAGCCAGACGAGGCGCAGAGCCGTATTGACCGAATCCGTGGTGGCAGCAGCCAGCCTGCCCCTCAGCAGCCCGTATACGATGAACCCGAACCGGCACCCCGGGGCAGCCGGGCAGGGCAGGCTGCAAGCCAGCCATCTGGCGGGTCTGCCCGGAGCGGTATGGGGCGCGGCACACAGGCCCTGCTGGTGATCGGCGGCATTGTTTTGATCGGCGTGCTGGTCGTGTTAGCCTTGATTCTGATCAGCGGTCCCGGTAGTTCGATCTCGATCTTTGCGACCGAAACGCCAACCCCGACGCTGACCTTTACGCCGACAGCCACCTCAACGCCGACGGCTACGCCAACCCCGACACCCGAGCCGCCGGACCTGGCGCTTCCACCATTTACATGTATCTTCCAGAGCGGCACAGGCTGTTCGGATTACTGTGCTGACTCCGGGAACGCAGATGAGTGCAATCAGGCACGCTCGTTCATCGAGAACCAGGGCGCTGATTTCGATGCGTGGATTCAGTGTGTTGCGCCCAGTTCAGGGCCAAACACGGGTAATCCGCAGGACTGCCTGATTGAAGCCTGGTATGCCAACCTCGCTTCAGGGTCAGGTGAATAATCAGACATTGCTTACATGCAGTGAAACGAAAATCGGCGGCTTTTTAGCCGCCGATTTTTTATCTATCGAACCAAGGCACTTAAACGCTGACGATCAGGTCCGGTATTTCCCCAGGGTGATCCGCTACCTTAACGCCTACCGCCTCGAGAGCCTGCACCTTACCTTCAGCGGTGCCTTCGCCACCCTCAACGATAGCGCCGGCATGGCCCATGCGCTTACCCGGAGGTGCAGTGCGCCCGGCGATGAACGACACGACAGGCTTCGTCATGTTTTCTGCGATGAAGCGGGCGGCCTTTTCTTCGTCACTGCCGCCGATCTCGCCGATCATAACCACTTTTTCCGTTTCCGGGTCGTCCTCGAACATCTTCAGCACATCGATGAAATTGGTCCCGTTGATCGGGTCACCACCGATGCCGACCAGTGTTGTCTGCCCGATGCCTTTATTGGTCAGCGCGTAGACGGCCTCATAAGTCAGCGTGCCCGAGCGCGATACAACGCCAACGCTGCCGGGGATAGCGATACTGCCGGGGATGATGCCAACCTTGGCTTGACCCGGGGTCAGCATACCGGGGCAGTTGGGGCCAACCAGGCGCGTGCCTTTCATATCAAGGTACGCACGGATTTTCAGCATATCATTGACCGGGATATGTTCGGTCAGGCACACGATCAACTTGATCCCGGCGTCAGCGGCCTCCATGATGGCGTCAGGGGCAAAGCGGGCAGGGACGGCGATCATGGAGGTATTGGCTCCGGTGGTCTCCACGGCGCTGACAGCGGTATCGAAGACCGGGACTTTGCCTACACCCGTATCGACCCATTCACCGCCCTTGCCGGGTGTCACGCCACCGACGACGTTAGTGCCATAGACGGCCATCTGCTGCGTATGGAAACGACCTTCACGGCCTGTAATCCCCTGTACCAGGAGTTTGGTATTCTTATCAATCAGGATGCTCATGGTTTATCCTGTCCTTAGGCTTGGCTGGCGGCGGCTTCGACGGCCTTCTGGGCCGCGTCGGCAAGTGTGCTGGCGGTGATCATATCGGCCTCGGCGATGATGGCCTGGCCTTCTTTCTCATTGGTGCCGATCAGTCGAACGACCATCGGTACGTTCACACCGACTTCGTCAATGGCACCGATAATGCCTTTGGCGACTTCGTCGCAGCGGGTAATGCCACCGAAGATGTTGACCAGGATGGCCTTGATGTTGGGGTCTTCCAGGATAATACGGAAGGCTTTGGCGACCTTTTCTGAATCAGCGCCGCCTGCGGTATCGAGGAAGTTAGCGGGCTGTCCCCCGGCAAGCTGGATCATATCCATGGTTGCCATGGCAAGCCCGGCCCCGTTGACCATACAGCCGATATTGCCGTCCAGCTTGATGTAAGCCAGCCCGGCTTCACGTGCCCTGGTTTCCGCTGGGTCTTCCTCATCAAGGTCACGCATGGCTTCAAGTTCGGGGTGACGGAACAGCGCGCTGTCATCCAGGATGATCTTACCATCGACAGCCATGAGGTTCCCGTCGCCGTCCACGATCAACGGGTTAATCTCGGCAAGGCTGGCGTCAATGCCCATGTAGCAGTTGTAGAGGCCTTGTACGATCTTGCCGAACTGCTTCCATTGCTCGCGCGGGAGTTGAATACGATTGGCGATCTCCAGCGCCTGGTAGCTGCGCAGTCCGATAAAGGGGTCCACATGCACCCGGATGATCTTCTCCGGGGTTGTGGCGGCCACCTCCTCGATATCCATGCCTCCTGCCGCTGATGCCATGATCAGCACGCGTTTGGCGGCACGGTCGGTGGTGACTGCGAGATAAATTTCGTCTTCGATCCGGGATGCTTCATCGATGAGGACTTTCTTTACTGTCAGGCCCTTGATGTCCATACCGAGGATTTCAGAGGCACGGGCTTCGGCTTCGTCGGGGTTCTCGGCCAACTTGACTCCGCCGGCTTTACCTCGGCCACCCACCAGAACCTGGGACTTGACGACCACCCGTTTACCCAGCTTCTCCGCGATGGCACGGGCTTCTTCCGGTGTACTCGCTACGTCGCCATCGGGAATCGAGATGCCGTATTCAGCGAACAACCGTTTGGACTGATATTCCTGGAGCTTCACGTTTACTCCCTTGTGAGGTTAATACTGATACTAGTGTGGGGCACAAACCAAGGATAGTATACCATGTTGGTTTGAAATCCTCATTTACCATTTTAACCGGATACGGTAACAAGCCTGAGCATTGTACCGCCCGGCAGTAGGGTATTACCCGAGGCACGGGCGATCAGCCCATTATTGTAGCTGACTTGAATCAGCCCCATACCCTCGGCAAATACCAATTGCCCCGAGGTCTGAATCAGCAGCGGCCCGTTCTCATCGATGCCGCTGTACCCATTGATCTCCATAAAGGTCTGAAACGCGATTGTTACCCCCGACACCTCGCCCGATTCGAGGTTCACTGGCGTGATGCCCTGTTGAGTAAACACCGTCACGAATCGACCCTCACTGATTGTCACATTCGCGCCCTCGATCTGGATCGTCCCGCGGATGTCCGCCTGATAATCCCAGGATGCCGCCGTGGTGGAGTACGGAAGTAGCTGTCCTGGATCCAGCAGCAGGGCACCCTGGGCGTTTTGCGTGGACAGCATTCCCGGCAGGGCTGGATGGGTGAGCAGATAGGACGGGGGCAGGCCCGTCAGCGTACCATCCGTACAGCCGATAGGCGCTGCCTGCCTGTCGAAGCCAAGGCTGAAACTACCATCTGTGACCTGCTGGCTGCTCAGGCTGACACCCTCCCCGGTGTTGACATCACGAAACTGCCAACTGCGGCCATCTGCCAGCGGCCACAGGATATGTCCGCAACCCCCATCGGTGCCCGGCAGGTCGGTAGGCAGATTTCCAACGGATTCTGATTCACCCAGCTCCTCAATGGCTTCCGCACTCTCTGGCGTTGCCGTGATGGGGATGATCCAGGGGGTAGGGGCAGGTGCAAATGTGCTGCACCCGGTTAGCAGGATGGTTGCCACGGCTGATGAGATCAAAGCAATACGTCTGAAATGAACGGTTTTCATAATCACGCCTCCTGTTGTCGATTTTATCCCATCCTGTCACTGTGTGGCCCGGGGCTATCCGGTATAATGGGGGTAGGGTGATCTGACACGGCACATCAATTGAGGGAGTGTAATGGTATTTGAACAGGAGCTTGAAATCCT
Organism: uncultured Anaerolineae bacterium; assembly: GCA_964390105.1. GTDB lineage: Bacteria > Chloroflexota > Anaerolineae > Aggregatilineales > UBA3940 > CAYMGV01. The sequence continues at coordinate 453,208 of CAYMGV010000001.1, read as the reverse complement.
GATTTACTCACGCTATCCCATCCTGTACATCCCAACCCCGGAAGAAGAACGAGCCGAGCAGTTGATATCCTACATTGCTGGCCTCGGTAGCACGCACCGGGCGTTTCATGTGTGGGATTTTGTCGATGGGTTCAAGGATGGGGGTGGTGCTCGTAACCCCTCGCAGGCACTGACAGAGATCGAAAAAGCCGATGACAAAACCGCGGCAGTGTTCATCCTGCGTGATTTTCACCGTTTTCTTGAGGATGTGCAGGTCTCGCGTAAGCTGCGCAACCTCTCCCGCCATTTGGCCAGCACTCGCAAGACGGTGATCATCATTTCACCGGTGCTGCGCATTCCACCGGAATTGGCCGAGGAGATGACGGTGCTGGACCTCAAACCGCCGACCTATGATGAGATCGACACTGAACTCGAACTGCTGCTGGAGCAGATCAAGGTTCAGCTTTCACCGGGTGGGCGCGATGCGCTGGTGAAGGCCAGCCAGGGGCTGGTTCTCTCACGTATCAAGCTGGCACTAGCTCGCGCGGTTGCGTTGCATGGTCAACTTGACGAGCGTGCAGTGCCGATTGTGCTGGAGGAGAAGAAGCAGCGCATCCGCCGGACCGAGGTGCTGGAGTTCTGGCCCAGCAGTCAGACGATGGAAGATATTGGCGGGCTGGACCGGCTGAAAGCGTGGCTGGATCAGCGCTCAGCGGTCTTCACCGAGGAGGCCCGTCGATACGGCCTGCCCAACCCGAAGGGTATCCTGCTGGTTGGTATCCAGGGTACGGGTAAATCGCTGTCGGCTAAAGCGACTGCCAGCCTGTGGCAGCTTCCTTTGCTGCGGCTTGATGTGGGACGCCTGATGGGGGGGCTTGTCGGGGAAAGCGAAGCTAAAACGCGCGAAATGATTCGCATCGCTGAGGCGATGGCCCCATGTGTGTTATTCATCGATGAACTGGATAAGGCCTTTGCCGGGCTGGGGGCGCGTTTTGTGGGTGATTCCGGCACCAGTTCACGTGTATTCGGCACTATTCTGACATGGATGGAGGAAAAGACCACGCCAGTCTTCATCGCTGCGACGGCCAACTCCATCGAGTCTCTGCCGCCGGAGGTGCTGCGCAAAGGTCGCTTTGATGAAATATTCTTCATCGACCTGCCAAGTGAGCGTGAACGTCGCGAGATTTTCGAGGTTCATCTGAGCAAAGTGCGCGAGAACCGCATCCGTGAGTTCAACCTCGACACGCTGGCATTTCAGAGCGAGGGGTTCAATGGTGCGGAGATCGAACAGGCCATATTTGATGCCATGCACTATGCCTTTGATCAGCGGCGGGAATTCAACACCGATGACATACTCAGATCGATGAGCGAGATCGTGCCGCTAAGCACTACGGCGGCGGAACGTATTCGGCGTTTACAGGAGTGGGCTGCCAGCGGGCGCTGCCGCCCGGCCAGTTCGGATTCCGCTAACCTCATCGAGCAGTTATTTGGTACAATGAAGCCATCAGCCACCCTTGCACCTTCTGATGAAACCGAATAAGACATCATGGTGTATCACATTGACACAAAGGGATGATTGGCTGTAAGTTAGTGTTACCTGGTATTGGTAGTAGGCTACTTTTTGAATTGAGGGAGTAAGGGAATGTCTCATTTTACACGGGTAAAAACCCAGTTGAAGAATGTCGAGACGCTGAAAGCTGCACTCAAAGATATCGGCTATACGGTTGAGATAGGGAATGTGCGCGGTTACAACGGCCAGCTTGCTAACGCCGATCTTGTTGTTCGTACCGGGCAGGATTATGATATCGGCTTCCGTCGTGAAGGTGATGAGATGGTCATGGTAGCGGATTTCTGGGGGCTGCGCATTGATCGCGCAGCTTTCCTCAATGAAATCTCGCAGCGCTATGCTTACCGTACCGTCATGGAGCAGGCAGAGCAGCAGGGCTGGAGCAGTGTCAGCGAGGAAGTGCAGCCCGATGGCAGCATCCGCCTCGTGATGCAGCGTTGGGGGTAGGGTGATCATGTCAGAATCCCAGCAGATCGAGTTCATCATTCGTAAGGATGGCACAGTCGAAGAGCGGGTAACAGGGGTCAGCGGCCCTGCCTGTGAGAAAGTCACCAAGGCCGTTGAATCTGCCCTGGGTGACGTCATCCGGCGTGAAAAGACGTCAGACTACTACGACGAGTCACAGGGCAGCGCGGACACCGTTCAGGCTAATTCCTAATCATTGTTCAAATCAGAAGGACATTCCCCGGGTTGCCATAGGGCTTGCCATAACAGGCCTGTGGTGAGCCGGGGATTTAGTTGCCAGGGGGGCAGCTCAATGCACGAACCAGAACGGCGGACCGACAATCCAACTACATCCGAAGAACCGCCCTCTTTGCCGGAGGAAGTTGAAATGTTTATCGAGCCGGATGGGTCAGTGACGTTTGCCGACCTTGCTGCCGGGGTTGTGCCGATTGCACAGGCTTTGAATCCGGGGCAGACGCTGGCCTGTGACCTGCACCGGGAAGAACCCGCAGTAATTGAGGCCCCTTCAGGTTCCGGGCGCATCGCATCGCTGCGCGATGGGTTCCGGAAGATAGTGAATCGCTTCACCTCAGCCAGGCCGGATGACACGCAATCGGAAACCATCCAGCCTGCCCTTCAAACCCAGCAGCGTGCATTGGATGACCTTCATCGTCGGATCGAGGAACAGCAGGCACTGATCGATAAGCTGCGGGCTGAAGCGGCTCAAACCGCTGAGCGGCAGACTGGTGCGGATGAGCGCACACGGCAAACGGCCCTTCGGGAGATGTTTCGGGCCGTCCAGCAGGTCGCTGTTCAGGGGGCGACATTTCGGTACGCCATTGAAAGCGGTGCAGATATCCGGGCTGCTGATCTGCTTCCACTGATTGCACAGGTAGAGGCCTATCTGAAACTGTGTGGGTTCGAGTGTATTGGCGAGGCAGGGGGGGGGGCCGTTTACGATCCTGTCCGTCACCAGGTCACGGCTAAAAATGCCAAAATACAGCCGGGAGATGATGTTTACGTACGCTATGTAGGCTATAGTTATAATGGAGAGATACTGGTTAAAGCACAGGTGGCCCCGCTGCTGCTGAGTAAGGGCCAGTAAAGCGTGATGAAGAAGATCGCAATCGATTTTGGAACCACCAATACTGTAGTAGCTGTCTGGCGTGAAGCCCTGGATCAACCTGAGACCCTGCGCCTGCCGAACCTCTCGATTCCGGATGGTACGGGCCTTCCCCCGCTTATCCCTTCCGAGATTTATGTCAGTGCCGGTGCAGGCAGCCCGCTGGTGGGGTATGGTGTTCAGTCGAGTGGCCTCGATGTGGCTGGTGATGATCGGCTGTTCCGTGGATTCAAACGCGGTATAGGGGCGATAGTACAGCCGTTGCCGCGTATTGTTGATGGCAAGAAGTGGGGAGAGCATCAGGCCGGGCAGGCTTTCCTGCAGGCAGTTCTTCGCAGCATCGCGGCAGCAGAGGGCGATCAGATAGAGGAGCTGGTACTGACCGTCCCCATCCACAGCTTTGAAGGATACCTCAAGTGGCTGCGTGATGAAGCCGAGTTATTTACCCAGTCCGGGGCTGATATTCAGCGGCTGCGTGTGGTCGATGAGAGTACCGCTGCCGCACTAGGCTACGAGGTTCGCACACCCGGTGAACTGGTGCTGGTGTTTGATTTTGGCGGCGGCACGCTGGATGTCTCGCTGGTTCGCATGCCGATGGCTGACGAAAGCGGTGGCATCGTGTTTGAACGGGGCTGGGCAGGCGCAGCATCTCGAACCGGTGGTGATGTAGCTGCAGAGGCCCGGGTGATAGCAAAATCTGGGCGTGTGCTGGGGGGCGATGATATTGATCACTGGCTGTTTGAGGAAATTCTGCGGCGAAATGACCTCTCGGCAGATGAGGTGAGGGATATTTATTGGCCTCTGAAATCAGCAGTTGAGTCTGCCAAAATTCAACTATCCGCACAAGAGCAGGTTCAGATCGCGGTATTAAACCCCGATACTTTTCAGACCATCCGTGCCGAAATCACCCGTACCCAGTTTGAAGACCTGCTCGATGAACATGAGTTTTACACGGTGATTCGGAAGGTCGTGGATAAGGTGATGCGGTCGGCGAGTTCGCGCGGTATCTACAACGAAGATGTGGCTGCCGTCCTGATGGTGGGCGGGTCGTCACAGATTCCATCTGTGCAGCGTATGCTGCGCAGCATGTTTGGCCGGGATCGATTGTTCAGTTCGCTGCCGTTTGAGGCCGTCGCACATGGCGCGCTGGGGCTGGCTGCCGGGATTGGCCTTGATGATTACATCTACCACTCTTATGGTATTCGTCATCTCAGCCCCATCACAGGGCGGCATGAGTGGGAGGAGATCATACCCGCAGGGACACGCTATCCGATGGCGGACTCCGTGCGATTAGTGCTGGCTGCATCACGAGATGGGCAGGAAGCGATTGAACTGGTGATTGGGGAGGTCTCTGAGTCGTTCGGTACGCTCAATGAAGTGAAGTTTGGTTCGCGCTCGATTCTGTTGGTGGGGGATGGGGCTGACATGCTGCGCGAGGTTGTCCCGATGAATGACCAGGCTGGTGCGCGAACGGTTGCCATCCTGAATCCGCCCGGTCGATCAAGTGAAGATCGTGTCGAGGTGGAGTTCAATGTCGATGCCAACCGCACGCTCAGGGTCACCGTTCGTGATGTCAAGTTCGGAAAGCTGCTGTTGAACAATATTCCCGTTGTGGAACTGCGCTGAGGTACTCGTGAGTAAGAACGACCCACAGATCAACCGGGATGAGGAGCATACTGGCCGTGAGCCAGCGATTGAGCATCGCCCGGGTTCATTGGATTCATTTTATCGGGATGCCGTGCCGCCTCCCCCAGTGCCCGGTAAGGTTCGTCCGACGCTGCTCTGGGTCGGGGACGATCTTGACCTGGATCACTGGAGGGTCATTTCAGAGGAATCTGGCTATGAGGTGAGGAGCAGTGCATTAAATCATCTATGCCATGTGATTCAGGCTGTAACGCCAGACCTTGTTCTGCTCACTTCAAGCATGATACCGCAAAACCTGGCCGGTATTGTGGCGGAGGTACGCGCACATCCGGATAGGCTTGTCACGCGTGTGCGGATGGCGGTGTTTGCCCCAACGATGGTGCCCGCATCAATGAACGTTCTATTTGCTGGTGGCGTAGATGATATCCTGTTGGTGTCTGATTGGGATCATATTCTGCAAGCCTTATCACGGATTATCCGTTACGGAACGCCGCCAGCCCCGCTTACTGCACTGACCAATCCGTCAATTGTGGTGCGCCATGCGGCGAGGCATCAGATGGGCCTGTCTGATGACCTGGATCACGCTTGTGCGGGCTTACGCCGTCTGGCTCAATACCCTGATCATGCGGTACGTGCCGGGATACGTGCGGTGCAGCTTCAGTTGGGTTGCGGGGAGTAAGGCCTATGGCACCCGCCTTACCGGAACGGAATGAGCATTGGTGGGCCGGTCTGATCGGGGATCACCCTGCCGAACGGGCAGTAGCCGTTCGCTCGATCAAAGCGCTGGAACAGCAAAATGAGTACACCCGCATGATTATCTCGGCGCTTCCCCGGCTTGCCCCGGAAAAGCGCGGATTTGCCGGACAATCGCTTGCGCTGCTGGATGATCCACGATTCGCCGCACCGTATTATCTATCGGAGTTTTTGCCAGTACCCGCAGGTGAGGCCGTTATGGGAAGTGCGTCTATTCGTTCTGAACGCCCGGTACATCATGTTAATGTAAACGGGTTTTCCCTTACGCAGCATCCGGTAACTGAGGCGGCTTACCGGGTGTTTGTCGATCAGGCCAACCATCCCTCACCACGTCATTGGCGCAGGGGGAAACCACCCGCAGAGCGGCTTAACATGCCGGTGGTGCAGGTCTCATGGTTTGATGCGGATGCGTACTGCCGCTGGCTTTCCGCTGAACTGTCTGCGGCTATCTACCTGCCATCAGAGCCGGAGTGGACACTTGCTGCCGCGGGGAGCGGTTGTCATAAAATGTACCCGTGGGAGGGTGCGTACCACGATCACCGGGCGCAGGTCTGGCGGGGTGACGGTTCAATGCCGGTGGCCGTTGGCTGTTACCCGGATGGCACAGGGCCGTATGGGCACGCTGACCTGATCGGAAACGTGTGGGAGTGGACACGGTCACACTACCGGCCTTATCCGTATGACACCGACGATGGCCGCGAACTGCGACCAACCGAAGGCCAGGCCTGTGTGATGAAGGGGGGATCGTGGCGCAGCCGCGCGGGCAAGGTGTCCATTTCGGCGCGGCATTATGGTAAGCCTGTAGAGAATTACCCGGTTACCGGGTTCCGATTGGCCAGGAGATAGCCATGACAAAGGCTCGCTATCTCAACCTGTTGGAGACGGGTGAACTTGCTCGGCGCGTAGCGGCGTCACAAGCTCACTATGCGGCCTGTGTCTTGTGTGGATGGCGTTGCGGCGCAGATCGGTACCAGGCGGTCGGTCCGTGTCGAACCGGGGTGATAGCCAGTGTTGCTACCGCCTATCGGCACATGGGTGAGGAAACTCCATTGGTGCAGGGGGGCGGTTCTGGCGCGATCTTCTTCACGAACTGCGATCTACGCTGCCAGTTTTGTCAGACTGCAAAGTGGAATATCAAGGGCAGCGGAAGGCCCATCACGGCAGCGCAGCTTGCCGGGCTGATGCTGCGGCTTCAGGCCGAGGGGGCTGTCAACATCAACCTTGTGACGCCCACCCATGTTCTGCCGCAGATTCTTGAGGCGTTGTTGATTGCTGCCTCAGATGGGCTGATTCTGCCGCTTGTATGGAATTCAGGGGGGCATGATACCGTTGAAGCTCTCCATTTGCTGGATGGGGTGGTTGATATCTATTTACCCGATATGAAATACGCCACCAATGATCTCGGGCGCAGAATGAGCGGAGTTCATCGCTATGCCGAGGTTAACCGGACAGCCATTATGGAGATGGCCCGGCAGGTCGGTTCACTGAAAATGACGGTGCAGGGCAGGGCGGTTTCCGGTGTTCTGGTGCGGCACCTTGTGATGCCTGGACATCTTGAGAATACTCGCCAGGCGCTGGGCTGGCTTGTAGCTCATCTTGGCCCGCAGACCTATCTCAGCCTGATGGATCAGTATCGTCCTGCTTACCGTGCGTTTGCTCGTACGGATATTGGGCGTGCCATTCGCCCGGAAGAATATCAGCAGGCCTATGAGACAGCCCGGTCAATGGGTTTTCAGCGTATTGATGGGCATCTTCTGACTGCCGAGTAGGGGATACTTCATGAGTAATGATTCTGCCGTGGTGCAAACGATTGCACCACCCACTTGGAGAGAGTGCATACGAACATGACGGATGTAGTGCGTTTCGAGACCGGTAATGGCATCGAAATTTACCGGATCAAGTTAGGTGTGTTTTTTGATTACATTGGTTATGCACACCTGATTGTACATGGGGAACAGCAAATCCTTGTTGATGTCGGGTCGGGGTTTGGTTCCTGTACGGAGCAACTGCTGAATGGATTGGCCGTCATACAGGAAGAGTACGATGTGACGGTAACGCTTCATACGCTGTCCATGATCGTGATCACTCATGGGCATATCGATCATTTTGGCGGCCTGCATCAACTGCATGAGATGGCTCCACAGGTGCCAATCATCTGCCATGAACTCACGCGCCCGGTGCTGGTGGCGTTTGAGGAGCGCAGCCTGCTATCCAGTCAAGGGACTGAGGACTTCCTGGGTATGGCCGGGGTGCCACCCGCGCGTGCAGAAAACCTGCTAAAAATGCATGCAATGGGCAAGGAAGGCCTGCATTCCGTACCGGTGACGAGATCAGTTGTGAATGGGGAGATGATCATCGATACGGTCCGGGTCGTTCATGTACCGGGCCATGCGCCCGGCCTGATCATGCTGCAAGTAGATGATATTCTGCTGACCTCTGACCATATCCTGCCGCAAACCAGTGTCGCACTGGCACCGGAGTATATCACCCCGTATACCGGTATTGGGCATTATATCGAGTCGCTGGAAAAGTCGTTGGCACTGGAAGGGGTCCGCCTGGCACTCGGCGGTCACGAAGAGCCAATGGAAGATTATTACCAGGTGGCTTCATCAACACTGGAGAGTACTCGCAATAAGGTGGATCGCGTACTGAAGTACTGTGATAAACCACGCTCGATCTTTGAAATTGCGACAAAGATTTATGGAGAGATGGCCGGGTACGGTGAACTGCTGCGGCTGTGGCAGACCGGCGCTCGTATCGAGTATCTGAATCAGCGCGGACTGGTGATGGTGGAGAACCTTGAAGACCTTCGGCAGGCTCATTCACCCACGCTATACTATCGTCGCCTGATCCAATAGGACCAAACAGGTTGTGTTCATGTGGGGCAGTTTGCTAAGATTACATTCGTAGTGTTTAGCAACCCAGCAGGTTTAATTCTCTATGTTCTCGCTTCGACACTTGTTAAAGCAGGCTCAGCATGAACCCGCCTCCCTGGCCGAGTTCGCAGCAAACTATTAGCCGGCAGGCAGCACCCCGCATAACAAGCTGGTGTGGGATTACCTGATCGATTTAGTGCTGACTGCCCACCCTGACCACCAGGATAAACTACTGGGGGGGGGGCTGCATCGGCTGCTGCGCGATAGCTTCGACGAAGATGATGCTACTATCTGTCTTTCGGCAGGGTGTGAGGTCGGTATCCATATCTCAGCAGGGGAATTCTGCCTTTCAGCCGACGACCGAGACCCACTATGCTGTCCGCGCTCTTATATGCTTGAGGCGTTGAGCAGTCTGATCGCAACGCATCGCACACAAGCTGGATAATGTCCCGTCCGGGTAAGGATAACAATATGATTGATCCGTCTGTCAAGGGTACGAGTTACCCGCCGTTTTCCTATCAACTGGAGCGCCAGAAACTGACCGAGTTTCTTTTGGCTATCGGGGAGGAGAACCCCCTGTTTTCAGGGGAGGATGCGGCCCTGCCGCCGACGTTTGCCGCAGTATTCACCTTCTGGGGTGGGGGCAGCCTTGAGCGTCGCCTAAGCGAGATGGGGGTGGAGATATTCAATGTGCTGCACGCGGAACAGGAGTACGAGTACTTCAAACCAATGCATATCGGGGACACCATAACCGGGCAGACCGTTATCGCGGATGTGTACGAAAAGCGTGGGCGTTCCGGGGAGATGCAGTTCCTTGAATTCGAGACAACCTACACCAATCAGGATAGTGACCGAGTTCTGATTGATCGTGCCACTATCATTGTTCGAGGGTAACCAGATGATCTTTTATGAGGATGTCGAGGTTGGCGATCACCTGCCAGAGATGGTCAAGGAGCCCGTAAGCCATATCCAGTTGGTTCGATACTCGGGGGCCAGCGGTGATTTTAACCCCATTCACACCGTGCCCGATATAGCGCAGATGGTGGGGCTGCCGGGGATCATCGCTCATGGGATGCTGATCATGGCGTTTGGCGGCCAGATGCTGACCGGGTGGGTTGATCCCGTACAGCTCCGCCGCTACAAGGCCCGCTTCAGCAGCATGACGCGCCCGGCGGAGTATCTTGTGGTGCGTGGCAGCGTCACAGGCAAGGAGATCGTGGATGGCGAGGGTCTGGTTTATGGCAAGATGACCGTCAAAGGGCGTGATGACGACTCCCTGAAGGTCAAGGGGGAGTTCGTAGTAGCGCTCCCGGTGCGGAATAAATAGCATCGAAAGCGGGATATCAAAGGGGCCGCACATCACTCGGTGTGCGGCCCCTTTTGTTGCCTGAAGGTGCTAGGCAGGCAGTTCGCTTGAACTCATGCCAAGTACGTTTCGTGCCACGATCAGCAGATTGATCTCGTAAGTTCCTTCGTAGATGTCTGCGATTTTGGAGTCACGCATCAGCTTCTCGATCAGCCATTCACGGCTGTAACCCATTGGGCCGAGGATTTCCACGCACTTCTGCGCGATGAGGGTGCTGGTCTTACCGGCCTTGGCCTTGCACATGCTGGCGGTCAGTGCATTGGATTCGCCGTGGTCCATCAGTGATCCGGCCTTCAGAGTCAGCAGCCAGGTCGCGCGTAGTTCCGCTTCCATCTCGATGATGTCGCGCTCAATCGCGGTCTGCTCCATCGGTGGGGCATCATAGCGGATTTCAACACCCGCCTCCTTGAGCTTCTTGACGGTCAGTTCCAGTGCGGCACGCGCTACACCAACCGCCGAGGCTGCCACTGCCGGTCGTGAGGAGTCAAAGGTCTTCATGGCCCCCTTGAACCCCTTCTTGCCGTCACCGGTGCGAACGTCCGGGCTGCCGATCAGGTTGTCATACGGGATGCGTGCATCCTGGAACGCGATTGAGACGGTGTTGCTGACACGGATACCATGCTTGATCTCCTCTTTGACGACCTTCACGCCCGGCGTCCCGGCCTCAACCACAAACGGCTTCATGCCAGCACGGCCAGCACCCTTATCGACCGTGGCCCAGACCAGCACGAATCCCTCCGATTCTTCCAGTGCGAGGCCGCCGTTGGTGCAGAATATCTTCTCACCATTCAGCACCCATTCGTTGGTGGATTCATCAAGGACGGCAGTCGTTTGAATAGCGGAGGTATCGCTGCCTGCGCCGGGTTCAGTCATTGCCATGGCACCCCATGCCGGGGTGGCCTTCTGATCGGCAAAGCGACCGAGGAACCGCTCCTTCTGCTCAAGTGTACCGACGGCTTCAACCGCCGCTCCACCCAGCATCGCGGCGGGGGTAGTCAGGTACTGACCCACATCTCCCCAGGAGAGGATTTCGGTCAGATGCAGCAGACGGATGAAGTAAGTGCCCGGTCCTTTGTCTTTGTTGTTGCCATTTTCGTCTCCGCCTTCGGTCTTGCGGCGGGCACTTTCCAGTGTGGCCTTTTGCATATCGGCCATCACCGGCCACATGAACTTGACGTATTCGGTTGGCCGGGTGTGTTCATTTTCATCAAGGTGACGCGCCTTGGGGCGCATGACTTGTTTTGCGACCATTTCGGTCATCTGAAGTTGTTGTTTGATCTTGTCAGGCAGTGCAAAGTCAATCATGGTGTACAACCCTCCTTGTGTTTCTATACCAGTGCCAGGCCATCGAATGTGGCGAAGCCGCGTGCATTTCTGAGCCAGCGTTCCGCGGGATATTCCCGAATGTAGCCGTAACCGCCCAGGGTTTGTACGCCCGCATCGGTCACCTGCATGGCAACCTTGGAGATGTAGGCTTTGAGCTGCGCACCAACCTTCAGCAGGTCCTTGTCATTATCGGCCATCCATGCCGCTTCCCATATCAGGTTACGGAGCGCCTCGATCTCGATGGCGCTTTCTGCCAGGTTAAAGGCAACCGCCTGTTTGGTGGCAATGGGCACGCCGAACTGCACACGCTCCTTTGCATACTGGATGGCGTATTCGTTGGAGGCACGGGCCACGCCAACGGCCAGCGCACCCAGCGCGATCTGGCTGCGGCTGACGACAGTGGCGTAGTTGGTACCCTCTGGCCCACCGAGTATCGCGTCCTCGGCGACGGTCACATTGGTCAGGCTGACGGGGTAGGTAGGAAGTGCGCGGATGCCCATCAGCTTTTCGCGATCACCTATTTCGACACCGTCCTGGCTGGCATCAACCAGGTAGCCGTTAACCTTGCCGCATTCCTCGTCGGTAGCAAAGACAAGGATGGTCTGTGCCTTCTCGGCCAGCGGCACGTAAGCCTTGCTTCCATTCAGTGTGATCTCTGATCCGGATTTCGTGGCCTTAGTCGCCATGCGCCACGGGTCAAAGATAACGCTTGGTTCGATCAGGGCGGTGGTCATGGCCGGGCGGTCAATGTCACAGAATTGAGGTAGGTAAGTTTGCTTCTGCTCCTCTGTGCCTGCCGCCAGTACGGCCAGCGCAAAGGTCGCGGGTGTCCAGGTGCTCAGCGCGATGCTGAGATCGCCCCATGCCAGTTCTTCAAGGGCCAGCACCCCGGTAATAGCCGTTTGACCTTCTTCCCCGAAGCCGCCATAGGTTTCCGGGATCAGGCCCGGCAGAATGCCGATCTCCCATCCCTTGTCAACCAGCCCCGTGGGTATCTCGCTGGCTTCGTCAGCATCATGCGCAACCTTGCGCATGTCATTCTCGGCGTACCGATGAATGGTGTCGGTGAGCAGTTTTTGTTCTTCGGTTGGTGTAAATGAAATCATAGTGGTCTGTTGCTCCAATGGTCCATTGATCTCTAATGATGAACTTATCCTCGGCCCTATGACTGGATGCCATTCAGGAACAGGTCAAAGAAGATATCGGTAATTTCCTCGGCGCTTAACCGGCCCTGCGGACGGTACCACCGGGTCATCCAGTTGACCATACCCAGCAGTGCCTGGGTGCTTATCGAAATGTCTGTGCTGCGGAACTTTCCTTCGGTTATTCCCTCCCGGATAATGGTCCGAAACAATTTGTCTACCTGGTCACGTTTGGATAAATACTCTTCGAGGTAGTGCTCGCCCAGGCCGCGATCTTCTCGCAGGAAGACGGCGGCACCTTCGGGATTGCTGGCGATCATCCCTGCATGGGCTTTGATTGCCAGCCGCAACTTTGTGACACTGTCCTCGTCTGACGTGGCAATCTGCTCGATCTCGCTGACAAGCTGATCCATACCTTGTTCAAGGATGGCGAGGAGGATGTCCTCTTTACTTTCGAAGTGATGGTAGATGCTGGGCTTCTTGATATCGATCACGCGGGCGATATCGCGCATTGCCGTGGCGTGATAACCATTCTGGTTGAACAGCCGCACGGCAGCATCAATGATGACCTCGCGGGTTACTTTTGCCATGTTGGTCCTGGTATGCCTGTTAAGTGTGTGTAACCACCTACCGACCGGTCGGTAGTTACATGATACCGCGAGGGGGGAAAAGTAGTCAAGCGTGAAAAAAACGCACTTTACTAGACAAGGAGTGATGACACCCCATAGAATGAGTAGAGAAAGACAGCGCATGAGGTTGATACTCATTTACGATATGTAGTGAACCCTGCAGCGGCTGTCTGCTGAAATGTCAACACAGGAGAACATATGACAACCCAAGACCTGCACACGCTAAGTATCAATACCATTCGCTTTCTGGCCGTTGATGCCATCAACAAAGCGAATTCAGGTCATCCCGGCCTCCCGATGGGAACGGCGGTGATGGCCTATACCCTCTGGAAAAAGCATCTCAAGCATGACCCCAAGGATACAAAATGGGCTGACCGCGACCGTTTTATCCTGTCTGCAGGGCATGGGTCGATGCTGATCTACGCCTTGCTCTATCTGACGGGGTACGATCTCAGCCTGGATGAACTTAAGCACTTCCGGCAGTGGGGCAGCCGCACACCCGGCCATCCTGAGAGCCACGATACCGCCGGTGTCGAAGTGACGACTGGCCCGTTGGGGCAGGGCGTTGCCAATGGTGTCGGCATGGCCGTGGCGGAGCGCATGCTGGCTGAGAAGTACAATACCGACAAACATACCATTGTCGATCACTATACTTATGTGATCGCCGGGGACGGCGACCTGATGGAAGGTGTATCCGCCGAAGCCGCATCTTACGCGGGGACCCAGGGTCTCGGTAAGCTGGTCTGCCTGTACGATGACAACGAAATCAGCATTGAGGGGGACACCGATATCACCTTCCGGGAAGATGTTGGTGCTCGCTTCCGCGCCTACGGCTGGCAGGTCATCGGCCCTGTCGATGGGAATGATATGGATGCGGTCGATGCTGCGCTTAACGAAGCCAAAGCCGATACTGACCACCCCAGCCTGATCATCTGCACCACGATCATCGGTTACGGTTCACCAAACAAAGCCGGGACGCATGGTGTTCATGGGTCGCCTCTCGGTGAGGAAGAAGCAAAGCTGACAAAGAAGAACCTTGGTTGGCCTCTTGAACCGACATTCTATGTGCCCGAGGATGCGCTGGCGAACTTCCGTGAAGCGATTGAAGTTGGTGAGAAGGCTGGGTCTGAATGGGATGCAGTATTCTCTGAATACGCCAAAGAGAACCCCGAAAAGGGCGAAGACTTCAGGCGCGCAATGAGCGGTGAGCTTCCTGCCGACTGGGATGCAGGGCTGCCGACATTTGACGAAGCTTCTATCGCCACTCGGAAGGCTGGCGGCACCGTGATGAATGGCTTGTTCGACAACCTTAAAGATTTGGCTGGAGGCTCCGCCGACCTTGAACCCAGCACCAATACCAAGCTAAGCAATTCCGGCTGGTTCGGTTGGGATTTTGCGGGGCAGAACCTACAGTTTGGTGTGCGTGAACATGCCATGGGTGCGATTGCGCTCGGCATGGCACACCACGGCGGCCTGATCCCGTATACCGCTACGTTCCTTGCCTTTGCTGACTACATGCGTCCGCCCATCCGGTTGGCGGGATTGTCCCATCAGCGGGTGGTGTTTGTGTTCACCCATGATAGTATCGGCCTCGGTGAAGATGGCCCGACACATCAGCCGGTAGAGCATCTCGCGACGTTGCGAGCAATCCCGCGTGTACACGTCATCCGCCCGGCGGACGCCAATGAGACTGCCGAAGCATGGCGCCAGGCAATACTGTACGCCGATGGCCCAACGGTGCTGGTGCTGACACGGCAGGGCCTCCCTGTTATTGATCAGACGATGTATGGCAAGGCTGCGGGTCTGGCGAAGGGGGCGTACACCCTTAAAGATACCGATGGTGATCCGGATGTGATCCTTGTTGCCACGGGGTCTGAGGTCTCGCTGATCATCAAGGCCGCTGAAGCCCTCAAGAGTAAGAATGTCAAAGCCCGCGTCGTCTCTATGCCGTCGTGGGAATTGTTCGACGCGCAGTCTGCCGAGTACCGGGAATCGGTGCTGCCAAGGGATGGCGCGCCCATCCTTGCGGTGGAGGCTGGTGTCACGATGGGCTGGCATCGCTATGTTGGCCTGAACGGAGCTGTCATCGGGCTGGATCGATTTGGTGCTTCGGCACCAGGGCCGGTAGCGATGGACAAGCTCGGTTTCAATGTGGATAACGTGGTCGCAACTGCTGAGAGTATACTTAGGTAAGTAGCGAGCCTGTAAACGGTGTTTGTTTGTGTGGCCCGCATCGAGCGGGCCACTTCTTTTTGAACCTTAGGAGGTACGATGAAACTGGCAATGATCGGGTTAGGCAAGATGGGGATGGGCATGACCCGTCGCTTGCTTGCGAACAGTCACAAAGTCGTGGCATTTGATCTTAGCACGGCATCCATCGCTGAGGCGGAGCAGGCCGGGGCTATACCAGCGCACACGATCAATGAGGCTGTAGCACAGCTCGATACACCTGCCATAGCCTGGGTGATGGTGCCATCCGGCGCGCCGGTCAACAGCGTGATCAGCGAGCTTGCAGGGTTGCTTAAGGCGGGTGACATCGTGATTGATGGCGGCAATTCACGCTACACCGAGTCGATCAAGCACGCTGAGATGCTGGCTGAACATGGCATCCAGATGCTGGATATCGGCGTCAGTGGGGGGGTGTGGGGCGAGGCGTTTGGTTTCAACCTGATGGCCGGGGGCGAGGCTTTTGCCTTTGGTCACATCGAGCCGATCCTCAACGCACTGGCTCCGGAGGATGGCTACATGTACGTCGGGCCAAGTGGTTCCGGGCATTTCGTCAAGATGGTACACAACGGCATCGAGTATGGCATGATGCAAGCTATTGCCGAGGGCTTTGAACTGATGCAGGCCAAAGAGGAGTTTGAGCTTGACCTTGCCGGGGTAGCCGAGTTGTGGAGCCATGGCAGTGTGATCCGGTCCTGGTTGCTGGAACTGACGGGCAACGCGCTGACTGAAGACCCTGGCCTGGACGACCTGCAGGCCTTTGTGCCGGACTCGGGGGAAGGGCGCTGGACGGTGGAAGAATCCATTGACCTGCGCGTTCCAGTCCCCATCATCACACTGGCACTGCAAATGCGTTTCCGGTCACGGCAGGCGAACAGCTTCGGAGCGCGGATACTGGCGGCACAGCGCAACCAGTTTGGTGGACATGCAGTCAGGAAGGTTGAGGAGGAATAGTTACGATGGGTGATCCGCCATACGATAATCCTCTCCACGATGGCAATCGCATTACACGCCCCCCGGAGCCGATCACACTGGTGATCTTTGGTGCAACAGGTGACCTCACTGCGCGCAAGCTGCTGCCTGCCGTCTTCGCGCTGGCTCACCAGGGCTTGCTGCCTAATCAGTATCATGTCGTGGGGTTTGCCCGGCGTGACTGGAGTCATGAGACCTTCCGAGACAACATGAAGCAGGCCATCAGCGTGCATGGCCGCATCACACCCCATGGTGAACATGCATCGGTTTGGGAGGATTTCGCGTCTAACCTGTTCTATGTACAGGGCAATTTCAACGATGAGTCGTCCTTTGAAAAACTGGATGAATTCCTGTCTGAGCGCGCTGATGAGCTTGGTGTGCCGGATAACCGCCTGTATTATCTGTCAGCACCACCGAGCTTTTATGACGAGCTTGTGATGTGCCTGGGGCAGTCTGGGATGGCCGCCGATAGCGACGGCGGGTGGCGACGCATCATCATTGAGAAGCCCTTTGGTCATGATCTCACTTCGGCGCAGGCGCTCAATAAGACCGTGAACAACGTCTTTAACGAGCAGCAGGTGTATCGAATCGATCACTACCTCGGCAAAGAGACGGTGCAGAACATCCTCGTTATGCGCTTTGCCAATGCAATCTACGAACCGATCTGGAACCGCCGCTATGTTGATCATGTGCAGATCAGCGCCACCGAGACGGTAGGAGTAGGTGGCCGGGCTGGGTTCTATGACGAGGCCGGGGTCGTACGTGATATCTTTCAGAACCACATCCTGCAGGTTCTGAGCCTGATCGCGATGGAGCCGCCAATTGCCTTTGAGGCTGATGCCATCCGTGATGAAAAAGTCAAAGTGCTCCGCGCCATTCGCCCTGTGCAGCCGGAGGAAATACCGGGTGCAACGGTGAGGGCGCAGTACGGCCCCGGCACTATACAGGGGAACGTGATCCCCGGCTATCGTGACGAGGACAAGGTTCCCTCCGATTCAACCACACCGACCTACGCAGCCTTCAAATGGCGCATTGATAACTGGCGTTGGCAGGGAGTGCCATTCTTCGTGAGGGCGGGCAAACGGCTGGCTGCTCGTGCTACGGAAGTTTCGATCCACTTCAAAGCACCGCCACACATGATGTTTGATCAGCATAATGGCGAGGAATTGAAATCAAATGTGCTGGCGCTGCGCATCCAGCCTGATGAGGGGATTTCACAGCGGTTTGAAGTCAAGCTGCCGGGGCAGGGGATGCAGCGCCGTTCGGTAACGATGGATTTTCGCTACCGAACCTCATTTGGCATTAATGAGCCACCCGAAGCCTATGAGCGGCTTCTGCTTGATGCCATGCTGGGTGATGCAACACTGTTTACCCGGCGCGATGAGATTGAGCGGGCGTGGGCGTTGATCGACCCGATACTTGAGGGGTGGCAGAGCGAAGACACACCACCGCTTGAGACCTATGAAGCGGGTAGCTGGGGGCCTGAAGGCGCTGATAATCTGATCAAATCCACGGGTCGATCATGGCATCGGCTTTAGAGGAGGTGCCCCGTGTCGTTGTATCAAAGTGACGTAAAACAGGTTTCCGTCTCCGATATTCGCGATGAGCTGCGCGGAGTATGGGCTGTGGAATCTGAGCAAAGTGAAAACGCCGTGATCCGCGCCCGTACTCACAACCTGATCGTGTATTATAATGCGGCGTTAGGGGCGCTTGATGACGCGGTTCAGGCCATCATCAAGGCGACGGTCGCACGCCCCGGTCGCGTGATCCTGATCTATGCACGGGATGATGATCAGGATACCATGAACTCGTATGTTACGACCTACTGTCGCACGTCCGGTGAGGTCAAGGTCTGCGGCGAGTTGATTGTGCTGGATGTCTCGGGCGTGCTGCGTGATGAAGTTCATAGCACGGTCAGCGGGCTGCTTGCCGCCGAACTACCCGTTTATCTTTGGTGGTTGTGCGTTCCATCGCCATCGGATCACCTGTTTGAAGTGTTGAGTGATGAGGCCGACCACATCCTGTTTGACTCTGGCATGTTTCCCGGTGCTGACGAGGTGCTGCCCTCCTATCCCCTGGGAGAATCGATTGGTGATCTCAACTGGGCGCGGCTGACACCATGGCGCAGGCAGCTTGCCTACCTGTGGGATGTGCATGGTCCTGCGGGGCATCTCGATATATTGCACTCATTGGATATCCACTTTCATGGTGCCCCCGGTGGCAGCTATGATGCGGGTGCGCTGCTGGTACTGGGCTGGCTGGCTTCGCGGTTAGGTTGGCGTCTCGACCGCTCCGAAACCGGCGAAAAGGGCAGCTATATGACCTATTGGGAGCGCGGCGGGCAGTCTTTTAAGGCAGAACTGATGCAGCGTGAGGCCTCTGCACAGGTGCCAGCCGGAGCGCTGCTTGGGGTCTTCATTCAGGCCGGTGTGACTCCGTCGTTTGTCATGCCGAGCATCCAGTACATGCCTGAAAATGCAGTGCTTGATGTGCGAGAAAATGAGGGTTCACCACAAGGTACACGCCATGCGGTACCGTATCAACCCGAATCTACCGCGAATGCACTGGCCCAGGAGCTTGATTTCGGCTACGATCCAGAATATATCCATGCGTTAAGGATGGTCCGCACTGTTATCGAAGCCGTTCAGCGATAGGAAAACACTCGTGGTTGAACTCGTTCGTTTTTCTGATGTGACCTCTTTGTACGAAGAAGCTGCTCGTCGTTGGGTTTCCATTGCCGTTGAGTCCGTCGAGGCGCGTGGACGGATGACCGTGGCACTTTCCGGGGGGAGTACCCCCCGTGCGTTGTATGAACTGCTTGCCACTCCGGAGTGGCGTGAACAGGTCCCCTGGGACAAAGTCTATTTTTTCTGGGGAGATGAACGCCGCGTTTCCAGTACTGACCCCGACAGCAACTTCCGGATGGTTTCAGAAGCGCTGCTGGATCATGTACCGGTCGATCCAGGCCATGTCTTCCCTATAAATGGGACTGAATTGGCAAAAAGCGCCCAGCGTGCTTACACCTATACGATCGAAAAGCAGTTTGGCCTGGCCCGCCGAGAGTTTCCTCGCTTTGACCTGATGCTGGCTGGGTTGGGTGCTGACGCACACTTTGCCTCGATCTACCCAGGGACCCGTGCTGCAAGTGATCTCAGCAATATGGTGCTGGTATATCCCGTTCATCAGTTGGGTGTCGAGCGAGTAACGCTGACAATCCCGGTTTTCAACAACGCACGTCATGTGATGTTCCTCGTCACGGGCGAGGAGAAGGCCCAAGCGCTGGCAAACACACTCGAAAGCGAACACCGCAGCAGCACATACCCCGCCCAGTCAGTGATCCTGGCGGAAGGTACGGTGACGTGGTTGGTCGATGAGGCTGCGGCTTCGAAGTTAACGAAAGATGCGTAGGTAGAAAGCACACACGTTTTGAACCGATTGGCAAACACAACCAGCCCGTACTTACTGCAACATAAAGATAATCCTGTTGACTGGTATCCTTGGGGTGAAGAAGCGCTTGCCCGTGCGCGTGAGGAGGATAAGCCCATCTTTCTCAGCATCGGATATTCGGCCTGTCACTGGTGCCATGTTATGGCCCATGAATCGTTTGAAGACCCTGAAACTGCCGCACTGATGAACGCGCACTTCATCAACATCAAGGTGGACCGTGAGGAGCGACCGGACATCGACGGCATTTACATGACGGCAGTGCAGGCCATCACCGGGGGCGGGGGCTGGCCGATGTCAGTCTGGCTGCTGCCAGATGGCCGCCCATTTTTCGGTGGCACCTATTTCCCCGATACCCCACGTCATCGGCTGCCGTCGTTTCGGCAGGTTCTGATGCAGATCGCCGACCTCTACCGGGAGCATCGTGACGATCTCGAACATGACGCCACACAGCTTACGGAGGCTGTGAGCAGGCAAATCCGGCTGGAGGAATCCAACCCAATCACGGAAGCCGGGTTGCAGGCGGCATACCAGTCCTTTGCAACTGAATTTGATCGCACCTACGCAGGTTTTGGTGATGCGCCCAAGTTCCCTCCTTCGATGGCTCTTGAGTTCTTGCTGCGGCTGCATCATCGTTATGGTTGGGCGCAGGCGCTCACAATGGTAACAGCTACGCTTGATAAGATGATGCGTGGCGGCATGTACGATCAACTCGGTGGCGGGTTTCATCGTTACTCGGTGGATGCTCGCTGGCTTGTCCCCCACTTCGAGAAGATGCTGTATGATAATGCATTATTGATGCGTGTCTATCTCTATGGCTGGCAGGTGACAGGGGATGAGGACTATGCCGATGTCGTAAGACAGATCGCTGCTTACGTCAAACGAGAGATGACAGCACGTGAAGGTGGTTTCTACAGCTCACAGGATGCGGACAGCGAAGGCCATGAGGGAAAGTTCTTCACCTGGAAAGAACCTGACCTGCATGACCTCCTGGATGGACATATCGATAACGCCGATGCTGTGCTTGATTACTGGGGTGTGACAGGTGGCCCCAACTTCGAAGGGCAGTCGATCCTATGGGTGCCACAGCCTCTTGACAAGGTTGCGGTCCGACATGAGATAGAATCAGGGGCGCTGCGGGCTGATATCAAAAAGGCGCGTGGCATTCTGTTTGATCAGCGTGAAAAACGGGTGAAACCCGGCCTTGACGATAAAATTCTCGTGGCATGGAATGGCCTGATGATCAAGAGTCTCGCAGAAGCCGGTGCTGCATTGGGGAATGCAGGCATGCTTGAGCAGGCGATTCGGGCGGCAGAGTTTATCAACAGCACGATGTTGTCAGATGGGAGGATGTATCGCGCGTACCGGGAGGGGCGCGCACATCTGGCTGGCTATCTTGAAGACCATGCTGCCTACGCTGAATCCCTTCTGGCACTGTACGAGGCGACCTTTGACCGTGTCTGGCTGGATCGTGCGGCAGCGGTGACGGAGACGATGGTTAGGTGGTTCTGGGATGCTGATGCTGGATTCTACGATACCGCTCATGATCACGAATCGCTGATCACGCGGCCCCAGGATGTCACCGATGGAGCAACGCCATCAGGTACCTCTGTTGCGGCAGCGGTGCTGCTGCGGTTGAGCCTGCTGTTGGATCGCCCGGAATGGCGGATCATGGCCGAGCGGGTTATTTCGCGGTTGTCCCCGATCATCCAGCAGCATCCGCGGATGTTGTCGTATCTCGCATCACAAGCGGCATTCCTGTTGAGTGAGCCGTACGAGATTGCCCTGGTTGGCTCACGTGAAGGTAACGACTTCCGGGAGCTTGTGCAGGTCTTGTCCCGTGAATACTGGCCGAATCACGTCGTGGCCTATACACACCCCGATGACCCGTCGCTTGCTGAACGGGTGCCACTGCTGCGGGATCGCCCGATGGTTGAAGGTAAGGCCACGGCATACGTGTGTCATCATTTTGTTTGCAGGCTGCCGGTCACTGAGCCGGGTTCACTTCGTGAGCAGCTTCTACCCTGAGGAGGCCAACTGACAATGGCTGCCGTATCCACACAGACGACAAAAACCAGCCCGCTGCGTTACCTGCGGGCACCATTCATGCTCATCTCACTGCTTGTTGGCTTTGTGCTGATGATGTATCTGTTATGCTCCGTCGAGATCGGTGCCTGGGTCGAGGATGTACTTAGACGACTTGGCGCAAAGGACATCCCCGGCGCGGTTATGATTGTCAGTGGTGTCGGTCTCTATACAGCGCTGGCAATTGCACTGCCTCTGGCACTGCTGTTGATGGGGTTTAGCTGGTGGTGGATGTTGCTGATCCCCTTGGTGGTGACGGGGGCGATCATTCTGATAGGGCGATGGTAGACGGGAACAAAACGGGGAGTATCGTTCAAGACACTCCCCGTTACTTTTCTGGAGGTTGATTATTCAACCACTGGCGGTGCCGCTTCAAGGATGTCTTTATCTACCACATCTGCATACTTCGTTGCGAAGTTGTCACGGAACAGGTTCGCGAGTTTCCTGGCCTGTTCGTCATAGCTGTCTTCATCGGCCCAGGTCGATTTCGGGTTAAGGATTTCATCCGGCACGCCGGGGCAGGACGACGGTATGTGCAGCCCGAAGAACGGGTCCTGCACCGTCTCGACCTCGCTCATGCGACCATCAAGAATGGCATGAATCATTGCACGAGTGTAGCGTAGTTCCATCCGCTTGCCGACGCCATACGGACCGCCGGTCCAACCGGTGTTGACCAGCCACACGTTGGCCCCATTTGCCTCGACCTTTTCCGCCAGCAGACGCGCGTAGACAACCGGGTGCAATGGCATGAACGGCTCACCGAAGCACGCGCTGAACGTTGCCAGTGGCTCGGCCACACCAGCTTCGGTCCCCGCCACTTTGGCCGTGTAGCCGCTCAGGAAGTGATACATGGCCTGTGCTGAGGTCAGCTTGGATACCGGTGGCATCACACCAAAGGCGTCTGCCGTCAGGAAGATCACGTTCTTGGCGTGCGCGCCACGCCCACTGCGAGTGGCGTTCTGGATATGGGTAATGGGGTAGGAGGCACGTGTGTTCTCGGTCAGGGTATCGTCGTTCAGGTCAGTGCGCCGATTGCTCATGTCCATGGTGACGTTTTCCAGCACGGTGCCAAACTGGCGCGTGGTGCTGTAAATCTCTGGCTCACCGGTGGGGGAGAGACGGATCACCTTGGCGTAGCAGCCACCCTCGATGTTGAAGACGCCATCATCACTCCAGGCATGTTCGTCATCACCGATCAGGGTGCGGGTTGAATCCGTTGACAGGGTGGTCTTACCCGTGCCCGACAACCCAAAGAACACGGCTACGTCCTTGTCATTCCCTTCATTGGCGGATGAGTGCATGGTGAGGATGCCCTTGCGCGGCAGCAGGTAGTTCATCACGCTGAAGATCGACTTCTTGATCTCGCCCGCGTAGTTGGTGCCACCGATCAGGATCAGCCGTTCCTTGAAACTGATCAGCACGAATGCCGATGAGTTGGTGCCATCAATCTGCGGAATAGCGTGGAAACTGGGGGCATGGATGATGGTGAAGTCTGGCTCAAAGTTGTCAAGCTCACTGGGCGTGGCACGGATGAACATGTTGCGGGCAAACAAGCTGTGCCACGCCTTCTCTGTGATGACTCTGACAGCCAGGCGGTTGGTGTTGTCAGCCCCTGCCCAGCAGCTCTGAACGAATGCGTTTTTACCCTGGAAGTAAGCAAGCATTTTGTGACGCAGTGCCGCGAACCCTTCCGGTGAGAATTCCTTGTTGGTATCACCCCACCAGACGGTATCAGACGTTTCCTCATCTCGTACAATGAAGCGATCCTTCGGGGCACGACCTGTATGGTGCCCGGTACGGACAACCAATGGGCCCAGGTGTGCGATGAATCCTTCCTGGCGACGAACGGCCTGCTCGTAGAGTTGCGGGGTATGTAACTGCCAGTAGACCTGGTTTAAGTTACGAAAGCCCAGCATTTCCAGTTCCGGGTGGTTTTGCTTAACTTCCATGTGACCTCCGATTGCGAGTTGTCCCCAGACGTGATTATGTCGCTAGTGTAACCCTTTGCACCGTGAGGCACAAAGAGCCATTCTTCGTTTCGCTGTGCGCTGAATGTCACTCTGCCGGGGATGATCTGATGGTTTTTGGGTGGAAAAGGGTTAGAGCCGCTTCATGATGAGATGGGGCGTCTCATCATGAAAACGACTCTAATGGGGTGAGGATAGGGATGAGAACTCTTTAATTTTGAGTTCAAACTTAGCATACCATGAAGGCCATTTAAATAGCGCAAAAAAACATTAAAAAGGCATAAAGAATCTGGGTAGAGAAGGTTGGTTTCTCAAGCTATAACACTGTGCTACACTACAGAAATCAACCTGTTTTTACCACGCACAGGGTTAGTCACTATGGAACTCATTACTGAACAGGATGTTGGCAGTAAGGCAAATCGCTATGTGATGGTCTGGGCAGACGCCACCGTTCGCGATGCTTTGCAGGCTCTGGCAGACGCCAGCGGCCACGAATGGTGGATGCTGGTGATCAGGGACCGTGCTGGTCACTTCCGAGGCGGGAGTTATGCGCTGTTCCGGCAGTGGTTGGAGGAGGACGGCCCTGCAATACTGGACCTCCCACTCGCAGAACGCATCGAAACGTTTCGTGCGCTGCCGGTCGTCAAACTTGACTCCAGCCGCGATGCGGCAGCTTCACAGGCCGCTTCTGCCAGTGCTCCGGCAGTGGTGGTTCTTGACCAGGATGGTAGCATGGCGGGGATACTGGTGTTCAACACAACCCGGTCTGTGTTGGATCCCTTTGTGAGTACCAGCTTGCTCGGGTTAGCCGGGGTCTCCCCCCAGTCGTCCGGTGCTGAGCCTCCCGCGCTGCCATCAGAGGTAAAACCGCCAGCGGCACCTGCCTCCAAGGTGCCCAGCCCGGCAGCTTCCCCTGCGCCACGGCCAGCGGAGCGCAGCCGAGGTGTCATACTTGAAGGCGAAACGACTGTTAAAGGCGACCTGATCGCGGGGGATCAAAACATCTCCGGTGATCAGGTTCATGGTGATAAGGTAGCAGGTGACAAGATTACCATCAATGTCGAGGGTAAAAAACCCAAAGAACTGCGTGACCAGAAGCGCCGTTTTGATGTGGCTCTCCCCAACGAGGTTCATACCCATGAAGCATATGAACTGCAGGTAGCCGTACTCCTCAGCGATGCACCTTCGCCTTTTGGTGAGAAAGATACAAGGGCCGTTAAGGGCAATGAGGTCGCCATCCCAACGCCGGTAAACCCTGAAACGGGTAAACTCGAAGTGATCGACATTGATGTCACTGTGACGGCTGTCACCGGTGAGGTGATCGGTGAGCGTACCAAAAAGCTGACGATTCACCCGGATGGTCGTGCCGAAATCCGCTGGTTCATGCTCAAGGCCAGTGCCCCCGGCAAGCAGATTGTGCGGATTGAAGTTGAGCGTGATGGGCGCAGGATCACGGAGTTCAAAGTCGAGAGCGTTGCGGTTTCGCCAGAGACCAAGCCGAAGGGGCTGTTAAATCTATCGCTGAACATTGCGTCGTTCTCGCTGCAACTTAGTTTTGCAACCGGGTAAATCGGCTTACAATAAGCCGTAGCAGCGTTGGATGACTCTTTAGAGGAGGGTGCCTACTATGGCAGAAGACGATAACAAGGGTGGCGGCAACAATATCAACTTTGGTGGTGGCGTCAATATTGGCGGCAATTTCGTCGGCGGGGATCAGAATATCTCCGGCGATAAGGTCCAGGGCGATAAGGTCGGAGGCGACAAGGTCAGTATCGGCAGCGTTGACAAGAGCAATGTTCAGATCGGTGATGGAAACACCATGCATGTTGGCGATGTTACTCTCAACCAGGCGTTCCATGAGATTCGCGAAGAGGTCATGGAGAAGGTTGATATGCCTGAAGAGCAGCAGCCCGTCTTAGATCAGACAGTCGCTGAACTTCAGGAAATGGACGAGGTAGAGGCAGAGCCTTCCGTTGACAAGGTGGATCAGGTTCTAAGCGTCCTGGAGGATATCGCCCCGGATGCGGTAGAAGTGATTATCAACGCTATCACCAACCCCGGCGCTGCCGTAGGTTCAGGCCTGAAGCTGGCGATCCAGGCGTGGCGCAAGGCCCGCCAGATTTCCGGGGGAAACAGCGACTAGAACCGGCGCTGACGACCTGTGCATACCCATTAGGCCGGGCTTGCCCGGCCCTTTTGCTGCCTGTCAGGGGTAAGGTGTGACATTGGTTACTGACACCTGGCCCATGGCACGGTAATATCTGACTGATTGCGTCTTGTTCTTTAGGTGCCGAATGTCAGAACAGCTAAAACGCCAAGTACAATCTGAATCCCCCCTTGCTCAACCTCGTGACCAGGTTGTGAGGTACGGGGCGGGGGGAGTTATGCTGCTTGTTGCGGTGATCATTTTTGTGTTTGTGGTCATCAAGCCAGTGCATGTTCTTCCGGTCATTGACCAAGCTCCGCAGTACGAATTGATCGATCAGGATGGCAATGCCTTCACCAGCGAGCAGCTTCATGGCAGGGTCGTGATGTATGACTTTGTCTACACACGATGCACGGATGCCTGCCCGGCTATGACCAGCGAAATGATGCGGCTGGCGCTGTATCTCGATGAGCAGGATATGCTGGGTGATGAGGTGGTGCTGGTCTCAATGACGTTTGACCCTGGTCGTGATACGCTGGAACGTTTCGCCGAGTATCGCGAAATGCTCAATATAGAGGGCTTCGACGGCTGGTATTGGGTGACGGGCGAACCCGCTAACATAAAGCGCACCGTAGGTGCGGATTTTGGGGTATTCTTTGACCGGGTGGAAGTCGAGGGGCAGCCCGGCTACGAATTCGCACACGAATCTACATTTGTTTTGGTTGACCCTGACGGGCAAATTCGTATGGAGTACCGTTTCTTGGAAGGCATGAACCGCTCAACCCGGCATATCAATTGGCTGCTTGCCGAAGAAAACGCCCCGTTCTGGTTGCAGCCTGTTTATCGTATCAGTCATTCTTTTGGGTTTTACTCATCATGAAGCAGCGTCTCCTCACTTTCTTTAGCAAGCCTCTGAACATCTTATATACCATAACCGGGCTGTTCTTCCTCGCGACGGCAGTCTTTGCCTACTTCAAGCCGATCAAGGTGGTACAACGCATCGCATATATCGATTCGTTTGCACTTGAAGACAACACGGGTACGTGGGTATCTGACCAGAATCTTCGCGGGCGCATGATCCTGTTTGGTTTCGGCTACATCAATGATCCAACTAAAGACCTCGATCAGACGCTGAATGATCTGAGAACCTATGGGCAGATGGCTGCGTCACACTCGCCGTCAATTGAGGTGGAAACGGCACTGGTCCTGTTTGATGATCAGCGGGACACCCTTGCCGAACGGCAGGCTTTTGCCGATGCAAATGGCATTGATCACTGGTTGATACTTGGCGGTGACGAAGAATCACTCAAGCTGCTGATCGGCTACAACTTCGGCATCTACTACGAGAAACTGCCAATTGAGGACCTCCTCGATACAGTGCCGGAACAAGTCAGCCCTGGTGAATATGGCTACATCCGCACATACCGCTATGTTTTGCTGGATGAAGATGGCATTATCCGGGGTGAGTACCGGGAACCGCTTGATATGCGGATTGCCGAACGTGACTTCCTGCTGATGGAACGCGAGCGCCAGAGTACCGGGGCACGGCGCGTACTCAATGAAGCCGCCCATACACTCAATTGCTATCCATAGCGTGTGTTGACAAGCCATTACCGCACAATGGTATAATCAATTCTCGGTTTTGTATAAAGAATACACACCCGGTGTGGTTGAAATAATTGTAGTGAGGAAAACTATCGATGTCAGGGCACAGTAAATGGTCAACCATTAAGCGCAAGAAAGGCGCTAATGACGCCAAGCGTGGCAAGATATTCACCAAGTTGGCGCGTGATATTACATTAGCGGCACGCCAGAGTGGCACCGGCAACCCCGATGAAAGCCCGGCCTTGCGGCTGGCTGTCGACCGCGCCAAGGCGCAGAATATGCCGAAGGACAACATCGAACGGGCCATCAAGCGTGGTACTGGTGAGTTGAAGGACGGCGCGGAGATCGAGGAGGTCATCTACGAGGCGTATGCCGGGCATGGCATCGCGCTTCTGATCGAGGTGGCGACTGATAACCGCAATCGCACTATTGCCGAGATCAAAAACGTGGTGACTAAGGCTGGCGGCAACATGGCCGAGCCGGGTTCAGTTACATGGCAGTTCGAACAGAAAGGCGCTATCAGTCTGACAGGTGGCTCAATGGAGTTCGATGACGTGTTCATGATCGCGGCGGAGGCAGGCGCTGAGGATGTTTCCGATGAAGGCGATACATTCGAGATCACGACATCGCGCGAAGATTTGCATGTCGTCCTGCAGGCAGTTGAAGACGCTGGGCTGATGGTTGAGGATGCCCGGCTTGACTGGATTTCCACGACCCCCATCGAGCTGGCATCGGCACAGGCGCTGAAAGTAATGTCAGTTTTGGAGCAGCTTGAAGACCTGGATGATACGCAGAGCGTCTTCTCCAACCTCGATATCAATGACGAGGTTGTTGCGGCACTTGAAGCCGCAGGCTAGGCATCATGAAGGGGCGGGGTTTCGCCCCTTTTGAATTGAGGCATATACAGATGATCTCACTGGGCATTGACCCCGGCATCGCGCGGACGGGTTACGGTGTAGTGTGTGATGGGGCAGGGGGAGATACCGAATTCGTGGCGTACGGCTGCATCGAGACCCCCAGCAAAATGCCGGTAGAACAGCGGCTTCAATCCATCTATCGTGAATTAACTGATCTCATCGAGCAGTATCAACCTGAGACTGCCGGGATCGAGAAGCTGCTGTTTGGTAAGAACGTCACCAACGCTATCGTCGTTGGGCAGGCGCGTGGCGTTGCGATGCTTGCCATGGCGGAACAGAATTTACCCATTGCAGAATACACTCCGGCTGAAGTCAAGCAGGCTGTGGCAGGTTATGGCAACGCACCCAAGCTTCAGATGCAGGAGATGGTGCGATTACTACTGAATCTTGATGAAGTGCCACAGCCAGATGATGCCGCCGACGCGCTTGCAGTAGCCATTACCCACCTGCGGTCTGCTCGTTACCACGGATTGATAGAGTAGAGTCAGGCACATAAGAAAGAAAATCGATGTCAAAACAATTTAACTATGGCGGTCAGGCCGTCATTGAAGGCGTGATGATGCGTGGCAGTCATCGTTTTGCGGTAGCTGTACGTGACCCGGAAGGCGGCATTGTTCTACATGAGGAGGAAATCACCTCATCGCTTTATAACGGCGTTTGGAGTAAGGTGCCGTTTGTCCGTGGGCTGGGGTTGCTCTGGGATTCATTGGGGTTGGGCACGCGTGCTCTGATCTACTCCGCAGATGTAGCCATGGGCGAAGAAGCTGAGTTTGGTGGTGCTGCGGCTTTTGGAACGGTGGCTGTTTCGATGGCACTGGGGATTGGGCTTTTCTTCCTGCTTCCGGCGGCTGTCGCGGACGGTTTGCATACATGGCTGGGCATCGAATCGGCGCTTGCCGGCAATCTCATCGAGGGTGTGATCCGCCTCGCCATCGTCATCGCCTACATCTGGGCCATCGGCCAGACTGAAGACATTCAGCGGGTGTTCCAGTATCACGGTGCTGAACACAAGACGATCAACGCTTACGAAGCTGGCGCGGCCCTGACACCAGAGGAAGCCGCAAAATATCCGCTGGAGCATCCCCGCTGTGGTACGGGGTTCCTGCTGGTGGTTGTCATCGTGTCGGTGCTGGTGTTTGCCTTGTTGGGGCGTCCGCCATTGCTGGTTCGATTGGCCTCGCGAATCGTGCTGGTCCCTGTGATTGCCGGGATAGCTTACGAGTACATTCGCTTTCTTGCGCGCCGTCTTGATCAGAGTTGGGCGCGTATCATGGTCCAGCCCCAGTTGTGGCTGCAGAAACTCACCACACGTGAGCCTGATCTCTCGATGCTGGAAGTTGCCATCACGTCACTGCAAAGCGTGCTGGACACCGAAGAAGACGAGCCTGCTGCTGCCCCGGTCGAGGCGGTTTAGGCCGCGTGACCTATGGCGGTTGGCCTGCTGTCGTGCTAAAATCTGCACGCTTTATCAGAGTGATCTGATAAATACGATGTATCCTCATTACTTATCCCTAAAATACCTTCACGCAGGAGGACCCCTGTGAAGACTCTTGCTCGTCAATACGGACTTGTCTTCTTTATTGGCTTTATCCTGTTCGTGGTTGCGCTGGCGCTGGGTGCTCCCTCTGGTGCGTTGTGGAGTCCGGTATCATGGCTGGCAGCGATACGCTGGGCAGGAATCACATTGATGTTGACCGGGTTCACACTCTGGGTAGTTTTTCGACGTGATGAGGCAGGCAAACCCGAACTCAATCCACTATTTTACTTCTTTGCAGTGGTCGCCATGCTGATGGCGCTGATTGGGGTGCTGTTTCATGGTGTGGCACTGGGGGCTGTCCTTGCGTCGTGGTCGATGGCAGCCGCCGGGGCTGGTGTTGCTGTTGCACTGATTATGACGCTGGTCAACCCGGCGTTTTCCAACCCTGTGACCCAGAAGTGGCCTGAGGGTGGCGAGCCTGAACCGGCTCCAGCACACCATGAAGACCATCATGATGAAGAACCTCATGCAAAGGCCGGGCACGAAGTGGAAACCCCCGCTGAAACAACTGACGAATCGGCCTCGGATGATTTGACTCGTATTGAAGGTATCGGCCCGAAAATTTCAACCTTACTGACTGAGGCCGGGGTTGCGACATTTGCCGGGCTGGCAGCCAAATCCGCTGAGGAGATTACAACCACGCTCAAAGATGCTGGTTTCAAGGCCCCGTTCAATGCCTCATCATGGCCAGAGCAGGCGGAACTTGCTGCCAGGGGTGATTGGGCGGCGTTGGATGTTTTCCAGGGTGCGCTCATTGGAGGCCGTAAGAAGTAGCTGAGTTGATGGAGCCGACCAGGCGGACACACACCGGGTCGGCTTTTTTGTTTTCCATATTCCCAGGAGGAATGTTTCACACATGCGTAAGAAAGTGACTATAGTCGGAGCGGGTAATGTCGGTGCAACCTGTGCGCACTGGATCGCCTCACGCGAGTTGGCTGATGTGGTTCTGATCGATATCGTTGAAGGGATGCCGCAGGGCAAGGCGCTTGACCTCGCAGAATCAGGCCCGGTCGAGGGCTTTGATCTCAAGCTCGTTGGTACAAACGATTACAAGGACACCGCTGGTTCGGATGTTGTGGTGATCACTGCCGGTGTTCCCCGCCGCAAGGACCCCCAGACCGGTCAGTTCCCCAGCCGTGATGATCTGGTAAAGACGAATCAGCGGATCGTGGGCAGCGTGGTGAAATCCATCGTGGAACACTCGCCCAACGCGATCCTGATCCTTGTCTCCAATCCGCTGGATGCCATGTGCCACGTCGCGCTGCACGAAAGCGGCTTCCCCCGCGAGCGCGTGATCGGGCAGGCTGGCGCGCTCGATACCGCCCGCTACAAGACCTTCATCTCGATGGAACTGGGTGTATCTGTCAAGGATATTCATGGCCTGGTACTCGGTGGTCATGGTGACACCATGGTGCCGCTGCCGCACCATACCTCGGTAGCTGGCATTCCGGTGCTGGAACTGATGTCCGGGGAAACGCTGGAGGCTATCATCCAGCGTACGCGCAAGGGCGGTGGTGAGATCGTTGGGCTGCTGGGCTACAGCGGTTACTATGCCCCTGCAGCTGCGACCGTCAGCATGGTTGAATCCATCGTGAAGGACCAGAAGCGCGTGATTCCCTCAGCGGTTTACTGCAAGGGCGAATACGGCTATGAGGACCTGTTCATTGGGTTGCCTGCGGTGTTGGGCGCAAATGGTGTCGAGCATATCGTCGAGATGAAGCTCTCCGACGAAGAACGCGCCATGCTGGATCATTCCGCTGATGCCGTACGCAGTGTCGTCGAGGTGCTGGGTTACTAAAGCCCCTGCCTGATACGGGTCAATCAGATCGAATAAGACATTCGCCGTTTGAGTACAAGCGGCGAATGTTGTTATCCCGAAAGCGATGAATGGTATGAACCGGATTGTTGATGTAGTGGATGGCATCCTGTATGTAGTGACCGATTTGCACGGGGAATGGGAGCCGTATCAGCGGTATCGTGATCACTTCCTTGAGTTATACCGGGAAGGTGCGGCGCACCGGCTGCTGTTTCTGGGCGATGTGATACACGGCTACCATTCCCGGCGCGATGCTTCACTGGACATACTACTCGACATCATGCGCCTGCAGGCTGAACTTGGCGTGGATCACGTCACGATGCTGCCCGGCAACCACGAACTGGTTCATATCTACAGCATCCCGCTGTCAAAGGGGGATATGCTGTTTACTGCTGATTTTGAACATGCGCTTGGTGATGATCGAGAGCAGGTCATCACATTTCTGAAGTCGCTGCCATTCGCCCTGCGTACGCCAGGTGGTGTGATGTTTAACCATGCGGGGGCGCATCCTGATTTTATCTATGCATCGGTTGTGGAAGGGATCAGCTTCTTCTCTCATGAGGATCTTTTGATGGAGTGTGACCATTTGCTCCAGCAGGCTGAGACGGTGGAACTGCTCGAACGCTATCTGAACTGGTCCGAAGCCGAGTATCGACAGATGGCGCAGTACCATCTTGCTGTGACTGGCCCCGAAGACCCGCGTTATCTGCATTTGCTGCGCGGGTTGGTGATCAGTGAAGGCTTTCGTGAGTTTCGCCCGGTGTGGAACTTTTTCTTTACGCAGTGTGAAGGGGAGGTCGGGCGGCGCGAGTACGCCAATCTGCTGCCTGGGTTCCTGCAAGCGTTCAGCACTGATCGGAGCGAATTGCGGGCACTGGTGACAGGGCATATCGTCACGGATGGCTCATATGAGGTGATTGCCCGCAGGCATCTGCGCGTATCCAGCTTTGCCCATGCCCGTCCTCGGTCTGAGGGTGGCTATCTTCTGCTGGATTCCGGGCTGTCAGTCGATGATGCTCACGATCTCACCTGCTGCGTTTACCCGATGCCGTAGTCTAATCTAAGCCTTACCAGCCGGACATCCGATTGAAATCGGCGCGGCAGGCGCAGGCTTCGCGGTATTCGTCACCTTTGATCAGTGAGCCGTCATACTCGTATCCAAATGAGTACACTGTCCAGCCGCTCATCACGAAGTTGGGGTAGTCGATTTCACTGAGGCAGTTGGTGCAGTCCGCTGCGATCCATTCGCCGTTGTATCGCCGCGCGATGTGGACGTGTGTCGCGGTGCTAAAGCCGCCTTCGCAGGCGGGGTTGCCAATCGGGTCACCACGCTGCACGATTTGCCCTTCGGTCACCATGCGCGTATCACTGGTCGTGTGAAGGTAATAGACCGTCCAACCGGTACCCGGGTCGCCGTCACCGTCAAGATCAAGGATGACAACACCGTAGCGATTGACTGCGATTACGCCATCGGCCATGGCCCGTATGTAAGCCGAATCAACCTCGCAGCCCGTCGTTTCCTGCCGAGAGACAAAATCAAGGGCCGCCCACGGGCTGCCGCTGCCCCATCCACCATGTGGGCCGCCGGTGTAGTACCATTCCTCACTTTCGGTCCAGGGTAAGGACAACTCGGGCTGTGTCAGGGCCGCGGGGATCACTGGATCCGCCGCATAAAGGAATGGGTCACCAAACATATTGACATAGGTGGCAAACAGCCCTGTATGCCCCGTAGCGACAACCCATTCATCATATGTGCGTGTGCGCCCCAGCAGCACTTGCACGCCAGCCGTCCCGGCATTGAGGGTGGGGTCAAGGCTGGAACGTGCGCCATCAGCCAGCACAGTCGCAGCCAGGCCCCGGATGCGCCAGCCATAGTACCCCATTTGCAGCATCTTGCCAGCCCAGTTGAGCTGTTCGTACAGCCCCGAAACGCGATTAGGGCCATCCATGTAGCCCATAGGATACATGAGTGCATCACCCTCGATCTGGGATTTGCTCAGCCAGCGACTCTCGTATTCGAGCAAGGCCAGTAACAGTCGTGGATTAATGCTTTGCTCTAGTGCAACCTGTTCAACCAGATCGGCTCCGGACCACATTTGCCCGTTGAATTCCTCGGTGTAATTGGCAAGGAAGCTGTTCGGCAGTGCCTCCATGGCGGCGGCCACACTGAATCCCCTCACACCCGGCCCATAGATCAACTCACTATCCGGGATGATCTTGAAATCCGGACCTTCATATTGGATCGATTGAGGGATGATCAGTAGCTGGCCTACTGAGAGTACATCGGCGCTGGGCAGGCCGTTTTGCTCTGTCAGCGTTTCGACCGTGACCCCGAAGCTGTTAGCGATCACGGCCAGTGTATCACCGGGTTGCACTATGTATGTGATCTCCTGTGCTGGATCAACAATGCCTGCGCGCGTTGCCTCCGGGGTTGGCACAAACGTCGGTGTAGGGACGTTGCTGGGGTTAAGCGTTGCCGTGGCAATCCCACCGGGCTGCACGTCCTCGCTGGTAGCAGGGTTCCCCGGGTTCGCGATGACCGGGTTACCTGCGGGTGTGGCGGTGACCAGCACGATGTAACTCTCGTTACGGGCACATCCCACGAACAGGGAAGCCGCAACGGGCAGGGCGATCAGAAAAAGCAGGTGAAATGGCTTCATATTGGCTACGGTTGGATGGCCTGCGCGATCAAAGGCAGGGAAATGTCATAGCGATGCGTGATGTTGCGGTGCGTTCCGCCGAACTCCTCATAAGTGTGGTCGATACCGTGTTTGTTCAGAACCCGGCTGAGCTGCCGCGCACCGAGGTTGAGATAGAATTCATCCTGATCGCCGCAGTCAAAGTACAGGGCCGAGAGTTGCTTCAGGTTTTCATGATGCCGTTCAGCCTGAACCACCGGATCGTATTGCAACCACGACTCCCACACCTCTGGCCTGAGTTCGCCCGTGTGCGGTTCAAATGGCAGTTCAATGGTTTCGTTAGTCCCGTAGCATGCACTCATGGCGACGATATTAAGTGCCTCGAACCATTCGGGCTTCGAGGTGGGGCCATCAGGCAGCGTGTCCATAAAGGCATCGAGGCCGCCATGCTGTTCCAGTCCGCGCACTGCGCCGGGTAGGCTTGGGCGGTAACAATGCTCAAAGCCCATATCGCCGCTGTGGCTGGCTGCTGCACCAAAGATACCGGGACTTTCCAGTGCGATGCTGATGGCTGCATAGCCGCCGCTGCTGTAGCCCACCACGCCACGATGGGCAGGTTCGGGAATAGTGTTGTAGGTTGAGTCAATCAATGGGAGCAATTCGGTGAGCAGGTAGTCACGGTAGCGACCCACTGCCGGGCTGTTACGATACTGGCTGCCACCCAGCATGGTGAAGCAGTCAGGAATGGCGATGAGGGTAGGCGGCATATCACCGGCACGGATGAGGCGGTCGGCACGTTGCAGCAGGTTTTCATCCCACGGAGAGACGTTGAGCATCTTCACCCCCCAACTTGTCAGAGGAGGTAGATACCAGATGACCGGGTAACGACGGGTTGAATCTGTGTAGCCCGGTGGTAGATAGACCACCACCTGCCGGGTGACGGGATCACCCGGTGGATTGCCCTTCAGCACAGTTGACGTGTGTTCAAGAATGCTGTACGCAGGTTGCTTTAACCACGGGCGGTCATGGCTCATTGTGACTCCCCTGTCATCTATGATATGCCCGCATTTTACTTTGTGGTGGGGAGTGAAACAAAAACAGGATGCCCTGGGCGGCATCCTGTTTTGAGTTGATTCTGTATCCTGGTCAAGAAAGAATCACTTCAGGCTCAGTGAAAAGGAAGTGATCGTGATAGTAGTGAATCCACAGGAAGCTCAGTACCGCGATGTAGTAGGCGCGGTCAAAAGCCCCGTCGAAGTCATAGGCAAAGGCGAAGCGCAGCACAAAAAAGATACCGACTGCCAGCAGCACATCGAGTGCGGTTAAACCTATGTTGAACAGGTAGTACTTTCGCGCGGTCCCATCCTCTGAGATGCGTTTGATGAACGGCGTGTTATCCAGCTCGCCACGCCGCTGGCGGAGGTTGTTCAGCATCCACGTCAGGGAAAGATACTGGAGCGAGTGCCACAGGTTCATACCCTGGAAAGCCGTATCGAGGTTGCCGAGTGCAGGTACCCAGAAGGCAGCCAGCACTGTGAAACCGATGAACAGGACCTTGGGCATATTAAACTGACCCTGTTGTACTTCATAAATGGTTTTGCCGATCCAGGCGATCAGAGCAACCCCAAACGCGATGCCAATCAGCCAGACAAACCACGTGCCCCAAGGGATGCCGATAGTATCAAAAACCAGCCGGACTGTCCCGCTGATGTCGTTGCGCCCGATGGCAAAAGTGCCGTCATAGATTTTCCATGCTGCCAGCGGATACAGTGCTGTCAGGATAACGGCATAATCGACCGCACGGCTGAATTGGCTCAGAGCCGCTTTTCCTTTCTGGTTATACATCTCCGTGATGAAGATGATCTGGTGCAAAACATGCACAGAAGCCCAGAAGAAGAACACGGTCAGGAGAAGCTGCAAGTCAAACAGCGCCAACGAGATCACCACCACCGGGATAGCCAGCGACGTCCACATGATACGCGGGTGTTTCTTGGCGTAATCCTTATCCAATGCCGTGCGGGAGAAGGTGGCGTACATATGGGGCCCGCCGATCAGCAGGGCGATTGTAAAGTTGACAATGTTGCGGCTGATATCATCTACATTGGTCCCAAAAGTAGTTGCTACCGGCCCCAGGATGACATCCATGTTGGAGAGTGCAAGATAGCTGAGATAAGGCACTGAAACAAGGACAACGTTCAGGATAATAAAGGTAAGGTCCCAGTTACGGCTATGCAGCCAGCCGTCCCCGGTTTTGACCTGTTGAGTGATAGGTTGAGCTGTAACTCCCATTGATCTTTCCTCCAGCTACTGGGGCAGTCTCTATTCTATTGTACTGCAAAGACAGGGATTGTCGCATTTTGCCGGGAAATGTCCCTGCGCCTTGAAATCCGCTATCATAAAGATGGGCAGGGACAGTGCGAAACAACTGGAGGTTACCCGTAAATTATGATAGCTTCACTCACTGGTGATGTTGAATGGATCGGCGATGACAGCATTATTGTTCGCATCGGCGGAGCAGGTCTTCAAGTCTCTGTGCCCAGCAGCCTCATCGATAGCCTGGATGGGATAGGCGGGCCTATCCATTTGATCACGCATCTCGTGGTACGCGAGGATTCCCTGACGCTGTACGGCTTCTCAAGCCGAGAGGAGCGCCGCGTGTTTCTGCTGCTGTTGGGAGTTTCAGGGGTTGGGCCACGGTTGGCCCTTGCTGTACTCAGCACCCTGACCATTGAGATGCTGGCAAATGCGGTTGAGGGCGAGCAGCCGGAAGTGATCTCCAGGGTGCCTGGTGTGGGTAAAAAGACTGCCCAGAAGATCGTGTTGGAGCTGAAGGGCAAACTGTTCTCCGGTGACTTGCCTCCTGGCCTTGGTGCTATAGCCAGCATCGATACGGATGTGGTTGAGGTCCTGACATCAATGGGATTTAGCATCGTTGAAGCACAGGCCGCCATTCAGTCGATCCCGAAAGACACGCCCGATGATATCGAGGAGCGTGTGCGTATTGCGCTCTCATTCTTCTCGGATTAGAAAGAGTTGTTGATGGAGATTCCTTCGCCGCCATTTGAGATTGTTGACGGGTTGTTGCTAAGAGTACGGCCTGCGCCGTCCGCACTGGCCGCGCTGCTTTTAACGCCAGGTGATGACAACCTGGATGTGCCCAGCGGCATGATGACGCTTTTCCGTGGGCAGATTGTGCTGCGCTATGGTGTAGCATACCTGTACCGCCCGCTAGATACCCTGATCCCGGCATGGGCATATGACGACTTTCAGCAGGAGTACAAAGGGTTCAATGTGCTGCGCTTCCTGGCAGACAAAGGGGAGCGGTTTCCACGGGCGGATATCGTTGGTTGGCGTGCCGGCAACGGCAAGCGTGATGATCTCTATGTGAAAGAACTGGATATGGCACGCCCATACCGCGTGTTTGCCTACTCAAACCCGGATGAACGAATGCCGATTCATCGGGTTGATGTCGTGGGGGTGCTGTCAGATCCTGGCCTGAAACCGACCCTGTTGCACGATCCCGGCCCGGAATCTGTGTCGGACATGCTGTATAAATCATTGCCGGTTTACAGGCTGGGGTGGGAGTATCTGCCCGATTTCGCTTCGCTTATTGATCCTGTAGAGCAGGAATAACCTGTGCGCAGTACAGCCAAGGAGGACATTATGGAAGATGCCAGGATGAAGGAACTGGTGCAGAACATCAGTCAATGGCGCAGTAAAGGTCTCGCATCGTACTGGTTACGGGCAGGGTATATCGGTGCGGAGTTGAACCGGGTTGGCGATCACGATCTGACCGTGGTGGATGGCGTAGTGTATCGCCGATGGGAGGGTAAATGGCGTATGGTCGAGGTTGGGAAAGACTTCTGGCTGTTTTCAGTGCCAGGGTCCTTTGCCTGGGCACGTGACATTCTGCTGAAGGTCGTCCCGGAGGCCAATGACGTATCCGATGACGATGTTGTGATCGAATATGACGCAGAATATGGGTATATTAAGATGCTGAAAGTGTCCGTTAGGCAGCGCGCATCAGCGAACTTCACCTATGAAGTGAAGCGATTTGGGGCTGGCCCGGCGGAATCGTTTACACAGGGATAGGAAACAAGAGGGGCTTTTGACAGAACGCAGAAGCTACCGCTATCTCGACGTGGTGATGGCGGTATTCATCACAGTGCTGTTGGTCAGCAATATTGCATCATCAGCTAAAATAATTGATTGGGGCATTTCGCTGTTCCGGCTGAGACTGGCATTTGATGGCGGGACGCTGTTGTTTCCCATCAGCTATATTTTTGGGGATATCCTGACCGAGGTCTACGGTTACCGGGAATCACGCCGTGTGATCTGGCTGGGGTTCCTTGCGGCTGGCCTGATGGCCCTGACCTTGTGGGCCGTCGGCGTGATGCCCGGTGAGGCGGACTGGCAGGGCTATGCCGGGCAAGGAGCCTACAACGCTATCCTCGGTGGTGTGACCAGTGGCGGCATTATCATCGCCAGCCTGGTGGCCTATTTTGCCGGGGAGTTCTCTAACAGCTTTGTGCTGGCGCGCATGAAGGTGTTGACAGAGGGGCGTCACCTATGGATGCGTACTATTGGATCGACGCTGGTAGGCCAGTTGATCGACAGCACGATTTTCATCCTGATAGCTGCGGCATTCGGTGTGTTCCCCTGGGGGCTGGCGCTGACGCTGATCATATCGAATTACATCTTCAAGGTGGTTATAGAGGTGGCATTGACACCTGCCACCTACTGGGTGGTCAACACACTCAAACGCGCCGAAAACGAGGACTACTATGACATTGATACGGATTTCAACCCGTTTAAGCTGAGGGCCATATGAGCGACGAGATCGATACGACACCGTTGATTGATGGGGAGACCCTGCCAGAAGGACATCGATCCGGGTTCGTGGCGGTAATCGGCAAACCCAATGTGGGTAAATCGACCTTGGTGAATGCCCTGTTGGGGGAGAAGCTGGCAATTGTTTCGCCCAAGCCGCAGACTACAAGAGATAACCAACTTGGCATTCTGACACTTCCCACGGCGCAGGTCGTTTTTATCGATACGCCGGGGATTCATATTGCACGCTCAAGACTCGGTGAGCATATGGTCCGCGTGGCGCAAGGTGCCTTGCGGGATGCTGATGTGGTGTTGTTTGTCGTCGATATATCAGAGCCGCCTACGCGGGCTGATGAGGCTATCGCGGGGGCGGTGCGCGAACAGGTCGAGGGTGTACCGATCCTGATCCTGAATAAACGCGATCTCGTGGGGATTGATGAGCGTGCTGCTGCTGCCGAACCTTACCAGGCATTGTTGAATGACTATGAGGCACGGATGATCAGTGCTACGGACGGTGATGCGGTATCAGAAGTACTGGGTACCATTATCGAGCATCTGCCTGAAGGGCCGCGTTATTTCCCTGTTGACCAGTTGACCGATACATGGATGCGAGACAGCGTTGCTGAGGTCATCCGCGAGAATATCCTGCTCCAGTTTGAACAGGAGATACCACACTCGATCCATGTTGAGGTGGAGGAGTTCAAGGAACGCAGCGAGGAAATGACCTACGTTCGTGCTGTGATTTACGTCGAGCGTGATTCACAGAAAAGTATCGTCATTGGCAAAAAGGGTGCCGCGCTTAAAGCGCTGGGTAAAGCTGCCCGCACTGATATCGAGGGCGTGGTGGGTACCTCAGTGTATCTTGACCTGTGGGTGAAGGTGCTTAAAAACTGGCGCAGCGATGAGAATAAGTTGAGGCGGTTAGGGTATACGACACAGGACTAATAATGGTAAGACCGAAAGTGATTGGGGTGGGGGATGGCAGACGATCAAAAGAAGAAGCAGAATGATTCACAGATTGTTGATGGTGAGGTGCTGGCGGAGTATGACGACCATACCCTGCTGAACCTGCCATCAGTACCTGATGATACCAACGAACAGCAATCAGATATCGAGGACACGCAGCCCTCGGCACCGGGCAGACGTCAGTTTATGCTGAACCTGCTGCTTGGGGGTGGGGCGGCAGTGGCGCTGGGCGGCAGCGCCGCTTTCTACGCAGCCTCACGACAAACCGAGCCTACCATGGTGGTGATGCCCAACGGTGCCGAGTTTGATCCGAACGACTCCACCGATGTCGCACGGTTGGCTGAACGGTTGGCAATTGTCGAGGCTGAACTGGAAACTGTCACTGCCGAGCGTGATCAACTCAGCCTTGAACTGGATGATGCACGCCGTGCGCTGGTCGATGTGCAGCAGCTAAACGCACTGTGGAATCGTCATGATGAAGTCGGCATTGATACGCTGCTTGCTGGTGGGCTTGCTGTTCTGGCGGCAGGGTTTGGTAACCTGCTGACTCTCGTCACGAACGTACTGGATGGCGTTGAGCGAGGCGGCGAGGTCATTACCGCATTTATCGAAGCACTGCCCGGCCCGGCTGATGGTATTAGATGGTTGACGCGGCAGGTTCTCGCGCTCTCAAATGGATTGAATACGCTGGCTCAGACGGTTGAGGATATCGTCGAATCCGAGAACAGCGTTGTATCGATGCTGGCCGAGTTTGTAATCTGGCTGATGGATAAATTGCCGTTTGGCGCAGGGAATAGTGCCAAGGCAGGTCTGGAGGCGATGCAGTCATTGATCAATGAACTGCCCACGATGGTGGACCGGGTCAACAGCGACGTGTTGAATCCCCTGGCAGATTGGCTCGGCGATGACGACAACGTTAATTTCACCGGTATCCTGCTTCGACCCATTGAGCAGTTCGTGATTGAGCCGGCTTCCACACTTGCGGATGATGTGTCAGGCTTTCAGGAAACGTATCAGGCGGAGTTTGCCGCCCCGGTTTCAACAGCACTCAGCGAACGCTCGACGATCAAAGCCGAGATCGAGGTGCTTCAGGCCCGGCTCGAATCACGAGGCCGCGCGATTTAATGGCCTCCCACTTAACATCAGGGCCTGTCCCAACCGAGCGGTTTGAACGGGCCTTGGCGTTTGCTTCGGATGCTGCCGATGGCCTGGGCCATGCCTATGTCTCATGCAGCCATCTGCTGCTGGGGCTGGCACAGGAACCTGGCGGGATGGCCCGTGCTGCACTCGATGCGGCAGGGGTAACCGCTGATGCCCTGCATGACCGGTTAACCGCTCAGCGTGCTGACCATGATCGCCTGTCTGGTGTGCCTCTGCAACTGACTACTGAAGTCCGTGAGGCAATTAATCGTGCGGCGGCGGTGGCTCTGGCGGCAAAGAGCCGCGTGGTCGATGCGGATCACCTGCTGCGTGGAATGCTGAGTGACCTCTCCTCGGCGGATGATCTCCTTTCAGAGCTTGGTGTGACGGCGTCTTCTGTGATGACCCACTTTGACCGTCTCAGCAGGAAGGCTCCATCTGATCACAGCCATCATCCGCTGCACAGGGGCTATCGGTTCAGCATGGAAAGCGGCTGGGTGCTGGGTATTGCGTTGGATACAGCACGACGGCATCAGGCTCGTTCGATCTCGGCAAAGCATCTGCTTGCGGCCCTTCTGGAGTTTGATAGCCCTGTGAAAGATGCGCTCAAACAGCAGTTTTCAATCACGCGTAAAAGCTTCGATCTACCGCTTTCATCTACTGCGCAGGATACAGGTGATCGCCGCTTGCCGCTCGCCGAGGAGGTCCAGATCGTGATGGGATTCGCCATCGGGGAGGCATGGAACCGGGGGCACCTTGCCGTAACCCCGGTTCACCTTGCGCTGGGACTGGCCCGATACCGGGACAGCAGCGCCCACCTGTCGCTCGCCGAGCATGGTGCATCACAGTACGCCTTGATCGACTTGTTTGAGGGCCTTATGCCGCCAACAGTGCGGGGCCAGGTCAAAAGGTGATATGGATTTCCAAGGGGCCTGAACCTTCCACTGAGAACGAGAAAACAATCACTTCATCCTGTTCAGATGGCGAAATGGCCGTGCGCGCCATCTCGCCATTCACTTCAACCGAGGTTGGTTTTGACGCAGCCGCAATAGCTATATCCCCTTTGTGATGGTGTTTGGTTTCAATCAAGAGGGTTAGGTCGCTCTCACTGATCTCCCAGCGCTTCACTTCATCTCCCATACTGATATGAAGATCGCTTCCCAGGTAGGCTGGCAGGGGCGTCAGCTTGCGCAGACTGTACAGTCGGCTGGCGTGTGGCGGCAGGGTCGGTAGTTTCCATTCACTGAGCAGGCCGGTTTCTACGATGCCGTCGTGAAAATTGAGCACGGCGATCTCGTCCTGTGAGTTGAAGCCGGGGATGTCGTCCGGCAGTTGTGGCTGGTGAGGTTTATCTTGCCAGTTGGCGGCCATCAACAGGGTGTACTCACCGGTGAGGTTGGACCGCCTGCGGACGAGGACCTCCGGCATCCGTGCCGAGAATAACCCCGGTACGTTGGCACGTTTTTCAGGCATCAGGGGCAGCAGCTTTGATGCCAATTCGAGCCGATCCGGGGCTGTGTGGGGTAGATTATCACTGATGATCAGGTGGCTGGAGAGCATACCCACCGTGTTCGCCAGCGTGTGAACCTCGTCTTCGGTGAGTTCCTGCTGTTCCCGCACCAGTAAATTATCTGCATCGAGCCACCACCACCTCTGATGTGTCCAGCTTCGGTTGATCGAGACCGCGAGACTGTTGCGGGTAGCAGGTAGTGACCAGTCGTTTCTGAATGGCGCTTTCAGCCCTAGCTGTTCCGGTTGCCATGTTGGGGCTACATCCGGGCTGACGCGCATCACATCGACGATGCCAACCGCAGGCCCCAGTGGGCAGCCACAGCCGAGGAGGGTAACATCCTCCCCGGCCGTATCACGGATAAGCCGCAGGCCATCACGGAAGGCACTGGCTCGGGTGCTGTACGGATCGTAGCGTACGCCCGGCAGCGCCCCACAGTACAGGAAGTCGAGTTTTAGGTACCTTATACCCCATTCGTTAACGA
Source organism: uncultured Anaerolineae bacterium (assembly GCA_964390105.1). Lineage (GTDB taxonomy): Bacteria > Chloroflexota > Anaerolineae > Aggregatilineales > UBA3940 > CAYMGV01. Next base: position 410,075 of record CAYMGV010000001.1, on the reverse strand, counting down.
TTGTGCTGATGACTCGTTGGATGTATTCCTTCGTGTAGGGATGGGTGGGGTCGAGGCCATGCAGCCAGCGCTCGACAAGAAATCCTCCATGAACAGGGTTGCCTTTTCTGTTTTTGATGAGCGCTTCCGGGTGTTCCTTAAATACCTTGGATCCGCGATCCACAGTGAATGGACTTAGCCAGAGACCTGGTTCCAGCCCTGCTGCATGAACATCGGCAGCCCATGCTGATACACCCCCCGGAAACTTCTCATTATGTTCCAGCCAATCACCCCATGCAGGTTGATAGCCGTCATCAAGCTGCACTAAGCGCAGCGGCAGTTGATTCGACAGGCCCTTGACTGCTTCGAGGTTACGATCCATGTCCTCACGGGTGACCTTGTTAAAGAACTGGTACCAGCTCGACCAACCGGAAGTAGGGGATTGATCGTGCAGACGTGGCGAGGTTAACCGCATGACGGCGTGAGAATAGATGCGCAGTGGGTCAGGGTGGGGCAGGGGGACGATATACAGGGCTGCCCATTCCCCCCACAATGTTTGACCCGGGTCAAGCCGCATGCCATCAGCAGTGCTTTGCAGCTTCAGATACAGGTTGCCGGGCCGGCCATCTGCATAGATCTGCCCGAACTGTTGTTCAACACCCATATACCCCGCGACAAGGGCGTGATGATCCGGGTCAATCAGCGCACCAACCCAATCTCCCGTGTACTGACCGCGTCCAGTCAGCGGTCGGATGCCGGTGTTTTCGGCATGGGGGCGCGTCACGATGTGCGTGATCATGCGCGGCTGGCGCTCGTTGTGCCGAACCAGCCCAGTGAAACTCCAGGAATGGTATCCATTGACCCAGCCATCCAGCGGCCCGTGCCCGAATGAGATGCTGCGGCTGTCAAATGGTATCAGTTCCTCAATGTAGAGTGGTATATGCGCTGTATTGGTGATACCTACGCGTATCCCGATCATTGGACGGGTGTCATAGACGGTGGTTTCGAGGTGGAGAGTGGGATTGGTGCCGCCAGAGATGTTCATCCGTTCACCGGTATCATGCACATCCCGGATCAAGTTCTTATCCAACGCGCCAATCTGGCCGTGCTGCCGCTGCAAAGGGCCGTCGGGTGTGGTTCGATAGGTGACATACCAAGCCACATCGCGCAGCAGCGCCGGGCCGATCTGTAACTGGTATGTCGAGTCCTGGCCAATGGTCTTGACCTGAATGTCGTTTCGTTGAAGATAGATAGTCATGATGTGGCTATTTCAGCAGATATTCCGCGAAGGCTTTTGCAGTCCATGGCATATACTGGTTAAACATGGTGTATATCGCATTGGCGTACTGCCGGATTTCCCACTGGGCGTCATCAGCCATACGCAGCCGCAGGAAATGCATCAAATTCCAGGCATCGACCTTACAGATAGCGATGTAATAACTACCCCATGCTGGTAAAAACAGCCGGGCCTGTTCCTTGGCGACCCCGGCAGTCAGCGCTTCCTGGTACATCTCAAACGAGACACGGCAAAGTGCTTCCAGCTTTTCGGAGAAATAGGCGCTTTCTGCTGGTGTCACGGTGCCTTCACTGCCCTGTTTGTTGCTGGCACTTTGGCGTCGCCACTCCATTGGGATGTGAAAGCTGTCATCTTCGAATGGTGTATAGCGGCCACTTTGGAAGTTGAAGTGCCATGTACGATGCCGAACCCACTGCCACCACACAACTACGGGGGCCTTGACTCGAAACTTGAATTCGACCTGTTCAAACGGAGAGGTATGAAGATTCTGCAGCAGGTACATGATCAGTTTCCTGTCAGCATCTTGCCCCTTACTTTCGCCAAGGAAAGAGACGCGTGCCCCGTTGGCTACCGCCACATCCGGGCTGACTCCCAGGTTGGGGTGCGGCAGCATGTCCTGTAGCTCAACCCATGATTTGTGATCACCCAGGAGATTGGTGGCGCTCATCAGTGCGTCGTGCGTGTGGTTCTCATCCCCCATTGTTTGTGCCTTTTCTGTTCGATTGTCAATGCCTGTAGTATCACTGAACATGCCCAAAAACGCGAACCGCCGGGTTCAAACTGAACCCGGCGGCGGCTGAACCTGAATAGCATAGAGATCAGCTCTGTTGAGCCTGTTCTGAGACAAACCGCCTGAGGAAATCCGTGGTCGTGAGGATACCGACCACATATCTTTCAGTGTCGATAACCGGCAGCGCTCCGAATTTGAAGCGTATCAGTACCTCTGCTGCTTCCACGGCGTCTGCATCGGGTGAGACGGTCATGGGGTTTGAGGTCATGCAGGCCTCGACGGTCACTTTATGCAGCAGGTCGATATCCTGCTGACGTTCGTGGAGGGTCAGCGGTGAGTTAAGCGCAAGCCGTACGTCGCGGTCAGTGATGATACCAATCAGGTGTTCATCGTGATCCACGACCGGAAGCTGACGGCAGTTAGTTGTTTTTAACAGCGTGATCACATCTACCAGTATGGATTCAGGCAGTACGGTACACGGATTCTGCGTCATGATCTCTTTGACAAGCAACAAAGCACCCCGGCTGATTCTAGCCAATGGCTAAATTGACGTTTGCACCTTCATCCACTGCACGCTTGTTCAGGTCCAGTAGATTACGGCGATGGGCAGGCATATGCCCCTCAAGCCCACGCTTGAGAGCTTCAGGCGTGATGATGGGATGATCAGCAGTGGCGGCGGCTAACAGGATCATATTGGCGAGCTTAATATTGCCAAGCGATTCGGCCATCTCTGTTGCCGGTACGTGCAGCACTTCAAGATCATCACGTTCAGAATCCTGGCCAACCAATGAGCTGTTGACGACCAGCCTGCCACCCGGTGCGATGATCGGATCATACTTCAGAAACGATGGGATGTTAAATACTATGCCCACGCTAGGCCGTGCCACAATGGGCGATCCGATCGGAGTGTCACCGATAACGGTGAAGCAGTGCGCCGTACCACCACGCATTTCGGGGCCGTATGACGGGATCCACGTTACCTCCAGCCCTTCGTCCATCGCGGTATAGGCCAGCAGTTGCCCGGTAAACATCACACCCTGCCCACCGAACCCGGAAAACAGGAATTCTTGCTGCATAGTTGGCTCCTATAGGTTGCGGATGGCATCGGTGACTTTATAGTCACCGAGCGGATAGTAGGGCACCATGTTATCTTCGACCCATTTCAACGCTTGATCCGGGGTCAGCCCCCAATTGGTGGGGCAGGTGGAAAGCAGTTCCACCATACTGAACCCAACGTCATGAATCTGTGCTTTGAAAGCCGTCTTGATGGCTTTCTTCGCTTTGCGGATTTCAGCAACGCTGTGCAGGGACCGCCTCACCACGTACTGGGCACCATCAAGTTGGGCGACTACTTCGCTCATGCGCAACGGGTAGCCCTGGGTTTCAACATTACGACCCAGGGGTGAACTGCTTGTCTTCTGCCCCGGTAGTGATGTCGGTGCCATTTGTCCGCCAGTCATACCATAGATGGCGTTGTTTACGAAGATCACGGTGATCTTTTCATTGCGGGCTGCCGCATGGATGATCTCTGCCGTGCCGATTGAGGCCAGGTCACCATCACCCTGGTAGGTGAAAACAATGTTGTCAGGGTTGACGCGCTTAAGCCCGGTTGCCATAGCCGGGGCGCGACCATGGGCGGCCTCGCAGCGATCCACGTTGAAGTACTTGTATGAGAAGGCAGAACAGCCTACCGAAGCAACGAGGATCGTTTCCTCGCGGACAGCAAGTTCATCTAACACTTCAGCTACCAGCCGGTGGGCAATTCCATGTGTGCAGCCCGGGCAGTAGTGTGTGGGGGCCTCCGTCAAAGATACCGGGTACTGGTATACAGTTTCATAACCATTAAGTTGTTCTGGGCTTATTACCATGACATGCCTCCCTTATATACCGATCCGTGTTGCCAGCTTCTGGTAGTTTTCTTCGATGACACCTTCGATTTCATCAGGCATGGGGATTGCGCCACCCATCCGTCCATAAAACCGCACTGGCACCTGCCCGCCGACTGCCAGTTTGACATCGGTGAGCATTTGCCCGGCGTTCATCTCGACTACCAGCACCCCTTCTACCTGGTCGGCCAGTGCAGAAAGGCGCTGTTCGGGGAAAGGAAACAGTGTCTGCGGCCTGAACAGCCCGACTTTGAGTCCTTTTTCCCGCGCGGCCTCGACGGCGGTATACGCGATGCGCCCAGCCGTCCCAAAGCCAACAACCAGCAACTCTGCGTCGTCGGCGTGGTGTTCAAACCAGCGTTGTTCTGCTGCGCGGATGGTGTTGAGTTTTTCCTGTATCTTAATATTGAAGCCTTCCATCTCATCCGCTGAAAGATAGATGGAAACGATCTGATTCGGATCACGGCCTTTTGCACCGGTTAGTGCCCAGTCGGGGGTAGGGGGGCGCTCGGCGAGCATCGGGGGCAGTTCAGCGGGTTCCATCATTTGGCCGATCTGACCGTCGGCCATCACGATGACCATGTGGCGATACTTTTCGGCGAGGTCAAAGGCCAGCATCGTATAGTCAATGACCTCCTGTACCGATGCGGGGGCCAGCACAATCGGATTGAAATCGCCATGCCCGGCGGATCGTGTCACCTGGAAGTAATCGCCCTGTGAGGGCAGAATGTTACCGAGGCCCGGCCCACCCCGCACCACATCAACGATGACGACTGGCAGTTCAGACCCGGCGATATAAGATAGCCCTTCCTGCATAAGACTGATGCCCGGTGAACTGGAACTGGTCATCACCCGTTTACCGGCGCAGGCTGCGCCATAAACCATGTTAATGGCGGCAACCTCGCTTTCGGCTTGCAAGAAGATGCGGTCCAATTCCGGCATTCGTTTGGAAAGATGTTCCAGTAGTTCGGTTTGTGGGGTAATGGGATAGCCAAAGTAGGCGTCGAGGCCAGCTCGCACGGCAGCTTCAGCAAAAGCCACGTTCCCTTTCAGCATTTCTTTTGTCATAGGTGCCTGCCTCTCAACTTGCCGAAGCCATTTGGGGGCGATGAATACTGCGCGGTTCCCGGTAGACGGTGAAACATACATCCGGGCACACAACTGCGCACACGGCACAGCCAGTGCAGGTCTTGTTCGTTTCGTTCAGTATCGCAGGATGGTACCCTTTTGCATTGAGTGTCATGGCGTCTAATTCCAGGACATCTTGCGGGCAGGCTGCCACGCACAGGTTACAGCCCTTGCACCGCGCCTGATCAATATGTACAGTACCTTGAGCCATAGAGAGATTGCTCCTGAATAGAGAGGTGTAAGTGATCAAGGTAGCGGGAATCACTTGTATACTCATCGTATGACAGGTTAAGATCCCATAATAGTGTGGAAAATCGCTAGTTCTGCGCGGGTTGTCATCACCGACACATGCCATGCTTCTGGCGATTTATCCTGGCGTGACCCTATTGCTAACTCGAACGCCAAATGGTATACTAGGGTAGCGTTGAATCGTAGATGTCTGTGGCAAAACGTGGGTGCCCCCCACGTTTCGTTTGTATAAGCCATTGGTTCACTTACGCATAGCCTGTGCTTTCTACTCAATACATCGAATTATCAACCGAAACGCAGCAAGGTTTCACCATGAAAAGCGAATTTTTACTGGCCTTTAATGAAATAGCCGAAACGCGAAAGCTGCCGCGTGAAGTCATCCTTGATGCACTGTCTGCCGCACTGGTTTCCGCGTATCGCCGTGACACGGGCATCAGCTCCATGCAGGGGGTTGAAGTCCGCTTTGATGAACGGACCAGCGTCCCTTCGATATGGACCGAGAAAGAGGTCGTTGAAGGTGTTCACAGTGAACTGACAGAAGTTGACATTGCAGATGCACGAACGGTGGACCCCGGCGTAGAAGTTGGGGATATGCTGTTTGTGGATAGTACGCCCGCGGACTTCGGACGTATCGCGGCACAGACGGCAAAACAGGTTATTCTCCAGCGTATGCGCGAGGCCGAGCGTGATTCCCAGTACCAGGAATTCCAGGAACGCGTGGGCGATCTGGTGACGGGGACGGTTCAAAGCCACAACAGTGATGTGGTCACGATTGGCCTGGGGCGTGCCGAGGCTATCTTGCCGCGCAGTCAGCAGGTGCCCGGTGAGCGTTATCGCATGCACGATAAAGTACGGGCATACGTAATGGAGGTCAAGAAGACCAACCGTGGCCCGCAGATTGTGGTGAGCCGTACACACCGCAACATGCTGCGTCGTTTGCTGGAGTACGAGGTGCCGGAAATCTACAACGGTGCAGTCGAGATCAAGAGCATCGCCCGTGAACCGGGTGCCCGGTCAAAGGTGGCTGTGGCGGCCATCCAGCCCGGCGCTGACCCGGTTGGTGCCTGTGTCGGGATGCGGGGGGTGCGTATCCAGAGTATTGTTAAGGAGTTGAACGGCGAGAAGATCGACGTAATCGAGTGGAATGCCGATCAGGCACAGTTCATTTCCAAATCCCTGAGTCCCGCTCGGGTATCCTCCGTGTTTCTTGATGACGACCCCGATGAAGGGCGCACCGCGACGGTCGTGGTGCCCGATGACCAGCTTTCACTTGCGATTGGGCGCGAAGGCCAGAACGCACGTCTTGCTGCCAAGCTGACCGGCTGGCGCATTGATATCAAGAGCATTACAGAGTCGGCAGTCGATGCGGTGAGCCTGATTGATGACGACTCAAGCTACATCTCACGGGCCAATATCGGCACGGAACTGCTGGATGGGGTCCGATCGGCGATGTTGAAAAAGGAAGAAAATCGCGCCATCATGCCTGAGGAATTCCAGGATATGGTGACGCTGGTCAAGCAGGTTGAGAGCGAGCGCATCCAGTCACTTGAAGGGGATCGGTCACAGCGGCGTGCTGAACTGGAAGATGCCCGTGAGCGTGTTCCTGAAACAGCATACGATGTCCCATTGGATGAGACCGACCTGCCGCTTCGAATCTATCGCCTGCTTGATGAGGCCGGGTACCGCAGCGTGGGGCAGTTAATGTATGACTACTACGCCACACCTGAGCAGCTTCTTGAGATTTCCGGCTTTGGGCCGGCGGCTCTTGAAACGGTGGGTGAAATCCTTGCCGTGATTGAGTTACCGGAACCCGAAGGCGAGAAAGTTGAAGAAGAAGCAGTGGACGCCCCAGCGGATTCTGCGGTCAAGGAGACCGGCGCTTCCGAGATTGAAGAGCCTGAGACTGTTGCTGAAGCTGTGTCCGAGGAACAACCTGTCGAGGACCTGGTCGAGCCTGTATCGGCTGCAATTGATGAGGTCGAGTACTGGGATGACGGCGACGAGATGGGCCGTCAGCGTCGTGCTGATCTGATTGAGCGCATGGCAGAAAACCTTGATCTGGACATCGCCGTCCCTGAACGTTCACGCGAGGACCGACCGCGCCCTCAGCGTGAGCACGAGGAGGGCACAGATGAGGCGCAGATCGACGGATACGATGAGTATGATGACTATGATGATGACGACGGCGATGATGAGGAGAGCGAAGCCCGTCGTCGTGATAGGCAGCGTCGTCGTGAACTGGTCTTCGATGAAGACCTGGGCCGGGTTGTTGCCAAGCGTCGCCGCAAGCGCGGCGATGAAGACTGGGCCAATATGGGCGTCGATGACCTGGAAGACATGGAATTCTAATAGGGACAGGGTTCATGCCAGCGCGCAGTAAGCATGATCCGAAGCGAACCTGTGTAGCGTGCCATTCGGTGCAGTCCAAACGCGATCTCGTTCGCATCGTGATTGGCCGTGACGGTCAAGTGAGTATTGATGAGACCGGAAAGGCTCCTGGGAGAGGGGCCTACCTGTGTCGGAAAGCCGTCTGTTTTCACAGTGCGGCAGATTCGAGTGCCCTGAACCGGGCCCTGAAAATCGAATTGACGGATAGTGATCGTGCCTTGATAAGACAACATGGAGACTCACTTATGAAGTAGAGTTCGCAGTCGTCGATGGGCACCCAGTGTTATCAACAAAACCGGAGGTGTTATGGCCGAAGCAAAAGAACAGAAGGTAGTTGAGTTACCAGATTTCCTCACAGTACGCGAGCTGTCTGAGTTGATGGGGGCCAGCCCAATCGACATTATCAAGGAATTGATGCGCAGCGGCATTATGGCGAGCATCAATCAGCAGATTGACTTCGAAACGGCAGCCATTGTTGCCAGCGAAATGGGTTATGAAACCATACAGGCGGCAGAGGAAGAAGACACGGAAGAACAGATCGCCCTGCCTGCCTGGCGTAAACTCTATGAAGGCGAAGACCCTTCCAAGCTGATCCGGCGGCCACCTGTTGTCACCATTCTTGGGCACGTCGACCACGGCAAAACCAGCCTTCTCGATAAAATCCGCTCTGCCAACGTCCAGGAGGGTGAGGCGGGTGGGATCACTCAGCATATTGGTGCGTACCGTGTGACGCACGAAGGTCAGCAGATCACATTCCTTGACACGCCCGGTCATGAGGCGTTTACAGCCATGCGTGCACGTGGTGCCCAGGGTGCTGATATTGCGATCCTTGTCGTGGCTGCAGATGACGGTGTCATGCCCCAGACTCGCGAGGCCATCGCTCATGCAAAAGCTGCCCGTGTGCCAATTGTGGTGGCGATGAACAAGATGGATCGCTCCAATGCCAACCCGGACCTCGTCAAGCAGCAGCTTGCAGAGCAGGAACTGATCCCGGATGAGTGGGATGGTGATACGCTGGTTGTCCCGGTTTCAGCATTGACCGGGGATGGCATTGATAACCTGCTGGAAGCTGTCCTGCTTGTCTCGGAAGATACGACTATCCAGGGGAACCCCAAATCCTCAGCGGCAGGCACCGTCATTGAGGCCGAGCTTGACCGCAGCCGAGGTATAATGACGACCCTTCTGGTTCAGAACGGCACACTTCACCGTGGCGATATCATCGTGGTTGGCACCATGTATGGCCGTATCAAGGCCATGTTTAATGAGTTTGGCGAGGAAGTCAAGGAAGCCGGGCCATCTACACCAATTAGCATCATGGGCCTGAGTGATATCGCTGAGCCGGGCACCTTGTTTGAAGTTATTGACAAGGAGAAGGCAGCCCGCAAGCTCGTTGAGGGACGTCAGTCCGAAGCGAGCGAGCCAGCTACTGAGCGCCGTGCGCTTACACTTGAAGATCTCTATGCGCGTTTTGAGGCAGGTGAAGCCAAGGAACTGAATCTGATCGTCAAGGTTGACGTTCAGGGGTCACTGGAACCGATTGTAAACGGTCTGAATGACATCGCCCTGGAAGATGAAAAAGGTGATATCACCGTAAACGTCATCCATACCGATGTGGGTAACGTCACTGAATCGGATGTGATGCTGGCCTCCGCCTCTGAGGCAATTGTGGTGGGATTCAGTGTCAGTATTGACAATGCCGCCCAGCGCCGCGCGGATAATGAACACGTCGAAGTGCGACTTTACAACGTGATCTACAAGCTGTTTGAGGATGTGGAAGACGCGCTCACTGGTATGCTTGAACCAGTCTACGCGGATAAGCTGATCGGTGTGGCTGAGGTGCGCCAGGTGTTTAGGATTCCACGTATTGGTAACGTCGCGGGCAGTTACGTACTTGATGGCGAAGCCCGCCGCGAAGCCGATGCTCGCATCATCCGCAAAGGGAAGGAAATTCACCGTGGGCGCGTTTCAGCCCTGAAGCGCTTCCAGGAGGACGTCAAGGAGGTTCGCACAGGCTATGAGTGCGGCATCAACGTCCATGGGTTTGACAAGTTCGAGGAGGGCGATCAGATCGAATTCGTCATCAGTGAACGAGTCCGATAAGCCTCTCAAAGTAAAAGTACGAGGACTATGACCAGCAAACGTCAAAAACAGGTGGCGCAGCAAATCCTCGAAACGCTCAGTGAACTCATCCAGTTCGAGGCGAGGGACCCTCGCCTCACTGGCGTTACTGTCATGGATGTGCAGATTGATCGGGAACTGCGCTATGCCACTATCTATATCTATTCAATGGCCGGTGAGGACGACAAAGACGACGTGATGGATGGGCTGGCCGCTGCTGCTGGCTTCCTGCGGCGTGAACTGGGCTCACGTATCCGGCTCCAGCATACGCCTGAACTACGCTTCATGTGGGACGAAACGCCATCACGTGCGACCAAGATCGACAGCCTGCTTGATTCCCTGAATGCTGACTCATCTGAAGATTCCAACTCAACCGGGGAAGATCATGATGAATGATGTCGCGGCGGCTATCCGGGAGGCACAGGAGATCGCACTGATCTCACATGTTTCGCCTGACCCTGACGCGATTGGCTCCATGTTGGGGTTGATGCTGGGGCTGGATGCCATGGGCAAGGAAGTCATCCCATTTAACCAGGATGGAATGCCGGCCAACCTGGCCTTTTTACCCGGCGCTGACCGCGTACAAACGCATATCCCCGGTGGCTATCAGCCAGACTTGCTGATTACGCTCGACTCAGCGGATCATGCCCGCACAGGGGCGTTGGGGCAGGGGGTAACAGAGGCCGCAACCCGGCTGGCTAATATCGACCATCATGCTACCAATGACCGCTTTGGTGACGCAGCCTGGGTACTGGATGATGCGGCTTCGACAGCCGAGATGATTCCTGCGCTGTTCAGTGCGCTTGACATCACAATGACAGTCAAGATGGCGACTTGCCTGATGACGGGACTGCTGTCCGATACGTTGGGTTTTTCCACGACAAGCGTCACACCCGGCACACTGCGAACTGCTGCCGATCTGGTTGCCGGGGGAGCCGATATTGCACACCTCTCCGAGGTTGTGCTGCGGCAGCAGAGTTACAAGGATGTGCAAATCTGGTCGATTGGTCTTTCTCACATGATGCTGGAGGATCGGGTGCTGTGGGTGACTATCCCCATGGCTGACCGGGCACGCTATGGCATTGAAGAGGCCACCAGTGCCGAGCTTTCCAACCACCTGAAACACGTTAATGAGGCTGATATTGTCGCTGTGTTTACCGAGGTGACGGTGAGCGAGGTCAGGCTTAGTATACGCTCACGTGCTGGCATTGATATCAGCGGTGTTGCCATGAGCATGGGGGGCGGTGGGCATACACAGGCAGCCGGTGCCACCATGGCGCTGTCGCTCAATGAAGCCATCGAAACCGTGGTGCCACGTCTGAAAGACCTGCTTCGATGACCTCCCTGCCTGAGCCGTTTGGTGTTTTCAATATCAACAAACCGGTCGGGCCCACATCACATGACATTGTGGCGATGGTTCGACGAGGTATTCAACACAAGCGTGTCGGTCACTCCGGCACGCTTGATCCGTTGGCGAGTGGCGTATTGGTGGTGGCAGCAGGCCGGGCGACTCGGCTGGTGGAATACCTCACCGGGCTTGATAAGGCCTATGACGCGATCGTACGATTGGGGATCACAACGGACACCTATGATCTTGAAGGCGACGTGCTAACGCAGTCAGAGGTCCCTCTGTTTACCCAGGATCAAATCGAAACTTCTCTGAATGCATTTCGAGGTACGATTAACCAGGTGCCCCCGGTCTATTCGGCGATCAAAGTAGGCGGGCGCTCGGCCCATGCCCGCGCCCGCGCTGGGGAAGATGTGACGTTGGCAGCTCGTGAGATCACGATCTACAACCTCAATCTGACCGGGATCAACTTGCCCAATCTGAGCCTATCGGTGCGCTGCTCGTCTGGCACTTACATCCGCAGCCTTGCCCATGACATCGGGCAGGTGCTTGGCGTTGGTGGGGCGTTGGCGTCGCTTTCCCGGACAGCCGTTGGCGGCTTTTCACTGGATGATGCGGTTTCAATGGATTTGTTATCAGCCAGCTTCGAGGAGGGTTCGTGGCGTGATCTTATGCTGCCTGCTGAGTCCGCTGTAGCACATCTCCCGATGATAAAGGTCAGTGATTCTCAGGCCGACGATCTTTGTCATGGGCGCAGAATTGAGGCCGTGCCGGGGGTTCAGGGCGTGGTCAGGGTGCATCGGGCGTCGGGTGATCTCGTGGCAATTGTGCGGGCATCCGAGGACAGCCTCCAGCCGTCCAAAGTCTTCGCAAATCCCGCGTCATAACGCTAAACTATCAGCCTGAAATCACAGGCCAATCAAGGAAACCGCCTTAATCCATGAGGCATGTCCACTCACTATCTGAAGCGAAACTTTCCGGGCGATCTCTGGTGACCATTGGTGCCTTTGACGGGGTTCATCGCGGGCATCAATACTTGGTTAACCAACTTATCGAAAGCGCCTTCCGCCAGGATGCTGTGCCCATCGTACTGACTTTTTACCCGCATCCCAGTATGGTCACACGTGGGTTTCAAACCGGCTTTTATCTCTCTGATCCGGGGCATAAGGCCCATCTTTTAGGGGAACTTGGCGTTGAAGTGGTCATCACCCATCCATTTAATGAGGTTATACGGCACATCCGCGCGCGCGATTTTATCAGCGAGTTGGTGGATAACCTGAACCCAACCGCATTGTGGGTAGGCGAGGACTTTGCTATGGGCTACCAGCGTGAAGGGAATGTCGCGTTTCTTCGCCAGGTTGGCTCGGCTTACGGTTTCAAAGTGCAGGTGGTGGATTTCGTGACCGACAATGAGGGGAATCGATATAGCAGCAGCCGTATCCGCGAGGCTGTCAAAGAGGGTAATGTCATCCTGGCGGCTGACCTGCTTGGGCGATACTACTCCGTTTCAGGTAAGGTGGTTAAGGGTGCTCAACGCGGTCGCACCATTGGTATTCCTACGGCAAACATTGATGTCCCTGGCGAAATGGCTGTGCCGGGGCAGGGTGTCTATGCTGCCTATGCCTGCATTGATAAGCGTGTGCTGCTGTCCGTGGTGAACATTGGCTTACGGCCCACCTTCAACCGCACTGAACTGCAACCCACCGTTGAAGTACATATTCTCGATTTTGAGGGTGACCTGTATGGTCAGATGGTTTCAGTCGCGTTTGTGACTAAGTTGCGTGATGAGATGAAGTTCGATGACGTTAAGGACCTGGTAAATCAGATTCATGCTGATATTGCCCAGGCACGCGAGATTTCCATCGTGAATCCCGCCCCGGAGCATTGTTAGTCAGCATCCTCACTGAGTTGATTGTAAAGCGTATACACGTCCGTGTAATTGCGGTCACCGGGTGAGGCCAACTCTAAATAGGCCTTCAGCGAGGCCAAAGCTGTGCCCGTGTCCCCGTTGGCAATCTGAGCCTGGGCCATTCCATACAGGGCATCGATGAAGGTTGGGTCAAGCTCATACGTGCGATTGAAATCGCGTTCAGCCTCATCCCAACGCCCAAGATTCAAGTAGATTGTTCCGCGCAGGGCATACCCCTCAACGCTTTCCGGGTTTCGCGAGATGACGATGTTTGCATCACCCAGCGCCAGTTCCGTATTATCGAGAAAGAGCAGCGCTGTTCCCCGCATAATGCGGATAGGCACGCTGTCCACGTCTTCCACGATTCCCTGTGTCAGCCATAACGAGGCATTGTAATAGTCTTCCTGCATCAGATAGGCGCGGCCCAGCGCTTCAAAGATTTCCGGGGGCGCATCTTCACTATCCCGCACAGGTTCAAGGTCACGTAATGCAGCCTCAGCATCACCAGTATCCAGCCGCAGTGTTCCGTGCGCCATCATCAGGGTCAAGTTGTCAGGCTCTATTGAAAGGGCTACGTTCAGGTCAGTAAGCGCCAGCTCGAAGTAGCCCAGCGTGCGATAGAGATTGGCGCGATTCAGAAGTAGATCGACCCGGTCTGGCTGATCTATCAGCGCATAGGATAGATTCTGAACAGCCTGTTCCGGGAACCCTCCCGCTTCGTATAATGCCGCCCGTTCGACGAGAATCTCACTTGGCGTTGTTCTGGTGGCTGGGGTGCTGTCAAGGATTGCTTCCATGCGTTCCGGTTGCCCGGCATCCAATGCAGCCTCCGCTTCCGCAAGGGATGCTGCATAGTCATTGCCGAGGGGCATAGAGGGTGCAGTTGTTGAAGCCGCTGCTGCCGCTTCGGTTGGAGTAGGGGGAGGTTGGGTTACTGATGTGCCTTGTGTGCTGGTCTGATCGGGCGTTGAGGTCGTTGCAGCGCTGCCGTCGCAGCCTGCCAGGATCAATGCACCAATCACTAATGGCAGAAGTATCTGTTTATTGGTGATTCTGTTTCGCTTCATCATGGTTACAATCTGCATCACATATTGTTTTCAGAACCTATGTTGATCATACAACTTCCCTGGCATCATGCCATTGACGGCTGGATCGATGCTATGCTACAATCCGGTATCTAAAAAGTGTGAAGCGCTGCACAAACCACATGGGAGCTGCTGCTGCACCATCGCGTTGAACAATGTCGGCAAAACTGCCCTGGGTGGCGGTAATTGTTTCTGAGCCACTGCGCCCAGTATAGACAAAGCATAAGCCGCCCGCTGACCTGGGCGGTCCTTTGTTTCACCCTGAATATCAACCTCAGATCACAGGAGAAGAAGTCGGATGCTCAAAACTCATAACTGCGGTGAACTTCGCAGTGCCCACGTGGGGGAGGAAGTCAAGCTGGCCGGTTGGGTCAACAAACGCCGTGACTTCGGTAACCTGATGTTTATCGATCTGCGCGACCGCTGGGGCGTCACCCAGGTTGTTTTTAACAGTGCAGACTCCTCCGATGCCCATAAACTGGCTTCTACTGTACGCGGTGAATTCGTGATACAAATCACGGGTAAAGTTGTGGCACGCACGGATGATACGATTAACGCCAACATGGCGACAGGAGAGATCGAGGTACAGGCATCTGAGATCATGATTCTAAATGCCTCCAAAACACCGGTCTTTGAGGTTAATAGTGACGTAGAACCCAACGAAGAAACCCGGATGAAGTATCGCTATCTTGACCTGCGTCGACAGCGTATGCAGAAGAACATCCAACTGCGCCACCGCGCTATTTTGCACATCCGCAATTTCCTTAACGAGCGCGGATTCGTTGAGATCGAGACGCCGATCCTGTTCAAGAGTACCCCTGAAGGTGCGCGTGACTATCTTGTGCCCAGCCGTGTGCATCCCGGTAAGTTCTATGCGTTGCCGCAGAGTCCGCAGCAGCTCAAGCAGCTCCTGATGGTGGCGGGTTATGAGCGCTACTTCCAGGTGGCTCGTTGCTTCCGTGATGAAGACCAGCGTGGTGATCGCCAACCTGAGTTCACGCAGCTTGATATGGAAATGAGCTTTGTCGAGCGTGATGATGTCCTGGACCTGATCGAGGAACTGATGATCAGTGTTGTGGAGACGGTCTCCGATAAATCGATCCCGCATAAGCCATTCCTGCGCCTGAGCTATGCCGAGGCAATTGACCGCTATGGCACCGACCGGCCTGACGTGCGCTTTGAACTTGAGTTGTTCGACCTGGGCGACATTGTTGTACAGGGTGAGTTCAAGGTATTTACCAGCACCATCGAGGCCGGTAATAAGGTGCGTGGCATCACCGTGCCTGGCTGCGCCGATTACAGCCGCAAACAGATCGGTGAGCTGGAAGACATCGCAAGAGAAGCGGGTGCCAGGGGCCTTGCGACACTGGCCGTACAGGAAGATGGCACGCCGAAATCGAGCATAGCGAAATTCTACTCAGATGACGTGCTGGCCGCCCTGGTTGAGCGTGCCGGTGCAAAGCCCGGAGACCTTGTGTTGATGGTGGCGGATGAGGCTGCTGTGGTCAACGAAGCACTCAGTAATCTGCGTACGGAGTTTGGACATCGCCTCGAACTGACCGACTCCGCGCAGATGGCCTTTGCGTGGGTGATCGACTTCCCATTGGTGGAGTGGAACGAGGATGAGCAGCGATGGGACCCGTCTCACCACATGTTCACCTCACCCAAGCCGGAGTACCTCGATACGCTGGAGGAAGACCCCGGTTCGGTGTTGAGTAACCAGTACGATCTCATATGCAACGGCTATGAGGTGGCCGGTGGCAGCATCCGTATCCATGACCGTTCTGTCCAGGAGCGCATATTCAAGCTGATCGGCATGGATCCCGATGATGCGCGTGAGCGTTTCGGCCATATGCTGGATGCGTTCGAATACGGCGCACCACCGCATGGTGGCATTGCCCCCGGCCTTGATCGTGTCGTGATGCTGCTGGCAGGTGAACCAAACATTCGTGAGGTGATCGCCTTCCCCAAAACGCAGCGTGCCGCTGACCTGATGGCCGATGCGCCCAGCCCGGTGGACGAACATCAGCTCCTGGAACTGCATATTAAGACGACTGTTTCTGCGGACGAGTAGCATGGGATCAAAGGTCATGCGTCCACCTCTGTCTCGTGAGTCGCACTTGACATGAAACACTGCGGCATCTTGCAGCGCCGTCCCGGATATGTTAAAAACAGGTTTGCCCTGCTATGGGATCTGAATGGTGCCGTGAGCCAACAGTTATGAGATAGGGCATTGATTTTCATTGGTTGATACGAGGCTTCTAGCCACCGTTGCCCCAATGAGGCAGCGCCCACCTGGTTTCCAGGG
Source organism: uncultured Anaerolineae bacterium (assembly GCA_964390105.1). Classification (GTDB taxonomy): domain Bacteria; phylum Chloroflexota; class Anaerolineae; order Aggregatilineales; family UBA3940; genus CAYMGV01. Next base: position 393,650 of record CAYMGV010000001.1, on the reverse strand, counting down.
TCTCAAGACGCCCCTTCCATGGCGGGGCTTATCTATCACAAGTAATCAGCAGCGCTTCGTACCGTGCGAGGCGCTGCTGTGTTATTGCACTACAAGAGGCCGCTGGACTATACTCCTTCATCAATCGTTATTCGCCCTGATCGTATCAAGCTGCCCTTATCTGACTCATGCAAAAAGAACTTGTTGCCCAAAATGTCTATGTCTTTACCAGCGCGCTTTACGCCCAGGTGACGGCAGGTGCCATCTACACACCTGAGGGTATTATCGCGATTGACACCATGCCATTCCCCGTGGAATCGCGCGAAATTGTCCGGTTTTTGCATGACCAACATGATGTGCCGATTCGGTATGTGATCAATACACACTATCACGCTGACCATACATACGGCACCTGCTTCTTCCCCCGGGCCACCGTCATTGCCCAGGACCAATGCCGCGATCTGCTGGACGTGCGTGGACGGGTGGCGCTCGAGAACAGCAAATTAACAGCCAGGGACCTTAACGACGTGGAAATATGCCTGCCTGACCTGACGTTCGAGCAGCAGATGGCCATCACAGTTGGCGAAGTAACCCTTGACCTGCGTCACGCGCCGGGGCACAGCCCCGATTCCACTACCTGCCTGATGGAAGAAGCCGGTATCCTGTTTGCCGCTGACAGTGTGATGCCAGTCCCATTTTTCTCAGATGGCTGCTGGCATGATCTGATGGACACTCTTTCGCAGATCAGGATGCAGCAATACGAGACGATTGTACAGGGGCACGGAGAGGTCATTCTGCGGGGTGAAATCCCGGAACGTATTGATGAGGATATGGCCTACCTGGAGCATATCTATAAGCTGGTCAAAGCTGTTGTAGACCGGAATGGAAGTGAGGAAGATGCGCTGCATGTCAGCATCGAACAGTGTGGCAAGAGCCGCATTGCTTTGAACGGTATCGGACATGCGCTGCACCTTAGCAACGCTCGCGCCCTTTACCATCATTTGCGCGAGGATCGGTAACACTCCTATACGGGCGGCCACGGGTAGCTGCGGCCCGTTCCCGGCTCAGGAAACACCCCGTTTTCAAGAAGGATACCCAGGCGCTCGCTGATTGCCTCGATCTCGCGCTTGGATAACAGACGGGCTAACTCTGAATTGAGCGGCGCGTCGGCGAGTTTCTCGCACAGCTTTTCAAGCCCCACACGTTCATCACTCGTCAGCGATTGACCCGCATATTCCCAGATGACGGTACGGAGCTTCGGCTCATAGTGAAAGCAAATACCGTGATCAATGCCCCACACGTGGCTGTCACCGTCAACGATGCAATGTCCGGCCTTGCGGTCGGCATTGTTTATCACTATATCAAACAACGCAATGTGACGGGTCTGCTGTGTATGCTTCCCTTCGAAGTTGAAGTAGTGATAGTCGGGGTCATGTGGGATGAAATACTGTAGGCTGCCCAATCCATGCGGGCCGCTGCGCAGGACAGTTGCCGGGACAATTGACCATCCAAGTACACGGTCAAGGAAAAATGCCGCCACCTCACGTTTGGACAGCGTCCCATCGGGGAAATCCCACAGGGGACGTTCACCGCTGGCCGGTTTGTAGACGGCAAGGTGCTCCTGCCCTTCGTGTTTGACAGTAACCAGCAGCGTGTAATTAGACCCCCATGGCAGAAGACCATGGGGGATTTCTATGACACCGTTTTTTAACACCTTGAGCGCTTCTTCAATGCCCAGTACAGGCTGTTTAAACTCGTTCATAGCACAACCTAGTCATAGGTTTTTTTCAGATGTCCGTTACTCTGTGCGGTTGGCCTGCCCGATGCCACTACCGTGCGTGTGTGGATGGCAAGTGCCATCATCTGCGTGCGTGTGGCCCCCATACGCACTAATGAAGGCTGCTCGATGGCATCTTCGGTCTGGAGTTCATTCATCACCAGTACCATCCGGTCGATGTCGTCGTCGTATGCCAGGCCGATCTGGGCGATGCGAAACTCGGGCAGGATTGGCTCGCGCAGGTCCATGTCGTATTTCGCCATAGTCGGTTCAGGGGTAGGGCGGTCGTGCTGCTTCTCGATCTCATCCAGCACGTTCTTAATGCTGGTGGTGATCGCCGCAGCCTGTTCCTTTTCGATTGTCAGGGTTAGCAGCGTATCCCCGCTGCCTGCCTGCAAATGGAATACGCGGTTGCCGGGTGCGCCTATCGTACCGATGGTGATGAAATCAATATTTCCCAGGTCAATTTCCTGTGCCATAAAGCGCTCTTTCCTAAGTTTCGGTGGATTTGAACAGATCGTAATGAGCCGTGTCGTTCATGCGGATAACGCGAGGCCCATAGCTGCCAAGGTGTACAATCGAGATCGAAGCCGGTGAGATGGTCAGCCGTTGGAACAGGTCAATATGGATGCCTGCGTAATAGGCAAACACCAGCTTGATCACGTCTGAGTGGGCCACAATCGCCACGCGACCGGTGGAATGGATCGTGCGGATTCGTTCGAGCGAACTAACCAGCCGCACCTGAACCTCGTAAAAGCTCTCACCGCCCGGAAAACGGGCGAAGCTGGGGACGCCCTGCACGACGCGCCATAAGCGCGTGCGGGATAGCTGCCGCAGCTTCTGTCCCGTCCAGTCACCGAACCGGACCTCGCCCACACCCTCCTCGATCTGTACGGTGAGGTTCTCATAATGTGTGGTGATGGCCTCGGCTGTCTCGATGGCGCGTTCCAGTGGGCTGGAATAGACGGCAGTCAGCTTCGCACTGGCGAGGCGTTCTCCCAGTGCCGCCGCCTGCTTTCTGCCCTCATCATTGAGGTGAACTTCAGGGGTCCACCCGGCAAGCCGACCCGTTTTGACCCACTCGTTCTGAGCATGCCGTATCAGGAATATCTGCGTCAAGTCTTGTCTCCTGCTCAATGTTACGTTGTGATTCTAGGGCGCACCAAACTGAATAGCAAACGGGTATGAAAACAGCGGCAGAATGGGGTATCTGCCGCTGTGAGGGAAGGTCGGGGTTGAAGGTTATCGTGCTGAAATCCGGATCACATCGGTGGGGACGGAGGCGTCGCTGCTTCCCGGAAGGCGCCCCTGCATACTCCACGGCCCAGTCCATGTGATCTCAACTTCGGCCTGCTTTCCAACCCAGTTCCCGTCAGCCTCAAAGAATACCAGCTTGTTTTGCGGGGTCCGTCCGCGCCATTTACCCTTATGGTTGCTTTCCACCAGCACTTCAACGGTCTGACCAAGGAACTTGCTGTTGATCTCACCAACCACCTGTTTTTGCAGGTTGTCCAGCATCAACAAGCGGCGCTTCTTCTCCTCATCGGTGACGTTGTCATCCATGCGCCGTGTTGCGACGGTGTTCGGTCGCATGCTGTACATCGCGGTGTGGGCCTTATCCAGTTTGAGATTGGCAAGGAGATTGTAGGTCTGCATGAACTGATCCTCGGTTTCGCCGGGGAACCCCACAATAATATCGGTGTGGATTGCAACATCCGGGATAATACCCCTGATTTTCTCGACCAGTGCCCGGTACTGTGCCTGCGTATAGCCGCGTTTCATGTTTTTCAGCACGGTATCATCGCCAGCCTGGACGGGCACCTCAATGTGCGGCATGACCCGGGGCAGGTCGGCTACCGTGTGCAGCAGCTTGTCCGTCATCCAGTTGGGGTGTGAGGTGAGGAACCGGATACGCTGGATGCCTTCCACCTCATGCACCAGTTGCAGCAGGTCAGCGAGGTCGGGGCCATCTTCGATGTCCATGCCGTAGCGGTCCACGATCTGGCCCAGCAGGGTGACTTCCTTCACGCCCTGTCGTGCCAGCGATCTGATTTCTGCGATGATTTCACCAACGCGACGGCTGCGTTCCACGCCGCGCTTGTACGGGATAATGCAGAACGTACAGGCATGGGAGCAGCCCAGCACAATCGGTACATGTGCCGTTACGATCCGTCCGAGTTCATGCACGGGCAGGATCAGGTCCTCATCCTGGATCGCATGTCGCCGGGCTGTTTCTCTTGCTTCCATCTCGATCCACTCGCGTTCCAGCCCACGGTCTTCCAGGAAGCCAAGCATCGGGGCTGGTTCACTGGGCGGCATAAATACGTCCACTTGAGGGAACTTCCGGCGCAGTGGCAGCGGGTCCCGCACTCCGACCAGGCAGCCCATCAGCCCAATTACCTTCTCAGGGTACTTTTGCTTTAATACCTTAAGCTGCCCCAGCCGCCCATAGGCACGATCCTCGGCGCTTTGCCGCACGACGCAGGTATTCAGCACGATGATATCAGCCTCATCGGCATTTTCCTCGTAGGTGAGGCCAAAGCGCTCCAACTCGCTTGCAAGCCGCTGTGAGTCTGCCTCGTTCATCTGGCATCCCCATGTGCGGATGTTGTAGGTTTTTGGGGTAGATTGACTGACCATATCGCTCTCAATACGCTCACTAACCAAACGGGGCTGGATCATATCAAAAATTGTGATAAATAAAAAGGGCACGGCGCAGCGTGCCGTGCCCCCTGGCTGCGTGATCTCTGCTAGTTGATGGTGAAATCAATCTCGGCGGGAGTGGTCAGGTAGATGATACGATCAAGCGTAATATCTGCAAGTTCACGGACCGTGCCCCATACCTCGTCAGTGCGGATGTATTCTTCCGGGTCATCACTGTCTTCCGGCACGATCTCGATTAACTCGCGCAGGTTAAAATCGAAATCGTCTAATGCATCCAGTATATGTTCAGACAGCCCAACGCGGGTCAGGTCGTCACCATCGAGAAACGACTCAAACCAACGGTAGATCAGGTCATCTGGTACAAAGATGGCGGGTTCGGTTTTTTGTGCCACAAGTTGACCTTCCATGTCAGCGAAGTCATTTAGCGTGGCAAGGACGAAACCCCATCGTTGGATTGGCTTCATAGCAACCTCCATGGTGATGCATATGATCACAAAGCGGATTCTACCGCCGCCCTCAACTGGTGGCAATTGACTTCCTGCCGGTGATCACTGCCGTATAGCACATCAACGTGATCCGGTGGCTGGTCTGCTCGACTTCAAGCCATTCAGCCGGCTTTTCCGGGGCTGCCAGCAGCGCGGCTTTGATGCGGGCCACGTCGTTGGATGCAAGGTCACTGTTGGTCAGCCAGGAGTTGAAATCCATACGCACTGAGAGGACTTGATCAAAGGTTTTTTCAATGGCCGCCAACGACAGATAGGTGAGCAGGTCATCAATTGAACCCGTCCACTGGTGTGTGGTGGAGCGGACATGTTCAAGATCGTTAATGAATCGGGCCACCGCAGGTTCGCCCGGTGTGACAGGTTCAATCAGGCCGATCTGACCACCGGGTTTCAACACCCTGGCATACTCCGCTACCATCCTGTCGATACGGGTGGCCCTGTGCAGCAGGTCATGGCAGATGAGAAGATCAAATGTGCAAGACTCATACGGGAGTGGGTCACCGTGTAATACAGCGGCGATGGTTTGTTCGTCACAGGCGATGCTGCCAGGGTAGAGCGGCAGCGTAACACCGATTTCCAGCGCTGCGGATTCACTGCCGGGTGGAATCAGGTCAAGCAGGATACGTGTCGGTTCACTCATGATGTTACTTCCAGTTGAACAGGGTCAGTGCCCGCGTGATTTCGTCATGAACATAGGCATCAGATTCGGATTGCCGTGCATCCGCCAGGGCTGCCTGCCCCCTCTTTAACTCGCCCAATGCCCACGCGGCATGACCCCGCACAAGGTTCGCGTCATCTTTTAGCAGCGGGATCAGCAGGGCCGCGAGGGCAGTGTGTCCACTATTGCCTGCCGCTACGCACGCATTCCGAACCAACCTGTGCCGTTTAACACGGTAAACAGGGCTGTCCTGGTAGCGCGCCCTGAAACCCTCCTCGGTCAGCGTCAACAGGTCCGTAAGGTGGGGGGCTGCATAGGCTGTATCCGGCATAGAGAATAAGACCGGATGCTGGTCCCCGGCAAATCGCTGCCATGGGCAGACGTCCTGGCAGATGTCACAGCCATACACCCAGTTACCAACCAGGGGGCGCAGTTCATGCGGGATGGCTCCCTTCAACTCAATAGTAAGGTATGAGATACAGCGTCGCGCATCAAGTTGATATGGAGTTGGGAAGGCATCGGTGGGGCAGGCCTTGAGGCAGCGCGTGCAGGTGCCACACCCCGGTGTTGGGGTAGGGCGATCTGGCGCGAGTGGCAGCGTTGTTAGGATTTCGCCGATGAAGAAAGTGCTGCCTCGGCGGGGATGAATCAGCATTGTATTCTTGCCCGTGAATCCCAACCGGGCGGATTCGGCGTGGTCCCGCTCAAGGATGGCCCCGGTATCCACGTAACTTCGATGTGTGGGGCTGTTGCTGGCGAGGCCGGTGAGGGTGGTTTCCAGGGCGGCTAGCTTCTCCAGCATCACATCATGGTAGTCGGTGTGCCATGCGTAGCTGGCGATGCGGCCTCGCGTTGGGTCTTGGGTAATGTAGGCGGGGAGGTGCCCGGTGAAGTAATCCAGTGTCACGCTGATAATCGAGCGCATATCCGGCAGGATGATGGCAGGGTCACGCCGCCGGTTCAGCCGGTCTTCGCGGGCGAGGTAGCCCATTTCGCCGTGCATGCCAGCCTCAACCCAGGCCATGTAAGCCTCGATGCGTCTGCCTGGGGCGGCAGCAACAATCCCAGCCGATGAGAAGCCGAGTGCCTTCGCACGTGCTTTAATGCTGGCCTCAACGCCTGTCATGCTGGCATCATGCCCCGCGCTGACGCCTGATCGCCTCGCCTACGAACGTCAGCGTGGTTGAGATCGCTTCACCGCTGCTTAGCATCTCACGGGTCAGCAGCTTGCGGGCGCTGCTGGCTGCCATATCCCATGGGTCAAAGTTCTCATCAAGTTCGGTACACACACCCGAAAGAATGCCGCTGGCACGTCCCACATACAGGAAATCCTGCGGGACCTGAAATGGCAGGTCATACAACATCTTGCGATACTTCTTGATCAGGTGTTCATATTCACGGGTGTCCATGTAGGCCAGTTCCTGGGGGCTTTTCCCCCACATGAAGTCCAGTGATTCCTGCGCCGCAGCTTTGAGTTCCTCATCATATTCCGAGGGCAGAAGGATTTCGAGGGTTTGCAGCGAATTCAGCAGACGCTCGACATCCCGCGTGCCGATCGCGATCACAGTCTCACGCAGGCCCTCACGGCGTTGTTGGGTGATGGTTCCACACATGCCGAAATCGATGAACACAAGATAAAATGCGCGCCCCGGATGCCGCGCCCCGCGCCGACCGTACATCTGGTGTTCGGCAGCTTCCGGCAGCGGGTAGACAAACAGGTTGCCGGGGTGGGGGTCCGCGTGGAAGAAACCGAAGCGGAAGAACTGCTGAAGGTAAGTGTCCATCATGCGCCGGGCCACCATCGATGGATCGATCCCGGCCTCCTTCAGGGCGGAGACATCGTTCAGCTTAATGGCGGTCACGTCCTCCATGACCAGCACACGGTCGCTGCTGAACTCGCGATAAATCTCAGGGATGTAAACCTCAATGTTTTCATAGTACATATGCTGGAAGCGTTCGGCATTGTCGGCTTCGGTGCGGTAATCCAACTCATCCCACAGGATGCGCTCGAACTCCTCAAGCAGCGCAGGGACATCGGCACGCTTTGCGATCAGCTTCCAGTACATGACCCATCTGGCGACCTTGTGCAGCGCCTTCATATCGCTGGCGACGGTCACATCAATGCCGGGGCGCAGAATTTTGATCGCCACACGATCGCCATTCAACAGCTTGCCACGGTAGACCTGCCCAAGTGATGCTGCTGCCACGGGTTCTTCATCAATGTGGCTGAATACTGCACTGATTGGCTGGCTGAGTTCTTCATGCAGCACCTGCATCATGATCGTGGTATCAACAGGAGGCACTTCGTCCTGCAGGCCTGCCAACTCTGCGATCAGCGAATCAGGCATGACATCCACACGCGCACTGAGAAACTGTCCGAGTTTGATCATCACGCCGCCTAGTTTGATGGCGACTTCACGAAACTCACGGGCGTAGCGGCGCGTGCGCTCCTCGCGGCCTTCGGCGACGAAGACCTCACCACGCAGGCGCTTAAGGATGATCTCCCACCACACGATGTTCAACCCGGCACGCCGGAAGAAGCGCATCGCGCGGCGGTAGCGCCTGCGATCAATTTCAACGGGAAGGTTATTTGTAGATGGTGTACGCTGATCTGCCATATCGATATGTCGTTTACTCTGATGTGATCTGGTTGCGAACGTTACACGATGTTATATCACAAGAATGATTGAATACCGCACTCGCTCACGATAGAATAAGTGTTCGCATTACTGAACATATCAGGCTACCTTGGAATTTACAATGATCTGTACGCAAGTGTGCGGATTTGGTTGTTGAGGGGGAAGCAAGACGCATGGCGCATGATAGTATCATCATCCGTGGGGCGCGGGAACATAACCTCAAGAACATCGATCTCAACATACCCCGTGACAAGCTGGTGGTCATTACGGGGTTATCCGGATCGGGGAAGTCGTCGTTGGCGTTTGACACTATCTTCGCGGAGGGGCAGCGGCGCTATGTTGAATCGCTCTCTGCCTATGCGCGTCAGTTCCTTGGCCGGATGGACAAACCCGATGTGGACCAGATCGAGGGACTCAGCCCGGCAGTCTCCATTGATCAAAAGGGTGTGAGCCGTAATCCTCGCTCAACGGTGGGGACGGTCACTGAGGTCTATGACTATCTGCGTTTGCTCTATGCCCGGGTCGGGGTGCCACACTGCCCCAACTGTGGCCGTGAAGTGATCCGGCAAACCGCCCAGCAAATCGTTGAGAACATCGAAAACATGACGGAAGGCACGCGCCTGCAGCTGCTGGCCCCCATCATCAAGGGCCGTAAAGGGCATCATCAGCGTGTATTTGAGGATATCCGCAAGGCGGGCTTCGTACGGGTGCGTGTTAATGGTGAGGTGCGTGAGGTCGAAGAGGAGATCGAACTTGACCGCTACAAGACGCACACCATCGAAGTCGTGATCGACCGGTTGGTGATTCGTGCCTACGATGACCCGCATGGTGAAGAAGCTAACTCGGATCGCAGCCGTCTGACCGATGGTATTGAGACCGCCCTCGAAATGGGCGATGGTGTTGCAACTGTCAACGTTGCTGAGACGGGGGAGGACATCCTGTTCTCCGAAAACCTGTTTTGCCCGCACTGCAACATCAGCCTGCCTGAGATCGAGCCGCGTACCTTCTCGTTCAACAATCCGAGCGGTGCCTGTGATGACTGCCAGGGGTTGGGGGTGCGGTTGGAGATTTCACCTGATATGGTCATCCCGAACCCGGAAATCACACTTGGCCAGGGGCCATTCGACGCTTCCGGCTGGGACACATGGGACGAGGAAGGCTACTATCGGCAGGTTGTGACGGCAGTGGCGGCAGAGTATGGCATCCCGATGAATGTACCGTGGCGTGAGCTATCCGAAAAGCATCAACATGTGTTGCTATACGGCACTGACAACAAGGCAATACCTGTTACCTACCGTAACAAGGCGGGTGATCTGCGCCGGTATAAGTCTCGCTATGAAGGTGTGATTGGCAACCTGTCGCGACGGTACCGGGAGACCAGCTCCGACTACATCCGGTCCAAGATCGAGAGCTACATGATCGAACGGCCCTGCCCGACTTGTCACGGTGAGCGGCTGAACCCGGTGGCACGCGCTGTCACTGTGAATGATCAATCGATCTATACGCTCACCAACCTCCCCGTGCGTGACCTGTTGGATTGGGTGCGCATCCTGACCGGGGAAGACGGCGGTGAGCCTGTACTCTCTGAGCGTGACCTGACGATTGCCAACCAGGTTCTCAAGGAGATCCAGTCACGGCTCAGGTTCATGGTCAATGTGGGCCTCGACTATCTTACCCTGTCTCGTAGCGCTGGGTCATTATCCGGTGGAGAGGCGCAGCGCATCCGGCTGGCGACACAGATTGGCTCACAGCTCATGGGGGTACTCTATGTGCTGGATGAGCCGAGTATTGGGCTGCATCCGCGCGACAACATGCGCCTGATTCAGACGCTTGAGGGGATGCGCGACCTTGGCAATACGCTGTTGGTCGTCGAGCATGATGAGGAAACCATGCGCCACGCCGATTGGATCGTGGACCTTGGCCCCGGGGCAGGGGAGTTTGGTGGAGCAGTCGTATCGAGTGGCCCACCCGAACACATCATCAATGATCCCGCTTCGATCACCGGGGCCTACCTGTCAGGCCGCCGGCGCATCGAGGTGCCGACAGAACGTCGAAACGGCAATGGCAAGGCTCTGACGATTGTTGGTGCTACTGAAAACAACCTTAAAGATGTCACCGTTGATATTCCGCTGGGCAGGATGGTGTGCATCACGGGGGTATCCGGCAGTGGAAAGAGTTCCCTGCTGCTGGAGGTGTTATACAAGCGGCTGGCGCAAGTGCTGCATGGCAGCCGCCAGCGTGCCGGTGTGCATGAGGATGTGCACGGTATTGACCATATCGACAAGATCGTCAATATCGACCAGTCCCCGATTGGCCGCACACCACGCAGCAACCCGGCAACCTATACCAAGATGTTTGACCCGATCCGCAACCTGTTTGCGGAGATGCCCGAAAGCCAGATCAGAGGATATAAGCCGGGACGTTTCAGCTTCAACGTCAAGGGAGGGCGCTGTGAAGCCTGCCAGGGGCAGGGTGTGATCCAGGTTGAGATGCAGTTCCTGCCCGATATTTACATCCCCTGCGATGTATGTAAGGGGCAGCGCTACAACCGGGAGACACTTCAGGTCAAGTTCAAGGGGCTTAGCATTGCGGATGTGCTGGATTTGACGGTATCTGAGGCTATGGAGGTCTTTGAGGCGTTTCCTGGCATCATCAACAAGGTGTCAACTCTAAACGATGTGGGGCTGGGTTACGTGCGGTTAGGGCAGCCTGCGACCACGCTATCAGGTGGCGAGGCTCAGCGCATTAAGCTGAGCCGCGAGCTTGCCAAGCGGTCTACGGGGCAAACCTTTTATGTGCTGGACGAACCCAGTGTAGGTTTACATACACACGACGTGGCTCGTCTGATCGAAGTACTTCAAACACTGGTCGATCAGGGGAACACGGTTGTTATCATTGAGCACAACCTTGATATTATTAAAGTGGCGGATTACATCATCGATCTAGGACCCGAAGGCGGCCACGCGGGCGGCCAGATCGTGGCGACTGGGACACCGGAGGAAATTGCCAGGCACTCACAGTCTTATACCGGCAGTTTCCTGGCTGAGGTACTTGATGTGCCATCCCCGGCGCTGGGAGCAACATAATGCCAACCGAGGCGAGCCGTAAACCTGATGATGGTGCTTGCCGGATGCGGGGCCTGCTGGAGCAGTGTGCCATCCATCTCACTGAGCGGGCACGGACTGGCGACCTACAGCCTGCGTACTTTCGTGATGCCGAGGTCGAGCAGATTCTGACGTCACTGGCTTCTCCTCTGAAGGGGCAGATCGTGGTGACGGGTGCAGCACGTGTTGGAAAAACCGCTGTGATCCACACTGCTGCCGAGCGCATTTACCGGGGTGACTGTCCAGCAGCAATTGAGGGCAGCGAGGTGTGGTCGCTGAGTGCCCGCAGCATCCTGCGTGCTTTCGGTGTGCTGGGCTGGCAGGAGAAACTTGGGCAGTTAATGAGCCTGTGGGGCAGCCACCCTGAGGTGATTCTGTATATTGATGCATTGCCCTCGACTCTGGCGGCTGGTGCCACGATGGATGACCCGTTCGATATGGCCCAGTTCCTGCTGGGGCAGCTCCAGAGTTCAGATAACCGCCTCATCACTGAAGGCCGCTCCGATGCCGTGGCTGGGTTTCTCTCGGCGTACCCGGAGTTCAAGCACATCCTGATGGAAGTCAAGGTCACGGAGCCGGATATCCAGACCGTGCAAGATATTGTTCATGCATCAGCTGAGGATATTCATCGCAAGGAAGGTGTGCGAATTCGGCCTGAAGCCAGCGAACACGCCATAGATTTGACACGGCGCTTTGCGTTGGCTGAAGCGCTGCCCGGCAAAGCCATCGACCTGCTTCTCGAAGCGCTGGCCCTGCTCACTGCCGAACCTTCAGATGCCCTGGTTCTCGCCGTTGAGGATGTGATTGCACGGTTTGCGGAGAAAACCGGCTTGCCACGCATCCTGCTGACCGATGATGAGCCTTATGACGAAGCCGAAGTCCGCTCATGGTTCGGCCATCATGTGTTGGGGCAGGAACCGGCTGTTGATACGGTAGTGCAAACGCTGAGCCTGCTCCGTACGCGCCTCAATGATCCACGCCGTCCGATGGGCGTATTCCTGTTTATTGGCCCTACCGGGGTGGGCAAGACCGAACTGGCTCGTGCTCTTTCCACCTTCTTCTTCGGCAGTGAAGACCTGATTGTGCGTTTCAACATGGCTGATTACGTACAGGACTGGCATGTCGGGACGCTGTTTGGCAACCCACATGGCTTCGACGAGGAAGCGCGGCGCGGGCAGTTCACCATGCGCTTGCAGGATAAGGCGTTCTCCGTGATCCTGCTGGATGAATTTGAGAAAGCGCATCCCGAAGTGTTCCTGCGTTTCTTCCAATTGTTTGATGAAGGTATGTTGATCAATGGCACCTCGGAGGTGGTCAACCTGCGGAATGCCATATTTATCCTGACCAGTAACTTTGGTGCGCGAATTCTCTCTGCACCGCGATTGGGCTTTGGCCCCAGCGTCTCACTTGAGGATCACGAACACCAGATACGAGAGGAACTGGTACGCTTTTTCTCACCGGAACTGGTCAACCGCATCGACAGCATTTCGTTCTTTAAACCGCTGACTCCGTCTGTTCTGCGTGAGATCGCCTACCGGCGCGTGCAGGAAATCCTACAGCGTGAGGGCATTCAGCGGCGCGGTCTTGAGGTAGAGATCGAGAACTCCGTGATCGAGTGGGTGGTTCAGCATGGGTACAGCGAACGTTATGGCGCTCGCTATCTCTCCCGCCAGATTGAGAAGGCTATTGCGTACCCACTGGCCCAGCAGTTGATTCGTAACCAACCGCCGGACGGTGCCTCTTTACGGCTGTTTATGCGTGAGGGGCGCATCGCATCGGCGCTTGAACTGCCAGACCTTTCGTCTGATGGCGTGTCCCCCGATATGGAAGATGCCCTGAGTGCCGCCGAACTGCGCGCATTGTTGCCCGCCCTGCGGCGCGAAGTGGATTCTCTGTTGGCGCAGTTCGATCTTGCTGATATGCGCGAACAGCTTTCAGAGCGAATGCGGCTGTTGTCATCGATCTCCGTCTGGGATGACCTCGATACAGCCCAGGTTGAAATATCCGAGGTGACAACTCTCAGTAACCGGGTCGAGCAGCTTGAGCGGCTTCAGCGCAATTTTGAGGCGTTTCAGAACGTGTTGGGGAGGGGCGGGGGCCGCGGTACTCATCGCAGCGATGCCATGCTCAAGTATACGTTCATTGTTCATGAAATGGGCCGGATTCGGCTTGCTGAGAAGCTGGGCGAAATCAGCCCCCATATCAACGCCCGCCTGAGCGTAACCCCAGTTGGCAAGCGTTCAGAGGCCGCGCATTGGGCCGCACAGTTGATGCAGATGTACCGGGCATGGGCAGAAGATCAGCCGTACCTGGTACGTGATGTGACTGATCAGGATAGCATCCTGGTCAGTGGATATGGGGCTTACGGTCTGCTAAGGTTAGAGGATGGCATTCATCGTCTTACACGTCGTACCGACGAAGGAAAGACGCAGCATATCCGCGCCCTGGTGCGGGTTCTGCCCGATCCACTGCGTGGAGAACCGCAGGTCGGAGAGCAGCCAGAGATGGTTCGCGCCTATTATCCCGGTGAAGATGCCGTGCATGACCCAATACTGGATAACGCACCAGCGTATTCAGCTTTCATGGCGGGCAATTTAAGTGACATTTTATCCACACGTATAGAGAGTTAATACAAGGGATACGTATGCAGAAGCCATATCATGGTGCCCGTATTTTAATCAGCCTCGCTCACCCGGATGATGAGTCATTTGGTATGGGTGGTGCCATTGCCCGCTACGTAAACGAGGGAGCTGAGGTATACCTGATTTGTTCGACAAACGGCGATGTCGGTACGGTCGAGGAGAAGTACCTGGATGAGTATGACAGCATCGCAGAACTGCGCTTGGCTGAATTGGCCTGCGCAAGTGAGGCGTTGGGGTTCAAAGAGGTTTTTACGCTGGGCTATCGTGATTCTGGTATGCCGGGGACGCCTGACAACGAGCATCCTCGTGCATTGGTAGCTGCACCACCTGGTGAAGTCACTGAGCAGATCGTGCGCGTGATCCGGCAAGTCAGGCCCCAGGTGGTCGTCACGTTTGACCCGTTTGGCGGCTATGGTCATCCCGATCACATCCGCATGTATGAGGCCACAACCCGCGCCTTCCATGAAGCTTCCGATCCTGGAGAATACCCGGATCATCTTGCTGAAGGGCTGGCATCATACCAGCCACAGCGCCTCTATTACCAGGCATTTCCCCGCGCCTGGCTCAAGCCGGTCGTGACGATCATGCCGCTGCTGGGTCAGAACCCAGCCGAATTTGGGCGGAACAAGGATATTGACCTGCGCGAGATCGTCGAGCATACCTTCCCGGTACATGCTCGTGTTGATGCCTCATCATACAAGGCGATTGCTGAACAGGCCCGGGACTGTCATGCCAGCCAGATCGGAGTGACCCCGGAAGATGAAAACAGACGGAAAACCCTGTTCGATCTGATCGCAGTGTTCCGAGCCGTATTGTCACGCCCGAAGTACACCTTTATGCGAGCCTATCCGCCAGTTGAACGTGGCGAGCGAGTTGAACGCGACCTGCTTGAACACGTTTCTATCCAGTGAGAATCAGCCATGATCCTGATTGAACAACTTCCTCTCGGTCCAATTGAGACGAACTGTTATGTCGTGACGTGTGAGATCACCCGTCAGACCGTCATCATTGACCCCGGCTGGAATGACCCGGCCATTCTGGAGGCTATCAAGGGCCACGCAGGCACAGTTAGGTTCATCGTTGATACGCACAGTCATTGGGATCATATCGGCGGGAATGCCATGATGATCGAGAAGACCGGGGCACCGCTGGGGCTTCATGAGGAAGCCGTGCCGATGCTGCGGGCACGGGGTGGGGCTGATTTATGGAACATCCCGATCCCACCCAGCCCGGAGCCGGATTTCTTTCTTGTGCCCGGTGAGACCCTGTCTGTTGGTGAACTCATCTTTCAGATTCTCGATACGCCCGGTCATGCACCCGGGCACATCTCACTCTACGAGCCAAATGCCGGTGTGGTATTCGATGGCGACGTGCTGTTCAACCGGGGTATTGGACGGGTCGATTTACCGGGCGGCAATATGGATATCCTCATGGATTCCATCCGCACGCAACTTCTGACCCTGCCGGATGAAACGGTTGTTTACAACGGGCATGGACAGAAAACCACCATAGGTGAGGAGCGCCGCGAGAACCCGTGGCTTCAGCGGTTTAATTCAAGGGAGTAATGAACGCGCCCAGCGCGGACTGCCCCTCATCACTCAGCAGCCAGTTCAGCAGTAATTGCTCCGGGCGGCCTGAGTCCGCCCTGAACAGGATCATGACGCTGGCGGTAAGAACGGTTTGCTGGCCCTCTATGGTCAACTGCCGCATGACATCGGTTCTGAGTGTGTCCGGCATCAGCGCGATGACCGTGTCGTTGGTGAGAAGGTAGCCTGCCATTGTGGGTTCATCAGGGAACACTATCGCACTGCTCCCGATGTGCTGCCCTCCATGCCACGCATTACTCACGGCCCGGTATGTTGACGTGGATTCACTTCCAATTAACAAGCTGAATACATCCCCATCAATGGTGACTACCCCGTATTTCATCATTATCGACAGGTCTTCCGCTGTGATATTGCTCAGCGGAGATTCCTCGGTGACTACTAAGGCTATATCAACATAGCCTACGGGTGCCTGGATTATCTCATTGTCGGTGACTCTGTCAATGATGAAGATGGCATCAAGCTGGCCTGATTCAAGTGCCTCGACCAACCCGCCGCGCGTATCCACCCTTATCGATATATCTGAATGTGACACTTCGTACAGCGTCATGGCACGGTCGACAGCCGAATGCAGTGCGGGTTCTGTCCCAATGCGCAGCAAGCTGTCAGATGAGGCTGGCCTGCCAGGGGAGGGGGCACAGCCAACGCAAAGCAGGAAACAGCCCAGCAGGGCCGCCGCGAGGTGTCTCACATTAGCCCCGGATGAAGAACACGAACAGACTGATGATGCCCATCACCACACAGTAGATCGAGAAGATGTGTGTTGAATGGGTCTTGAGATAGGTGAGCAGCCACCTGATCACGATATAGGCACTGATCAGCGCCGAGGCAAACCCGGCCAGCAGGATCAAGCCCTGTGACAGGTTGAGGCCAGCCTCCAGCGCACTGAGGATTTCCAGCGCGCCTGCGGCAATGATAATCGGTGTCGCGAGTAAAAAGCTGAATCGCGCGGCATCCTCACGCTCCATGTGGCGCAGCCGTGCCCCCGTGATGGTGGCCCCGGAACGACTGATACCGGGGATAATGGCGATTGCCTGCGCTATACCAATTAGCAGGGCATCCACCCAGTCGATGTTTTCGATGGTGCGTTCATGTCTGCCGATCACCTCGCCAGCGGCCAGCAGCCCCGCTGTCACAAACAGCATCACTGCCGCCAGCAGCGGCTCCTCGAAGGCCGCCGCGAAAGCATCATGAAAAACCAGCCCGATCACACCTGCCGGGATGCTGGCAAACACCAGCAGCATCAGCAGTCGAAACGAGGGTGTGATCGTGCGGGTTCGAACCGTTTCGATGGTGCTGACCATCATGTTTAACCAGTCTTTCCAAAAGTAGATCAGTACACCAACGGCAGTACCCAGGTGTACGGTTACCGAGAAAGTCAGGCCGGGTGGTCCCCAGCCGAGCAGCCATGGCACCAGCACCAGGTGCCCGGAACTTGAAACCGGGATGAATTCAGTGGCACCCTGTAGGATGCCAAGTACAATCGCCCTGATAATCGTCATAATGCTTTATTACTCCGCCGCAAAAGCTGCAAGAACACGGTGCGAATAGTCGTTGAAGGTATCATTGTCAAGGGCCTGCCGCATTTCCTCCGCCAACCGGACCAGCGATCTTAGATTGTGGATCGAGAGCAGGGTCAGTGCGATGATCTCTTTGGCCTTGAAGGTATGTCGGATATAGGCGCGGCTGAAGTTCTGGCAGCAGTAGCAGTCACAGTCTTCCTCAATAGGGCGCGGGTCATACCGGTATTGGCTGTTGGCGATGTTCAACCTGCCTGTACGGGTAAGCGCGGCCCCATGCCGGGCCTCGCGGGTGGGCAGAACACAATCGAAAAAATCGACCCCTCGCGCCACCCCGTTGACGAGGTCCGGTATTGTGCCGACACCCATCAAATAGCGTGGTTTATCTTCCGGCAGCGCCGGGCACACCGTGTCGAGTATGCGATACATATCGGGCTTACTCTCCCCCACAGACAGCCCTCCGATGGCGTAACCGGGGAAGTCAATCGCAGTTAGTGCTGCTACCGATTCCATGCGCAGATCATCGTAAATACCACCCTGCACAATTCCAAACAGCGCTTGTTGGTCGCGGTTAGTCCACGCCTCATAACAGCGCTGCGCCCATTGATGCGTGCGCCCCAGTGCCTGCTTCATGTACGGGTAGTTGTCAGGGTCAGCCAACTCATCAAAGCACATGATGATATCAGCGCCGAGGTTCTGCTGAATTTCTACCGAACGCTCAGGCGTAAATCGATGTTTGGAGCCATCAAGATGGGATCTGAATGTGACGCCATCATCATCGACGGTGTTAATCGAGCCGAGGCTCCACACCTGAAAGCCGCCGCTGTCGGTCAGCATTGGCCCATGCCAGTTCATGAACTCATGCAGCCCTCCCATGTCTCTCACCAATTCATCACCGGGGCGTAGGTACAGGTGATAGGTGTTGGCGAGGACCAGCGAGGCCCCCAACGCATCCAGATCACGCGGGGTAACCGCCTTAACCGCGGCCTGTGTGCCCACGGGTGCAAACACCGGCGTTTCGATGACGCCGTGCGGGGTATAAAACCGCCCGCGTCGGGCATGACCGTCACGGGCGATGAGATCAAACGTAAAATGGGGTTTCGTTTCCATCGCTGCGCGATTATACCATCATCTGAGGCAGGATAGAAAAGAGGACATCTGTTGTTTTAATCTACTGCAGATGGTTGGCAAGTTCTGACAGCACTTTCTTAAGTGTGTCGTTGGCCCAGTGGCTGCGCAGGGGCAGCAGCTTGTCTACAAAATCCGGGCTGAGGCGTGGCTTTTCGGGTGCGATGGCATCCGTCATGGTGAACATCAACTCGGATTCGTGTTTCTTACCAACGACGGTGGCGGCGTGCCCCAGGTGCATGAAGGGGTCATATTCCTGGAAGTCCTGGATAGAACTCTGTGCCAGCACACTGCGTGACCACCACACAATGGCCTCGGGTAAATTGTTACGGTCGAACTCAGCCAGCCCTGCGACGGAATACAGACGATACTTCCGAGGACAACGCGGGATTGCGTCAAGTGCGACCTGCATGGCTTCCTTGGGGTATTCCTTCTGGTAGTAGATATACGCGATCATGAACGGGATCAGATCGTAGTCGGGGTACATCTTGATAAGAGCTTTACCGTAGTCAATGGCTTCCTGCAGGTTGCCCATATCACGCAGTTCCGCTACCCGTACCAATTCGGGAACGCTGTCTTCTCCGCGTTCGTCCCTAACTTCTGCAAAGGGCAGGGTGGTAGCCATCTCGAATAGCCGCTGGGTCTTCTTGTCATCTTTTGGCATGACTCAATCCTGAAGTACGATACTAAAGGGTAATATGAATAAATCTTAACGATAATTATGTCTATTGTAACCTGAATCCACAAACGACGGTTGCCTGTTCAGGAGGTTGTGCCACATACTAATACTATACCCACATGCGTCATGCCTATCAATCAGGTTCCCTGCCCTGCCATGGAGAATGGATTTTATGGCCAGACAAACAATTGCACTGATCGCCCATGATGGCAAGAAGGATGACATGATAGCCTTTGCGGAAGCACACAAGGATGTGCTGACCCGATTTGATCTGGTTGCGACCGGGACTACGGGAGGGCTGCTCATCGAGAAGGTCGGGATACAGGTAACGCGGATGCTCTCTGGTCCGTATGGTGGTGACGTGCAGATTGCCGCGCGCGTGGTCGAGCATCAGGTCGCCGCTGTCATCTTCTTTGTGGACCAGTTGGAGAAGCACTCCCACGATCCTGATATCCAGACATTGTTACGGCTTTGCAATGTCCACAACGTACCACTGGCAACTAACCCGGCGACGGCTGAATTGATTATCAGCGGGGATTTATGATCATGAGAATTGCGATTACAGCCAACCTGCTTTATACCCCTGGGCGTCACGACATGCTCTCCCGGATGGCAGAGCGTATGATGAAGGAGCGTCCAGATGTACTGATTCTCGCGGGCAATCTTGGGGTAGGTGCCACACACTTCGCGGATGCGCTGACCCTGTTCGATGGGGCGGATTGTCAGCGGTTGCTCATCGCCGGGAACCAGGACCTGTGGTGTCCAGTTGATCGTATTCAGAGCGATGAACTCTGGGCAAGCCACCTGCCAGCCGCGGCAGATCAGCATGGGTTCCACTGGTTAGAAGGGGGGAACATCATTCTTGATGAAATTGGTTTCTGTGGCACGCTGGCCTGGTATGATTACAGTGGACGCGATGCGGAACTTGGGTACTCTGCTGAGCAGTACGAGGAGTTGAAAGGCCTTGTCTCTGAGGACGCTCGGTTTATCCAATGGCATTACACCGATCGTCAGTTTTCGGCAATGCTGGCAGCAGCTTTTGCGGATAGATTGCATACGCTTGTTCATCGTGGCGACGTGACTGATGTCGTAGTCGTCACGTTCTTCCCTGTATTTGGCTTGGCGAAATACATCGATGCCAACGATATACAGGCTCGCTTCCGCAGTGCCTTTGAATCAAACATCAACCTGGGCCGTATCATAGCACCCAAAGAGAAGGTGCGATACGTAATCAGTGGCTTTGGCGAGCGGTCAATCCGCCAGCGTATGGAGTTTGGTATGCATTCGTTCAATACGATGTTGGTCGGCAGCGCAGTTGACATGCCGTCTTACGTCCTGGTCAACGTGTAATACAATTGACATGCCGGGGATGGATGATACAATTGAGATGTATTAACAAACCAAATAATGGCGTTGAAGGGGAGAGCCTCATATAGTGAGCGCCGAAGGGGCAAGGTGTGATCGTGTGGCAGCATCACACCGAAACTCTCAGGTATCAGGACCCTTCTCCGCCGCTTTTCTGGAAAGTCCCTACGGGCACCGACGGGGCAAACCCAACCGGGTGAATCTCTCAGGTTTTCATGACAGAAGGCGCAGCAATGCTGTAAGGCTTGCTGTGCCTTTTTCTTTCAGGATTAAGTTCAAAAGGAGATATCAATGGGTGATTGGAAGATTGTTCCGGGTTTGAAATATGCGCGTACCGATGAGTGGGTCAAGCTGCTGGCTGATGGTGAGGCACTGGTTGGCATTTCGGACTATGCGCAGGACTCCCTCTCAGACCTGGTCTACGTGGAGCTTCCTGAAGTTGGCACCACCTTCCTGGCTGGTGAGGAGTTCGGTGCGGTTGAATCAGTCAAGGCATCGGCCCCCATCAACATGCCAGCCGATGGCGAAATCCTTGAGGTGAATGCGGTGCTTGAGGATACGCCTGAGCTGATCAATGAAGACCCGTATGAGCGGGGTTGGATCGTGAAGATCAAGATTACTGATGACGCAAATCTTGCAGAACTTATGGATGAGGACGCATACACAGCCTACAGTGAGGAACGCGGTTAGCCGCATCCTGCTTACAACGCACAGCCTTGTCACCTGGAGAGTACAATGACATATACGCCGCACACCGAACCCGATGTGCAGTCCATGCTGGCTGCTATCGGCGTGACGGATATTGAGGCTTTGTTTCATGACGTTCCGGGGCAGATGCGGTTCCCCAGGCTGGACTTGCCCAGTGGCAAATCCCAGTTGGAGGTCGCGCGCGCCCTGGAAACACTGAGCAGCCAGTCGGTCCCGGCATCGAAGACGCCCAGTTTCCTTGGGGCCGGTGCCTATCATCATTACAGTCCGCCTGTGGTCGATTACCTGATCCAGCGTGGTGAATTCCTCACTGCTTATACGCCGTACCAGCCTGAAGTGAGCCAGGGCACGCTGCAAGCTATCTTTGAGTACCAAAGCATGATCTGTGCGCTGACCGGCATGGAGGTCTCTAATGCCAGCCACTATGATGGCGCAACCTCCCTGGCCGAGGCCGTATTGATGGCCCACAGCAACGCTCGTGCAAAACGAGGGAAGGTCGTCTTTTGTAGCGGCGTTCATCCGGAATACCGTGCAGTGGTCAGGACTTACACGCAGGGCCTCGATGTCCGCTGTGAAGCCCGCTATTCAAGTGTCGACCAGCGTGAGGATTTTCTCGCAGCCATTGATACAGACACCTCGCTGGTGGCTGTTCAGTACCCTGATTTCTTCGGCCAGGTGCATGACTACAGCGCGGTTGTCGATGCTGCCCATGCTGCCGGGGCGCTGGTCGTGTTTGTTGTCGATCCCGTGGCTCTGGGCATGTTGAAACCGCCCGGCCAGCTTGGCGCTGATATTGTGGTGGCTGAAGGGCAGGCGCTTGGCCTTTCGCTCAGCTATGGTGGGCCGTATCTTGGCATCTTCGCCACGCGAGAACAGTACGTCCGTAAGATGTCCGGGCGTCTCGTTGGTGAGACAGAAGACCCCGATGGCAAATCCGGTTATGTCTTAACCCTTGCCACGCGTGAGCAGCATATCCGCCGTGAGCGTGCCACCAGCAACATCTGTACCAACCAGGGCCTGATGGCGCTGGCCTCTGCCGTCTACCTGAGTGCGATGGGCAAAAACGGCCTGCGAAAAGCCGCCGAGTTGTGCTATCACAAATCGCATTATGCAGCGGAACAGATCAACGCATTGGACGGTTACACGGTCGATCTCACGGCTTCATTTATCAAGGAGTTTGTTGTCACTGCCCCGATGCCAGCCGCCGATCTCAACACTCGACTGTTCGACGAATATGGCATCATCGGCGGGTTTGATCTCGCACGCCATTACCCGGAACGTGAAAAACAGGTAATGTTTGCAGTGACAGAGATGAACGCCCGTGCTGATATTGATGCACTGGTTGCCGCGCTGAAGGAGATCGTATCATGAGCGAATCACTGATTTATGACAAGGGCGCGCCAGGCCGCGTGGGTGTCAGCCTGCCGGAGCCGGATGTGCCGCTGGCTGATCTGCCTGCTGACCTGATGCGTGATGATCTCGATCTGCCAGAGGTCAGCGAGATCGATGTGGTCCGCCACTATACCAACCTCTCACACCTGAACTATTCGATCGACTGTGGTATGTATCCGTTGGGCAGTTGCACAATGAAATACAACCCCCGGCTCAATGAGCAGATGGCGCGTCTGCCCGGTTTCGGTGGGGTGCATCCCCATCAGGCCCCTGAGACGGCACAGGGCACGCTGGCAGTGATGTACGAGATGCAGCGCTGGCTGGCAGAGATCGCGGGATTTGCCGGGGTAACCCTGCAACCTGCTGCCGGTGCTCACGGCGAGTTCACTGGTATTCTGATCATGAGGGCTTATCATTTGCTGCGGGGCGATACCAGGCGTACACGGATGCTAATCCCCGATTCAGCACATGGCACCAACCCGGCCAGCACGTCTATGGCAGGGCTTGATGTGGTGCAGCTCCCCAGTGATGATCGTGGCAACGTGGACCTTGACGCGTTGAAAGCCGCCTGTGATGACACCGTTGTCGGTCTCATGATCACTAATCCCAACACCGTTGGGTTGTTCGAGGAGCATATCCTCGAAGTGATTGAGACCGTCCATGCCTGTGGTGGACTGGTCTACGGCGATGGGGCCAACTTCAACGCTATCCTCGGCATCGTGCGCCCCGGCGATCTTGGCTTCGATGTGATGCACTACAATCTCCATAAAACCTTTAGTACCCCACACGGGGGAGGGGGCCCCGGGTCTGGCCCAGTGGGGGTCTCGGAGCGCCTGCTGCCCTTCCTGCCCACACCGCTGGTCGATGTCGTTGGTGAGAAGGACGGTCAGCCTCTGTACGGTTTCGCAGAGCCGGAACATACCATCGGGCGTGTGAAATCGTTCCACGGCAATTTTGGCATGATCATCCGGGCTTATGCCTACATGCTGGTCAACGGTGCTGATGGCCTGCGTGAGGTCAGTGAGCGAGCGGTGCTGAATGCCAACTACCTGGTGGCTCGTCTTCGTGATCACTGGCTGATCCCCTACGGTGACCGCACCTGTATGCACGAGTTTATCCTTGAGGGCGACCTTGATGACCTGCACATCAGCGCGCTGGATGTCTCCAAGCGTTTG
The DNA here is from genome assembly GCA_964390105.1 of uncultured Anaerolineae bacterium. Taxonomy (GTDB): domain Bacteria; phylum Chloroflexota; class Anaerolineae; order Aggregatilineales; family UBA3940; genus CAYMGV01. The sequence goes on along the minus strand of CAYMGV010000001.1, from coordinate 370,113 downwards.
ATGGATTACGGGTTTCATCCGCCTACGAATTATTTTCCGCTGGGCAAGTCCCACGGGACCACGATCAATGTTCACGGGGCGCTGATGATCGAGCCAACCGAGACGGAGAGCAAGGAAACGCTCGATGCGTTTTCAGATGCGATGATTGCCATCGCTGAGGAAGCAAAGACCTCACCGGACCTGCTGCATGAGGCACCGCACTCGACGCCAGTGGGGCGGCTTGACGAAGTGCGTGCGGCCCGTCAGTTGGTACTGTGCTGCCGTCCGATCCTGGAGCCAGCAGGCGACTAGCCACTGCCCAAATCCAATTGGCCGGAAACCCCGCATCCCTGGGATGCGGGGTTTTTCGTTTGCCGCCATTTCTGTATACTGTGGGTAACCCCGCGAGCCATCATAAGGCCCACAACCTTAAAGGAGTGCAGCATGAGCAGTTCATTTACCGTCATGACGATTGAACCCTCTGGTACAACCGTTCATGAGAGTCCCGCCTTCACCAGCCCGGTTGTTGGCACCGTTGTCATCGGCGATCTGATGGACGTGCTGGGCGAACCAGAGGAGGTGTCGGGCAAACTTAGCCAGGAGGGTGAATGGTTCAATGTGCGGTTGACTGGCGAGAAGACAGGTTACGTACCAGCCTGGAAGGTTCGTATGGCATGGGGAGCTGCTGCCGGGGAAACACCCGATCCGCCGCGCTCTCCCGCGCCAACACTTCCTGACCCCATCGAGCCAGACCCGGATGAGGAACCTGTCGCACCTGATGTCGTTGCGGTGCCCCCGGTCGAGGGGGAGGCTGTGTGGGTACGTACAACCGAATCAGATGGCCTGTATGTCCGCACTGGCCCTGATCGATCCTACAAGGATGTTGCATTGATCCTGCCGGTTCACAAATGCAGCCTGATGGGGGATACCGCGAGGTACAGCGCCCTGATCGGCAAGCAAGGTGAATGGCTGCCAATTGCATTGCCCGATGGCCGGACCGGCTGGACGGCGGGCTGGTATCTTGAGAAATGGCCGGCCTATCTTGAACCAGAATACGGTCATGCCTTGCGTGGCATTCATGGCCCTGCCGATCCTGGCAAATGGCCCTGGAATGATGATGCCTATAAGCTGATCAAGAAGACCCAGATGCAGGCAGTGAAGGTGTTAAGCTGGGGTGATATCGATGCCGAAATCGTTAACAATCTGCATGCACTGGGCGTCAAGATGATCCTTGCCCGCCTGTTTGGTAAGTTTGAATCGCGCCGAACGGTTGATAGCTTCATCAACGAGGTTAAGCCAGCCATGCATCGGCTGTATGATGCCGGTGTTCGCCGGTTTGAGGTCCACAACGAGCCTAACCTGCACCATAAAAATGGCCCGGAAGGGATGTGGGTGATGTGGGATAATGGGGCCCAATTCGGCGAGTTTCTGCTGGAGGTGATCTCCAAACTGCGCCCCGATTTCCCGGGGGCGATGTTTGGCTGGCCGGGTCTCTCACCGGGCTTTGACGAAGTCAATACCGCGACGGGAGCCAAACTGCGCTACGATTCCGGTAATTTCCTTGAGGAAGGAAAATTCGCGGCAGACCAATGCGATTTCATTTGCCTGCATACCTATTGGCAACAAGATGGCTATACCCGCTCGCTGCGTGAAATCAACGATTACTGCGAGATGTTTCCCGACAAGGAAATTCACGTGAGTGAATTCAGCAACAGCGCCCACGATATTGGGAAAGATATCAAGGGACGGCAGTATGCGCAGTTTTACAGCGAAGCTAAAAAACAGTGCAAACCCAACCTTGCCGCATTGTACAGTTACGTGATGAGCGCGTCATGGGGCTATACGCCTGAAACGTGGTTGGGTACGGTTATCCCTGATGAGGTTGAACGCGCGCTCAATTAGGCGTCACCGGGTTAAACAGACGAGGCCGCACAATGTGCGGCCTCGTTGTGTGGGCGGTACAAGACTCGAACTTGTGACCTCTTCTTTGTAAGAGAAGCGCTCTAACCAACTGAGCTAACCGCCCCTCGCAAAATCGTATTTTATCGTCTCTATGGGCGACCTGCCACATTGCGCATTGCGCAGTGAATCTGCTAGATGCGTGGCAATACCACACCTTCCTGATCCTGGTATTTGCCTTTGCGGTCAGCATAGCTCACATCGCAGGGTTCGTCACCCTCGAAGAACAGGATTTGCGCGATACCCTCGTTGGCGTAAACGCGAGCAGGAAGTGGCGTGACGTTGGAGATTTCCAGCGTAATGATCCCTGTCCAGCCTGCTTCAAGGACGGTGGTGGGGATCAGCACACCCGCACGAATGTAGGTCGATTTGCACAGCACCAGCGCTGTGACGTTGCGCGGCATCTGAATCCGCTCGACGGAATGCGCCAGCACAAATGAGTTAGGAGGGATGATGCACTCATCTCCCTTGATATCCACATAGGCTTCCGGGTTGAAGTTCTTGGGGTCCACCACCTTTGAGTGGACATTGGTAAACACCTTGAACTCGTTGCCAACGCGTATGTCGTATCCGTATGAGGACACCCCGAATGAGATCACGTTGTTGCGCACCTGGTTTTCAACAAACGGCTCGATCATGCCGTGTTCAAGTGCCATCTTCTTGATCCAGTTATCAGCCTTCAACCCCATGTCATCTCCCCCCAATGTGTCTTACGAGTGTCTCGATAGAGTTACATCTGTTCCGGTGCCGTCATCCCCAACAGGCTCAGGGTCCGATAGATGACCACCCGCGCCGCCGCATAGAGCTTAAGCCGTGCTTTAGCGCGGTCTGCGGGAACGTCGCTGTGCAAAGCACGAATCTCATCATAGATCGGGTGGAAGGTGCGGGCTAATTCCTCATGCGCCCAGAATGCCAGCCGATGCGGCTCACTGGTGTCTACACAGGTATCGATGATTTCCGGCAGTTCGATCAGCCTGCGAATCAATGCCAGTTCTGCGGAGTCCGTCAGCAGAGCCACATGACCCTCGGTCCCATCGATGCCGCGTTCTTCGGCCACTCGTGCCATACTGGCACAACGCACATATGCGTTCTGAATGTAGTACACCGGGTTCTCGTTGGACTGCTTGCGAGCCAGGTCAAGGTCGAAGGTGATCTCGCTGTTAGGAGAGCGCGCGAGGATGAAGTAACGAACCGCGTCCGGTCCGACATCATCGACAAGCTCGTCCAGCGTCACGAAATCTCCGCGCCGGGTACTCATCCGCTTGACCACATCGTTTTCAACCAGCGTCACGAACTGGTGCAGGATCACGTTGATCCTGGCTGCGTCATAACCCAGTGCGGCCACCATTGCCGCGACGTCCTTTGCCTCCTCGATGTGGTCACTGCCCAGCACGTTGATGACTACGTCGAACCCGCGTTCAAGTTTGTTGATGTGATAGGCGGTATCCGGCAGGCGGTAGGTAGGCTCACCGCTCGCTTTTACCAGCGCCTTGTCGATGGATACATCGCGCAGTTGGCGCATCCGTATCCATGTGGCGTGGTTCACTTTGTCAGCACTCGGCTCAGTGTCATCTTCGGCGGATTTGCCGTGGTCATCATCACGTTCCGCCTGCATGCCTTGATAGACCAACCCGGCTTCCTTGAGGCGATCCAGCGTAGTCCACACCGAGCCATCCTCGTAGAGCGAATTTTCATTGAAGAACGTATCAAAGCGGATGCCGACCCGCTTGAGCGATACCTTGATCATCTCAAAGATGGCCGCCTCTGCGTAGTCCTTGAAGAACTCCCACGATTGATCGCTGTGTCTGTCGCCATCCTTCGCGTGCAGGGCCTGCGCCATATCTATAAGATACTCGCCCTGGTAGCCCCCTTCGGGTAGGTCCGCTTCCTCCCCCGTGATGGCCGCCATGTAGCGCGCCCTGAGGCTCTCGCCCAGCTTGCGCATCTGCCGCCCCGCGTTATTGAAGTAGTATTCCATCTCGACGTCGTAGCCCAATGTCGTTAGCATGCGGCCCAGCGTATCACCGATCACGCCGCCGCGGATACGTCCCACCGTGATCGGACCGGTGGGATTGGCGCTCACACACTCGACCTGCGCGCGTTTCCCGGCATAGGCATCAGAGCTGCCAAAGGTCGCACCTTCCGCCAGGATGACTTCGACCTGCTTCTGAAGCCAGCCATCACTCAGCCGGAAGTTGATAAAACTGCCTGCGCGTTCCACCTCGCCGATGTAACTCACATCCGTCGGAAAATGATTCACAATAATCTCCGCGATGGCATCCGGCTTCATGCGAGCCAGTCTCGCTAACTGCATGGCAGCCGGGGTGGCGTAATCGCCGTGTTCCGGGTTCTTGGCACGTGTGACGGGTAAGGCAGGGATGTCAAACTCTGGCAGGTCTGACGCTGCCTGGGCCGCCTCGATTGCGCGTTGAATCTGTATTGCTAGGTCGGTCGAAATGCGAATCACCAATGCCTCCTGGTTCGTTGTGTCAGCGGGCCTATGCTTCCAGCAATGTGACCGGGTTACGCAGTGTTCCGATGCCTTCCACGGTCACTTCGACGGTGTCACCGGCTGTCAATCGGCTGACTCCTGCAGGTGTGCCGGTCAGGATGATATCCCCCGGATTGAGTGTCATGATGCGTGAGGTAAAGCTGATCAGAAACGGAATGGAGTATATCATGAGACCCGTATGACCGTGCTGCTTCTCAACTCCGTTGACATGGCACATCACGGATACACCAAGCGGATCAAAATCGGTCACTATCCATGGGCCAACCGGGCAGAACGTATCGAAGCCCTTGGCCCGCGCCCACTGATCATCAGAAGCCTGGTAATCGCGCTCGCTGACATCATTGGCGCAGGTATAGCCATAGACATAGTCCATCGCAGCGGCTTCAGTAATGAAACGGCCTTCGCGCCCAATGATCACGACCAGTTCTGCCTCATGCTCTACGCGGCCCATCTCGGGCAGCAGTTGGATCGCCGCGCCGGGCCCGATCACGGCGCTGGGTGGTTTGAAAAACAGCAGCGGCTCAGAGGGCACTTCCTCGCCGCGCTCAGCGGCATGGGCGGCGTAGTTACGTCCCACGCAGATGATCTTACCCGGTCGCAAGGGGGCGCTCAGGGGCACATCCGTAAGTGCCCCGATGACTTCACCGCGTCTGAGGGCTTCTGGTGTGGGGAGGATTCTGCCCGGCAGCGTGGTTATTGCATAGACCGAATCGCCCTCAATGATGCCCCATGCGGGGGTGCTTCCAGCTTGTCGATACTGACAGAGTTTCATGGTTGAATGGCCTGCCTGTGGTATGCGCTCAGTCGCGCATATTGATAACATCATCGCGTCGCTCGTATTGCGCGCCGCAGGTAGCGCATAGTATAGCGTGATTCTGGTCTTCCCAGAACCCGGTGGTAGCGCAGGCCGGGCAGCGCAGCACTTCGAGCATGGGGCGGCTGCCGCTCACCTTCATGCCCGGTTTCCATGCCCAGAACAAATCATAATCAACCTGCCACGGCTGCACTTCAACCCGTTCGCAACCTGCCCGGTACAGCAGATTGGCGAAGCCCTGCTCGTCGTGAATTTTGCCGGGCATCAGCATCGGGGAAACGGCCCGCCTGCGTGTGATCACAAGCAGCCCGCCCGGCCTTAGCGTCCGCAGCAGTTCGGCGATCTGCTGCGCCGGGGCTGGGGTGAATTCCAGCATCTCGAGGCAGGTAACGGTATCAAAAGTCTCATCTGCAAAAGGCAGGTGGATCGCATCACGCAGGATAAAACCAACCCGTGCCGGGCTGAACTTGCTCAGCTTGCGTGCACCACGAACCAGCATCGGGCGGGAGGCATCTACACAGATGATTTTTCCCTGGAAAGTGGGCTGGTTGAGCAGCGTATCCGGCAGCCGCCCGGTGCCGCTGCCCACATCGAGCAGCAGCGGAGCAGGCTGATCGCTCAATGCTGATGCCAGCGGCCCGCCGAGGTAGTGGGCTTCGATGTCGCCCTCAAACTGCTTGATGGAGTCGTAGCGAGGCGCGGCGATGTCGTACAGCCATGTCACCAGCCATTGCCCGATCAGCGCACCCTCGGCAAGGATGATCTGCCAGTACAGGATCGCCAGCCCCAGCACGCCAATAACCAGCAGCAGTATGGCTGTTGGCATCATGCGGAGAGATATCCTTCGTCGCGCAGCCAATCCTCGGTGCGGCGCAAGCCCTCGGTTAGCCCAACGGCGGGCTGCCAGCCGAGTGCGTCTTTAGCCTTCTGGTTGCTGATCCACCCACTGCCGCATAGCTGGTTTGTTACATAACAGTAGTTTCGATCCCGGACAAAGGGGTTCATGGCTGTGGCCCCCAGTTGGAAGGCCCAGCATGGCAGTCGCAGCGCCCTGCTGCTGCCGGTCATTGCCATATAGCCCGCGAAGAATTCATTCATGGTGATCGGGCCATTATCCACGGCATTGTAGACTTGACCGATGGCTTCGGGGCGTTTGGTGGTCAGCATCATCAGGTCGATCAGGTTGTCAATGTAGACCGGGTAGGCAGTACCTTTGTTGTGCGGAGGCATCGGCAGCAGGCCTGCTGCCGCCCACTGAGCCAGCCGGACGGCCCACGCGCGTGAGTTTGGCCCGTAGATCATGCCCGGCCTGATGATGGTAACAGGTAGACCCGCCTCATCGTGCAGCGCCATCAGGATGCGCTCCGCTTTGATCTTGCTGTCGCCGTAGGGGTCGGCGTAGGGGGATATGGGCGTGGTTTCATCGACATCAGTATCACCATGCAGGCCATACACCGCGATGCTGCTGGTAAACACGAAGTGCTCAATGGAATGAGCTAACGCAATTCGGGCCAGTGCTTCGGTGGCAACCGTGTTGACGAGATGTGAATTTTTCTTACCACCTGCCAGCCACGCCCCAATGTGCATGACACTATGGATGTTGTATGTTTCGAAGTGTTGTCTCAGTGATTCGATATTGCGCAGGTCACCACGCACGACCGTGATGCCCTCTGCCCGCAGGGCATCCCCTTTGCCGGGCGTTCGCTCCAATGCAACCACGTTGTACCCTTCATGATACATACGACGGGCCATGTAACTCCCCACAAAGCCCGTTGCCCCGGTGATGAATACGACCTTCTCTCGATCATGTGCTGTTGTCATCTGTTCTATCCATATGAGCTGCGAAAATAAAAAGCGCCGCAGGTGAAAGCGGCGCTGATCGTACTTGTTGCGAGCTGGAATTACCAGTTTGGATAAGCCTGGCTTTGCGCATACTGTCCATAGGGTGTGGCGTATGTGCTGGTATAGCTGCGCCAGCCGGGCGACAGGGCCTCATGTGCGGGTGGTTCGAAGATATCGATACCAATCTCACTATAGGTGAGGCCCTGGGTGTTGAGCGGCAGTACCCAGGTTCGTGGTGAATAACCGGTGGTGCGTCGCAGTGTACGGATCAGTGATTGTTCGATCTCATAGTGATCAGCCGGTGCAAAGGCGATCAGGGCCGGCCCATTACCGCTCACTGTTACGGCTGATGCCCCATAGCAGCGTGCGTTATACGCAATGCGCTGGAAGTTTGGAACAGCATGCAGATAGTACTGGCTCATCACACGTTCATCCAGTGCATAGGCCAGTAGGTCATAGTCACCTCGGCTGAGGGCATGCATCACCAGCGTGGCCTGGCTGTAATCGACGTTGTTCGGGGCCGCTGCCGGGTCCAGCCGCCGGATACGTGCGCCAAACGGTTGTGCAATGACGAGGTTCATCGGTGCGACCGGTATACGTTCATAGGATAGGTCGCCGTCATAGTGGCTGCTGACAACCAGCCCGCCCAGCATAGCCCCTGTGATGCTGTTGGCACGCCCTTCGATTCGGGCTGCAAGCTGCATAATCGTGTGATCATCAAGGGGTTTCCCTAGCAGCACATTTGCTGCCACTGCTCCGCCCAGGATGGCAGCGGCACTGCTGCCCAGCCCGTAGCCGACCGGGATTTCATTCTCGATTCGGACGTGCAGCCCACGCGGAATATACCCGGTGAGGCGGTACACAGCAGCAGCACCGCGTATTACCAGGTTGCTGGCGTGCTGCGGGATGCGATCACTTCCCTCACCTGAAAACTCGAAGCCCAGCCCGCCAACCGTTTCGCTGAGTTCAACCGCCATGCGCAGCCCAAGCACCAGCGCCAGGCTGTCCAGGCCGGAGCCAGGTGGTGCGCTTGTTGCGGGTACTGAAACACGGATGCGGGTCATGATTCCCCTTGAATCTGGCACATTGTACGGCACCAAAAACAATACAGATATGAAGGATTATCGTTGATTATTTACCGATAAGACTAGTGTAACCTCACCCTTCCTTCAGCACAATAGAGAGCCGGTTATGATGCGGTTCGTTTTCTCTTACAGATGGCAGGACAGGGACAAAGGCTCATCGAAACATGCGCCAGTGAGGTGGTAAGGGATGCCACTGCGCGATAGAATGCAGTCTCGATCCGTTAGTGTGAAGAGGTAGTATGACAAACCAACCAACCTGGCACCTGGGGTTAATCGGTGTTTTGATGTTGTTGAGCGCAGGCTGTTCCTCGGCGGCGACGCTGGAACCAACCAACAGCCCCACTGTGGAAGTGACTGAGACGGCGGAGCCGACTCCGGCGGTAACGCCAGTGGCGCTGGCACGCTCCTTTGAATGTGAACCCAGTATGATCGAGCAGCCCTTTGAGCGTGGGCGTATGTTCTGGATTGCCCGTTCAACTGATGAGCGTTGTGTCTCTAACCCCGATTTTACCCCCGGTAACGGCGAAATCTGGGTGCTGTTCTTTGACCCCGGGGTAGAGACGGGGACATGGGTCAGTTTTGTGGATAACTGGGACGAAAACACCGACGCTGAAAGCGACCCGCTGATGATTCCACCGGAGGGTCTTCTTCAACCGGTGCGCGGTTTTGGTGATGTCTGGCGCAACAGGCTTTCTGCCAGTGAGCGAAATACCATTGGATGGGCAGTACTCGTCGAATGGCCGTTCACTTCAGAATATGAGTGGCAGGCTGCGGGATTTGAGAACAGTCAAGGGGAATGGGTGCCGCGTGGCGGGGTTCATGTGTTTACCGACCTGGGTGGAAATCAGTTCCGCATGAATGAAACCAATCACACCTTCCAATTTATTGTAATGGCCCCAATTCCGACTGGTGATCCGACGGTCACCGCAACGCCGGAAGGTACTCCCGATGCAACGCCCCAGGATGGCACGGAAACGCCCGATGTAGAAGAAACGGCCACACCAGGCGAGTAACTCCCTGCACAAGCCAGAGACGGTAAGGCAGGCTGCAATATGCCTGCCTTTTTAGATCCCGAAAATGCGTTGGATAAGCGGGGTGATGTGCGTCAGATCGCGGATATCTGCGGTTATTTCCCCGGCTTGCGGGCCGATCAGAACTGTTGGAACCCGGTTGCGTGTATGACCGCGCTGGCTGAGGTCCTCAAAGTTACCGTGGTCACTGGTGATCAGGATGTAGTGATTATCATCCCAGTGTTCAAGCAGGCTTGCCATGACCGCATCAAAGCGCTCCGCTAATCGTATCGCTTCGGGCAGTTTGCCACGGTGGCCGAGATAGTCCGTCAGCCAGTTATCAAAAAACGAGAAACGCTTCTCTTGCGCTGTATTCGCAAGCAGTCTGCCAGCTTCCCCGGGGCTGTAGGTGGGGATTGGTTTGTCGGGTTGATGGTGCTGGTAGTCAAGGGTCCGTTGATCATGGCGCGCGCCGTATTCTACCCACATCTCACCGGTGAAATCCGCGCTGATGCCGGTTCCGTCGAGATACGCCTGTCCATCTCGCATGGGCACACCTGCCGATGTAAATGCCAGTTGGTTCGAGGTATGCAGCAGCTTTCCACGCGCTATCTGATCAAGGTAGGAAGATGAATACACATTGAGTAGCTGCGACGAGATGCCTGATTCCCTGAGCCGTTTAACCACGGAATGCTTTTCCACGAGGGAACCAATATCCGGCGTAGGTTTGGGGCCATAGTGCCGGCCAATCTGCGCTGGGACATTGATCCCGGTCAGGATGGTTGCCTGCCCGGTGGCTGACTGTGGTTTTTTGGGTACGCCGAGGGTTGCATCGGTCGGGATGAATGCAACTCGATCGGTGCGATGAGCAGTTGCCCCGGTAAGCCAGCGCTGCTGCCCTGCCAGGCTGGACAGGGTGGGGAGGTCAGCAGCCGAGAAAGGGTTGCAGGTTGGATCATCATCACCCAGCCCCACGCCATCAAGAAACAGAAACAGCAGTTGCATCATGGCATCCATATGACGCAGGTTTCCATCAGGACATTTCCAGATCGTAAAGAACACGTGCCTGATCAAGGATACCGATGCTGTCTCGCAGCTTGTTACCCTGTTTGTCAAAATATACGAACGTTGGGGTGAACACGATATCGTACTCTGCCATCAGCGTTCGGCCCGGTTCCTCATCGATGTTGAGCCGGATGATCTGCAGCCGTTCCCCGGCTTCCTGTTCAAGTCGATCCAGTACCGGTTTCATCGCCATACAGCCTACACAATACGAGGAGAAAAACTCAATGATTGTGGGAGTTTTGCTGTTTGTAAGTTGTGACCTGATCTTCTGCACGCTGTCCATTTCAGCGGTTTGTGTCGAAACCAGCAAGCGCCATAGCAGGAACAGCCCTGCGGTGATGAGGGCCAGCCATAGGGCGTCAAGGGCCACAAATCCGCTTGAGTCTATAGTGAACAGGATTGCAGCGACGATCAAAAGCAGTGCAGCGAAAACAGGATAGGCACGATGGTTTAAGATTCGTACTATAGGGTTCATGTTATACGTTCTTTCAAACTATTTAGTGACGTCTCATTTAGATTTTACACAATCCAGCAGGTGATCTTCTACAGGATTTTTGAGAATCCATCTAGACCGTGGGTTTGAACAACCCTCTGATCAGTGCCTCAGGCACAGTCCGGACTTCTCGGATACCCAACAATAGGGCCACACTGAAGTACACAATAACTCCGAGGCTGCCGCCTAACACCAGCAGCATGAAGTCTGATGGGGCCAGCACAGAGTTGACCAGCAGAATGCTGCCCCCCATCACAGCAGATGCCAGTAACGCTTTCAGCGCATCCAGTATGATCTGCCCTGCGTTGATGCCCTTCCATCGGATATGAAGGATAATCAGCCCCGTGATGGCTTCAATCCCCACCGCGATGCCGTTTGCCAGCGGCAGGCCACCGTGGGACAGGCGATCCGGCTGGGCCAGTGTGAACGCCAGAACCACGTTGATCACGGTGGTGCCGATGGAGATCAGCAGTGGCGTGACGGTATCTTGCGTCGAGGCAAACGCTCGCACCACGACCTCCAGCATCGTTTGGCTGATCAACGTCAGGGTATAGAATTGCAGGGCATAAAACACAAGTCGGGTGCTATCTGCTGTGAACTCACCACCCTCATACAGGATACGGATGATAGGTTCGCCCAGCACAAGAAGCCCAACTGCCGCCGGAATTGCCAGGGTCAGTACGGCCCGCATGGCTCCGCTGACGGCATTGCGCTGTTCCGCGCGGCTTTTTTTGCTGGCAAGAACTGCCATCGTTGGAAAGACGGCAATACCAATTGCCGTACCGATCAGTGTCCAGGGCATGTTCATCAATTGGTACGCATATCGGAGCGATGAAACGCGACCTTCGCCCAAACCAGATCCGATATTGGAGTTAATCCAGTCAATCATGAGCCGCGCCATCATCAGGTCCACAATACGCGGAGCCATCAGTATGGCAACGCGGCGCAGTTCAGGGGAGAGTTGCATCGTTGGAACCCAGCGGATTCCGAAGTGAATCAGCCCTGGAACCTGGATTGCCAGGTGGAGAAACGCACCAATTACGGCTCCCCATGCCAGCCCAAACACACCCATTGATGGTGCTAGTACCACCGCGCCAACGATGATCCCACCACTGTAAACGACGCTGGTAAACGCGGGAAGAAGAAAGTGTTGATGTGCGTGCAATGACCCGGTCACAATGCTGCTGATGGCGAATATCAGCGTGGACAGCAGCAGAATCCGCATCAACTGGATAGTCAGTTGTTGAACTTCAGGGGGGAAAGACGGCCCAATCCCCCACGGGGCAGTGACCAGTGTTTCGGCAAACGCGGCGACAATCACACTTGCGGCCAGAGTCAGCAAAAAGATGATGTTGACAACCTGGCTGAATAACAAATCGGAGGCTTTTTTTTCGCCCGTCTCTAACAGCTCGGCGTATATCGGTATAAATGCAAACGAGAGTGCCCCACCGGCCAGGATAGTAAACAGCAGTTCCGGTATACCATTTGCTGCCGAAAACGCATCAAGTGCAGCAGATGTCCCAAATGCACCCGCTACAATCCGCTGCCGGATCAGGCCGACAACAGTTGCGGCAGCCATACCGGCCATCACAACCAGGGTTGATCTTGCAACAACACTGCCGGTTGAAGGCTTGTGTGGGACTGCGACAGGTTCGGGCGTTTCGGGATCGTCAGTCATAGGCGTGCGGATTAGCCCCCCAGAGTGTTGATCTGCTGCTGTGCCGGTTCGAAGTATGGATTGTAGCGCAATGCCTTCTCAAAAGCGCTGCGGGCTGCTGAGTTTTGCCCCCGTGCGAGATAGACCAACCCCATATAGTAGTGGGCTTCTTCCGATTCGGGGTAGTTGGTTGGGTCTGCGGTGTACAATGCCAGCGTCAGCACGTCCTCGTAGCGTCCCACCTGGTAGTAGGCTTCGTACAACTCGAACCGGTACCAGTAGGTGCGCCACGGTAGTTCCCGCTCACGTGCTGCATCGAAGGCCGTTGCCGCCTGCTCGTAGTTACCGGGTTCGGTTAGCAGGGCTCCGAGGTTATACCACGCGAAGGTGTCATCATAGGTGTTGACCTCGGTATATGCCTGCTCCAGTGCACGCGAATACATGATGGTGTCATCGATCTCATCGCCGATGATGGCCGCGATCTGCGCGTATTGGCCCGGCGGCGCGATGACCACGTAAGCCCGGTTGAAGTGCCGCCACAGGCTGTCAAACCGATCATAGGCCCAGGTGTCAACCGGGAAGCTGGTATCGGCGTGAGTGCGGTTGGTGCCCCAATAGGAGTCGAGTGCGTACAGTTCCCGGGCATTGTTGTCATACCCGATCATCAGCATGAAATGGCCCATCCACCCTTCGTCGGGCAGTTCATCGAAGCCGCGCTCAATGATCACGGGGTAGCCTGCGGCGATCAACCGGGTTAGCGTGTCGATATCCCCATTGATTCGATAGACTGAATCATAGCCGATGCTCTCAGCATAATCTGATAGTTCCCATGGGTTGACATTACTATCCTCTTCGTGTGGCTTGATCGCAGCGGAAATCTGGAATTGATCGTCCTCACGGCCCCAGTAGCTCAATTGTGTGGCAAGTGTTGCCGGGCCGCATTTGTTCCAGCCCTGTGGGGCGTGTTCAAACCCGGTCAGCAGCACGTAGTCCTCAACCTGTGATGCCGGGGTAGGGGTAGGGCTGGCGCTCTGATCCACAAAGGGTGGCGTAAACGTAGGGGTGATGGGGGTCTGCCCCCCTGTCACCGAAGCTACAGTCGGCAATGCGGTGGCTGTCTCGGCGGCCAGCCCGGCTAACTCCGCAATTAGTGCCTGCTCCTGGTCAGCGCCTGCTGCTGCGGTCGGCAGGGCGACGGGGTTATTCGCGTTGAATACGATGTCCTGCACGAACCCAGGGGCATAGGCCACGATGTAGCGATCCGGGATAAAGGTTCGCACCATGCGAGGCAGCCACAAGGGCATCATAATTGCCAGCAGCAGTACGATGAGCGAAGCAGTCAGACTGCCCCACACCAGGATGGGATTGGGTTTACGGGCTGGTTGCTTCATACGATCTATCCACCGCTTTCCAGGGATTCCAGCATGGCCTGTGCAGCCAGGTAGTTTTCGTTAAAACGCAAAGCAAGCTCGATCTGGCGTTGAGCGCCGTTGGTATCGCCCTGTGCCAGCAGCGCAAGACCTTTGTAGTAGTACGCTTCTTCTGATGCCTTGGTTTGCAGCACGGAATCGGCCAGCGCGATCACTTCATCGTAGGCACCAATCTCCATGTAAGCCGCATAGGGTTCAAACTGATACCACATCCAGCGCCACGGCAGGCCGATCTGGCGTGCCTCATTGAATGCTGAAACGGCCTTGTCGTATTCTCCGAGATAGGTCAGGCTGGCCCCCAGATTGTACCAGCCGAAAGGGTCGTCCCGGTCGAGGCTGAGTTCATACTGAGCGGTGTCACGGGCGTTTTCCCAGTTGGTTCGCTCATCCATGTCCTCACCGACAATGGACGCCACGGCCACGGCCTGATCTGGACGGTGGATGATCAGGTAATGCCGGTTGAACTGGCGCCAGTAGGTATCAAGCTCTTCAAAGGAGTAGAGCCAGTTTGGGCGGCGGTACGTATCCATTGCGATGAAGCCTTCTGACGTAAATCCAACCAGCGTCAGGTAGTGCGAGGTCCAGCCGACGGTCGTTGGTTCAGGGTCATAGCCCGTCTCAATCATGACCGGGTAGCCTGCCAGCAGAAGCTGCTTGAGCTGGTCCAGGTTCCCGTTTGCGCGGACCAGAGTCTGGTAACCGTATCGTTCTGCATAGCGGGCCATCTCATCCGGGCGGACATTGGGGTCTTCCGGGTTGGGCTTGAGGAACGCCGCAGCATCGTCCTCGGTAAATTCAACGCCCCAATAACTCATATTCACACGCAGCGAGGCTGGCCCACAGTTGTTGTAGCCTTGCTGTTCGAAAGCAAAGCCAGTCAGCAGCACCTCAACATTGGTGAGGTCTGCGCTGTTTTCACGGTCCGTCGCGCGGGAATCGACGGCAAGTGCCGCCGCAGGGGTAATCGTCGCAGTCGGAGCGATGGGAGCCAGCGTCGGTTGTACATAGCCATCGGGGAAATCCGCGGGATTATACCCGCCTTCCGGCGTTGGTTTCGGGGTAGGGGATGGGGTCGGTCTAATGACGGGGGCCTCGCCGAGCAGGTCATCTGCCGTGATGCCGGTATCGGCGATGGGCGTGGGCACCTGTGCGTTGACATCAATCTCAAACACTGTTTCCTGTACGGCTTGCGGTGCATACGCCATGATATAGCGGTCCGGGATGATCCTGGAAACCAGCGGTAGCCAGCTCTGATTGGTGACGATCAGGATCAGAATCGCTATGATACCTGCAATGATCAGGGTCAGGACAGTCCCCGGTCCCTGGATTCGAGTGCTTGAACGCCCAATTTGCGGCAGTGATGAGCCACGTGAGCGCAAGTATCGGCTCGGTTTTCGGGTTCCACTGAACGCAGCCCGACGGTTGGGTGGACGCCTGATCTGAGGCAGCCCATCTCTACGACGTTTCCAATTCATAGATACCTGTAGAAGACAAACCTAATAAACGTCACACCCTGTCAGGATAAAAAGCCTACCGCAAACAGGGTATCTTGGAGTATAACGTGTAGCGTGAATCAGGGCACATTGCAGTTGTTGCGTCATGCCTCCGGGATTCATACGCACACACCAGTCAGACGTTCGTGCAGGGCGGCTGATTGACAAGTATGTAATTCTCTTATTAGAATGTTCATGCACGGGCATGTGCCCCATCTTCTGCGACCCCGGTTACACACTTGGTTGACTCTGGACACAACGTGGTCCCTCCACGCTAGCTTGTGCATACATACCCTACGTGTCTAATGGAGGAAATTGGCATATGAAAGTCTATGAGACTTCCGCGGTGCGGAATATCGCACTAGTATCTCATCAAGGCAGTGGTAAAACCTCCCTGGCTGAAGCGCTGTTGTTTAATGCAGGCGCAACCAATCGGCTGGGGAGTGTCATGGAAGGCACCACTATCTCGGACTTTGATGAGGACGAAATTGATCGCCAGATGTCCCTTTACACCTCTCTTGTTCCAGTGGAGATGTCTGGTCTGAAGCTGAACTTCCTGGATACGCCCGGATATACCGATTTCCAGGGTGATGTGATTAACGCGCTGAAGGTTTCCGAACTGGCGCTGCTGCTCGTCGATGCCTCGTCGGGTGTTGAAGTCGGTACGGAACTGTACTGGGAATTCGCCGACAAGTTCGATCTGCCGCGTATGATCGTGGTTAACAAGATGGATCGTGACAACCTCCAGCTTGATGTTGTTCACGAGGCGATTCGCAAGTCCTTTGATGCACGTCTGGCCCCCATCCAGTACCCTGTATTCGTTGATGATGTCTTTCAGGGCGTGGTGGACCTGATCACGATGAAGTACTTCCGTGGTGAAGGTGCCGAGGATATCTATCCACCTGAGGTTGAAGACGCTGTACAGGCCGCCCGGCTCGAGTTGATGGAAAAAGCCGCCGAGGCCAATGACGACCTGATGGAGAAGTACTTCGAGGCAGGTGAACTGACGGACGAGGATATGTGCCAGGGTATTAAGCTTGGCCTCCTTGACTACAGTTTCGTGCCTGTTGTTTACACGGCTGCGACGGCTAACATCGGCGTGCGTGCATTGGCTAAGCTACTGCTTGAACTGGCACCCGCCCCTGGTGGGCATGAGTCGTTTGAGGCCAGGAATGGTGCGGGTGAGGCTGTCGAGCTGTCCGCTGATGACAACGGCCCTTTGGCCTTGTATGTGTTCAAGACCATGGTGGACCCCTATGTTGGCCAGTTAACCTATTTCCGCGTGATTTCAGGCGAACTTAAGGGTGATAATCGGTATTATAATCACTCGGTTGAGGAAGAAGAACGTATTGGCCCTCTGTTTGTGATGCAGGGTAAAGAACAACTGCAGGTCGATACCCTTCATGCGGGTGATGTTGGCGCGGTAGCCAAACTCACTCACACGACGACCTGCGACACCATTGGGGATAAGGGCAAGGTCATTCTCGTCAATATCCCTGAATTCCCAAGACCGGTCTATGCCGTAGCGGTGACGCCGCAGACCCAGGCGGACTCCGCCAAGATGGGGCCGACACTGACTCGCGTTGCCGACGAGGACCCGACGTTGTTCTGGCGGCAGGAGGCTACCACAAATGAAACCGTCATGGAAGGGATGGGCGATGTTCATATCGCCGTGGCAATAAAGCGTGCGGCCTCGCTGGGGACAAACCTTGACGTGCATGTACCCAAGGTGCCCTACCAGGAGACCATCACGAAGATTGGTGAAGCCTCACATCGTCACAAGAAACAGTCCGGGGGTGCCGGGCAGTTCGGTGAAGTCCATTTACGCCTTGAGCCACAGCCGCGTGGCGAAGGCTTTGAGTTTGTTAACAAGGTGTTTGGTGGCGCAATCTCCCAGAGCTTCATTCCCTCAATTGAAAAGGGGATCAAGCAGGTGATGGAGCGGGGCGTTGTTGCGGGGTATCCGTTTGTTGATGTGCGTGCTGTCGTGACCGATGGTAAAGAGCACCCGGTTGACTCCAAGGACATCGCGTTCCAGATCGCTGGCCGCGAAGCATTCAAGAAGGCTGTAAAAGCGGCAGGCCCGGCGCTGCTTGAGCCGATTGTGATGCTCAACGTCATGATCCCGGAAACCAGTATGGGCGATGTGATTGGTGACCTGAGTTCGCGGCGGGGGCAGGTTCAGGGCACCGAGGCGGTGGGTAACAAATATGTCGTCAAAGTGCTGATCCCGCTTGCCGAGGTACAGCGGTACAGTAATGACCTGCGTTCGATCACCGGGGGCAGGGGGGTCTATACCCTCGATTTCTCCCACTACGAGGTTGTCCCTGGCAATATTGCTGAGGAGATCATCAACGCTGCACAGGTTGAGGAAGAGGAAGACTAGCAAAAGACCCTAAAACAAAAAGGCCGGTGTCGTGACAGCGCCGGCCTTTTTGTTTTAGGGTTATACTCTGCTGAAGATACTATTTTTGAACTTGAGCATAGCGCGCAGGCGTTTCTGTTTGCCGGTCGGGTTCTTAAGCAACATCAGACCGGCCTCATATGATGCCAGCCCAATCTGACGATCTCCGTTATCGAACAGCATGATGCCCAGCGCCATCAATACCTCACCCTGTTTTTCGGGGTCGCCCATCTCATCGAAAGCCGCTGCGGCATCACGGTAGGCTTGTTTTGCCCTGGCAAGGTTACCCTGCTTGTGATAAAGCGGTGCCAGGTTGCTCAGCGCTTGCGCAGCCCGGTTGTTGTCGCCTGCTTCTTCAAACTGCTTCCGGGCTTTTTCCAGGTGTTCTGCTGCCTTATCGTAGTTGCCTTCAAGCCGATAGATCACACCCATGTTGTTGAGCATCTCCGCGGCATCCAGTGTATTACCCGCATCGCTATAGGCCTGATGTGCGTTATTGAAGGCACTGAGGGCCTGTGAATAGGCACCATCCTGAAAGTGGCGCATTCCTTCATCTTTTAGCTGTTCGGAAGTACTCACGTGGTTAGTCCTAGAAGGTGATTTCAAGGATGCTGGCGGCGATACCGCGCAGTTCATCGACGTGCATTTTACTGAGTTTCATCGCAAGGTCGATATAGCTCTGGTTGATTGGCTTGAGTACAAATTCGCGCATATCGTCAGGCAGTTTTGCGAAATCCTCAAACTGCTCCTGCTTCTTGACCCATGACCCAATTGTTCCACTGGTATCGACAAGGTCATCAATGTTAGCCTTGAGCGCATAGGCAACCATCTCAAGCTCATTGACGGGCAGTGTCTTAATGCCCTGCTCAACCGCCGTGATCTGATCCGTCCGCAGACCCGTACGTTCGGCTACGTCCTCAATGGTGGCACCTGCTTGTTCGCGCAGTAACCTAACCCTCACGCCAATGATGCGTTGGCGCAGCATCATAAGTTCGGGGACCCGGTCCTTTAGCTCGTCTTCCTCACGCTGAGCTTTCAGCGTCTTTTGTGCCCCGAAGAAGTGATTCAGCGGGATATCATAATAATAGGCGAGTACTTCAAGCTGCGGCAGAGTTGGCCCTTGAAGGCCCTTCTCAAACCCAAGGTACTCTTTGGTCGGAATACCCAGCAGTTCCGCCACCTGATCAGGGTTGCGGCCCGCATCTTCACGTGCATCACGTAACAGCAGACCCATGATACGGTTCTTGACCTGGATACGTTCGACGAGGTTAAAAGCCATAATGCCTTACCATCATTTCTAAGTAGTATCACGAAGGAAAATGAGTACTCTTCATATGGGCGCATTATATGTCTGATGTACGGGTGATGCAAGCATCACGGTGACAGCCTGCATGAGTGATCATCGGCCTGTCATGTTTGCTGAAATAGTCAGCAACCTTGCCTGACTTATGGATTCAGTGTAAAAATAGGTGGAAAATAGTTGTCCCAGTGTTAGAATTATCGTTGTTATTCGATGATGATCTGACTATGTGACGGTATTGAGCAGGGAAGGATTTACCCTTTTGGTCACCAAGCCGCTAAATCAACCACGGCAGCCTGACGCAGAAGATATCAGTGTTGAAGATGAGTCTTCGGCTGCAATGCCGCCTGTTATCCAGGAAACTGAACCATCCCCACCACCTGCTGATCTGACATCACAGCGTGCTGGCCCTGCATGGCGCGTTCTGTTTCATGTGACTGGGCCGCAGGCTAGCACAGTTGGCCTGGATATCTGGCGTGTGACGGTTCTGGGTCGTGCGGACCCCATGAGTGCCTTCCGCCCCGATCTCGACCTGGCCCCATATGGTGCGATGAGGCATGGTGTATCGCGTCGCCATGCTTTGATTCGCCCCGGGGAACAAATGCTGTATCTCATTGATCAGAACAGTACCAACGGTACCTGGGTCAACGGTCAACGTCTGCAGGGTGGGCAGGATTTCCCGCTGTCGGATGGCGATTCGATTGAACTCGGTGCCTTGCGTATGACGCTGCGCATTGTGCAATCTCCAGTTGAAGGGCAGGTCGCACCGCAACCGAAGGAAGACAAAACAGGCTCAAACTGGCGCTTCCGATTCCGCCGTTAATGCCTGCTATGCTTCGGCGATGGTATAGCCTACACCGGGCACCGTCAGCACATACTCAGGCAGTTTGGGGTCGATCTCAATCTTTTGGCGCAGCCGTGAAATGTTGACACGCAGGATCGCCAGGTCGTTACGGTATTCTTCTCCCCACACGTTTTTCAGCAGATCATTATGGCTAAGAACCTGGCCGCTGTTCTGGCACATTACGCGCAGCAGGTCATATTCAGTCGGGGTCAGGTGAACCTGCTCTTCACGGACCAGTACCCGGTGCGCCCTGAAATCGATTGTGAGTTCTCGCAGCGTAAACTCGGGGGCTTCACTGGTTTTGGGGTGCCACTCTGAGCGGCGCAGCACGGCTTGGATCCGAGCCAGTAGTTCACGCGTGCCAAACGGTTTTGTCAGGTAATCATCCGCACCCAGTTCCAGCCCGCGCACTTTGTCCTTTTCCTCATCCCGTGCGGTCAGGATAATGACAGGGACGATGGATTCAGCCCGCACGATTTCAAGGATAGCAAAGCCGTCAATATCCGGCAGGCCGAGGTCCAACAGGATCACATCCGGCGGATTCTCTGCAAATGCCTTCAATGCGGATTCCCCATCAGCAGTTGCCTGTATCTCGTAGTCTTCCAGTGTGAGCGTGGTCGATAGAAAGCGCAGGATGCGCGGTTCATCATCCACGAGTAATACCTTTTTACCTGCCATCTGAGACCTCCGAAGACTGTGATGAGATGAGTGGTATCGTAAAATAGAAAGTCGATCCTTTACCGGGCTGGCTATCAATCCAGATTTGACCCTCATGAGCCTCAACCAACCCCCTGCAGATTGAAAGGCCCAGCCCAATCCCTTTTCGCTGGGAATCAGGCTTGCTGCTGGCTTGGTAAAACCGTAAAAAAATGCGATCCTGGTATTCCAGTTCGATGCCCTTACCCTGATCGATGATAGCGACCTGCGCATAGCCAGCCCGTTGGCTGACATCCACCTGGATAGGGCGTCCCGCAGGGGAATACTTGGCTGCATTGTCGATCAGATTGGCGGCGATTTGCTCAATGCGCCGGGTATCACCGTAGCACATCAGGTGTGGTGCTTTCTCCAGCCGGATAGGATGGTCGGTAATGCGGCGCTGTGCGGCTTTCACCGCCGTATTGATGACCTCAGAGATATCAACGACGCGCCTGTCGATTTTCAGACTGCCGCTTTCAATGCGAGACATCTCCAGCAGGTTGCTAATCAGTTCGGTCAGTTTGTCTGACTCATATTCGATATCGGATGCGATCTCCAACAGCATCGGTTTGGTGATCTGCTCGTGATGATCCAGCAGCAGTGACGCATTACCTTTGATGGTAGCTAATGGCGTCCGCAGTTCATGCGATACGGTCGAGAGCAGCAGCGATTTCAGTTTATCTGCCTCCTCGGCACGAGCGAGGGATTTCGTCAGGTTATCGATTGCGCGCGCAAGCTGGCTGGTCCGCAGCGCTACTGTTCGTTCCAGTTCTTCCTGGTGAGATTGCACACGTTCAAGCAGCTGCGCTTTGTCGATTGCCAGCGACATCTGCCCCGCGATAGCTTCCAGCAGCAGCAGCGCATGATCTGAAAGTGGTATGCCTGTTGAGATACTAAGCACGCCCAACAAGCGGTTGGGCGCTGTGAGAAGCGGGATGCAGTACTGCATATGTTGATGCCCATCGTTGCTGCTGGATGCGCTGACTATCTCCATCAGGTCGGCGGCGCGTCCAACGGCACCCTCTCCCTTTCGTAGTGAAAACTGTGCCCGGACATGATCAATCTCAAAGCCTTTGTAGCTGACCATATTCAGGGCATCAATACGGTCATCCCACATGTAGATGGCGCCTTCTGTACAGCCAATGCTGTTCAATGCGACCGCCAGCGACGTATCAATGACCGCCTGCAGATCGAGCGTTGCATTGATAGTGGCAACCACCTGGCTGATTATTCGCAGGGCGCTGGTTTGATTACCGGTGTCTTCAGTTGCAGTTTGTGTAGTTTCCATAAAAATACCTGCCCCAAGTTAATTACAGTGTACAATTGCCTGTGTTACTCGACAAGACAGGCTTGATTCAGCCTGCCGCACATCCTCAGGGAAGAAGGGCTGTGAAGGATCTAAAACGCAATCTGATACTTGGTGGGTTGGTAGCGGTTGCCGTGGTCGTCATCCTGCTGATTTATACTGACCTTCAGGACATTGGCGATTACGTCAGCGGGTTCCCTGTGTTGTTCGTGATCCCGGTTCTGCTGTTGACCCTGCATAACTATGTATTCCGCTTTTTAAAGTGGCAGTACTATCTTAAGGTGATTGGCGTCGAAGGACTATCATTGCGCAATAGTGCATCATTGTGGGTGAGTGGCTTCGTTTTAGCGATCTCTCCCGGCAAAGTCGCTGAACTGCTCAAGGCGGCTGTGCTGAAGACGATGACGGGCACGCCCTTTATGCGCAGTGCTCCGATCATTATTGCTGAACGCGTCACTGATGGATTGGGTATGCTGGTATTGGGGGCAATTGGCTTTACTGGCATCCTGTTGACTGCCGCCGAGCAGAACACGGTGCTTCAGCAATACGTTCCGGCCTATCTTCTCGTGCTGGGCATCCTCATTCTGGCGATCATTGCGGTGCAGTTCAAGGGCGTCGTGGGGTGGGGGCTGCATCTGCTTGAAAAAGTACCCTTGGTCAATCGCTTCAGTGGTTCTATCGCGGAACTCTACTACAGCGCCTACGACCTGTTTCGCCCGCGTGCGCTGGCTGTTGCGGTGGGGCTGGGCGTGTTTAGCTGGGCCGGGGAATGCGTTGGTAATTTTTTTATCCTGTGGGGCCTCGGCCTTGAACCAAGCTGGTTGCTGCTATGGCAATCCACCTTCATCATGGCGGTGGCAACAATTGTTGGCGCAGTCAGTGGATTGCCGGGTGGATTAGGTGCAGCGGAGTTCAGCATTGTGGGGTTGGTGCAGTTGCTGGTACTGGGCTACCAGGACCCCGGTTTCGCGGGGACAGCCGCCATCCTGATCCGTGTCTCGACGTTGTGGTTTGGTGTGGCACTGGGCCTCGTCACCGCGACGCTCTCATGGCGGCGGCTATTCCCGGATCGGATTGAGCAGACATGGCGAGAGGTGCAGGAAGTGCAATCCACTCCTGGATGATGGATGTTATACGGCATGAAAGGATCGTTTTCTGATGCTTCTGGTTTCGATAATCGCAGGGATCGTCCCCATGGTGTTGTACCCCATTTTTCTGTACTGGCTGGACCGATATGAAAAGGAGCCGCTGCCGTTGATCCTCTCCGTCTTCCTGTGGGGATTTGTGCCTGCTGCGATACTCTCCCTGATTAGCCAAATTATCCTTGGTATCCCGTTTTTGCTCATTGATGAAACGGGGGCGCTGGCTGACTTTGTTGGGGCTTCGGTGATGGCCCCCATCACCGAAGAAATCTTCAAGGGGATGGCAGTCGGCATTGTCTTTCTGCTTTGGAAAAACGAGTTTGACGGGGTGTTTGACGGCATCATCTACGGCAGCCTTGTTGGGTTTGGATTTGCTGCCATCGAAAACATCTTGTATTTCGTCAGCTTCGGGCTGAGCGGGCAGTTGTTCCTGTTACGTGCCGTGTTGTTCGGTCTGAATCATGCGTTCTTCACCAGCCTGATCGGGATTGGATTTGGTATAGCGCGGCATGCACGCAGCGGCTTGATGCGCTTTGCTGCACCGTTAGCCGGGTTGCTCGCCGCGATGACAGTGCATGCCATCCACAACATATCAGTTTCACTTGCCGGCAATACGCCGGGGATCATGTTAATTGCGTTTATTTCCAGTTATGGCGGGACGTTCTTTGTCTTCATCATCATGATGTTCGCTGTTCGCCGGGAGCGGCAGTGGATCATCGACAACCTGCGGGATGAGATTGCCCTCGCAACCTTGTCCGATGCTCAGTACGAGATCGCTTACAGGCCGCTGCGGCGTCTGTCTGCCGGGATGAACGCGCTGATGGCATCCGGCCCAGCGGGATGGATGTCCACTTGGCGTTATTTTAACTTGCTTACCGATCTGGCCTATCGTAAACATGCCTATTCACGTCGAGGGGAACAAGGAGCTGCACAGGAGCTGATAGAGAAGCGGCGCGGTGAGGCCGCCGCCATGAGCAGGGAAATGATCACCCTGACCGGCTAGGTGGGTTTATGGGTTTTTACGAGAATGACATTTGGACGCCATTCAAGGTGCCCATTTTTGTTGGCGTAAACATGGCTCAGATTCTCATGCAGGTCGGATCGGCACAGTTTTTGTACGGATACCGGCATTTCGGCAAACTCGGCACGGCGCAGCGGCCATGCCAGCTTAAACGCCATAAACTGTTCTACTGTCGAAAACCGGATCGATGGCGTGATGATCGTATCGGTTGTATCAACGAATCCGCAGCCAGCGATCAGGTCACGCAGATCGTCCAGCGTTTCCAAGTCTTCCCACGGCAGCGGTTTATCGGTGTGATCACGCAGGCGTTTCAGGGTAGGGGAGGGGGAGTCACTACAGTAATCGGCGAAGATATCCGAAAAGGTTGCGCTGATTTCGTCTTCGGTCCCCCATTCCGAGATTGCTAATGCCGCTCCTGGCTTGAGAATACGGAGTGTTTCCCGCAGGGTATGTGCGGGGGCGGTGCTGTTAAAGGCAAAACCGGCAAGCGCACCATCAAAGGTGTTGGTGGCAAAGGGCATCTTGTGCAGATCGCATTGCGTGCAGAGTAGCGCTGCTTTGGCTGGGGTGCGCAGCATCCCATGGGACAGGTCACAGGCCACCGGGCTGGCACCCTGCTGTTGAATCGAGAGGCTGGCGTACCCGGTGCCACTGCCCAGGTCTGCGATCAGTTGGCCTTTTGTGGGCGCGAGGTAGTCAGTGAGGCGGCGGCTCAATGGGTTATAAGCGGGTAGCAGCGCTTCGTTGTGATGGTCCGCGACACGATCAAAATACCATTGCAGATGAGTGCGGGTGTGGGGTTCCACGGGGGGATCAGGAACGCACCACTTCAAGTGGTGCAGTGGTATAGATGATATTGAGTGACATGCTGTAGATCACAACGCTGCGATACTTGTCGAGGTCTACCTCCTGCTCAATCGCATAGTTCTGAACATCATCAATGGATTGCAGCGGACCAAGATCAATAAATGATGGTTGCAGCGCCTCGGCACCCGTGCGAGGTGTCTTGTCCTCAGAGAGCAGTACGCGCAGGTCAGGGCCGTTCGTCACCCTGAATGGTTCTAAACGCAGTACACGTCGTGTATCACCGATCTGGTAGATGGTTGCAACGCCTTCCGCCTGGCGCTGGGCATCCAGCGCGATGAAATCCCCGGCACGAATCACGACCGGCTCCTCCCCTACGCCCAGTGATTCCTGTTCGAGTGCGGCCAGCAAATCCGCTATGAGTGGATCAACTTCTTCTGTGGCGGCTGCTTCCATATCACCTGCGATGATCTCATCAAACCCAACGATCTGCCCTTCGGGTTCCGGGGTGCCTTCAGTGTCCGCTTCGCGGGCTTCAAGTGCGGCCAGATCGGCTTCTGCGGTTGCGGTGGCTGCTGCCATTTCCTCGTCATCATCATCTGCAAAGAATCCTAGCCAGAGGTTGCTGGTTGCGATACACGCTACGAGCAACAGCCCCACGCCGACGGCAATCCAGCGTTGTGTGTTCATACCAATACCCTGCTTCTCATTAAGCCATCACCGAGGATGAGTCTATCGCGTTCGTCCGATAGATCACAGTGCTTCGCATGTCTCGTCGATCAGGCTGTCCACCACGGCATTCAGGGCATCCTGCTGAGTCGCGCCCTTATTCTTCGCTTGCTCAAATACCCTGATCTGGCGGTCGGCACTGCTGCCCTCACGCGCAATGGTAGCAGCGTATTCCACCTCTTTGCGAGAGCCGAGGTCATCCAGGACGGGGTCCAGCAGTTCGATGATCTCATCGATTAGGGCCGGGAACGGCACTTCCACCCCCTTACCAAAATCGACGAGCTTATCCTGTACACCATAGCGCACAGCGCGCCATTTATTCTCCTCGATCAGTGGCGAGGCGTAGGTGCGCCATGACATATTTTGTTGACGCAGACGGATCAGCATGGCACACAACCCCTGGAACAATGCCGCGATGGTGACGGCTTCTTCTATGCGAGGCACGACGTCACAGATACGGAATTCAAGCGTATGATACTTGGGGTGGGGGCGGATATCCCACCATATGCGCGTGCTGTCGCCGATGTGACCGGTCGTTTGCGCCTCCTTGCCCAGTGACCCGATTTCACTGAGAAGCTGTACGTGATTGTAATACTCGTTCCAGGACCGGAACCGCATCGGGATACCGGTGCGCGGGAGCTGTTTAAATACGATGTTGCGATAGCTTTTCAGCCCGGTGTTTTCGCCCATCCAGAAAGGCGAGCTGGTCGAGAGGGCGAGAATATGGGGCATGAAGTAGCGCACCTCGTTCATGACTGTGACCATCAGTTCACGCTGGAATCGCGAATCACCAAAGCCAACATGCACATGCATTCCAAAGATCAGCAGACTGCGCACCACCTGCTGCATGTCCTCGGCAAAATCCACGTAGCGCTGACGGTCGGTGATAGCCTGGTTAGCCCAGTGAGAGAAGGGATGTGTACCTGCTGCCGCAATACGGACGCCGGTGTTTTCGGCCAGTTGGGCCACTGCCCCCCGGATGCGCTTGATCTCATCCCGGATTTCAGTGACATTGTGGCAGACCTGGGTTCCCATTTCGATCTGGGATTGCAGGAATTCCGGCTTAAGGATTTCCCCCAGTACATCATCGGCCTCCAGCATATGCTGAATGTAGGCCGCCAGTTCACGGCTTTCCGGGTCAATGATCTGGTATTCTTCTTCAACGCCAACGGTAAGAGAAACAGGGAAGTCCATGTCACGGTTATCCTTCATGGGGGTAGTCATCAAGCAGCCGGGGCTTGTCTTCGGGAGTGAGTGTCATCAGCGGTGGGCGGACGGCATCGCTGGATAGCAATCCACGTGCGGCGAGCATGGCTTTCATCGCCGGGGCCGCCGGAAATGAGGTCAGGTGCGCAAACGAACGATCCACCGTATGCTGATATGCGGCGAGATTGCCATCCCCTTGCTGATGTGCTTTAAGTACGCGCAGCATCAGCGGCGCATGGACATTCGTGCAGGCCGTGATCGCGCCGCTGGCACCCGCGTCAAGCGCCACGCTGAGCAGGTTATCTTTACCAACAAGTACTGGCCTGGTGTCCATCAGCGCAATAAGCTGACGTGTGTAGGTCATATCACCGGAACTGTCCTTGATACCCACGATGATATCGGGGTAGTTATCCAGCAGGCGGCTGACCAGTTCAACCGATAGCGGTGGGGCCATCTTTGGGTTGTGATACAGGAACACGCCGGGGCCAGCGGGATCAATCGTATCGAGGATGGCTTTGTAGAAACTGAACAAGCCTTCATCCGGCACGTTCATGTAGAAGAACGGTGGCAGGACCAGTGCTGCATCGCAACCGGCCTCAATCGCACCTGCCGTCAAGGCCGCAGCATCGGCCAGATTGGCCGCACCTGACCCGGCCAGCAGTGTAAGTTCGGGGTGATTGGTGCTTGCTTC
The DNA here is from genome assembly GCA_964390105.1 of uncultured Anaerolineae bacterium. GTDB lineage: Bacteria > Chloroflexota > Anaerolineae > Aggregatilineales > UBA3940 > CAYMGV01. The sequence goes on along the minus strand of CAYMGV010000001.1, from coordinate 342,631 downwards.
TTTGAACAGTGCCAATCGTTCAGCTACGCTCATTGACGGGCCTTCCCCGGTTGTGCCCGAGAGCAGGACTCCTGTACAGCCTTCATCGCTTAGATTACCCAGAACACGGTTCAGCCCAACAAAATCCATTGAGCCATCTGCGCTGAATGGTGTTACGACTGCTGCGTATATCCCTCTAAAACTCACCAGCTTCCTCGTTTCATGGTTCGACAGTAACCTGCCAGAATGATAAAATGACTCCAGTAAACACGCTAGGGGGAGTTGATTAAGGCTCCTGTTGATCCTGCCTGCAATCCGTGAAAAATCATGTCAACTGACCCGATCTTAAACCAAACCCGGATCTATCGTCTAGACCCCAATCACAGCGCGGCGCGGCTCACAGTGGTCGTTCTGACCATTGGTGCGATTATCATGGGGATATTCTTCCTGTTTCCGGCATTCTTCCGCCTGATGGGCTGGACGAATAGTCCGTGGGTATTGTATTCGATCATGGGAGGGATTGGGCTTGGTGTCGTGGTAGCCCGCGCGGGCGAGTGGCTGACCGTTCAATTCTGGCCGAGTGGCCGCGAACTCACCATTAACGAGCATGGTCTCACGCTGACTTCACCGGGGGTTGAACCCACCAAGATCATGTGGGCACAGCCCGTCGAGGTGACCGCATGGTACTTCACCATCCATAAACGCCGGACGTGGGTGCCACGCGGATGGTATGTTGTGGCGATGCGGCTCCAGCAGGGTACTGAGGATATCTTGCTGCCCTACACTTTCATGGACCCCGACACCGCCGAATCCATGCCCGGTTTTGCTGATTTCCAGTACCTGATCTCGGAGAAACACGCCTCATCTGCCGTGCAGTCAGATGTATCAATGGAGCAGGCTGACCTGCGGCTTGCCGAAGATCAGCGTTACATTGGTGGCGCTGAGATGACTTCGCAGGGTTTCTCTGAAATGGTCGGGCTGGTTGCTGCACATTTACCCAACTGGTCTACCTGATGATGAAACCGGCGTATCGTATCATTGCACTGCTGCTGATTCTCCTGGTAATGGGGCTGACTCTCACGGCCAGCGACCGTGTACAGGCGGCAGATGCCCCGCCTCAATGGGCCTTCGGCGCTGTTGAGACGCACTATGCCCCAGCACTTGCCGAGGACCTCGGCCTTGGTTGGACTCGTGCCGAGTTTAACTGGACGGTTATTCAGCCCGACGGGCCTGACCAGTGGCTGGAACCCGATATGAACGACGAGGAACTCGATGGTGAGTTGGCCGCAGGGCGAGAGGTGATCGGCCTGCTGATCGACATCCCCGAATGGGCGCGTGCGGACGACGGCATGCCCATAGGGCTGTATCTTCCATACGATGATCCGGGCAACCTTTGGGCCGCGTATGTGTACCAGGCTGTCAATCGCTACGCTGGCAGGATCAATCACTGGATCATCTGGAACGAACCCGACATATGGGATCGTTCCTATCCTGCCTATTCATGGTATGGTGATGAAGCCGACTTTGTGCAGTTAATGCGAGTCTCTTACCTCGCGGCACATGAGGCCAACCCTGGTTCTGTGCTGCATCTGGCGGCCATGACTCACTGGTGGGATGATCTGTACGACCGGGAATTATATTTTGAGCGGTTAATGGATGCGCTCATCGCGGACCCCGAAGCTGCTGAGTATGGCTACTACTTCGATGTGGCGACCATGCACATCTATTTCAACCCGGCTACCACCTTTGACCTATTGGAGCAGTACGGCGGTATCCTGCGTGACCATGGCATGGACCAACGGATCTGGTTGGTCGAATCCAACGCCGCACCATCACAGGACCCGGCACGCTGGGTTGATGACCCGTCCTTCCGGGTCTCCCTTCTGGAGCAGGCCGCATACGTCCCGCAGGCATCGGCACTGGCGCTTGCGGCAGGAGCCGAACGGATCTCGTTTTACAAGCTGATTGATTCCCCCCGTGACCTGTTGGCAAACCCGGAGCCGTTTGGCCTGGCGCGAACTGTTGGCGAGGTTCGCCCGGCCTATCACACTGCCGCCTTTGCCATCGAGATGCTGGGGCATGTCGAAAGTGCCGACTGGGCTGATCGTGGCACTGTGGCACAAGTCGTTCTGACGGACGACGAGTCAGTTATACGGATGTTATGGTCACGATTGCCTGCTGCTCAGGGGGTGAGCGTACAGGTCGATGGACCGGTTGTGATGTACGATATGTGGGGTAACGAGTTGGATGTCGATACGCAGTCCGGCACAGTGACATTGACGCTGATTGGTGGCGAATGCCAGGAAACCATTGAGGATTACTGCATGATTGGTGGTCCTCCCGTATATATCGTTTCTGCAAATAACGGCGCGCTGCCTGACACCACGTTTACCGTTGACGAGATGCCTGTGTCAGTGGCTGAACCCGTTTCGATGGCTTTTCCGTGGCCTGTATTTTTGATTGGCACAGCCACCCTTCTGAGTGTGATGGGGGTAGGGGGTTGGCTGATAGTAGCTCGATTGATCAAGGGAGAGAGTGACCATGCCTGATGTAAAGCTGTTCTGGGATCCAACCGGGATCACCATCGATTCACTCGGAACAAGTAAGTTTCTAAGGGCTACCGACGGGGACACACCGTATATCTCAATGTCGATCCGTATGTTGAGCATCGATGCGCCTGAAACCCATTACCCGGGGCGCAGTAAGCCGTCAAACTCAGATGAGAATCTACTCCAGCTTGGCGAGTGGATCGTCCAGGGCCATGCACCGATAGCGGAAGGGCTGGCTGCCTATCTGCATCCACGGCTGGTCACGGGACGTGCGGGTACGTTGCAGGAGGAACAGGGTGATAATGCCAAGGAGTTCTTCGAGAACCTGCTGGAGAAGATGCTTGCCCGCGAGTCGGGTAGCCAGCGCAGCCTGTATGTGCGGATCGCTAATCAGCCATTTGACAGCTACGGTCGCCTGCTTGCCTATATCGCCCCGTCTTATTCAAGGGACGAACGTGAGAACAAGACTCGCTGGGAGCGTGCCACGTTTAACGCGCTGATGGTGCGGGGCGGCTGGGCGGCTACCCTGATCATCTACCCGAGCCTGCCCGCCTATGAGGACCTTGTACTGCTGCGCGATGCCGCCAAGGAAGCCTATATGGCCGGGCGTGGCATCTGGGAGGACTCATTAACCCTGACCGGTTACGAGTTCCGTATGGCTGTCAAGCTGTATGAGACAACGAAGAAGCTCGTGGCTGGTGAGAAGCTATCCTCATACCAGCGTTCAAATTGGATTTCTCGCTACTGCCTCGACATGACCACGCGCGAGATTTACTATCCTTCAGATTATTATCGCATTGCCCCCTACAATCGTGTGTTTATCTGGCGGGACGATGTTACCGACGCCGTGAGTAAGCTCAACCTTGTGCCGGGTGATATTTAGGGCGGAGACTCTATGCATGTAACGATATGCTCCGATATTCATGACAACATCTGGGCGCTCGAAAAAGCCCTTCCAGGGATGGCCGCGGATGCCTTGATCTTTTGCGGTGATTTCTGCGCACCGTTTACGCTGGCGCAGCTTGCCGAAGGGTTCAATGGCCCGGTCCATGCCGTGTTTGGCAATAACGACGGGGACCAGCACCTGCTGAATGTCATGGCGAACAAAGCAGGTAACGTAACCTTGCACGGCCAGTTTGCTGAGTTGGACCTGGGTGGGTTGAAGATCGCGGTGAACCACTACCCGGAGATCGGGCGGGCTATCGCGGCAGCGGGCCAGTATGATGTGGTGTGCTATGGTCACGATCACCAGCTTCACCAGGCAAAGGTGGGGCGCACGCTGCTGCTGAACCCCGGTGAACTGATGGGGCGCTTCGGTAAACAAACCTTTATGATTCTCGATACCGAATTGAGAGAAGTGAAGGTGCATAATGTCCCAGGGTAACAAAACGTCCGCGGAATACTTTGCTGCGGGGTTGGGAGGCGGATGCCTGGTTGGGTTGGCGCTGGCAGTCGGGTTTCTGGTGATTGGCGGGATCATCTATGGGGTTGGATGGGTTGCCGGGCTGCCCTCGAATATCATGCTGATGCTGGCGGTAGCTGGTGGTCCCATCATCGGCACGGTGGTTGCGCTGGTTTTTTTCTCAGGAGTCGCCGCCCGCGCCAATCGCAAGTACAGCGAAAGCCATCAAGACGGTTACGATGAATCAGCTTCGCGGGATTGACCTGAAGCGCTTCATGCGCGACTGGCGGCGGGCACATCCCCCTCATACAGAGATCGTGCTGGTGCTGCAAAGCGTCACCTACCCGGCCAATGTCGGCTCGATCTTCCGCATTGCCGATGCACTCCACATTGATGAGGTGGTGCTGTGCAGCGCCACACCCACACCGGATAGCCAGAAGATCACGAAGGTGGCGCGCGACAAACATCGTAAAGTGGCTTGGCGTTATGAGGAGCGTGCCGAAACCGCGCTTGGTGCCCTGGCTGAACATGGCTACCTGAACCTTGCATTGGAAATCACTGATACTGCTGTGCCCTACTTCGAGTTTGCGTATCCCGAAAAGGTCTCACTGGTGCTGGGCAACGAGGATCACGGCATCAGCCGGTCCGTGCTGGCACATTGTGCGGGTTCGATATTTATCCCCATGTACGGGGCAGGTCTTTCCATGAACGTCCACGTCAGCGCCGCTGTGGCAGTTTCTCATATACGTGCCCGGGAGGTAATGCGCACATGAAGGTGGTTGATGTCGATCAGATGCGGGCGCTGGAAGCTGAGGCTGATGCCACAGGACATCCTTATGATCTCATGATGCAGATCGCCGGGGCTGCGGTTGCCCGTGAGGTACTGAACCGGGTAGAGAAAACAGGCAGGCAGAACGCAAACATTGTGGTGTTGTGCGGGCCGGGGAATAACGGTGGAGATGGGCTGGTGGCCGCCCGCATGCTCCGGGAGGAAACGTCACACGATGTCAGCGCCTACCTGCTCAAGCCGCGCACACGTAAGGATAAGGTTTTTCAGGCTGCGCAAGATGCTGGCGTTTTCACAGCAGATGCTGATAATGACTCCGATCTTAGCATCTTGACCGATCTGGTTAGAGCAGCAGATGTGCTGGTCGATGCGCTGCTGGGTATCGGGGTGCGTCTGCCCATTGAAGACGGCCTGGCTGGGCTGATGCACGCCGTCCATGAGGCGCTGCAAGGCCCAGCACATGCCAGTTATCCTTCCCACAATCTGAGTACGGGGCAGGGCGGGGTATCACAGCAGGCCGTGATCGTTGCGGTTGATTGCCCCAGTGGGCTTGATTGCGACAGCGGCGCAGTCGATCAACTGACTTTCCGGGCGAGCAGTACCGTGACATTTGCCGCACCGAAGCCCGGTCATTTCAGCTTTCCGGGTGCGGCTTATGTTGGCGATCTGGTGGTAGCAGATATCGGTTTACCTGATGATCTTGGCGGATGGTCTCAGTCCTTGTCTGAGACCATCTCTGGCATCGAAGTACGGTCTATGCTGCCTGTGCGCGGAATTGATTCGCACAAGGGAACATTTGGTCATGTGCTGGTTGTCGGTGCATCCAAGAGCTATACCGGTGCAGTCGGGCTGTCGGCCATGGCCGCTTATCGAAGCGGCGCTGGGCTGGTAACGGCGGCAGTGCCGGATACGGCTGTTCCCGTCCTGGCGTCATCGCTGCTGGAGCCGATATGGCTACCTCTTCCAACCGACCAGGGTAACATCAGTGAGGAGGCTGTGGGCGTCCTGACCCTGAAGCTGGATCAGATCGATTCAATGGTATTGGGGCCGGGGCTTGGGCGTGCCGCCGAAACGGCACGTTTCATGGCTGGCCTGCTGGAAGGTGTTAAACTCACGAATATACCTGCTGTGATCGATGCGGACGGGCTGACCCTGCTGACGGGCGTGGATGAATGGTGGGTGCATCTCTCCGGAAACACGGTACTGACACCTCACCCGGGAGAGATGGCACGCCTGACCGGCTGCTCTACAGCGGAGATACAGTCAGATCGGTTGGAGATGGCTCTGCGATACGCCGAATTATGGGGGTGTGTTGTTGTGCTGAAAGGGGCATTTACGGTAGTCGCAGCACCATCGGCGCTGCCGGTCATCATCCCGCTGGCAAATGATGCACTTGCGACAGCCGGTACCGGGGATGTGTTGGCCGGAGTAATTGGCAGTTTTCTGGCACAGGGGGTAGATGCGCGGGAAGCGGCTGTATCAGGTGCCTATTTGCATGGGCTGGCAGGCCGCACTGCTGCTGATGCGCACGGGGGGCGTTCCGTACTGGCCTCAGATGTACTTCATGCAATCCCCACGGCTTTTCAGTCTATCAATGCATAAACATCGGGCGGGGCTGCTGAAGCAGCCCCGCCGTTCAAATCAATCGAGTTGATTTACGCTTCGCCAGTTTCTTCAACGGTACCGCCATTGGAGTTGGATGCCTTCTCCAGCTTGGCACGGGCATCATCAATGGTCTGTTTCGCTTGAACCTGCAGTTCCTCGACCTGCTCACGCATGTCAGAGAGGGTATCCTCGGCACGCTTGCGCAGTTCGCGTACTTCCTCATCAGCCCGGTCACGCAATTCAATGCCACGGTCACGCAGCAGTTCGCGGGTTTCCTCGCCAGACTGTGGTGCCATTAGCAAGGATGCTCCTGCGCCAACCAGCCCACCGATAATCAAGCCTGTCATAAATGCACCGAAATCTGAACTATCGCTCATTATTTGTCTCCTCCAGGATGACTGTAAATTGATACTAAGACTTGCTTGCTTCTTCGCTCTTGCCAGCCGCTTTGAAATCAGCCTCTTTGTTTCGCGGGTTTTTTTTCTTACCTTGTTCTGGTTCAGGGTTGAAAACGGGGGCACGGCTGCTGGTATGGGTCGTATTGACAAACCCTGCCGCAGTTCGGATAGCATCGACTTCCTTGGCCGTCTTCATGATGCCTGAGATCGCACTGTTTGCCTGCATCACAGGTTCAGTGAGGTGCTTGCTCATAAATGATGCCGTGCCACGAACTGTGTTTACGGTATCATTGGCCGATTTTAGAAGAGGTTGAACCTCGTTGTTGACAAGGTTGACCAGCCGCGCAAATTGAACCAGGAGCACGATAAACGCAGCACCAATGATGACCAGTTCAAGTGAGATCAGGATGATAACCACGTCTCGCAGAATTTCCACACTCGGCCCGGTTGCATCAGCGTTCAGGGCTAACACAATCGCCAGGGCAATGATGCCGATCAGGATGACAGCAGCGATCACTGCCGCGATGATCATCGTTGACTTGATGTCTTCATCGCCTGTGCTGCTGGGCGGATTGATGGGTTCAGGTATTGTCATTCGCTCCTGCCGTTTTGTGGGAGGTATTGGTGTGCTGATCAATTCTGATTAGTAACTACTCAGGCCACTTTTTGTGCCTAATTTGAGATATCGAACGATCTTCACGCCATATGTTTTGTACCTGAACACAATCCAAAATGTCAATCAAGATCGCAAATCTGAGTACAAAATCAGGCTGAGTAGTAACTCTGATTATAACATAATCCATCCCCATGTAAAGCGGCATAAACGTCTCAATGGTCTTCTGATTGGGAACGTGGGCTGAGGATCACGGCAGTGATGATGGCGATCAGTGCCCCGATGCCTGCTGTTAACATATTGAGTTCACCAATGCTCCACAACCGGATATTCATCACCTGCCCGGCAGCTTGTCCGACGCCAAAGCCCACCCACGCAGCAAAGATATAGGCCAGCAGCCGCCGCCCGTTGCCGTTCAGGATCAGGTGTGCAAGTGTGCCGAACAGTGTGGCTACGGCTATGCCAAACGTAAACGGTGGTGAAATGATCACTGGATTATCCTGTTTTCTTTTTCGCGATGATCATCAGCACCCTGGCTGAATCAATGGTTTTGTATACATAATCGGCGGTTAGCCCGGCTGTTTCAAAACGATCCATCCACTGGCTGGGCAGCCCTTCACGCTGGCCTGTTATCTTGTACAGCCACTCAATGAACGCAGAGAGTGGGCCAGGGCCGGTTAATTGTGCACCTAACAGGATCACCAAAGTCCTGCCGGGTTTTAGCACGCGCCGGGCCTCATCAAGTGTTTGCTGCTCGAAGATGAACGGGGTTGGAAAGGTGCAGACTACGCCATCAAATTGATCTGTTGCAAACGGCAATGACTGCGCCTGCCCGCGTACCAGCGCGGGGGCAGGGGAGATTTTTGTCAATCGCGCTTTCGCAATTCGCCCCATCGCCGGGGAGAGATCCAGCCCTGTTGGGGCCAGGCCACGACCGATCATTCGCTGCTGTAAGTGCCCTGGCCCATGGGCCAGCTCAAGAATGTGCGAGTTGGTTCCTGGGTTAAGTTCATCCAGCGCAGACTCGACCCATTCTGTCCAGTGCCCCAGCGAGACCGTCCATGCGACGATGTCATATGTCCATGCGAGTTCATTGTAAAGCAGCCGGAATCCGAATGTCACCAATCGCTGCCAGTTGGTTAGACTATCGGTCATACCAGTTCCGGGAATGTAATGAGTTGTATGAATTGTGATGCGCAAAGTTCGCGTGCGCTTGGGTGCATCAGTGATTCGGCTTCCTGCTCACGCTCATCGACATAAGCTGACTGTGCCCTGAGCGTATGATCGACGAAAGCAGGATGGCACATCAACTCACTTTGACCTTCCGGCATATCCATCAGTCGGTTTAGTAGATCACCCAATGTGACGTTGCCAGCCCCATAGAATGATGCAAAAAAGTGATCCGGCATTTTGATCGGAGTTGCGGCCAACAGGCTTTGCACGGCTTCGATACGATTGACGGCCTCATTTGGGGCATCCACCATACCCAGCCGTATCATTTCCTCGGCGGCATAATCGGCATCAGAGGGGAAAGGGTATCGGATTGGCACGTTGAGTTCAATCGCGACAGTCAGCATCGCATCAAGGCTGGCGGCAGTAGCGTAGGTGCTGTGATGATGGCTGTCAAGGTGGTCCGGGTTACGCCCTGCGATGGCTTGAAATCGTGCCACCTGTGCCCGGATTTCGGTTTCGATCTGCTCGATGGGAACATCGGCAATTCGCCTGAAGTAATCAGGCCGAGGGTGAAATGCCCCGGTTGGTGTCACCAGGGCCGGGATAGCGGCTGGATCGCTGACGGGTGTCCCTGCTGTCAGCACAATATGAAGACCCATACCGAGTTCAGGGGCTTGTTCAAGGGCTTCTGTGACGGCTTGTGCTGCGTACTCTCCATTGCCCATCACACTGGTTGATGTCACGATACCGGAGAGGTGCGCTTCAAGAATGCCACGGCTGACACCCGGCGTGTATCCGTAATCATCAGCGTTAACGATCAGTCGTCTGAGCATAAGGTCGTGCTATTCTCCCTGTATGATCTGCCGTGCAAAGGCTGGCTTATCGGTGATGATGCCGCTGACTCCCATATCTGTCATAGCCCGGATGTCAATCTCATCATTGACGGTCCACACATTGACATCGATTGATCGTTCTGAAGACCGCCTGAGGGTGTCAGAGGTTACTGTTACATAGTGCGGGTGCCAGGCATCAAGTGAGCCGATCAATGGAGCCATGATGTTTTGTAAGGCACGGATCGGGCCGCCTCCCGTCATCAGATAGCCAATACGGACCAGGCCTGGCGGTGCAATGCGGTTGACCTGGCGCAGCAGGAGTGGGTTGAAGGATGAAATAAGGATTTGAGATGTCGGTTTGTGGTTGTTGATGCAGGCGATCACATCACCGGGCAGGGTGGATTTCCCCGGTGCAAAACCCTTTAGCTCCACGTTGATCACGTTGAACGTGTGTCCGAATGCATCGAATACCTCGTCCAGGGTCGGGATACGAGTGCCCTCATATTCAGGCGAGAATGGGAGGCCCGCATCAGCAGCTTTGATCTGTTCCAGTGTCAACCCGGCTACGTTGCCGGTTCTTGTGGTGGTACGGTCGAGTGTGTTGTCATGGATCACAATGATGTGCCCATCAGCGGAGAGGGTCACATCAAGTTCAATACCGTCAGCGGCCTGATTTCGGGCTTCCTGGAACGCGGGCAGCGTGTTCTCAGGTGCATCAGCACGCGCGCCACGATGTGCGATGATCAATGGTGCAGACATCGGTTCCCCAATGGATGGCACTGGCCCCGCTGAAGGGGCCAGTGCTACGGGTCAGGATATTTCACGTAAGGGCATTACAGCTCCACGAAATAGGATTCGCAGGCTCGGTCGATTAACTCCTTGCTCATCTGGAAGGGCAGCTCCATGTAACTTGAGATGTCCTTCATCTGGTCGATGATATCACGCGGATGCGAACCACGAAGGCTACGATCCCGCTTGATATACCATTCCTGAAGCAGGTAGGCAAGCATCTTGTCATCGTATTGCAACCCGCGTCCTTTGGCGACCAACATGAAAATCTGCCGGTACTGCTCATAAGTCGGGTCCGGTATTTCGAGTTTGTGGCGGATACGCCGCAGGAAGGCCTCATCGACGAGATCCTTGGGATCAAGATTGGTGGAGAAGACCACCATCACATGGAATGGCACCTCGATCTTGCGACCGTTTGCCAGTGTCAGGAAATCCACACGTTTTTCGAGCGGCACAATCCATCGGTTGAGCAGGTCAGCGGGGCGCACCTGCTGGCGTCCGAAGTCGTCTACAAAGAACATGCCGCCATTAGCCTTGACCTGATACGGTGCTTCATAGTAGCGGTTTTCGGCGTCAAACGTCAGGTCCAGGCCCTCAAGGGTCAGTTCACCGCCGACCATAATCATAGGCCGCTTGATCTTGATCCAGCGCGGGTCCGGGTGTTTGTTCACGCCACCCGTACCGGAGGCTTCCATGGCCGGGTCACTAACCAGTTCGTGATTGACGCTGTCAAACACCCGCACGATCTGGCCGTCGATATCAATAGCAAACGGGATGTACATCGTTTGCCCCAGTACCACGCGCCCCACGGCTTCCGAGATGGCAGTCTTGCCATTACCGGGTTTGCCGTACAGGAAGATTGATTTACCGGAGTTTGCTGCCGGGCCGACCTTGTTCAGCACATCTTCTGCGACGATTAGGTGGCTCAGGGCATCAAGCAGCATGGGGCGTGTAACCAGCACATGACGGCGCTGCTCAAGCACCGATGCATAATACACGTCCAGCGGCACAGGGCAAGGCCCCGCGTAGTTCGAGCGGTCCATGGCTTCCCGGGCCTTCTCGACACCCTGCGTGGTGATCATATATTGATACGTACCCTCACCGAAGCCACCTGTGCCACGTACTTCGACCCAGTGTTCACGTTTGATGAATTCCACTATCTCATCGATCACGCCTGTGAACGGAAGCGCTACAGCTTCCGCAATCTGGTAGCCTGTCATCAGGCCCGTGTAATACAGCGCTTTGAGGCACAGGTCGGCTATGTAGAATTTATCAAGTCCGGTATCGGCGATGCTCTTAACTGTGGCCGGGAGCCAGTTTTCACCTGAGCCAACCCCGACTTTGCCGGTGGCTTGCTGCTGCAGATTCGATGTTGACGCGGCTCTGCGCTGCGCCTGCTGCTGTGCAATTTGTACCGCAGATGGTTTCAGACTACCCATGACGTATTTCCTCCAGGAGATGCCCAACCTTTAGCACTTCATCTTCTGTATTATAGCAGTGGGTTGATATACGCAAGTAATGCTGACCTTCACGATCCATATGTGCAACCATTACGATCCTGTGATTCTTGAGGTGAGCCAGGGTTGTTTCAATATCGCCGGTCCACTTGAATGTGAGGATGTTGGCATGATTTGCCGGGGCAGATGGCGTGATTACTTCATAGCCGCGTGCCTGTAAATCCGTCATGCCGATCTGTGTCAGATGTGACACCCATTCATGGATGTTCTCCACCCCCAAATCCAGCAGCAGATTAACCGCAGCGCTGAGGCCGGCGACTCCGGCGATGTTCGCTGTACCCATCGTGAATCGTTCTGCTGCCGGTGCCGGGGTCAGATCATACCTCAGCCAGTACTCCCAATCAGCAACCGAAAGCGCTCCGATGTGGGCCATTTCCATCTGCTCGATCAGTTCTGAGCGTACGACCATGAAGCCCTGGCCCGGAGGGGCCATCAGGGCTTTCTGCCCACCTGCTACAATGGCATCAATGTGCATGGCTTCCATATCCAGCGGTATGATGCCTGCCGCCTGAATGGCATCCACCGTGAACAGCAGGCCATTATCACGGCAATACGCACCTAGTAAAGCAAGCTCCTCCTTGCGGCCAGAGAAGAACTGCACACCACTGACGGTTACCACGCGGGTGTTCTTGGTGCGTGCTGCATCAATCGCATCAACCGTTAGTCCGTATCCGCTCGACGGGACCATCCCCACTCGCACGCCCTTGCGCTCAAGTGCTTTCCATGGGTACACGTTTGATGGGAATTCAAAATCGCACAGCAGCACCTCATCGCCGGGCCGAAGTGGCAGCCCCTGCGCAAGGAAATTCATCCCCGTTGAGGTATTAGGTATCAGCGCGACTTCCTCTGATTTGGCATTGACCAGTTGGGCGACGTTCTTCCTGGCCTCAGCCGAGACAGGTGTGTTGATTTCCTCGTATACGGCGCTGCCTTCCATCATCATCATCTTGATGGCGCTGAGCATGGCGTCATGTACCGGGCGGGGCAGGGGCGACATCCCCGCATGGTTCAGATAGGTGATGCCGTTCTCAGTCACTGGGAACAGCTTTCTTACCGCAGCAAGATCGTAATTTGGCGTGGAACTGGCACCCATTAGGGCTTGCCTCCTGGGGGGTAGGGACGATTCATCATCAATTAGTTGTAGGGATTCCGTACTGAACAGGCAGGAATCTTACGATAAACTTACTATCAACACAAGCATCGCACAAGGCTCTTGTGCTTTTTGGTTTAAATGGAGGGCTTATGATTGAACGAATCAAGTGGTTGGGCGGCACGAGCTTTCGCATCAATGGTGAGCCTCATCAGGACGGACCCATTATTTATATCGATCCGGTGAACGTATCTGATCCGATACCCGCTGACCTTATCCTGGTCAGCACCGATCATCGGGCACATTTCTCCCTCAGTGATATCACTGAACTCTCAACCGAACATACAGATATTCTGGCCGTCAGCCGAGCGGCTTCTGAGATCACGGTTGGTCAGGTTCAGGTGGTGCGGCCCTGGCAGGGGGCATTTCGGGTTGGGGATGTGGCCGTGCGCGCAGTCCCGGCGTATACCCAGAACAGTTCCTACATCCTCCATGCGCGGGACAGCCTGGGGTTCCTGATCAGTTATCTGCGCCACGATGTGTACTATGCGGGTAGCACTGGGTTGATACCGGAAATGGAAAAGTTCGGGTGTGATGTTGCATTGCTGCCCATTGGTGGCGAACATACCATGAACCTTGAGGAAGCCCTCGAAGCTGTGCGGCGGGTTAAACCACGTTTCGCCGTCCCGATGGGATATGGCAATTCCGGATATGCACCAAAGAGTCTCGGCAAGCGCTTCTGTGAGATGGTGAATGGTGACTATTGCCGTGGCGTTGAACTCACTGCGCTGAACGGGGCGTCAAGCCGCTCCATTTAGAAAAAGCAAAAAGGGAAGCTGAAAGCTTCCCTTTTTGCTGGCTTATCCCGTTGTGCTATGCAACCTTGTTGTCATCGTCCCATTTCAGAGGACGTTCTTCACTGGAGAGGATGAGCGGGCGGCTGGTGCCACGGATGGCATCTGCATTGACCACTACTTTGCTGATATCCGAGCGTGATGGAATCTCGAACATGACATCCATCAGGCTGTGTTCCACGATGGAGCGCAGGCCACGGGCACCGGTTTCACGTGCTATTGCGAGTTCGGCGGCAGCTTCCAGTGCATCCCGGGTGAATTCCAGCTCCACTTCGTCCAGTTCAAACATCGCCTGGTACTGGCGGATGATGGCGTTTTTGGGTTCGATCAAGATACGAACCAGCGAGTCGAGGTCCAGGGGATCGACTGTTGAGATCACAGGAATACGCCCGACCATTTCCGGGATCATTCCGAACTTGATCAGGTCTTCTGGCGCAAGGCTCCTCATGAGTTCTTGCTTGTCTGACCCACTATTCTGAAGCCGATGCTGCCCAAAGCCTATCGCGCCGCGCGTGCCAGTGCGCTTGTTGATGACTTCTTCGATGCCCGAAAACGTGCCCGCGCAGATGAACAGGATGTTTTGCGTATCCAGTTGGATAAACTCCTGATGCGGGTGCTTGCGGCCTCCCTGTGGGGGGATATTGGCAAGCGTGCCTTCGATGATCTTGAGCAGCGCCTGCTGCACACCTTCACCGCTGACGTCGCGCGTAATCGACGGATTATCACCGCTTTTGCGGCTGATCTTGTCGATCTCGTCGATGTAGATAATGCCCTGTTCCGCGCGCTGCATGTCGAAATCCGCCGCCTGGATCAAGCGCAGCAGGATATTCTCAACGTCCTCACCCACATAACCTGCTTCGGTGAGTGCTGTCGCATCGGTGATGCAAAATGGCACATCCAGCATCCGTGCAAGGGTCTGCGCCATCAGCGTCTTGCCCACCCCCGTTGGCCCGGCAATCAGGATGTTGCTCTTTTCGATCTCCACATCATCAATGGTGGCATTTGCACGGATGCGTTTATAGTGGTTATGGACGGCCACCGCAAGAATGCGCTTGGCCCGTTCCTGCCCGATAACATACTCATTGAGTGCGTCAAAAATCTCCTGCGGGGAGGGTACATTGATGCCCGAAGACGGGTCTCTGACCAACCCGGATGACTCTTCATGCAGCATTTCCCGGCACAACTCAACGCACTCCGGGCAGATGAAAACCCCATCAGGCCCCGCGATCAAGCGACCGACCTCATGCTGAGGACGGCGACAGAATGAACAATACGGGGCGGCTGACTGGTCCTGGTTACTCATAACAATTACTCCACGGAGTCGTTTCCAAGTACGCCGTCTACGAGACCGTATTCAACGGCCTTCGCCGCATCGAAGAACACGTCACGGTCTGTATCTTCAGCGATCTTCTCGACCGACTGGTTGGTGTGAATCGCCAGGATGTTATTCAGGCGCTCACGCAGACGCAGGATTTCCTTGGCCTGGATTTCGATATCCGATGCCTGGCCCTGTGCACCACCAAGCGGCTGGTGCATATGGATGGTGGCGTTCGGCAGTGCGTAACGCCGCCCCGTCGTGCCCGCTGTCAGCAGTACGGTACCGAAGCTGGCTGCAAAGCCTACCGCAACTGTGCTGATTGGGGCGCGGATCTGCTGCATTGTGTCATAGATTGCAAGGCCGGAGTACACCTGTCCACCGGGACTGTTGATGAACATCTGGATTTCCGCTTCGGGGTCCTCGCGATCGAGGAATAGAAGCTGGGCAACGATCAGGTTTGCGACCTGATCATTGATACCTGAGCCAAGGAACACAATACGTTCTTTGAGCAGAAGCGAATAGATATCATAGGCGCGTTCACCACGGCCTGAGGTTTCTACCACCATCGGGACCAGGCTGCTGGGTAATGGGAAGTTCATTCACATAATCCTTTCCGATAAATCTCGTAGTGCTGTTAGCCGGTTGTTTTGTCGTCGTCTTCCGGTTCAGGTTCCGATACCTCGTCAGAGTCGGAGGCCTTCTCAGCTTCCGGGGCAGGGGGGGCATCGTCTGTAGCGGTGCCTTCCTCAGCTACCTCAGCCGCTGCTGTTTCTTCACCTTCTTCGTGTGATTCCTCATCGTGGTCATGATGATGGTGCTCCACAATTTCGGGGTTTTCACCCTTTGCGATGGCAATAAGACGGTCAACGGCCTGATCCGCGATCAACTGGTTCGCGATGTTCATGCGCATCGAGTCATTGGTGAACAGGCTGCGCGCCAGTTCGGCGTCATTACCAAACATGCCAATCATACTTTCGATCTGGGCATCGATATCTTCATCATGCACATGCAGCTTTTCTGCCGAAACTACTTCACCGAGGGTCAGCGCACGTTTGATGCGCAAGGTTGCTTCCTCGCGGAAGTCCTCGCGCATGGCTTCCATTGTCAGGTTCTGCAATTTCAGGTACTCATCGACGTTCAGGCGCTGACGGCTGAGTTCCTGGTTAAAATCCTCGATCATGCTGTCGATCTGTTCCTCGATCATGGCCGGGGGGTACTTGGTCTCCACGATGCCGTCCAGCAACTTTTCCATGATCTGTTCGTAGTACGCTGAGTTTATTTCCTGCGTTGCTTGTTCAATGAGCTGTGTACGGACATCATCCCTGAGTTCATCGAGAGTGTCGAAATCCCCGACGCTTTTCGCGAGTTCATCATCCAGCTCAGGCACTTCATAGGTAAAGACTTCAGCAACCGTCACATTGAAGTGCAGCGCCTGGCCCCGGATAGCTTCCGCAATATCCTCATTGCTTTCGGCGAAAGACATGTCAAATTCCTGCGTGTCGCCCGCTGCCATGCCGACGACCTGCTCATAGAAACCGGGGACGGGGTAGGTCGAATCTTCAGCGACCTTGACACGTACGCCATCACGTGCCAGCCATGTGTCATTGCGATCCGGGTTGTCTTCATCTGGCTCACGGACCAGTGTCGCGTGGATGTTCAGCATGGCGACGTCACCCAGTTCAATGGCCCGCTCGACAGGTTCCATTGTTGCCTGTGAGTCACGCAGTTCCTCAAGGGCTGCGTCAACATCCTCGTCACTGACTCCTGGTTCTTCGTAGTCGACGCGTACATCGCGGTATGCACCGAGATCGACTTCAGGAGCCAGCGGTACGGTAAACGTCAGAGTGAATGGTTCTCGGGTGAAGTCATCCAGAGATCCTGCCTCGTACGGCATGATCTCTGACTCATCAAGGGCCTCACGATATACTTCCTGGCCAAGTGGTTCCAGGGCTTCATCAAGGATCGCTTCTTCACCGTAGTAATTAGCGATGATATGATACGGGGCTTTGCCCTTACGGAAGCCCGGAATGCGAACATGCCGCGCGATACGGCGAGCCGCTTTCTTCATCTCCGCAGAGACTCGTGCCTCATCCACCGTAACGATAAGTTTTATCTGATGATCGTCTAGGAGCTGCTTTTCGATCTGCAAGGTTAACAAGCCTTCAAGTGCATAAAGTCAATAATGTTGCGATTATAGCATGGTTAAAATACAGGTGCTATTGCACTGGGTATTCTTACATAATGTTAACGGGCTGAATGAGGGCATCTTATCACAACAAAATTAGCCGTAAGCGCATGCCGTTACGCAGTCATCGAGGATGATATCTTTGACCGAACGGTTATCATCGACCCTGAGATGACAATCGTCACGATCATCGTCCGTGTGAATCAAAAAAGCCATATCTGAACCTTTGTGGTTCGATATGGCTGCCCTGGTATGGGGAAGGTGGGACTCGAACCCACACGCCTTGCGGCACATGATCCTAAGTCATGCTCGTCTGCCAGTTCCGACACTCCCCCGCAAGCGCCAGCGATTATAACTTTGCCATTGCTTGGTCGCAACGGCAGGTTTGCCGCTTAATTCGTGCGCAAGTTATAATCACGGAACCTGAATAGCCTATCAAAATCTGAACGTGAGAGAGAGTCCTCGATGATTGATGTAAACGAACTGCGTCGCGGCGTCACTTTTGATCATGAAGGTGAACTGTTCCGCGTGCTGGAATATGCTCACAATAAGCCCGGTCGCGGCAAGGCGACTATCCGCGTGCAGGTGCGCAACCTGCGGTCTGGTGATACCCGTGAACTCACCTTCACCTCTGGCAACCGTGTGGATAACGTTCGCCTTGAGACTGTTAATGTGCAGTACCTGTACGAGGATGGCGAGTTCCTGCACTTCATGAACCTCGAAACCTATGAGCAGCCGCAGGTATCCCGGTCAGTGTTTGGTGACGATCTGCGGTATCTCAAGGAAAACATGGAGATCAAGCTCTCTATGTATGGGACAGAAATCCTTGGGTACGAGCTGCCTTCGGCGGTTGAGCATGAGATCGTGGAATCCGAGATGGCCTTGGCCGGGGATACGGCTGGCAGCGTCACCAAGCAGGTCATCACAGAGACCGGCCTCAAGGTGACGGTACCACAGTTCGTCCAGAAGGGTGATGTCATCCGGATCAATACGGAGTCAGGTGCCTATATGACCCGCGTCTAGGCAGGAGTTTGCCACGTATGCAACAACCCCGGCACTCCACCGGGGTTGTTTTTGTCTTGAGATACGCGGCACCGGGTGCGTATAATCTGCAATACCGTCAGCGTACGATCAGAGGGAGTCGATGAAAACACCAGCAGGCACCGAATGTAAATACTATTATCAGGATTTCCATCGCGGGCGCGAGTTACAGGAATGCCGTCTGGCCCAGCGCAACGAAGAATCGCTTGAGTGGCGCACGTCAGATTGTGAGAAGTGCGCCATTCCGGAGATATTGTGGGCTAATGCCAGCCCGGACCTGCGTCTGCGAGTTACGATCAGGAAGGGGATGCTGGGGTTAGGGCGGCATGTCGAGGTGCAGGCTCGCTGCGAGAAACACAACCATCTGATCGCGGACCCCATTACGGGCTGCCGGGATTGTGCAGCAGAGCGCCCTGGTCTCGATCTGTTTTTTCGGGATGGGGATGAATGATTAAAACCATCCTCTTTGACCTGGATGACACCCTGATCCACACGAATACAGACTATTTCATGGGTCGGTATATGCGGGCATTAGGTGGTTATCTTGGCGGGTATTTTGGCGATCCAGCGCAGGTGCTGGAGTTATTGTTGGCTGATGTGGATGCTATCCTTGATGATCCGCAGCCGCTGCTTACATTGGAGGAACACTTTCTGACCCTTCAGGCGCAGCGTTATAGCCGCCCGGTAGGCGAACTCAGCCGTGTTTATGCAGCCTACTACCGTGAACACTTTGCAGACCTGGCCGGGCTGGTTGGTCCCTATCCCGAGATTCCGGTGATTCTTGACTTGCTCAGGCAGCGTGAAGGCTGCATTGTTGTGGCAACTCACCCGGCTATTCCACGCGCCGCGATTGAGTACCGCATGAAGTGGGGTGGGTTATCACTCGATGATGACACATTCAGCCTGATCACATCGTTGGAAAACATGCACTATGGCAAGCCGTCCCCGGAGTATTATGCCGAGATCGTGTGGCTGCGGGATACCAATCCCGGTGACACGCTGATGATCGGTAATGATTGGGCGGCGGATATCGAACCGGCTGCTGCTGCCGGGCTGCACTGCTTCTGGTTGGCCGGGCATGATGCTGACCCTCCCGACGCTTCGCTGGTTGATGGGTATGGGACACATGCGGATCTTCTTGCCCTGATCCGCGCTGGCTGGCTGGACGATCTTCCAGAAAAGCGCCAGGGGCATGCAGCCCTTCTCGCACGGATGGCTGCGTTTCCCGCTGTCATTGACCGTATCCGCCGGGATAACACAGAATTGGTGCTGCAATATCCTCCCGCCGAACGTGAATGGTCAGTTCGTGATGTTGTCTGTCATCTGCGCGATTACGCGACCGACGAGGACTGGACTCGGCTTCACAGGATCATTGAGGAGGATACCCCCTTCCTTTCGGCCAACTACGATCCCTGGGCAAATGCAGATACATATGCGTCAATCATCGTTGAAGATGCCCTTGCTGTATTCAGCCATCATCGGGCTGGTTTGCTGAACTGGATTAACTCACTTTCTCCGGACCAGTGGGAACGGACAGCCAACCACGCCATCTTTGGGCCGACCAATTTTGAGGAGATGGTTCGGTTTATTGTTGAGCATGACCACACGCATTGGAAGCAGATGCATTCCGCTGTTGAGGTGGCTTTGCCGATCTGCGGTTAGAGGCTAGAGCCAATACGGTTCAGTTAAGAGTTTATTTGCCCCCACCCCAACGCGCCCGGCTGGTGTTTTGACGGGCTTTGCAGACCTAGTCTGCCGGGGCTTCAATCGTCCACAGGATGATCTCCGGGGGGCATAACAGGCGTGCGCGTGGTGTGGCTGCCCCTTCCATCCCGATACCCCGGCTGACGTACAGAGTCATCCCGTCAACGTCATAGCGTCCCATCTCGAACCGTTTACCCAGTGATGAACTGGTTACGATAGCGCCATAGATCGGAAGTCTGATCTGCCCGCCGTGCGTGTGTCCACACAGGTACAGGTCAATCCCCTGTTTGCTGGCCTGTGGCGCGATGTCAGGCGCATGAAAAGCCAGCACGCGCAGCCGGCTTGAATTGCTGGCTTGCAGGGTTTCCGACAGGCGGTTCGCGTCGTCCTCATTGTGGTGTGCGCAGCGTATACCAACCACATCAATTGTAACCCCGTTGATCGAAACACTTGCGACATCATCATGCAGCAGAGTAAGTGTGCTGTCTTTCAGGGCGGCTTCCACCTTGGCAAAGGGTTCGACCAGCGGTGTGCCCGATACCGCGAAACTTCCATACGGAGCTTCCCATGCCTCGATGACCTCACGAATTTCCCGCCATGCTCGTTCCGTATCGGTATAGGAGAGATTGACGAAGTCCCCTGAGACGATAATCAGGTCGGGCTTGATCTCCCTGATCTGCCGGTTAAGCGCTTCCTCCCGGATTGACCAGTATTCGAAATGCAGATCACTCAGATGCAGCAGGCGGATCGGACGTTCCAGCCCGGCCAGCTTGGGGCTGATGAATACTTGCCGGGTGACACGCAGTTGAAATGGCTCGATCCATGTGCTGTATACGGCCAGCAGGCTTACGGCGATGTGGGCCAAAAACGCGAGCCATATTGCATCGGTCAGCAGCCCTAGCAATATAAGCAACAGGGCCTTGGCGATGGTGAGTGGTATAGCAGCAGCCCAAACCGGCCCGTAAGATCGCTTCATGCGAGGCAGCATCAGCAGGCTGAGGCTGTCCAGCGCAGCAAAACCGGCACCAATCCCGAACACTGAAAGGCGGTTTGAAGGTGCCCACGGCAGGCTTGCGCCAACCGAAAGCAGGCCCATCAGCAGAACAATGATGGGCAGTGACAGGGTTTCAAAGATAAGTGGGGCGTAGATTGCGCGGTGCAGGAAACTGTCTTCGGTGAAATCAGTTCGAGTCAGGGTGGTTCTCCTTGGCGGTCAGGTCGAGTTTGGGCAGTGTGACGGCGACAGTAGTACCTTCACCTTCGGTACTATCAATGTGTATCTCGGCATTCTGAGAGTCAAGGGTTACTTTGACCAACGCCAGGCCAATCCCCATCCCGGGGAATTTACGTCGGCTGGTAGGGTCAGCGCTGGTGAGTGGCTGAAACAGGTGCGGCTTATATGAATCAGGGATACCGACGCCATGATCACGGATGGTTATTGTGACCTTCTGGTCCTTGTCACTGACGGTGACCTCAGCGGGTCTGTCCTCACCAAATTTGATGGCATTATGGATGATATGTGCCAGTGCCCGCGTCATCGACATAGGGTGAACCAGCACTGCCGGCAGATTCGAGGGCATCGTAACGGTAACGGCTGCTTCGCGGCGGTTGTGCAGCACACGCGCCTGCTCAACCGCCCCATTGACCAGGCTGGACACCGACGTTGGACTCAGTTCGTAAGCCTCAGGGTTGCTGAAAATCTCCACGTCACGGATGCGGTATTCCAGCAGGTTGATGCGCGCAAACAGCGTTTTCATGATCTCGGCCTGTTGATTGTCGTCAAGTTTGCTGGACCGCAGGACATCAGCGGCCTGTCGTGCCTGATGCAGCGGCGTGCGCAGCTCATGGGAGATAATCGCGAGAACATTCCCTTTCATCCGGCTTAACGATTGTAGTTTCTCATAGGCTTCTTTGAGTTCGTGCGTACGCTCCGCGACCCGGATTTCCAGTTCGCGGCGGTTATTCTCCACTGCCTCATAGAGCTGTCGTGTACGCAACAGGGAGCGCACACGTACCGAGAGTTCGAGTGGGTCAACTGGTTTGTTCAGGAAATCATCAGCCCCGGCGTGCAGCCCTTCGAGCTTGCGGGTCTGATCGGTCTCGCCCGTCACAAGGATGATAGGTGTAAATCGAGTGGTCTCGTCTTCTTTGGCTTTACGACATACTTCTATACCGTCAAGCCCCGGCATATTGACATCCATCACCACCACGTCAGGATTGTTTTTGCTGATCGCTGAAAGCGCTTCAGCGCCACTGTGGGCAAGCAGCAGTTGGTAGCCATCATTGGCCAGGATGTCTTTGAGAAACCCTACGATCATCGCATCGTCATCCACGAGTAGAACCGTGCATTCTTCTGCCGGACGACCGGGGAGACGGATATTGGAAAGGCTTAAGGATGTGTCATCTGGCATGTAGTAGAATCCTCATGAAATATTGTATAGTAGTGTACCATGCATTGAGGCACGCAGGCACACATTTCGATTAGAACCCCGTTTATCGTTTATCCTGCGGGCTTGACGCATCCGAAAAATGAGACTAGAGTGTATCTGTAAAACGCGCTCAGGCTGGTGTTTTGATGGGCTTTGCAGACACTAGCATAGGGCCAACCAAATACACAATAACTGTGATCTGGAGAAGTACACACCGGAAACCCATGCAAAGAGAGCCGCCGGCAGCTGTGAAGGTGGCGATGTGGCAGGTGTGGAATGGACCAGTAAGTTGCAGGGGTGAACGATAGAACAGAGTAGCCCCTTGCCGGGTATGCCCCGTTATGGCAGGTTCAGCGTGAGCCGTATACTGGCTCTCGGCTGATAGGTGAGTGAGGCATTCGACGTGGATGCCTAATCAAGGTGGTACCACGGGTTCCCGTCTCGTCCTTGTGATGGACGGGGCTTTTTTTGTTGTTCAGCCGGAGGAGAGTAAATGCTGGAAACTACGCCATCTTTTGACGAGTTCGCCAAGGTATTTGCAACGGGGCAGCGGGTCCCGGTTTACCGTCCACTAATGGCCGATTTCGAGACACCCGTGTCGGTGTATGTCAAACTCAAGCAGCTTGGGCAAACGGCCTTCCTGCTTGAATCGGTTGAGGGTGGAGAGCAGTTGGGACGATACAGCTTTATGGGTGTAAATCCCACGCGGCGCATCGAGTCACGGGGGCAGGTTGTCACGGTGACTGAGGGGAATGCGGCATCGACCCGAACGCTGGCAGACGGGCAGGACCCGCTCCACATCGTGCAGGAGTTTGTCACAGGGCATGATGTGGTGTCATTGGCTGGGCTTCCCCGTTTCATCGGTGGGGCCGTTGGCTATGCGTCGTATGACCTCGTGCGCTTCTTCGAGAAGCTGCCTGCTACCGCTGAAGAAATGCTCGATGTGCCGGACTGTGTCTTTCTGATCGTCGATAATGTCATTGTCTTTGACCACGTACGCCATCAAATGCTGGTGATGACCATTGCAGAGCAGGGCGAAGACCCCCATGCTGCCTATGATGCCGCGGTCGTACAACTGGACAGGATCGCGGAGACGCTCAACCAGCCGCTGTCACGTAACGAGCCAACGCCCGCTGTTTATGGGCCAACTCAACTCGAATCAAACAAGTCGATTGAGTCATTCAGCGAAATGGTATTGACGGCCAAGGAATACATCGCCGCAGGGGATGCATTTCAAATCGTACTCTCACAACGATTCCACCGGCAGACGACCGCCGATCCGCTTAGCATCTACCGTGCACTGCGTATGCTGAATCCCTCACCGTATATGTTCTTGTTTGAGTTCGCCGCGACTGAAACCGAGGCTCCCTTTGCCGTGATCGGGGCTTCACCGGAGATGATGGTGCGTCTCGAAGATGGCATTGCGACGGTGCGACCTATCGCCGGGACTCGGCCCCGTGGTGCGACCCCGGAGCAGGATGCTGAACTGGCCGACGATCTGCTATCTGATGAGAAGGAACGTGCGGAACACGTCATGCTGATTGACCTGGGCCGGAACGATCTGGGCCGGGTCTGTACTTATGGCACGGTTCATGTCCCGCGCCTGATGTATGTCGAGTATTACTCGCATGTGATGCATATCGTCAGCCAGGTTGAGGGGGATGTGCGCCCGGACTTCACTGCCTATGATCTGCTGCGGGCGACCTTCCCTGCGGGAACGCTGAGTGGTGCCCCTAAAATCCGCGCGATGCAGATCATTGAGGAGTTGGAAGCCGAACGACGTGGCCCGTATGGTGGAGTCGTGGGATATATCAGTTATGACGGTTCGATGGACACCTGCATCACGATCCGATCGGTCGTATGGAAAGACGGGCATGCCTATATCCAATCCGGGGCGGGCATCGTCGCTGATAGTGTTCCAGGCCGTGAATACGAGGAGACGGTCAACAAGGCACGTGCTGTTAGTGAGTCGCTGACCATTGCCGAGCAGCTGATCCATGGGGGTGATCAATGATTCTGATAATAGATAACTATGATAGCTTCACTTATAACATCGTTCAGCAGCTTGGCGAGTTTGGTGCGGAGATCACCGTCATCCGCAACGACGATATGACCGTGGATGAAATTCGGGAGATGGCTCCTGGACAAATCCTGATCTCGCCCGGCCCAGGCACACCACTTGATAGCGGTGTGTCCCTTGACGTTATTCAAAAACTGGGGCCCACAATGCCCCTCCTCGGGGTGTGTCTTGGGCATCAGGCGATAGGCCATGTGTACGGGGCGGATGTAGGCCGCGCCCCGCGTCTGATGCACGGCAAAGTCAGCATGGTGACGCACAACGATGATCCCCTATTCAAAGGGGTTCCGCGTTCTTTCAATGCGACCCGCTATCACAGCCTGATTGTCGATAACCTGCCGGACGATCTGTGCCCGCTGGCGTTCACGGAGCAGGGGGAGCTGATGGCACTCAAGCACCGGGAGTACCCGATCTATGGCGTGCAGTTTCACCCGGAGAGCATCCTGACGCCAGATGGCCCCATCATCCTGAAAAACTTCCTCAATGGGCTGCCGGGGTAGGGTGGTGTGTCTTGCACTAGAATGTTTGTTCCGTTACCATAACGCAACTTCGAATGATCAACCCTTTGGAAAGCGCAGGTTCCACCATGCAGATAGAAGTCGTCTCCATTGATCTTGAGACGACCGGGCTTGACACTACCTCGGACCGTATCATTGAGATTGGGGCGGTTAAGTTTCGCGGTGACGAGATCATTGAGCAGTGGCAGACGCTGGTTTATCCGGGTACGAATATCCCGCCTTTTGTGACACGGTTAACAGGCCTGCGCAACCAGGACGTTGAGGGTGCTCCGCGCTTTACTCATGTTCTGCCACGCCTCAAGCGCTTTGTGGGCACAGCTCCGATTGTGGGGCACAACGTTCGGTTTGATCTCGCCATGCTGCATTCGCACGGGTTTCGCCATGACAACCCCGTGATCGATACGTATACGCTTGCCTCGGTGCTCATGCCATCAACGCCACGCTATAACCTGACGGCCCTCTCCACCCTGCTGGAGATTTCAACGGGGCAGGCGCATCGCGCGCTTGATGATGCCCAGATGACGCAGTACCTGCTGATTGAGTTCTATCAGCGGGCACTGTATCTGCCACTTGCCACGTTACAGGAGATCGTAAGGGCAGGGCAGCATATTCCATGGGGCGGCGGGTACTTCTTTGAACAGGTGCTCAAGGATCGTGTAAAAACGGCTTTTGCCGATTCATCGGAGACACCCGACTGGCTGAATGAGGATGCAGGGTATGACTACGAGAACGAAGCCTACCGTCTGAAACGGTCTAAAAAAATTAAACCAGTGGATGCGGATGAAGTCGCCAGTTTTATTGAGCCGGGTGGCCCGATGTCGAAGACGATGTCGGATTTTGAGTACCGGCCCCAGCAGGTCGATATGATTCATGCAGTTGCGGACAGCTTCAACGAGGGACGCCACACCATCATTGAGGCACCGACCGGGGTAGGGAAGTCACTGGGATATTTGCTGCCAGCGATTCATTTTGCAGTTTCAAATGAAGCCCGTGTTGTTGTAAGCACCAATACCATCAATCTGCAGGAACAGTTGCTTCTCAAGGACATCCCGATGCTGCACAATTTGCTGGATGTCGATTTTCGAGCTGCGGTTCTAAAGGGCCGTTCTAACTATCTGTGTCCGCGCAGGATGCAGGCACTTCGACGCCGTGGTCCTACATCAGAGCAGGAAATCCACATGATGGCGAAGTTGCTGGTGTGGCTCAGCATGAACCAGTCCGGGGATCGCGGCGATCTGACGCTGCGTGGCCCAGACGAACTCAGCGTATGGTACCGGCTGAGCGCTGAAGACGAGGGTTGTACGATGCAGCGCTGTGCGGATCACATGCACGGGGCCTGCCCGTACTATCGCGCGCGCAAAAAGGCTGATTCGGCGCATATCGTGATCGTCAATCATTCCCTGCTGCTCTCCGATGCTGTCGCTGAGGGCCGTGTACTGCCGGAATACAGTTTCCTCGTGGTCGATGAGGCGCATCATCTTGAGGGGGCTGTTACTAACAGCTTGAGTTTCCGCACCGATCCGGATGCCATTGCACGGCAGCTTGCCAACCTGGGGGACAGTAACAGCGGCCTTCTGGGCGATCTGCTCGAACGCTCACGCGGGGTGCTGCCCACTGGCTATTACGATACGCTTTCCGATTACGTCGATGTCGTCGGCAGTGCTGCCCATGATATGAGGTACCATGTTGACGAGTTTTTTAAATCCATCCGGGTGTTCTTGCGAGATAATGTGCGTATTCCTCGTAATGAGTACACCCAGCAGATTCGCATTTTGCCCATTCACCGGCGCAACCCGGGTTGGGTTCAGGTTGAAACCCGCTGGGGCAATCTCCAGCAGTATACCTCCGCCATTGCCGATGCGATGTCCAAACTGGTGGGCGGGCTGGCGGAACTGGAAGAATTCGGTATCGAGGATCACGCCGATCTTGAAGCAGGGGCTGCGTCAGCCGCCCGGCACCTGACGGATTTGCACGAACGGTTCCATGAGCTGGTGGAGGATCCCGACTCCAATACGATCTACTGGGCCGAATTCCAACCGGATGGTCGTCGCTTCTCCCTTCATGCGGCACCGCTCGAAGTTGGCCCAATGGTGCGCGAACATATCTGGAACCAGAAAGAGGCTGTGGTGATGACCAGTGCAACGCTGCGCACCGATCATTCTTTTGATTATGTGCGTGCGCGGTGGGATGCTGAAGACGCAGCTGAAGTCGTCATCGATACGCCGTTTGACTACGAAACCAGCACGCTTCTTTATGTGGTTAACGATATCCCTGAGCCGGGTGATCAGTATGGCTTCCAGAAGGCGGTTGAGGCAGGGATACTGGATTTATGCCTTGCCACAGAAGGCCGTGCGATGGTGCTGTTTACCAGCTTTGCCCAGCTTCGTCAGACGGCCAGTGCCATCGGTGATGACCTTGCTGCGGCGGGTATTACGCTTTATGATCAGAGTGATGGGGTCAGCCGGCTGCATCTCCTGGAAGGGTTTGTGCAGACGGAAAAGGCCGTGTTGATGGGCACTCGCTCATTCTGGGAAGGGGTAGACGTACCGGGTGCCGATCTGAGCGCCCTGATTATCGTGCGGCTGCCGTTCAGTGTGCCCAGTGACCCGCTGTATGCGGCTCGCAGCGAGACGTTCGAAAACTCGTTTAACCAATACGCAGTGCCGGAGGCCATCTTGCGCTTCCGCCAGGGATTTGGCCGTCTGATCCGGCGTCAAAGTGACCATGGTATCGTGGCGATCTTCGACCGCCGCATTATCAGCAAGCAGTATGGGCGTCAGTTTATGGCATCGCTGCCGGGGTGTACCATCAAGCAGGGGCGCATGGTTGACCTGCCACTGGTTGCTCGCCAATGGTTGGCGCGGGGGTAATAGTTTGGCGCAGGTGTTTGAGGTGAAGTACAATAATTTCTGTAACACATTGGCCCACATATGCGCAGCTCCCGACGAGGGATTCAGGATTAATCATGGCCGAAGATACCAATAACCGGGTGGTGGTATGCATCGAGGATGAGCCTACCATGATAGAACTGGTCAAACTGATTCTGACCAGCAAGGGCTTTGAAGTGTACGGTGCCATGGGTGGGCAGGAAGGGCTGGCCCTTATCGCAGATAAGCAACCTGATGTCGTCCTGCTCGATCTGATGATGCCGGACATGAGCGGCTGGGATGTCTACCAGCAAATGAAAAGCGATGAGGCGATCCGTAGTATCCCTGTAATCGTGGTTACTGCCAAAGCGCAGAACATCGATAAAGTGCTGGGTCTGCACATCGCCAAAGTGCAGGAGTACATCACCAAACCCTTTAGCCCGGCTGAACTCACTGATGCCGTCACTCGTGTCATTGAGCAGGGGCCAGTCAATACTGACACGGAATAGCGGGCGGGATGAGTTACAGAGGGCCTGATGCGCCCTCTGTTTGTTTTTATGATGGGTAGCAGCAATGGAAACTGGAACACTCACCAAGGCAGAATCCGGCGAAGTGCTGCTGACACAGGTCACATGGTGTCAGTCCTTTTTGTGTAAACTGCGCGGGTTGATGTTTCGATCCAACCTGGCACAGGGGGAAGGGCTGCTGATGGTGGAGCCGGGTGAGAACCGCACAGGCACCGCGATTCACATGCTGTTTATGAACTTTCCAATTGCCACCATCTGGCTGGATCGGGAGTTTTGTGTGGTTGATAAGGTGCTGGCCGAACCGTGGCGGTTAGTCTACACGCCAGCACAACCTGCTATGTATACTCTGGAGACCAACCCGGCTCTGCTCGAACTGGTTGATCTGGGGGATTGCCTGGAGTTTACCGCCGGGCCACAAGCGTAATTGCAGTGCCTTACACCAGCCGTTATAATTGGTACAGTTAATTTCCTTATCCTCACCAACAGTCACGAGTCTCACGCGCTCAGTGGCGCATAGGGGGGCTTCTTCGTGTCTAGGCGAGCTGTACAGACCGCCAAATACTGGGTTGACGAATTTCAACTTACTCAAGCCGACGTTGAGCATTTGAATACGATCCTACTTGAAAGTGAAACGCCACTCTCCGCCGAAGAGATGGCGTTAGTTTTGGTTCGTTATCGGGTGTTCCTGGCGGCAGAAGATGAGATCACTGGCGGGGTTTCCCCCGGCAAGGATGCTTATTCACCCGCACGTTCCTACACCAAGGGTGATAAGCTTTCATTACCGGCGTTGTCAGGTGTAAAGGGCGCTGTGATTGCTGTGCGGCCCGGCACCAACCCGGATTATGGCGAGTATTCGGTGATTACCGTGGAACTTGAGAACGGACGGGTTGTTGACCTGGCTTCCGACCTCACAGTGGATCATGTACTCATCGTAGAGGAGGAACCGGAGGAAGACGAAACCGTTGATGCTTCTGTTGATGAAATGACTCCGGAGGAGTTGTTCATCGAGTTTGGCGGATATGTTTCAGAAATCCTTGAAGACACGCTTGATGAGCAGCCCGACCTGGTTCGGTTGGCAGGCCGTTACTTCCCAAAGTCGCTGCTGATCGAGGTCAATGATGGGCATCTCAATCTTGCTGAAGCTATTCTCGATATGACCGGTGGCGGGCCAATGACCACCCCGGACATCCTTGAGCAGGTTGGCATGTTGCAGGGGATTAACCCCCGGCTGGCTGAGTTCTCGATGAACTACGTCCTGCAGGAAGATAAGCGCTTCGATGAGGTCGGTGCTGCCGGTCAGGTGATGTGGTTTCTCCAACGGATGGAGCCTGAGGGCGTCCTGACGCCGCCGCACTGGCTTGGTTACACCGAAATCCCGTTCGACCCTGACCTGTTCACAGATGAACTGGTCGAACTCATTGTAGATATCGGTGACGAGCATTCCAAACTCGCACGTCGCCGCCGTCCACGTCCCGATACCGTGACTCTGACGCTGACGTATCCGCATCAGCAGGCGGGGACAATCCCACTTTCCAGCCAGCTTCGGCGGATGTTCCCGACCGCGTATGCCGCGCCGCGCATCCGATTTACACTGGTTGACCCCGAATCAGAAGAAGAAATCCCGGCATGGGTGGTTCGTAAGCACGGTTATGTGTACGGCCTTCAGGCGTGGTTTGAGCGCCGCGAAGTCCCGATTGGTGGGTATGTGTCGATCTCTCGTACCGATGAACCCGGTCAGGTCGAGATCAGCTATGCGGCACGCAAGAATGCCCGCACTGAATGGGTCCCGACGGCGTTTGTCGATGGGGATCACCTGCGCTTTGAAAACATCAGCCGCCCGATCGGTTGTGATTATGATGATTTGCTGATTGTTCATGTCGATCAGCCCTCAGAGGCCGACGAATTGGCCGCCCGACTGCGCGACAAAGGCGTGGAATTCGACCGTATTGTTGAGGGCGTCCTGCACTCACTCTCACCGATAGGTACCCAGGGAAGTGTCCATATCAATACGTTATACAGTGCTGTGAACATCCTGCGCCGCTGCCCGCCTGAACCCATTATTTCCTCACTGCTCAAAAACGAGCGTGTCGAACACATCGGCGGCCCATACTGGCGTCTGGCCTCTCAATCAAAATAGCTGCGAGGAACCGTTTAGATGACGCCCAAACCACCCAAACCACCTGCGTACAGCCGCCCTACGCTAGACAGCCAGTTTCACATTGACCTGAAATGGTGGGAACGGTCTGAGCATGATCTGCGGGTTGCCATGCAGCAGATTTGTGAGGAATTCGATGAGGCCATGCCCACCTTGGATGACCCGGATGAGCAGGTCGATTGGATTGACCCGGTATCCGCCGAGGTTCATACTATCTCACGGTATGCGTATGCCTTTCTGACTCATTGTGCTACCAAACCGGATTACATCACCGAACGCACATCATTGGTTGAGGCGGTGTTCCGCACCCTGTTGGCTACAGGCAATCGTCCAATGACGCCGCATGAATTGGCGGAGCGTATCGGGCGGACCCCTGCTAACATTCTGGCGGCGGTCTCTGGACGCACTGTATACCGTGGAATATCATTGTATACTGAGGACTAATCTGCCCCATTGATTTCATGAGGGTCTTTCGCTACAATGCTGCGCAGAGGAATGCCTCCGTAGCTCAGCGGACAGAGCAGCAGCCTTCTAAGCTGACGGTCGCAGGTTCGAGTCCTGCCGGGGGCGCTTTTCGAATAACGATTGGTAGAAGGTCCGCTTGCGCGGACTTTTCTGTTAGAATGCGCCAGACTGGTGTTTTGACGGGCTTTGCAGACAGACCCTAGTCATGCGAATTGAAAGGGGCGATGATGACCAGTAACGTATGGGCTTATCCACTTCATGATGCTGCCCCGGTGCAGCTTAGTGGGCCAGACCGGATCGACTTTCTCCAGCGGCAGACTACAAATGACATGAGTCAATTAGCGGATGGTCAGGCTGTTGCCACAGTACTTACCTCACCAACAGCGCGAATACTCGACCTGTTCACCGTGGTTCCATTTGATGATGATGCGCTGCTGATACTACCGGGGTCGGGGCGTTCTGATGCCCTGTCCACATACTTACGGGGCAAGATATTCTTCATGGATAAGGTCACAGTATCAGGCCCCATGCCAGGCTACACTTCGTGGTTGGTTGTTGGTTCAGATGCACCCGGAGTACTGTCTGATGCCGGCTATCTGCTTCCGGGGGAGGGGGCTTACTCTCTTGCAAAGCGCGCCGGGAACCCGGCCTGGATCATAACCCTGCCAGGCTGGCCGGCCCTGGCGTATCACCTGGTACTACCTACTGATGCGGCACCTCCCGCCACTGTATTGACGGACGCCGAGTTTGAGCGCGAGCGCATCAAGGCCGGTCTGCCAGCGGTAGGGCATGAACTGACCGACACCTATACGCCATTTGAAGTTGGCCTTGGCACACTGGTATCGGGTACAAAGGGCTGCTACACAGGGCAGGAAATCCTTGCTCGGCAGGTCACTTATGATAAGGTCACCCGGCAGCTTTGCGGCCTACGCCTCTCGGCAGATGTGGCACCGGATGCTGAACTGCGCGCTGAAGGGAAGAAAGCGGGGGTAGTAACCTCAGTGCTTGCGACGGATGAACACGGCGTGCTTGCCCTGGCCGTAATCAGGAAGCCGTATCATGAGCCAGAAACCAAGGTCTGGGTTCAGGCCGCGAAGGGTGACGTTTCTGCCATCGTGGTAGAGCTGCCATTCACTGAATAGCAGAAACAATAAAGGCCGGTTATCAAAAAGTGACCGGCCTTTTGCTTGTCTGATGTTAACAATCAGCCCGCAAATGCAAATTCCGAAACCAGTAACGCCATCAGGATCATAATCACAAATGGGATGGGCAGCAGGATAGTCCATGTGAAGTACTGGCTGTCGGTCTTGAGATGCATATAATACATCGCTACCAGCACAATCTTACCTATGGCCAGCGCGGCAAGGATCGGTGCAACCGGGATTGGCAGGAACGTCACAGCGATCTCAATCGCAGTCAAACCAGCCAATCCAATGAACACCAGTACATAGTTTGTGCGACCATGCCCCTCTTCAACAACGGGGGCTGGTTCTTCGCTGGTGTCGTCCGGCAGCCGCTTCAGAATGATCCGCAGCACAAGACCACCTACGATCAAGGCTGTAAAAATACCAAGGCTAATATAGCCGATGCTGCGTGTTGATGGCTCGATTAGGAAGGAAATCACCACCGAGAAACCCGTAAGCAGCGCGATGAACGCGATCACGTTCAGGCGGAAGATGCTACCCCTTTTAGCCTGCGTCAGTTCGGGGCTGTCACCGATTTCTGCGGCGGGTCCCGGGGCCGGTTTGCCAGCCCTGTCCAGCCGGTAGGTGATAAAGGCGAGCACGCCACCAAACACCCCGATCAGGATCACGGACCCCGCGATGATAAAAAAGAATATCGTTTCCGGGCTAAGTGAAGATAAGTCCACGGTAGGTCTCCGCTCGGCTACAGTATCAGGTAAATGATGGTGAACAGCAGAATCCAGACGATATCAACGAAGTGCCAGTAGAGGCCAAAGCCTTCGATGCCTGCATAGTTGTTCTCGTCAAAATCACCCTTGAAGGCACGCAGCATGACGACGATCAGTGCCAGCAGCCCCATACCAACATGCAGGCCATGGAAACCTGTGGTGACGAAGAACAGCGTGCCAAACAGGTCTGAGGTTGGTGTGATGCCGTGCGCGAATAGCTCCGCCCACTCATAACCCTGGATGGTAAGGAAGACCGCACCTAACGCCAGCGTCGCCAGCAAGTAAGAGACCAGCGCTTGGAGCTTGCCCTTCATGATCGAATCCAGCGCCTGCACAACAGTGAAGCTGCTAACGATCAGCAGGAATGTGTTCAGCGAGGCCAACCACAGGCTGAGTTCGGCTTCTGGCACCGCAAATCGCCCCGACGCACGGAACACCACGTAGGCCCCAATGAGTGCAGTGAAGAACATAACTTCACTGGCAAGGAAAATCCACATCCCCAGTTTGGTATTAGAGACACCGATGGAGGGTTTAGCATCCTCAACGGTGCCATCTTCCATTACAAGCTGGCTCGCAGCAGAGAGAGCCGCTGCCCCACCACTGGTGCTCATCGTCATGGTCGGGGTACTGCCGGTTGATTTCGGCTGTTTGCGGGGCATTTTCGCAGTGTTGCGAACACTGCGGTCAAGATTGTAAAGGCCCAGCGCAAGTGTTGCGCCCAGCCCGCCAATCAGCAAAACGGGCGCAACGATAATCAAGAGA
The DNA here is from genome assembly GCA_964390105.1 of uncultured Anaerolineae bacterium. Classification (GTDB taxonomy): domain Bacteria; phylum Chloroflexota; class Anaerolineae; order Aggregatilineales; family UBA3940; genus CAYMGV01. The sequence continues at coordinate 309,082 of CAYMGV010000001.1, read as the reverse complement.
AATAAGGTTAGTTCAGGAGTGAGTTCCAACGTGGCAACCTCCTCAAGGATGGCTGGTAAAACCGTGATGGATAAAAGGCAGAGGGCCGGGTCTTACTGGGCCTCTGCCTTATTTGATGCTAGTCAGTAACAAAGGCCCAGAAGGCGATGCCAACAACCAGGGTCACAATGCCGACGATTAGAAAGAGCGCGTTCAGCAAGCCCAGCAGGGACAGTGTCATGCCCGCAGCTACGATAATCGGTGCGGCACTTGGTCCTGGTAAATGAATTTCCTCATGTGAATCGTTTGCCATAGTTGTGTCCTTAGCTGTTCGATTTGTTCTTCAAATCAAGGCGTGCATCACGGACAGGCCGCAGCGACGTGACTTTTGGAATGCGAGCGAAATTGTAGTCCGGGGGAGGGGAGGTTGTAGCCCATTCCAGCGTATCGGCTTCCCAGGGGTCGTCCCCGGCCATCTCTCTGCGGCGGGCACTGAGCGCGAAATTGATGAGGAATACCAGAACTGCCAGGGCGATGATAAAGGCACCCACCGTCGCAGCGAAGTTCCATTCGGTCCAGCCACGGTCGGCGGGGTAGTCGAAGTAACGACGCGGCATACCCAACAGGCCCAGGATGTGCATCGGGAAGAACGTGAGGTTAAAACCCACGAACATCAGCCAGAACTGCAGCTTGCCAAGCTTCTCGCCCAGCTTCCAGCCGAACATCTTCGGCATCCAGAAATACAGGCCGGAGAAGATACCGAACACGCTGCCACCAAACAACACGTAGTGAAGGTGAGCCACAACCCAGTATGTGTCGTGAACCTGGCGATCAACCGGCAGCACAGCCTGAACCACACCGCTGATACCGCCGATCACAAACATGCTGAGGAAGCCCAGCGTGAACAGCATGGGCGTGTCGAACCTGAGCGAACCACCGATCATGGTGAATATCCAGTTGAAGATTTTGACCCCGGTCGGCACTGCGATAATCATCGTCGATAGGATAAAGAACGCCTCAAGGATGGGCGGCAAACCCGCAGTGAACATATGGTGCGCCCATGTCGCAAAACCAAGGATACCGATAGCGATGGTGGACCAAACGATGGCGGTATACCCGAACAGCGGTTTACGGGAAAAGACCGGCAGCACCTCGGAAACAATGCCCATTGCTGGCAGCACCATGATGTATACAGCGGGGTGGCTGTAGAACCAGAACACATGCTGCCACAACACAGGGTCACCCGTTTGAGCAGCAAAGAAACTGGTTCCGAAGTTTCGGTCAGCAATCTGCATCGCCAGGCCACCAGAGAGCATCGGAGTAGCCATCAGCACCATGAAGGCCATCACCAGTACGGTCCATGTCAGGGTCGGCATCTTGAACAGCGTCATACCGGGGGCGCGCATGTTCAGGATAGTGGTGATAAAGTTGACTGCACCGATGGTCGATGATGCCCCGATGATAAACAGGCCAATAGCCCACATGTCGATGCCGATCTGCGGTGAAAACTGGGCATTGCTCAGCGGTGGATAGCCCGTCCACGCAATGTTGGCACCGCCACCCGGCAGCAGGTAGCTGGCATACAGCACCAAGCCACCGAAGATGTATGTCCAGTAGCTGAGGGCGTTGAGCCGAGGGAAGGCCATGTCACGGGCACCGATCTGGAGCGGTACGAGATAGTTGCCAAACCCACCGGCCAGGATGGGGATAACAAACAGGAAGATCATCGTTGTGCCGTGCAGTGAGAAGATGCGATTGTAATTGGCCGCGCTCACTATCTGCTGGCCGGGCAGGGCCAGTTCGGCGCGCACAAACAGGGCCAGGATGCCGCCCAGGATGAAGAACGCCAGGGCAGTCCACAGGTATAGAATGCCTATCTTCTTATGATCGACTGTAGTCAGCCATGCCACGATACCGCGTGGCTGCTTAACGGCAGTTTCAGGGATAGTTGGTGCTGTAGTTGCCATTCGGTTGCTGCTCCATGAAGCTAGTTGCAGGGCTGGTACTTATAGGGTTTCTGGCTACTGGGCAAGCAGGAATGTGACCAGGTCTGCAAGGTCCTGATCTTCCATCTGCTCGCCGAAGTTCTGCGGCATGACGCAGGTGTAGCCCGGAGCCAGGAAGTCACAGGGCCTCAGGATTGATTCAATGGTATACTGTTCCGCCGTGTACTCATCGATACGATCATCTGCGCGGATGCTGTAGCCCAGTTGTGACGGGCCGACCAGCGTGGTGCCATCAAGCGAATGGCAAGCCTCACAACCATAATCCGTGAATAGCTGTTCCCCACGTCCCTCATCACCAATTGGCAGGATCAACTCGGTTACATCAAGTGGCTGTTCAGGGTCCGCGTAAATGGGGTCGAATTGACTTTGCGCGAACACGGTTTCTGCTTCCCATTCTGCGTATTCGTCTTCCGGCAGGGCAGTCACATCGAATAGCATGGCATAGTGCTGCAATCCGCAGAACTCAGCACATTGGCCCGCGTATTCGCCTTCCTCCTCGATCTCAAACCAAAGTATATTGGTATGGCCGGGGACAGCGTCCATTTTGCCGGAAAGCTGCGGAATCCAGAAACTGTGGATGACGTCGGCAGAGGTGATCTCAAAGATGATCGGTCGGCCAACAGGCAGCACCAATTCATTACGCAGGCTGACCTCGGTTTCGGGGTAGTTGAAATCCCAGAACCACTGCCGGCCTACAACCTCAATGATCAGCGCGTCATCTGGAAGCTGTTCCTGCGAGAACAGGGTGTTCAAGGTCAAGCCAAAGAGGGCGAGCATGATGACAGATGGGATGATGGTCCAGATCAGTTCGAGTGTGGTGTTTCCGTGGATTTGCTCCGGCATTTCATCGTCATCACGACGGCGATAGCGGATGATCGCAAATAGCATCAGAGCAACGACAATGAAGAATACCGCAATACCAATCGAAATCGTTATCCAGAATAGAGTCGCAACATCACCTGAGATGTTGGAAGCTGGTGCAAGTGGTGACGGTGGATTCGGGCCGTCTGTCGCATTCCCTGGTAGCATGAAGATCAGGGAGAGAAGGCTAAAACCCGTACCCCATCGTGCCACAGTCTTGTGAGACGGTAGTAGTGATTGCATGCGCATTCTTTCCGGCTGGAATTTGTTAAGATAAGAGGCACTTTGTGCTTATTCCTACTAATTATATCTTATCTCACCAATTCGCCAAATGCTATTACTCTGACGTAAAAAAAACCTACCAAACACCATCCGGGAAGGTGTTTAAACCGGCATGATTGCCAAGCTGTTTATACATGCGGATGTCCCCGAACGGCTCGCCTAAGATGCCATCATGGATAGCCCATGATCGTCCCCTGATGCTTTTCCAGGACTCGGGTTGGCGGAAGGGGTTGGCGGTGTCAAACCGATCATAGAACTCGCCGCCCGGTCGTAGTACATCATTGATCCACTCCATACGCTTACGGCCCTGGATGTACTTAAAACCATAACGCTCATACATGATGGCATTGTGATAGGTGAGGGGGTCCATAATGATCAGGTCGTGGCCCGTCCGGCGGATGAAGGTCTCAAACGTGGAAAGGGTATAGCGGAACATGCGCATGCCCTTACGCAGTTGGCCCGGGGCCAGCCCGGCTTCCAGCGCGCGCAGTTCCTCAGTGATGTTACGGCTTAACGTTCCGAAGCGTGTCGAGCGTCCAAATGGGTCCACATCAACGTTGTATCGCTCCGCGTCAATGTCATTGATGACCAGCAGCAGTACCGCAATCTGGTTGTTGAGCGTATCGGCCATGTGCAGATAGAACGTCGGGTCACTGATATCCTTGCGCTCATGGAAGATCATCTCGACTGAGCGGGTATCCGCTGGTGAATTGATAGTCAGCCGTGCGTCATGAGCTGACAGGCCGAAGCGTTCAATGGCCTCATCGGGAAGCAGGGAGAAGTACAGCTCCTCCTTGACCGGAACGTCAAGATTATTGATCCCGCGGATTGATTGAGGCCAGTCAAACGTCTCAAGGTCTAATGTGGGGTGTGCCATGCGGCGTCTCCGGTTGGGTTAGTAATCCTTCAGTGCCCGCTGGATGCGGCGTTCGGCGTCCTTTTTGGCTAGCGCCTGGCGCTTGTCATAGAGCTGCTTGCCTTTTGCCAACCCGATCTCCAGTTTTGCCAGCCCATGCGTAATATACAAGCGCAACGGGACGATGGTGTACCCCTTCTGCTCTGTTGCAGCCCGCCACTTCTCGATCTCGCGTCGGTGCATCAGCAGCTTGCGCGGACGCCGAGGTTCATGATTGTTCTGGTTGGCCTGATCATACGGTGCGATGTGCATATCGATTACCCACATCTCGTCGTTATCAGGCCGTACGTATGCTTCCTGCAGGCTGACATGCCCCGCCCGGATCGACTTGATCTCAGACCCGGTCAGGATGATGCCGGTTTCCAACTCATCCTCGATGAAGTATTCATGCCGGGCTTTGCGGTTGGAGGCAATCAATTTGATGCCAGCCTCCGTATTCTTACTTTTGCTCATTGTGTAAGTTGTGCCTGTTCTAACAGTTCTTCCTGGATATAGTCGAGGGCGCGGTCCAACTGCGGGTCGTTGTCAGTTGTGATCACCTCACCCGCTTCAAGCTCAACGATGATATCGGGTGTGATCCCTTCCTCAGAGATTGATCGGTCATTGGGCGTGTACCAGTTGCCGGTTGTGATGCGCAGGATCGAGCCGTCTGATAGATCGTAAAGGGTCTGTACAGACCCCTTGCCAAATGTTTGTGTGCCGATCAGGATAGCCCGGTCACGGTCCTGCAAGGCACCCGCCACGATTTCGGAGGCGCTGGCTGAGTTCTCATTGACCAGCACTACCAGCGGGATATCCTCCGCCAGTTCACCATTACCTGTGGTATATTCCCGGTAATTGCCATCCACATCACGCTGGATGGTGACGATGCCGCGATCGAGGAACAGGTCTGCCACATCGATGCCCTGTACCAGGTAGCCACCACCGTTGCCCCGCAGGTCAAAGATGATAACCTCTGCACCCTCGTCAATAAGGTCCTCAATAGCTGTTTCAGTGCTTGACGTGGCCCGGCTGTAGAAATCAAACAGTGCTACGTACCCCACCTTGTCATCGATCATTCGGCTGTCCACTGTCGGTAACTCAATCGTGCCACGCGTCACGGTGATACGAAGTAGTTCCTGTTCACCTTCGCGGTAAACTGTAAGCACGACATCCGTTCCGGCTTCACCCCGGATGAGCTGGATACCCTCATCTAACGTCAGTTCGGTCAAGTCGGTGCTATCGGCTTCGATGAGGACATCACCGGCAAGGATGCCTGCTTCTTCAGCGGGGCTGTCCTCGAAAACGCGGATAATGTATACACCGCCAGTCTCAGTATCGGTTTCGACCGTTGCACCGATGCCTTCAAATGCCCCGGCCAGCCGTTCCCGCATAAACTCTGCACCCTCCGGCGTTACGTAGCCAGTGTGCGGGTCACCCAGTGATTCGACCAGCCCATTAATGGCCCCCTGCACCCGGATTTCCTCGCCAGGCATATCATAATAAAAGCGGTTTTCAACCGTATTCCAGACTTCCCAGAACACAGAAAAATCTACGTCATCATCTTCCGATTCCGTGACAGGTGCTGCGCCAGGCACATACTGACCAAGCAGGTTTTCCGGTGAAATCCCTGAACCCAGCACGTACCCCGCACCAAAGATCAGCGCAACCAACAGAGCCATCAGCAGGGCTGTACCAAATCGGCGCGGGATGGTGCTGCCCTGTGAGTCTCCTGAACGTTGTACTGGCTGTTGAGTCTCTGTTTCCAACATCTACCTGTTCCTTCTCAAGCACGATTACGTTTTTGGATTATAGCGTGAACTATCATTAAGGGTTGATCTGATTGAGCAGATACTCGATCCCGGCCTGCAGAAACATACCACTGTCACTACCTGGCTCAACCGGGATGTCGGGTGTCAGGCCATTATCCTGAATGCGCTGGTGATTGGGTGTAAACCACTCTGCGGTCGTAATGTGAAGGGATGATCCGTCACTGAGTTGTGGGATTACCTGGACCGACCCCTTACCATAAGAGACAGTGCCGATCAGTACCGCACGCTCGCGGTCAGCAAGTGCCCCCGCGAGGATTTCTGATGCGCTCGCAGTATTCTCATTCATCAGTACAGCTAGAGGAACCTCAATGGCAGGTCCGCCGCGCGTGGCATTGACGATCTCCTCTGGCTGATTGTTGCGTTGTTCGTACAACACCACGCCGCCATCAAGAAATATACTTGCCACATCCACTGATGCATCCAGCAACCCGCCGCCATTATCTCGCAGATCGAGGATATAAGCCTCAGCCCCGGCCTCGCCAAGTGCCTCAATGGCCTGCTGAACCTCTTCTGGTGCACGTTCTGTGAAGCGTGTGATGCGGATATATCCGATCTGCGGAGCATCCTCTACCAGGTTCCAGAATACCGACGGGATCAGCACTTCATCTCGTGTAACCAGGATATCGATCTGCCTGCCACCCCGTTCGATTGTCAATGTCACATCCGTACCGACCTCACCACGGATCAAGGCAACCACACCATCCAAATCGTAACCACCCCCGGTTACATCGATGTTATCGACCGCTATGATCTGGTCATCTTGCTCAAGCCCGGCAACGAATGCGGGGTTGTCTCGATAGACACGCCCGATGAAGAACTCCCCGGCTTCGGTCTGGTATATCTCTGCTCCGATGCCCCCAAATCGACCGGCCAGGTTTGTTGAATCGACTTCTGCCGTCTGTGGCTCTACGAAATAGGTGAAGCGGTCTCCATACGATGCGGCCAGCCCGGCCACTGCACCATAGATGCGGGCTGTATCTTCCGGGGCATCATACAGGTAATATTGCTGTAACACGCCGTCTGCCTCCTGGAGCAGCGCAAATGACGTCGTGCTTACCTCGCCACGATCAAGGTGCCCACGGTACAAAAAGCCACCGGCAAATGCCAGGCCCAGCAGCAGCCCCGCGCCACCACCCTGGACGAGTGCCCTTTTTAAATCGGGCCAGAAATCGGTTTCCTCTGCCATCATGATCAACCTCAATTTACCTTTGTGAGGGCGTGATTGTATCATATGAGAGGCTGGCCTTACATAGCCGAAATGGACTGAGGTCGCAACCTCAAAACCGATGATGGTATAATTCAGAGCTATCCAACCCGTACACCCTGCTGCATTGAACAGGAGCATTCAGATGGAAATCACGGTTAAAGAAATGAATCGCGTCAGCCTGATGGTGGTTTCAGGCCGAGTTGACAGCAGCACGTCAGCCGAGCTGGGCAAAAGCCTCACTGAGCAACTCGATAAGAACAACAACCGGTTGGTTGTTGACCTGGCTGATGTGGCATATATCAGCAGTGCTGGTCTGCGTGAGTTGGTGACCGCGCTCAAACGCGCCAAGACTGATGGCGGGGATTTGCGTCTTGCCGCTCCTTCACCTCGTGTGCTCGAGGTGCTGGGCATGGCCGGGCTTGATTCGATCTTCGATGTATACGACGATCAGGTCGAAGCGGTTGGTAGCTTCTAATCTCCATGGTTGAACGTCGTCACATCACGATACGGGGGGTATTCTCCAATATTCCCCGTATGATTGAATTTGTCTCCGATGCTGCAAACGCAGCCCGGTTATCTGATGATGAAGTGTTTCATTGCCAGATGGCGGTGGATGAGGCTTGCACTAACATCATTGAACATGCTTACGGAGGGGAAGACCATGGTGATATTGATATCACCTGTGAGATCGATCCCGGAGAATCCTGCACAATCATAATTGAGGATTCTGGTGTTCCCTTTGAGCCGGAGAATATCCCGGTGCCCGAATTGGCCCATGATGTGGAGAACATCGAGCCGGGTGGGTTAGGCTTGCATCTGATGCGGCAGATGATGTCGGAAGTCATCTTTGATTTCCGGGATGGTCGCAACATCCTCCGCATGCGCAAGGACCATATGCAGCTTGAACTCCTGAGTGCTGTGCCGATTTCGGTGGAGCACGTGAACGATACGGTTACTGTTGTTGAGCCGGGGGTACGCCTCGATGCGAATGCCTCTCCTCAACTTGATGACGCCCTTGCCAGCCTCCGCAAGGATATAGCGTGGCTTGTCATCGATATGTCCCGTACGGAGTACGTCTCCAGCCGAGGCCTGAAGGTGCTGGTTTCACACTGGCGTGCTGCCCGTGAGAAGGGGGGCGGGATAGTCTTATGCTCCCTGCAGCCTAACGTGCTTGAGGTTTTCGAGACGGTCGGGTTCACGGAGGTCTTTGACCTCTACGTCAGCCGCGCCGATGCGCTTGTTGCCCTTCAGAGCCACAAATAAATGGCAAACCTGACGTCGATTGGGGGCGTTTGGCAGGTCGCGGGTATTATCCTGTTGCTTATCGTTGCTGTGGTCGGGGGCTATCTATATGGTCTTCGTATCACTCGCGAGCGCAGTGCCCGTGATCTGGCTGATTTGAATGATATTGGCCTCGACCTGCTTCGCGCTCCACTTGATGTGACCAAACTGTGCGAGCTGGTTTACCAGCGCGCCGGGGGCATCATCCAGACCTCATTCTTTCAGATCGGGTTGTTTGAGGGTGATGCTTACCGCGCCATCGTGTGGGTTAAAGACGGTGAACGCCAACCCGCCACCCGGTTCGGATTGGGTGGGCAAAAGGGAATTATTGGCTGGATGCGATCAAGTGCTAAACCGCTGCTGGTCCGTGATTTTGAACTTGAGCAGGACTCGCTCCCTGCCTTTCCGGAGTTCGGGCTGGAAACCCCTCCTCGGTCGGGGATGTTCGTGCCGCTGATTGCAGGCGAGGCGGTTATCGGCGTGATCGCTATCCAGAGCCGCCAGGCACGCCGCTTCACAACGGAGCATCTCGACTTAATCAAAGTGCTTGCCAATCAGGCCGCATGGGCGATTCGTAATGCGCAGCAGTATCAACAGGCTGAGTACCGGGCTGAACAGCTTCGCCTGATCGGCGAGGTTTCTGCCAGCGTATCGGCACTGCAACCCATCCCAAGTTTGCTGGAACAACTGGTCATGCAGATCAAGGAGCGGTTTGGCTATTATGCCGTCAGCCTGTTTCTGTATGAGGACGATACCCTCAGGGTAGGGGCAAGCAGCAGCGATGTGTTCCCAACCGGGATGGAGTTGACCTGGCAAGGCATGATCTGGTGGGTAGCACAGAATGGTCAGACCGCACTTGCCAACGATGTCACCACCGACCAGCGCTACACGCATCTTGTCAGCCTCCCCCAAACCCGCAGTGAAGTCGCATTACCTCTTAAGATTGAGGATCAGTTGCTCGGTGTGCTTGATGTCCAGAGTGGGCGCAAGAATTCCTTCCTGCCCGAAACCGTCGTACTGCTCGAAACGCTGGCGGACCAGGTGGCGATTGCACTGGCACAGGCCAGGGCGTATGCCGCGGAACGGCGTAGTTCGGAGCGATTGGAGGCGTTGGTTGGGGTTTCCCGCACGGTTGTTTCAACGCTGGATGTCGATGATCTGCTGGACCGCGTCGTAGATTTGATCGCGGATTCGTTTGGCTATGAGCGTATCCATATCTTTGTGCGACAGGGACGTATGTTCCAGTTCCGAGCAGGGGCAGGCCCGCACGCCATCCGCTGGTTGATTGATGAGCTTTCCTATTCATCCAATGATGACGGCATTATTCCCACCGTGGGGCGTACGGGCGAACCCGTGCTGAGTGGTTCAGTTTCGGATATGGTCCTGTATCGACCCGGCCCCTTGCTGGAGGACACGCAGTCTGAACTCGCTGTTCCGATCAAGATGGCCGGGCGTGTACTGGGTATCCTCGATGTGCAGAGCGAACTCCCCAATGCGTTCAGTAAAGATGACCTGGTGCTGCTATCCGCCCTGGCTGATACAGTGGCTGTTGCGCTCCGGAATGCCGCACTTTATACCGCAGAACGTGGACGCCGAAACCTTGCTGAAACTCTTGCCGAGATTGGCCGCACGTTGATCAGCAGCCTTGATCTCGATGCCGTGCTTAACCAGGTGCTGATCGGCCTTGGCCGGGTTGTCAGCGTTGATAATGCAGCCATCCTGCTGCTTGACGATATGTCTGAGTCCATTACCGTAGCCGCTGCTGTTGGTGAACAGGAACTTACCGTAAAGGCAGGGGCACAGCTACCCATTGACCTGTTGGATGTGGGTGAAGATGTCAGCCGTGAGTTGGCTGCAACCCATCTCTATCGCGTCCTGTTGGATTTTGGACAGGAGGCAACCGACCGGGCTTCGATTGTTGCACCTTTGTTTGCCAGTGATCAGATCATCGGGTATTTGCTGGTCGATCATCACGATCCGGATCGCTATACCGCGCTTGATGCGGAAACGATCAATACGTTTGCCAGCCAGGCCGCAGTGGCGCTTGCCAATGCCCGCCTGTATCGTGAGCGGCAGGCTGAGGCTTATGTAACGACCGTACTACTACAGGTTGCGGAGACGGTCAACAGCCTGACGGATCCACTTGATGCGCTCCAGACCATCGCACGTCTGACATCGTTGTTGGCTGGTGTGCGCAAATGCTTGATCTTTGAGTATGATTCTGGCTCCGCTACCGTGAGGTACAAGGCTGGCTATGGACTGTCTGTTCAGCAGGGGGATCGGCTTTCGGCTGAGGTGTTCTCACTGGAGACTGCACCTCTGTTTGAGATTGTCTCTCTGCTCGATCAACCGATGCAGCTTGGTACAGAACTGGGTGTTCATATGCCAGTATTGCTCAAAGAGTTGATCGATCCTGAGTCTGTTGTGATGCTGCCGCTTCGTTCGCGCCGTGGCCTTGTCGGTGTGATGATGGTCGATCAGCCTGACCGTCGTCTTGAACAGGATGTTGACCGGGTCTTTAGCGTGCTGAATGGCATCGCCCACCAGACGGCGACCACCCTTGAATCGAATCTGTTACAGGCAGCCTCAGTGGAGCGTGAGCGCCTTGAACGTGAGATTGAAGTAGCTCGCAGCATTCAGGCCAGCTTTATCCCCAACACTGCCCCTGATATCCCCGGCTGGGGATTCGCTGCGGCGTGGGAGGCCGCCCGGCAGGTCAGCGGTGACTTCTACGACTTCATTCCGCTGCGTGATGGGCGTTGGGGCCTTGTAATTGCGGATGTGGCGGATAAGGGCGTACCTGCTGCGCTGTTCATGGCTATGTCAAGAACCCTGCTTCGGGCGGTTGCTATTTCACACAATGAGCCGGCTATCACATTGGAGCGCGTCAACCACCTGTTGTTTAATGACACCAGCACCGACCTGTTTGTGACGGTCTTCTATGGTGTGCTGGAACCATCAACGGGCAAACTCTCCTACGCCATCGCCGGGCACAATCCGCCAATGGTGTATCATTCTGATACTGGCGACGTTGAGGTTTTGCCCGGTAAGGGGATTGCCCTCGGTATTCTGCATGAGATTTCACTCACACAGCAGGAGGTGATACTCAATGCCGGTGATATGGTTGTAGCCTATACCGATGGCGTGACGGAAGCCATGCAGGCTGATTTCACCGAGTGGGGTATGGAGCGCTTTATCAGTACACTTGAAGATGTCTGCCAACAGCCCCCGGATGAGGTGGTCAGTGAGGTCGTTGATCGTATTGAGACCTTTGTGGCGGGTGCCCCCCAGAGTGATGACCTGACCCTGTGGTGCCTGAAACGAGCAAGCAAAAAGGGTGGCTGATACCGGCCACCCTTTGATGATTCGCTGTTCTGATGCGCGCTAAGGGGTGTCCGTTGTATCTTCGCCGCTGATACTTGAATCGACTTCCAGGTTAAGGCCCTGCCGTGGAACATCAATCATATCCGGGTTGAAGTAATTGAATGTTGCCTCGGAGATGCCCTGGATAATCGGGAAGGTCAGCGGGGCAGCCAGCCAGTCAACGTTGGCCCACATCACCACCACCAGCACATAGTCGCCACCAGGGCTAAACACGATTCCTGAGTCACCGTGCTGGTTCAGGTCCCAGCCATGTTTGTGTGCCACGTCGACACCTTCTGGCACGCCTGCGCGGATGAGCTGACCCTCATAGTTTTCCTTCATGATGGAGAGCATCAACTCGCAGTCAGCCTGTGTCATTGATTCTGGATAGTAAGCCATCAGGCCACCACCGCCAAATTCAGCACACTCGTATATCATGTTCAGCAGTCCGGCCATATCCGTTGTTGTCGTTTGCATGTAGGGGTCGGCAAAGGTGTTGATACAGTCCCCGCTGCGAGCTGCTTCACGGGCGGGCGTGCTGAAGTATTGCGGGTCCTCCTCCTCATCGTATCCTGCCACGACAAATGAGTTTTCTAAACCGAGTTCCTGAAAGCCATTGCGAACGATGTTGACGCCGTTCTCCATATCCTGGTAACCGATATCGAGGATCATGGAATTGGCAGACCAGTTACCCGATTGGACCATGGTGATCTCGACCTTCTCCAGTTCGTAGGGGAGGGGGAGATCGTACAGGTATCCGAAGTACTGCGACATGATCCCGACTTTCATCATGCTGGTCCCTGAATACGATATCTCACAGCCTGTCATTTGTGGATTGCCCTCATCACGCAGGTCGAGGTCCATCTGCATTTCCTCACCTGTTTCAAGGTCAATCACATGTACGGATGTCACCCCCAGGAAGCCTGTATCAACCAGGTATTCAACCACTATCTGTTGAAGCACTTCCATATCGGGGCGGCTGGCGGATTCCTCGTTGGTCGGCAGGTTGACACTGCGATTGAGGGGGCGTTGTAGCGCGTCTGACAGCAGTGCGACCGCGGTTTCCTTATCCAGGGTGTAACCTGACGTGCCTTCAGATACGCTCAAAGTAGCGATATCAATCGAGGCATCTTCCGCTGACCGGTCATACCGTGTGGACACATCATCGACCCAGGCCTGAAGCAAATCTTCAGAATACTCATATTGCAGGTCGATGGCATACGCCTGTTCGGGGCGCAGCCACAGGTAATCCCAGAATCCCGGCCAGAACGTCCCTTCGGTGCGCACCTGGTCTGCTTGTGAGAGCATCGCCCCGGAATTGACACGGAACCCAACCTGATCAGGATACAAGTGTAGTTCCTGGTCACGGTACGTAACGCTGATCGGGCCACCATAGATTTCCTCAACATAGGCCTGAGCCTCTGTGCGGGACAACCCGCCAACGGGGACTCCACCCAGTTCGAGACCTGCCGGAAGCTGCTGCCGTTCGGAACTGAACCCGCCAAGCTGAAGCACGAAGATCAGTACTGCGGCCAGCAGCATGACCGATCCTGCGATTTCAAGCAGCGGGAAGCCCGCGCTGCGACGTGGTGTGGGCGATTGAAGCATAACCCAATACTCCTGCCAATTACGCATTGTAGAACGTTGTGAGAATCTCCCGATCCCGCTTTGACAGCCGGGGATCGTTTGCTGAATAGATCCAGTCATGGTCATTGATCTCAAAACTCAACACTGGATCACGTTCACCAACCGTGCAGTGAAACACTATCACCATGCTCCACGGGTACTTCTCAGGCGAGATCATCAGGGGCTGCCCTACCTCGATCTCCAACCCGGTTTCTTCCCGGATTTCACGGGCGATGGCGGCTTCTGGTGCTTCACGCGCCTCCATCCAGCCACCGGGCAGCCCCCATGGATGCGCACCATGAAGCACATGCTGCACAATCAGCACTGCCCCATCCTTGTTTTGAATGACTCCCATCACACCCAGCGCATACCGGGGCCGCGTGCCACCGTAAAGGTAGCTCATCACTTCAGCCAGCCACGGCCATTTCTGGATAATAGCTGAGATGGTTTCCTTCATAGGCTGAGGTTGCCTTGCTCAATACCAGTTGGCCGCACAAGGCGACCAATAACAATCGAATCTACCATGTTTGATCGGGGCCTGCCAAACGGTGAGGATACGTCGGCACTACTTGAACGAGAACACCGCGAAGGTACCGTTCATGACGGTAACAGGTTCACTGCCCGGATCGGCAGCATTATAGACGCGGATGCGAGGGTTCTCCTCCAGTACCCGTTCGGCATAGGTGATATACCGGCTGTCGGGGGACCAAATCCGGTGGCTCTGCCCGAACTGCTCAAAGAACTGCACGAAATACAGATGGTCAAACGTTGGCACGAAGGCAGGCCCCCGCTCGACTATGCCGCTATCCACATCAACAAACTGCCATTGAAAGACCGCGTGCGGCGCACCCTGTTGGCCGGTGCGTGCGCGCTGCCCGGCATTTGCCCGGATAACGGGGGCCTCTTCAGGGGCAATCGTCAGCACGGCGATCCGTTTGCCATCCGGTGCCCAGAAAAATGCAGCAACCTCGGTCAACTCATCAAAGGCGGCAGCATCACCTGTTTCGGCATCCACGATATAAAACGATTCCATCGGGTAATTGTTGCCACCCAACGCGATCTGGCTGCCATTTGGTGACCAGGCAAAGGCGATGTTGTGAGGTAGGGTCGGGCCGATCTCGGTGACTGTGTCACCATCAAGGATGGTGAGTTGATTTTGCCCGCCGATTTGCTGTGCGATCAACAGCCGATCATCCATTGGCGACCATGCCGGGGCCTGAAAGGTACCCGGCTCGATATGATCGAATTCAGTTTCTGTGGTGTGGTCGTAGATGTTGTGAATAGTCAGGTCCATTTGATCACGGAACCACAGCATACGTTCTCCATCCGGAGCCCATGAAAAATAGTGCTGATTGGATTGCTCAAAAATCTCGCTGCGTGCTCCGCCTGTCGTGACCTCCGCCGTATTAAAGTTGATGCCCTCGCTGTCGGATGTCAGGAAGCTGAACACCCCGCACGGGTCAGTCATCGAACAGGGGGTAGGGGCCCAGTATCCATAGGCGTATGCACTAGCTTGCTGCTCAACTTCAATGGGATTTTGTGTGTCACCGGGTGGGAAGGCCAGGACTGTCATGGTTTGTGCCCGACGGGTGGCTTCGGTTCGCACAAACGCCAGCCAGCCATCAGGTGACCATGACGGTGATCCATTGACAACGCCCTCAGAACGGCTGGTCAGGTTGCCATCAGTGGTTAATGCAACTGGGGTGTCATCCAGTGTCGCAAGATACAGGTTCCCGTCAGCCCCCATCGCGGCCAGCGTTCCTGTATCTTCGTTGCTTTCTTCAGCGAGTGGCTCAGTTGTGCTGGGCACTTCACCTGATTCATCACTAAAGGGCAGTTCAGCCAGGCAACCCACAGCCAAAAACAAGGCTGCGGCGCTGGCTATTACCTTCACGGATTGACCTGACATGATCATCACCTGATTCTATGGAAATGGATGTTTTTTATGTATACTAAAATGGATTGGTCGGCTAAGTACACACTTAGTTTATCTTTTTCCACTCAACTCAATCCACATAGCAACAAAAGGAGCTTGGTAATGGCTGGTTCGGTGGCCGAGATTTTTAAGGAAATTCCGTCACGGTTCGACGCGGAGGCATGGGGTTCCGAAGACGCCGTGTTAGTCTTTGACATCTCTGGCGATGATGGCGGTCAGTGGACAGCGCACGTTAAGGATGGCACATTGTCTGTTGAGGATGGTGCCGTGGAAGATGCGGATATGACCATGTACACTGCGTCTGAAGATATGGTCGCGATGGTCAATGGCGACCTTAACCCGGTCAGCGCCTTTATGGGCGGCAAGGTCCGGGTTGATGGTAATATGGCCCTGGCGATGAAGCTTCAGAGCCTGCTTGGTCTTTAAAATACAAACAGGGGCCTCTGAATTCAGAGGTCCCTGTTTTGTTGGTCGGGGCGGACGGATTTGAACCGTCGGCCTCTACAACCCCATTGTAGCGCGCTGCCAAACTGCGCCACGCCCCGACATGCAAAGTAGTTTACCACGCTGTCCGTACTCCCGCAATACCTTACTGTAAGCCATGCCTAAGTACGGCAGCAGGCTGCCCTGCTTTTTCCAGCAGGCTGCGGGTATGCTCCTGGGTATCCTGATCCCGGCGTGCTGCCCGGCTGACGGCCAGCGTCAAGCCGACATAAACCCAGAACAAGGCCACTGCATGCCCAAATTCGAGGTTGAAGAAATAATGGTCAAACAGGCCGTTAACCAGTGCGCCAAGCAACCCCGCCCATGACCCCATCCAGATGGCATACATCTGCGGCCTGCCTGCCAGTGCGTGACGGCTGTTCCATGCATACGCAAACACTGCAATCATAAGCAGCAGGAACGCCGAAAGCCCCACCAGCCCCATATTGGATGCGATGGTGAGATACACGTTGGCAACAGCAAGGTACAGGTCAATATCCGGTGCCCCGGTGAACCCGGCCCCGATGACGGGATAGCGGGTGATCAGCCGCAGGGCGTCGGTGTATTCCCCGAAGCGCATCTGCGTTGCCAGGTCAGCCCCCTGGAACCCCTCAACAAACCGTTCAATGTAAAACTGTGTCCATGGCAGCAGCAGGATTAACAAGCCGACTGCGATCATGATCCACAATAGCTTACGATAACGTAGCGCTGCGATGACAAAGAGGGTGGCCCCCAAGGCCAGCATTGACCCGCGCGAGAAAGTCAGTACAAGGCACATGCCGAGGATGGCGAAGAATACATAGCTGATCCACTGCTTGCCAAATAGCGGTTCATTGCTGACCATCTGCGGGGCCGCCAGCGCCGCGATCATCACCAGGAATCCTCCCATTGAGTTTGGGTTCACGGCTGTGCCGATGGCGCGCTCAGGTAGCTCCGGGTTTTGTTCCACGTAGCGGATCACACCTCCGCTGGGGTATCCAATGACGCTCAGCCGTACAAGGATGGCCTCTGCCATGCGATCCGGCATCATCCAAAGCACGATGCCGATCAGGGCTGCTGCTACACCGGCAAGGATGAGGATGCGGGCAAACCGTTTGATCATGCGCTCGTCCTTCAGCACATCGACCAGGATCAGGGCAAAGGTCATGCTGAGCATCAATTCGGCAAAGACACGTAGTGATCGGCTGGTCAGCCCGGCATGGCGCAGGCCCATCACAAAGCTGAACAGGCTCAATACCACGAACAGGATCAATAGCGGATGGACCGGGGTCGTTTCCAACCGGCGGCGGTCGCCGGTCATCCACTGCATGACATACAGGAACAGGAACGCCCCCATCGCAAGGTTGAGGAATGACGGCGTGATCACGACCTTAAAGGGCAGCGTCGCAAAGGGCAGCAGTGCGATCACACCGATGATGCTCCAAATTGCGTATTCAAGGTCTGATATGATCCACAGGGCCGCCGCGAGAACCACCACCATGATCACGGTCAGCAGAGGGCCAATGAAGGCCAGCGCCGCGCCCAGGATCACTGCAATCAGGGCTAACCCACCCCCGGTGAGCAGCGACAGGGTCCGGCGGTCTGTATGGGTAAAAAAGTCAGTCACGTCCGAGTACTGCATCAGTTTCCCCCTTTGATGGCACAGCCATCGGGCCACGCAGCCCGGCTAATACGATTAACGTGATCATCAGGCCAGCAGCCACCAGTGAGGTAATGACGCCGATCCGATAGGTCAACGGGCGGAAAACGAAAGTGACGGTATGTGCCCCTGCCGGCAGGAACACACCGCGTTGTTCTACATTGACCCGCTTGATGGGCACGGCTACACCATCGACGGTGGCTTCCCATCCAGGATAGTACCACTCACTTAGCACCAGTACCCCCGCCTGATTACTCTCCGTCTCAATGACGATTTGTTCTGGCTGATACTGAGCGATGATAACACGGTCAGATGTCGCGTTTTCGGATGAGACATCCAGCCCGGGATCATTGTCCATCACCACCATCGCAAAGGGGTCAAAACCCGGATCAGCCAGCCAGCCCAGTGCTGCATCGCCCTCCGCCACTACGACCTGATGTGCGATCCATGCACGGGGGTAGGGGGTTTGAATGCGATGCAAACGCACCGGCCATGGCACCACGATCTGCGCGACGATCTCACTTGGCACTTCAAGCTGCTCCCAATCCGTAAATACATAGCGCACACCGAGCAGTTGATGGAGCCGGTATTGTGGCAGCGTTTCGACATAGCGATGCAGACTCTCCGGCTCAAGTGGGCTGACTCCCCGGATGTCCTGCAAGCCAAACAGGGTTCCGTAGTTGCCGCCCAAACCCAGCCAGCCATCCACACGATACAGGCTGTCGTCATCCAGCGCCGTCTCGATCAGTTCATTGGTGAAGACTCGTTCGGAGGTGGGGACAGCCTCGAAGTTGGTGCCCATCGTTGCACTGAACAGGTCAAACACGATGATCACGATCAGCGTCAAGGCGGCGGTTGGGGCGGCGAGGGGACGGCGCAGCAGCAGCCACAGCAACCCGGATACGAATGCAGTGTAAAAGGTGGTTTGTGCCCAGCGGTAAAGGTCATCGGATGGCATGACAAGCTGGAGGACCAGCGCCTGCACCGCGACAAATCCCAGTACCCCAAGGAGGATAGTCAATAGACGGCGTATTCGCGCATGGTCAATGCCGCTACCAGTGAACGCCTGGTAACCAAGCCCGGCCAGTATGGCAAGCGCATAGGCAATCAGGTAAGCTGCGCGCTCCTGTCCTCGGAACAAGCTGATTCCTGGCAGGAAGTTATATAACAGATCGTAGACGATCGTACTTGCACCGAGGCTGATCAGCAGGCCGATCAGCGCCACGATACCCCAGAAGTGGGCGTCGCGCTGGCGGGTCCAGATCGCAAGGCCCGCCAGCAGCAGCGTCGCGACGCCGCTGTATAGTGGCGACCATCCCGAAACGACATTGGGGAACAGAAACGAGGACAGGTCCCACCACGGGAAGCCGCCGCCACCCCAGTCATAGCCGCCTTGTGCGCGTGCCACCAGCGTCGAATACTCAAGGCCCGGCAGCACCTGTACAGCCGCCAGCCCAAAACCGAGACCCACCGGGATACCAACCACGATCAACGCCGGGAACCACTTGATCCGTTCGCTCCAGCAGCGGTAAGTTGTATAGGCCATCAGCCCGTACATAAAGAACAGACTGGTTTGAGGGTGCCCTGCCAGCAAACTGATTCCCATCACCAGCCCGCTGAGAGCCAGCCAACCGGCAAACAAACTGCCGTCACGGATACTCTTGTAGACGCCAAGCAGTGCCAGTGGGAACCACACACCCGCCTCGATAACGGCCATTTGCAACACCGGGTAGCCGGTCAGATAACCACCATAGCTGATCGTCACCGCGCTGATCACCCCGCTGACCGCTGACCCGGTCGTGGTTCGCACGAAGGCGTACATCATCCAGGAGGCCAGCAGAAGGTGAGCCAGCGCCTCCATCTGGATACCGAAATAGGTCCAGCCCGTAAAGGCGCTGATGCCGACGTGGATCAGCCGGGCCGGGTAAAACACCGCCGACTGAGTATCAGCGAGAAAAGGATGCCCGCCGTAGTTGTATGGGTTCCACAGTGGAATCTGCCCCGCGAGCATGCGTTCGGCCTGGTATTTGCCGAACGCATAGAATTGCCCGGAGAAATCACCCGGGATCAGCGAAGCCTGATCGACCGCGTTCGGCGTAAAGATGCGCCATAGGTAAGCAGCCCATAAGGCAGTCAGAAACAGGATGGCGAGGAGATTCTGCCTGTGTTTAGATTGGGCCAACCATTCGTTGGCCTGGTTCCAGAATGCAATCATGGGGCTACCACTTCAATCACTGTCAAAGGGATGGCGCTGTCCGGTGGTGCTGTTCCATCGTTGAGCGTGACGGGCAGCCGCGTAAAGGCCGGATCGGAGGCATTATACATGCCCATATACAGGCTGTAAGTACCCGGTAGCAGATCGCCGGGCAGCCGCAGGGTTCGCGTTTCCACAAAGCCACAGGGTTGATGCCACAGCCGGGTTGGGTAGTCGCCATTCATTGGCAGGCCATCAGCCTGCGCCACGATGGCACCATCCTCTCCTACCATATGCAGGAATACCGTCCAGTCGCTGCTGTTAGATACGTTCTGCTGCCACACCAATACGAGTGGTACATCTTCACCGGGGTGTACCGGGTTATCTGATGCAGATCGCAGGGCAAGGGTTGCAAGTGTCCCAATCCCCCCGATCGGGACATCGTCATCGGTCATAATCGCGCAGGACGTGTCATCAGCCGGATACACCGCGCCAGTCTCAATGAACACAGTTTGTATCGGTTCACCCGTACTGCTCGTGGGCTGGTAGATGGTGAACTGCCCGGCGTTGGGGTCAAACAGGCCCGCCGCAGGCAGCAGCCGAATTGCGCTGGGTGTGGCAATGCCTTCGGCCAGCCGGATCGAGTAGGTATCCCGGTAAATCATGCCGGGGATCATCTCGGTAGTCAGCAGGTTACCGCCGCCGGGGTAGGTATCCAGCTTGCCGATTTCTTCAAGATCGCGCCCAAGCAGCGTAAGCGAGATACTCAGGCGGTCCTCATTTGGCTTGTTTACGCGGATGTACAGCGTGACGGGTACGCGGGTGCCCTCGATATATGCGCGATTATCCACCTCAACCGCGACGATCTCTAACCCGTCAAAGTTCATTCCAACTGGAATCGCGCTTTCCGGGAGGGCCTCAACGATTGACGGTTCCTCATAAACCGGGGCGATATACAGGTGCGGGGACATCGCTGAAAACACCAGCATCGGCAGCGCGACGACGATGGCCGTGACTCGATGATAATGTTGCGGGATCAATGTCACCAGCCCGATGGTGACCAGTGCCGCCAGCGAACCAATCGATGAGAAGGTCAGCCGCCCCTGCGATGCCCAGCAGATCATCGTCCAACGGATCAGACCGTAAAAAACCACGCCCACATGTACGCTAAAAATGGCGGGGATGACCAGCGACTCCCACTGCTTTTGTATCAGTTGACGTACCGCATACACGGCAAAGCCGATTAGCCCGACCCCGTACACGGCTCCCATGAACCAGTAGAACCAGCCATTGCCGATAATGTTGACATGCCCGAACAGTGCAAAATAGCTGACGAAAAACCCGTACCATTCATGGCGTAAATCCCACACCGTCAAGCTGCGATTGCAGGGTACGGCATCGGCGAGAATCTGCATACCGAGCAGTTCATCATACAGGATCAGGTTGCGAATGTACCACCAGCTCGCGAACAGCAGCCATGCCGCCACGATCATACCGCCTGCCTTGAGTACGCCTTTCCACGTCCCGGTTTGCCATATCTGGTAAGCCAGCACCAGCCCCGCCAACGGGATCAGCGTGATACCGCTGACTTTGCTTAGCGTGGTAACTGCCAGCACCACCGCCAGAGTCAGCGCGCGTCGATCCGTCAGCCCACGTTTTGCGATGCGGACCAGGATCAGGATCACGGCAGCAGCCAGTGTGTTGGTCAGGTTGTCGTTATTCATTGCCCCGCTGATGAACAGGAACTGTGGGTTAAACGCCACGAGGCTCATCAGCAGCAGGGCGGGCCATTGAGTATCCGCCCAGGTTTCCTGACCAATCAGGTAGACCAGCGTGATTGTCACTGCCCCCAGCGCGATGCTAAAGAACCGGATGAGCCGCAGGGCCAGGATAGTGCCATGCCACGGAAACTGATCGACTCCGGTATCCAGCATCACCATTTTGTTGTCGGGGTCAGGTACAAGGCCCAGCTTGGCGTGTGGGTTTAACTGGTGGACCTGCAAGAGATCACTGGTGTCAATCGGTGCGATCATGGCCCCGGTAACCAGGTAATACAGCGGGGCCTGATTGGCTTCCTGGCCCCACAAGCTGCCATCACCCACTACTTGTACCGGGATGCGCCCGGTGCGGCTGATGTGTTCTGACATAGCAAAGTGATGCCGTTCATCGGGCGTTTCAAAGGCCGGGGTGATCAGGCTGAACGTCACCGCCAGTGCGATGAACAGCCCGATGATGCCAGCAGCATAGGGGTTTTCTCGGGTGAAGGCTCTCATGGCAGTACTCTCACGCGGGTCAACAGCACAAAGTCATCGGTTAGTCGGCCATCGGGTGTGATGGTTTGCAGGCGGTTGAACCCGCCGTTCTCATCCTGCCAGTAGATCACGACTTGTACCGGGTAGATGCCGGGCGGGGTATCGGGGCTGAGGGTCAGCGGGTAGGTATCGATCAGTGTTTCACCCGCCTCCCATGTCGATGTGGGGCGGGTGCCACCGCCCGGCCATGTATCGATCTGGGCGTATCGGCTGGTGTCTTCCCCGATGATCTGCACCGATACGGTGTAATCACGCGTCATGGTATCAAGCCCGGCCAGGTACAGGGTCAAGTCGGTGCTGCGACCCGGCTCGATGACGCGCTCGGAAATCTCATAGCCTTCAATACCGATCCGGTTCTGAAAGTTGATCGTAGTCGGGTTTGGGATGCTCTCAGCCGTTGGAACAGGTTCCAACGGCACTGTGCCGATCTCAAGCGCGCTGTTACCGTCTTCCATCACCATACGGACGCATGCCGGACAGGTATTGTAATTGTACAGGCCGATCATCACGGCCAGGTCTTCGGGTGCGTATGCCGTTGCGTCGACCGGAATGACATAGTCATCGGTCCACGTCATACCCGGTTCAAGGTCGCTTGTTGCAAGGCTGCCGACGCCGGGGTAGGTGTCACGCTGGCCTGCCAATAAAGTGGTTGAGTCCTGTAGATGGATGAACACGCTCCAATCCGTATCCATCTCATCAAGCACCTGCCACGTTAAACTCACCTCGACGGCCTCGCCGGGGTACGTGATGTCGGGCCCGACATTGGCACCGATAAGCTGTATGGCCGGGTCCTGTCCCGCTGGGCTGAAGACCGCCATGGTGCTATCCGCTATCATCTGCATTTCGATGTCTGGGGGGGCATAAGCCGGGGTGATCCACGCAAACGGGGCTGCCGAAGACAGGCCAAAGAACAGCAGTCCCGCCGCAGCACCCACTCCTGCCGCGATCTTCTGACTTGGAATCCACGCGATTAGACCAGCAGCAAACCCGATGCTGATGGCCGAGATCGCGTAAAATACCAGCCGGCCCTGCGATGACCACGTATTACGGGACCAACTCCCCGCCAGCGGCCCAATGACTACCGCCACCGCCAGGAACAGCATGATCAGCGGCATCCAGTCTGCCAGCGTGCGGCGCTCCTTGCCGCGCAGCTGCGTCACTACGAAGGCCCCCATGCCGAGGACCGCCAGCATCCCCAACACATTGAGCAGTGTGTAAATGGCGTCTGGCATCGGCACGTTGACCCCGCCGAACAGCCCCCAGTAGCTCTGCATAAAGCCCTGTCGTTCCGTCCACAGCTGCGCCAGGGAAGCAGGTCGGGCACGCTGACCCAGCACCGCGATGAACATATTCAGACCAAGCGGATCGCCATACAGGGTCCAATTACGCCAGTACCACCAGCCCGCAATAGCAGCAATTAAGGCGATGATCAGCGGCCCTTCGAGCCAGAACGACTGCCAGCGCTTGCGCCGGATGGCGACATAGGCCGTAGTGATGCCCGCCAGGCCGATGAATCCCAACGTGCTGACCTTGCTCAGTGCAGCCAGACCCAGCAGCACGCCCAGCAGGATCGGGTAAGTAATTGGCGGCGTTTCCTTTTCGGCGAGGCGCACCATGCGTACCATCACAAGCAGTGACGCCGTGGAAAGCAGCACCGCCATGTTATCGTTGTTGACCGCCGCACTAACAAAGGTAAACATCGGTGTGAAGCCTACCAGCACGGATCCCAGCACACCCACCCACGGGCGCTCAGGCAGAACTTCCCTGCCGATCTGGTAGGTCAGGTATACTGTCCCGGCACTCAGCAGCACCGAGAGGAAGCGTACCAGGTGCACGGCTAACACGGTACCACGCCAGGGCCAGGCCTCACGTCGGAAGTCATGCACGATCAGGTTGTTGTTACCGTCCTCCGTGATCAGGCCATTATCCACATGGGGGTTCTCACGGCGGATTTCCGGCATATCTGCCGTGTCGATCCAGGCGGTCAGTGCGCCGCCAGTGTAGTAGTACAATGGGGCCTGGCTGCCCTGCTGACGCCACGGCCCGACGTTCTCCGGGTTCTGCACCACCAACCCATCGCCTTCAGCCAGCCGCCTGACCATCGGGTAATGCCACAGTTCGTCAGACATCTCAAATAGTGGCGTGACCACGCTGTACAGGCCAGCGATCAGGATAAACAGCACCGTCACAATCAGCGCGGCGTGATTCGGTGTCAGGAATGCGTGCTTTTGATCAGGCATAATTCAATCTCTCAAGAACCGTCCGGTAAACGGTTTCCGTTTGCGCCGCGATCTTATCCCATGTAAAGTGTGCGGCGGCTTTAGTGGCCCGCTGACCTAACGCCTCACGCCGAACCGGATCGTTCCACATAGATTTAATCTCTGATGCCAGTGCATCGGGATCATTCACTGGCACGATACCCAATGCGTCTTCCAGTTCTTGCAGCGGGGTAGGGGGCGTAGTGGTGACGATAGCACAGCCGTGTGCCAGTGCTGCCATCAGCGTGCCGCGTCGTAAGGAGACCCCATCACGGTATGGCAGGGCGACCACATCGCTGGCGAAGAAATAGGCATTGACCTCATCATTCGGCACAAACCCCGTCCAGATCGTCTGGCCGGTTAAGCCTGCATCATCAATGGCCCGGTCGATCTGTTTCCCGTAGGCGTAGTTGGTCGGGTCACTGGCACCAGCTCGCCCACCAATCATCAGCAGCCGCACGGGGATGCCTTCCTGCTTGATACGGCTTGCGGCCTGTACCAGCGTCAGCGCACCTTTGCTTTCGTTCAGGAAGCCAAAATAGGCGAGGCACAGCTCATCATGACCCAGGTCGATTGCTTTCCGGGCTTTCTGGACGGCTTCCGGAGTTCGCTCAGGTGCCGCGATATTGCTGCCAATGGGCACCCATGCGGCATCAATGCCCCAGCCGTTCAGCACTTTCAGATCTTCTCGCTCGGTGCTGATAAC
Source organism: uncultured Anaerolineae bacterium (assembly GCA_964390105.1). GTDB lineage: Bacteria > Chloroflexota > Anaerolineae > Aggregatilineales > UBA3940 > CAYMGV01. The sequence goes on along the minus strand of CAYMGV010000001.1, from coordinate 284,222 downwards.
GCTATCGGCAGACTGTGCGAGCCATTTGACGATCCAGGTGCGCAGCGGGCCAGCTTTAGGCAACAGGTATGGCACGCGCAGATCATGGAACGTTACAACTAATGGGCGATTAACCTGTGACTTGATGAAGTGGATCGCGGGGTGCATGTTATAGGCTGCCGTCTGAAATTGCACGTTGACCACATCGAGACTGTTTATATCAGCCCATTTTGTTGCAACATGATTGGCTGCCCAACCCCACGTTTTACCAATCTGCGCTGCGACATACAGGCCATCCGTGTCGGGATCAGGAGAGGCGGCATCCTGCCTCGTCAGAATGTGGACTTCATGCCCCAGTGCAACCAGTTCTTTCGCCAGTTCACGGGTATATGCACCGACCCCACCTTCCATTGGCGGGTATTCTCCGGTGATCAGTCCAATCTGCATGGTGTCTAACCTCGTAATCCTGAGCGCAGTACTTTGCGATAAGCATCAATGCGTTCCTGTCTCATTTCCACCTTATGCCCCAGCAGCTTCTTGACGCTCTCAACAGCAACCTGGGCACGATAGCTTGTCATCAGGAATAACCGCAGTAGCCCGGCGGCGGTGCGGCCATGATATTTACGGAAGTATTTGATCTTGCTGGTCTGGAAATAAATGTGCAGTTGGGCCTTAACCTGTTCGCTGCTTTTACCTCCATAATGGGTGACTTTCGCATATGGCAGGAATACGATCTGCCATCCCGCTTCTTTGATTCGGCGCTGCCAGTCCAATTCCTCGGAATACATGAAGAACTGTTCGTCCAGCATCCCCGCCTGATCGATGGTGGCTTGACGAACCATCAGCGCGGCACCCTGTGCCCAATCGATCTCATGTGCGTGGGCGGTAGAATGATCCTCCATGTAATACCAACTCAGGATGTTCCTGGGTGCGTAGGGTTGCAGCCACGTACTTTCGAAGTACGCAGTTACCATAGTCGGGAAACGGCGTCGGGATGATTGCACGGAGCCATCTGCATTCATGAGGAGGGGGACAACTACGCCGACTTCCTGGTGGGATTTCATGTATTCAAACAGGTGAGCGAGGCAGCCATTGTGCAGGACGGTATCCGGGTTGAGCAGGAAGATGTAATCGCTTGATGCACGAGCGATGCCAATGTTGTTCCCGCGAGAGAAACCTGTGTTTTCCCCCGGTTCAACGACGATTACCTGAGGGTATCTGCTCCGCACCATCTCGACACTGCCGTCACTGGAAACATTGTCCACTACGATCACTTCGATGTTCAGTGATCCTGTGTCGGCATAGATAGATGCCAGGCAGTCACCAAGCAGGTCTCTGACGTTCCAATTGACGATGATAACGGAAATGTCGGCCATAAAGGCCCTTCTCCATTAGGCTTGCAGGCAAGGGCAGGGTCAAACGCACAGGCGATTATATCCAGTGAGAAAGTGACAACAAAACGCCGGGCAAGCCTGCCCGGCGTCAGAGTTGGTTCTTGGAATTTGATGTCGCGAGTTAGTCTTTTTCTTCGTCTGCTTCAGCTTCGACAGCTTCTTCAACCTCAGTCTCGGCCTCTTCTTCGGCTACTGCCTCAGTTTCGGGTACTTCCTCTTCGGCTTCCGTGACTGGTTCAGCTTCCGCTTCAGGTACTTCCTCTTCGGCTTCCGCGACTGGTTCAGCTTCCGCTTCAGGTACTTCCTCTTCGGCTACTGCCTCAGTTTCGGGTACTTCTTCAGCCTCGGCTGCTGATTCCTCTTCGTGGACTTCAGCTTCCACTTCTTCAGCAAGAACTTCTTCTTCTTCCTCGTCACGACCACGGTTCGACAGCCATTCACGCTGTTCATCAGCGGTGACTTTGTCCATACTCAGGCCGATGCGCTGACGTTCCGGCTCAATGCTGATGATACGCACCGGGATTTCATCACCCTTGCGAACCAGCTTGTATGGGTCTGAACCGAAGTTGGACATCTCGCTGATATGGACCAGTCCCTCGATGTTGGACTCGATTTCAACGAACACGCCGAAGTCTACCACGTTCGTCACGGTCCCGGTCGCAAGTTGCCCGGTGCTGTAGCGTGAAGTCAGCGTTTCCCATGGGCTAGGCAGCAGAACCTTGCGGTTCAGGCTGATACGTTCGCGCTCAATGTCGATATCATCGATCTGAATCTCAACCTCATCGCCAACGGCCAGCACTTCCTTGGGGTGGGTGACATGCTGCCAATCCAGCTTTGAGATGTGGATAAGGCCGTCGATGCCGCCAATATCCACAAAAGCACCGTAGTCAACCAGGCTGACCACACGCCCAATCAGAGTCTGTCCAACTTCCAACTCCTGGATTTTGTCCTTGCGGGCGTCTTCAAGTGCAGCTTTCTCCGAGAAAACCAGTCGATTGCGCTGCTGGTTCACTTCAATCACCTTGAGGTTCAGCATCTTGCCAACCATCGCACGCTTCGAACGGGCGCTTGGGCTGCGTGATGGATTGCCCGTCAGTGATTGCGGGACAAACCCACGCAAGCGACCAAATTGCACCAGCAGGCCGCCGCGATTAGTATCGACAACCTCGGCATCTATAATGGCGTCTTCTTCAAGGAGTTGACGTGCCTTTTCCCAGTCTTCCAGCGACAGTGCGCGGTAAACCGAGACGATCAGATCGCCGTTGGTGTTCTGGGGGTTGACGACGAAAACAGAGACATCAGCTCCAGAGACCAGAGTCGAACGTGTCTCGTCGTCAAGACGCTCAAGGTCGTCTCTGGGGACAATTGCGTCATGCTTCAGGCCGACATCAAGGATAACCTCGTCATCGTTGGCCTGTACAATGATTCCTTCAAGTAGTTGACCACGCTTCGGCATATCGTAATCATATGCATCGAGCAAGTCCTGAAAGGAATCCATCCCCTCGTTTTCTTCTTCTTCTGGTCCTGTCATTGCTTCAAATTCGTTCTGCACAGTGTTACTCATTAAGTATGTGTAGGCGGATAATTAGTGTATGCCGTGACACAAAAAAAGCGCTCGATGCACCGGCTCACTGGCACTCGAGGCGATCAGCCAACACCTATAGGCTATGATATGCTGGACAACTCTTATCATGCTTGCGGCCCGCTTAGTTGGTGTCTGTCAGCGCCGTGCATCCCTTTAGCACACCACACCAGTATACAGTGACTCCGGGGGCCTCGCAACTTCCGGCTAAAATTCCTTAAGTACCGGCTGAAAAGCAGAACAATACTTCCGCGTTCTGGCTTGTTTGGCGGGCAAGCTCTTCGAGCGGCATATCGCGTTCCTCTGCGATGCGCTCTGCCACAAATCGAACGTAGGCAGGCTCATTGCGCTTTCCGCGGTGTGGCACCGGGGTCAGGAAAGGGGAGTCTGTCTCAACCAGCAATCGATTACCGGGCACCATCCGGGCAATTTCCCTCAGGGCATCTGCCTTTTTGAATGTCACCGGCCCCGAGATGCCGATGTAAAAGCCCATCTCAAGGGCTTCCTGCGCGTCGGCAGGTTCCCCCGAAAAGGAGTGAAGGACGCCCGGACGGTGGGCTAATGCGGCAGGGAACTCCTGTTTTCGCCAATCCCGCAGGATATCGAGCAAGTCACGCGTTGAATCGCGATTGTGCAGGATCACCGGAAGGCTGAGTTCAAGTGCGAGATCGAGCTGCGCGCGCAGCCAGGCGGCCTGATGGTCATGGAAGTGAGCATTCCAGTAATAGTCCAGGCCGATCTCACCGATGGCAACCACCTTCCCGGGGGATTCTGTCACCCAGTTACGAATGACTTCAAGTACGGTCGGGGAAGGGGGCTCCTTCGGCAAGGTGTTGGGGTGATACCCAACCGCCGCATAGACCGGCAGATGTTGTTGTGCCAGCGCGATTGCCGCTTCTGACGTGGGTTGATCAAGACCGGGAATGATCATCTTCTCAATTCCGGCCTCTACGGCCCGATGGACCACATCGTCGCGGTCTTCGTTAAATCGGTCGTGATCGATGTGACAATGGGTATCTATCAGGGCAATTGTCATTCCATTATCCCTGGTATCGTTCCAGGTCGGCTTTTACCATTATTTCAATGAGTTCTTCAAATGAAACTTCAGGTTCCCAGCCGAGCTTAGTCTTGGCTTTGCTGGCGTCACCCACCAGCAGGTCCACTTCGGCAGGACGGTAGAAGCGCGGGTCCTGGTAAACATGATCTTCCCAGTTCAGCCCGACGCTGTTAAAGGCGACTTCAACCAGCCGTTTAACTGAGTGGGTCTTGCCGGTCGAGACGACATAATCATCAGGCACATCCTGCTGAAGCATCAGCCACATCGCACGGACATAGTCACCAGCAAAACCCCAGTCTCGTTTGGCCTCAAGGTTACCCAGCCCGACCTTATCCTGCAGGCCCAGCTTGATGCGGGCTGCCGCGTCCGTCACCTTGCGGGTCACGAATTCAAGGCCACGGCGCGGTGATTCATGGTTGAATAGAATGCCGCTGGTGGCATGAAGGTCGTAACTTTCACGGTAGTTTATGGTGATCCAGTGTCCGTAAACCTTGGCGACACCGTATGGGCTGCGCGGATAGAACGGCGTGGTTTCTTTCTGTGGCACTTCCTGTACCTTACCGAACATTTCCGAGCTGGAGGCCTGGTAAAACCGGATCGATGGGTCGACTGTGCGGATCGCATCCAGTATACGAGTTACCCCGAGTCCCGTCACTTCCCCGGTAAATACGGCTTGTGTCCATGAGGTCTGTACGAAGCTCTGCGCCGCGAGATTATACACCTCATCAGGCTGGTGTTCGCTCAGCACCTGGGTCAGCGAGGTCTGATCGAGCAGGTCACCCTGGACGAGGGTGATCTTGTCCTGGATATGGCCAATCCGCTCAAAGTTCACGGTGCTGGTGCGGCGCACCAGCCCGATGACTTCGTAGCCTTTTTCAAGCAGGAACTCGGCCAGGTAAGAGCCATCCTGCCCGGTGATCCCGGTAATAAACGCACGTTTCATCGTCATCTCCTGAAGGTTGCGGTGCAATTCAGTGAATGCGCCGCAGGTCTGTTACCTGGTATCTCGGCTGCGCCAGTCCATTAGAACATCTCGCAGCGAGTCTTCAAATGAATAAGTGGGTTTCCATCCGGTAGTCGCCTGAATCCTGTTCGAATCACAGACGATGATCGGCACTTCGACCGGGCGAAACAAGCCGGGATCGGGCTGTACATCAATGGCCTGATCCGTCAGCGAGATCAGGGTGTCCAGTAATGCCTGTATGCTGTGAGCCTGCCCTGACCCGATGTTATACACAGCGCCCGGTTCCCCGTTTTGCATGACGAGGTGGTAAGCACGAACCATATCGCGCACGTCGGTGAAGTCCCGGCGTGCGTCAAGGTTGCCGACCCGCATAACTGGCGGCTGTTCATTCTTCTCGATACGGGCGATCTGCCGGGCAAACGCAGGGGCGACAAAACTGGCCGACTGGCCGGGGCCAATCTGGTTGAAGGGGCGCACCCGGATAGCAGCAACCTGGTGGCTGAGATGGTATTGCAGCGCCATCATATCCTGTGTGATCTTGCTGACACTGTACGGATTGGCGGGCCGCAGTGGCTGGTGTTCGTTAACAGGGACATCATCCGGTGAGACAGGCCCGTACACCTCACCTGATCCAACCGCAAGGAAACGTGTCGGAAGGTCAAGGTCAATCAGCCCCAGGATCAGATTGAGCTGGCATTCAATATTGTTACCCAGTGTTCCCCAGGGATCCTGGAAGGAAAGAGGGACAAAGCTCTGCGCCGCAAGATGATAAATCTCATCCGGCTGGATGTGGTCCAACAGCTTCCTGGTAGCCTCACGATCCCGCAGATCAACATGAACCAGCGAGATCGGATAATCACTCAGGTGTGGATACTTCTCTGTTGACAGATAGGTAGTCCCATAGAGGTGAATGTCCGCTAGGCCGGACAGGTACTTGATGAGATGCCATCCTACGAAGCCGCCCGCCCCTGTAATCAGAACGTTCATATCACCCATTTTCCATCTAGGCTGCAAAAGCTATTAGCGATGTGACAGTATAACATGAGCCGGGCAGATTGTTAATCATTTGCCAAGCGAAAAGGGGCATGCCACGGCATGCCCCTTTTGAGCAGATTCCGGGGTAATGGGAGGTTTAGGTCCCTTCCTGCCAACTGTTCAGGTATTCTTCCTGTTCAGGGGTCAGCACATCAATAGCAACGCCCATCGCTTCCAGCTTGAGGCGGGCGATTTCCTGATCGACATCGACCGGGATGGTATAGACGGCGTTGCCCAGTTCCTTGTGGTTGTTCAGGATGTATTCTGCACCGAGCGCCTGGTTGGCGAAGCTCATGTCCATCACGCTGGCGGGGTGACCCTCAGCCGCGGCCAGGTTGACCAGCCGACCCTCGCCAATGATGTGCAGGCGCTTGCCACCGTCTAGCACATAGCGATCCACAAATGGGCGCACGCGCTCTGGCTCATTCTGGGCCATATCAGCCAGACCGGGCAGGTTGATCTCGACGTTGAAGTGGCCGGAGTTGGCAACCAGCGCGCCGTCCTTCATCTCGGCCATGTGGTGTGTATCGAAGACGTGCTTATTACCGGTAGCGCTGACAAAGATATCGCCCTGTGGGGCGGCTTCCATCAGCGGCATGACACGGAAGCCATCCATTACGGCTTCGAGTGCCTTGAGGTGATCGATCTCGGTTACGATGACGTTGGCACCAAGGCCCTTGGCGCGCATCGCGATACCACGGCTGCACCAGCCGTAACCGGCTACTACGATGGTCTTGCCAGCGATCAGGATGTTGGTTGCACGGATGATGCCGTCCATCGTACTTTGCCCGGTGCCATAGCGGTTGTCGAACAGATGCTTGGTCATCGAGTCGTTGACGGCCACGACCGGGAACTTCAGTGCGCCTTCCTTCGCCATGGCACGCAGGCGGATGACGCCAGTGGTGGTTTCCTCGGTGCCGCCCAGAATCTCAGGAAGAAGGTCCGTGTGCTTTTTATGCAATTCACTGACGAGGTCCGCGCCGTCATCCATGGTGATGTGTGGCTTATGTGCGAGGGCGGCCTCGAGGTGGCTGTAATACGTGGCGTCGTCTTCACCCTTGATGGCATATACCGGGATTTCGTAGTGTGTCACAAGGCTGGCTGCCACATCGTCCTGCGTACTCAATGGGTTTGATGCAGTCAGCACGACATCGGCACCGCCGGCTTGTAAGGTGGTCATCAGATTAGCGGTCTCGGTGGTCACATGCAGGCACGCCGAAACACGAAGACCATCCAGTGGGCGCTCTTTCTCGAAGCGTTCCTTAAGCAATTTCAGCACGGGCATTTCCTGTGCGGCCCAATCAATACGGTAACGTCCCCCCTCTGCAAGGCCGGGGTCTTTAATATCAAATTCTATACTCATCCGTCTCTTCCTGTGTTAAATTTTCCATTTGCAGACGATTATTACGCAAACGGCACGATTATACATACCTTTGCTCGATTATCCAGTTATTCACCCAGCAGAATGTCGAGTGCGCCTTCGTCATCAAACACTTCACGGAAGCGTGCCACGAATTCAGCCGGGGTAAAGCTGTGGCTCTGAGGCCCCACCTGTTCCAGCACGTAGGCCGCTGCCAGTGAACCGACCAGCCCGGATAGTTCCCATGACCAACCGTTGGCAAGGCCCTTTAGCAGACCAGAACGGAAGCTGTCACCAACGCCGGTCGGGTCTACGATCAGGTCAGTGGGATATACAGGGATATGATAGGTCTCGGATTTGGTGTAGATATCCGCACCGTTGATGCCGCGCGTCACGATGACGTGTTCAGCCTTTTTCAGCAGGTCATCATGGCGGAAGCCGGTTTTCTTGCACAGCACAGCGTGTTCATACTCGTTCATGATGAGGATATAGGCACCCTCAGCACCCTCTGCCAATACCCGGCCATCGACCCGTGCAACCTGCTGGCTGGGATCGTACAGGTAGCGGATGCCAAGTTCTTTGCATTCCTGTACGTAGTTTTCCATTGCGACAGGGTCATTGGGGGAGACAATCACCAGTGGATCGGCTGAGGTTGGTTCAATGACATCCTTTAACCTGATCTCTGCGGCGCGGCTCATCGCACCGCTGTAGAACGACGCAATCTGGTTGTTGCGATTATCGGTATTCACGAAGAACGATGCAGTGAACACGTCGTCGTAGATGCGAGTTTTGTCCGTATTTACCCCGGCCTTCATCAAGAGGTCACGGTACTCGTAAAAATCCTGCCCTGCGGTGCCAACAAGGTAGGGTGATTCACCCAGCAGGGCCAGCGTATACGCAATATTAGGGGCGACACCGCCGCGTTGGCGTGTCATGTCGTCAACCAGGAAGCTTACACTGATGCTTTCCAGGTTTTCGGCCAGCAGCATATCTTTGAATTCACCGGGGAACCGCATAATATAGTCAAACGCAATTGATCCGGTAACGTAAATATCCATGTTGATCTTCCTGCTAACGGTGATAGTTATCGGGGTGGGGGGGTGACGCCATCTTTCCAGACGGGGGACATCCCAAGACGGTCCCTGAGCATCACGATAAATGCCTCCAGACCGTCCCAAACGGTGATCTTCTTACCTTCTTCATAGGTCCGTGGGTCATACGAGATCGATATTTCTTCGATGGTATATCCTGCCTTGAGCAACTTGTCAGGCAATTCGAAGTCAAGATCGAAGCTGGTGCCGATCAGGTTGAGAGATTTGAGGATGTCAGACCGAACCATCTTGGTTGCCGTGGCGGCATCGGTCAGGTTTCCCCCAAACAGGATATTCATCAGCGTGGTAATCATGCGCACGCCCATAAAGGCATGAGCATATTTGTAGGATCGCTGTCCACCAAGTGTGCGGCTGCCGAATACCGCATGAGCACCCTCATCTGCGCGAGCCAGCAATAGCGGGAGATCGTTAGGATCGTATTCCAGGTCAGCATCCTGAACAACCGCATAATCCCCACTCAGGGCTTCAATTGCCGTGCGGATGCTGGTACCCTTACCCATATTCTGAGGTTGGTAGATGATGGTGGTGTCGGGGTAATCGACAGTTTGCAGCAGCTCTGCTGTGCCATCCGTGGAGGCATTGTCAACGACGATAACCTCACGTGCCCAGGTGCCAAGATCGACCTTATGAACATTTTCGAGCACCGTCAGGATGGTATCTTTCTCGTTGTAACAGCAGATGATGATTGAAATGGTTTTGTCTATCATATTGTTATTTTCGATATTGCGGGAACTAAACCCGGCACAGTATATCAGCCGTACAGGGAAACTACAATCAGCCAGCCTGAATCGAGTGGGCGATAGTTCGACGCAGCCCCTCCTCAACCGAGGTTGTGGCCTGCCAGCCTAGATATTTCCGGGCAGGTGCGGTATCAGCAACCAGGTCAAAGACCTCACCCGCGCGATAAGGTAATGCGCCAAAGCGCACGTCCAGCGTGCCAGTGTGTTTCGCAACCAGGTCAAGGATTGTTTTTAAACTGTGGGTACGTCCAGTGCCAATATCAAATGCCCGGCCTTCAATCGCGGGGGCTGTCAGTGCGTGGACATATGCCGCCAGCACGTCATCCACGTAGACCCAATCCCGCTTCTGTTCACCGGCAGTAGAATCAAATGGGATGCGTTTGTGTGCAGCATTCAGGGCTGCCTCGATCACGCCCCCCGGCAGACTTGGCCCATAGACCTGAAAGAGCCTCAGCCCCACAATGGGCAGCCCCTCGGTGCGATAATACATCCTGCCGAAGTTCCATGCTGCGGCCTTCGACGCGGCGTACATTGAGATGGGATCAGCGTGGTTTGCGTCGCTCCGGTCGCCGTACTCGTAGCTTGTTCCGGTGTGGATGAACCGCTGCACACCATACTTCAGGGCCATCTGGTACAGCGTAATACTGCCCATCAGGTTGACCCCCACGGCGGTTTCGAGCGGCAGCCCCGGGTTGCGCACGCCTGCTGCTGCCATGTGGATAACCATAGTTGGCTTGTATTGGCTGAAGATGGCTTCCACCTCGGCTGAATCAGTCAGGTTAGCCGGGGCCGATATCGGGTTGGCCGCCAGTGGCGGAGGGGTGATATCCGTTGCGATGACCACAGCCTTCAGCTCGCTGAGCCGATTCGCCAGGTGCCGCCCGAGAAACCCGTTGGCACCGGTGAGCAGGATGGTCTGTGAGTCTAACGGTGATCCGGGGGCTTTGGACATGCTCAGGGATACTCGATATTGATGCGGATCGACTGCTGTTCAGTTGTCAGTTGAATGGTTGTCATCAGGTAGCCAATGTATTGCGCGAGTGTCAGTGGTTCTACTGTCATGGGGAGGTGGAGGGTCGCCTCAATACCGGGATTCCAACCGACAAATACTGCCAGGTTGCCAGCATCCCCATTCCTGATATCTGCTTCGCTGGCGTCGGTGGGCAAACCAACATTGAGATGCCAGTGAGCAGGCGCTTCGTGTGCCTCAGGTGCAACCCGTAGATGAACCCATGCATGTTCGTTTTCTTCAGCGTGGCATACCAGTGCGCCATTCGGTGGTTTGTCGGCCCGGATTTGCCGGATCGAATCGGCCAGTTTAATTGGGTTCAGCCCACTACCGAGGGATAGAGTGCGACGGGTCATTGCAGGTCAAACCCGGTTTGATATTCGACGGCCAGATCGTAGTCAGTGCTGGCGGTGAGCAGCTCCTCGAACAGCTCGCCAATCAGCATTGAGAATGGTATCAGCGGGATGTCCGGGCGCAGCCTGAGTGTAGCAAACCCATCAGCTTCCCATGACATCAACTGCGTGCCGGGGGGAAGCTGCACGATCTCGCCCAGGACCTCAAGTGGACTGCGCGCCTGGCCGAGGTATGGCAGGTTAAGGATGTAAGCAGTGACGACCTGCCCGTCAACATCCCGTTCCGGGATCACCTGCACCCATTGGTGCGGATTATCCACAACCTCGATCAATAGCCCCTTGTTGTTTCCATGATATATGGACGAGGCATCTTTGATCATACCCGCGAGCCAGGTAGCAACGTCTTTATCCATGAGGTTACGAGTCTTCAGCCAGATGGTCCGCGTACCATTTGATGGTTTCTTTCAGGCCAGTTTCCAACTCGAATTTAGGTTCCCACTTTAGTACGCGCCGCGCTTTCTCACTACTGAGATATTGGTTTTGAATCTCATTGGGGGCATTTCCAAGGATGACGGGTTCCAGGTCTGATCGAGGTGAGAGTGAGATGATCGTTTTAATCATATCGAGCGCAGACAGTGGCCTGTCTAGCCCGAAGTTGAATGCTTCGCCCGTCAGCGCACCATCAACCATGTGTTCGGCCAGTGTAATATAGGCATCTACGATATCCAGCACATAGATGTAATCGCGTTTGGGGCTTCCATCCGAACGCACGACAGGTTGTTCACCATTCAGTGCCGAGCGGATGGTTCCCGGTACAATGCGGTTCCAGTTGAGGTCCCCACCACCGTACATATTCCCGCAACGCGTGATTGCAATCGGGGTGCCATAGGTGTTTGCATAGGTCATGGCGATCAAATCGGCAGCACTCTTACTGACATCATAAGGGTGGCTGCCTTGCAACGGCGCTTCCTCGGTATAGGGCAGTACTTTGTGATCGCCGTATGCCTTATCAGATGAGGCGATGATGACCCGGTTGGTGCCAGTCCACAGCCGTGCTGCTTCGAGGATGTTCCAGGTGCCCCGTACATTTGTCTCCAGCGTTGGGACGGGCATCTTGTTGGCGATATTAACCGTGGTCTGTGCCGCCAGGTGGAAGCAGGTGTCTACTTCATATTCGCTGAACAGCCGGTTGACCAGGTTCTCATCACGCACATCGCCTCGCACGACGCGGATTTGCTCAATTGTGCCAGAGCGGACCAATTCACTGCGCGGCACCCAGTCACGCACAAGCCCAACGACGTCAGCCCCCAAATCTACGAGCGTCCTGGTTAGCCAGGAGCCAAGCATCCCGGTACAACCGGTGACCAGGGTAGGACGGTCTTTCCAGAATTCAGAATTGCCGATAGTTGATGTCATTACCAGACTTTCCATGGGGCTGAAGTTTTCCAGAGTCGATCCAGTTCCATCGCTTCTTTGAAGGTATCCATTGAGCGCCAGAACCCATCATGCTTATAAACAACCAACTGCTTTTCACGGGCAAGTTGAACCATAACCTCTTTTTCGAGGTCGAGTGTGTCATCTTTCCCTGTGAAGTACTGCACCAATTCAGGTTCACATACCATATAACCGGCGTTGATCCAATTATCAAGGCGCGGCTTCTCCTCGAAGCCTGTGACGAACCCCTTGTTATCCAGTTCCAGGATGCCGTACTGGTTAAATGGCTGATACCCCGTGACGGTCATCAGTTTACCATGCGATTTGTGGAACCTGGTAAGTTCCCGGATGTCAATGTCACTGACACCGTCTCCATAGGTCAGGTGGAACGGTTCACCATCGTCAAGATACTTCAACACGCGCGTAACGCGGGCACCTTTATTGGTATCGAGGCCGGTATCGGCCAGCGTGATAGACAGGTTAGGGGCGCTTTGATTGGTGTGGTAGGTAAGCTGAGTGGTGCTGCCAAGGCTGACGGTGAAGTCATGCGTCATCGCCTCATAGTCTAGAAAATAGCGTTTGATGCTGTCTCCGCCGTGGCCCAGCGTCAGGACGAACTCGCTAAAACCGAAGTGCGCATAGCCCTGTATGATGTGCCACAGGATCGGCTTGCTACCGATCTCGACCAGACCTTTGGCATCGTATTCGGCATCCGCTATTCGAGTACCCTTACCGCCGCAAAGAATGACAACTTTCATGTAACCATGCCTGATGTGTTCAACGGGAAAATAAACAGGGTGTGACAAAGTGAGGCCCGAAACACTCGCGGCAAGAATAGCACACGGCCTCACCCTCTGTCAAAGCTCGCTGAGGTTGCTTTAGAGGTCCTCGGAGACGATGACATCGTAGAACAGCGGCAGCCGCTCAACGGGCCGTTCAGACCATTCCGTCGCGTTTATCAGCATCGTTTCAGCGACAGTTGCTTCGTCTTCGTTGTTGGCGTGAATGGTGTAAAGAACGGTGTCTTCATCAACTTTATCACCGACCTTGTGATGGCAGATTAGCCCAACCTCATGGTCAATCAGCGCGCCCTTCTTATAGCGCCCGGCACCCAGTGTCAGGGCTGTGATGCCGACCAGCCGGGCATGAATGGCCGACAGGTAGCCTGTATGTGGTGACTTTACATCACGGATAACGCCTGCACGTGGCAGTTCCTCCGGGTGGTCGATTTGGTTGGTGCTGCCACCCTGCGCCTTGATCAAGGTCTTGAAGGCTTCGAGCGCCTCGCCATTCCGGAGTTTTTCTTCCAGAATCGGGCGGATATCGGAAAGATCAGCTTCGTGAGATTTGCCTGCCATGCGCAGCATATGGCCGGCCACCACGATGCAGTGTTCAATGAAATCAGCAGGGCCGACGCCGTTCATTGTATCGATAGCCTCGACCACTTCCAGCGCATTTCCTACTGCTTTACCAAGTGGTTGATTCATATCCGAGATCAACGATGTGACCTGCCTGCCTGCGTCTTTGCCGATCTGTGCCATGATGATTGCAAGCTCACGCGCATCTTCCACGGTTTCCATGAATGCACCATTACCGGTCTTGACATCCAGCACAATGCCGTTTGCCCCTGCTGCGATCTTTTTACTCATGATCGAACTCGCAATCAGGGGCTTGCTGGGTACAGTACCTGTCACATCACGGAGCGCATACAGTTTACCATCTGCCGGGGCCAGTTCAGCCGATTGTCCTGCCAGCACAATGCCAACCTCGGCGGCTTGTTTGAGGAACTGCTCCATTGTCAGGGTAGGGGAGTACCCGGTGATGCTTTCCAGCTTGTCCAGCGTACCCCCGGTAAAGGACAAGCCGCGTCCTGACATCTTGGCGACGGGGACACCACATGCAAATACAAGAGGGAGTACCACCAGGGAGGTTTTATCGCCGACCCCACCAGATGAGTGTTTGTCAACCACATATGGCAGGGTGTCAGAAAGGTCAAGAACGTCACCGGAGTTTGCCATAGCCAGCGTCAGTTCCACGGTTTCCTCGCGCGTCATTCCTTGCAGGTACACGGCCATGCACCATGCCGCTGCCTGGTAATCCGGTATACTGCCATCTGTATAGCCCTCAATGAAGAAATTGATTTCTTCAGGAGTAAGAGATTGCCCGTCACGTTTCTTCTCTATAATACTGACTGCGTTCATGGAAGCTCCAAGCCGTGGTTAGGGTTTATCAACAGCATAGGGTAAATTGATTCTTTTCTCAATAGGCGTGAGTTCGATGGAAGGATGTTTGATGTCAGAAAATGTGTTGTGGATTTCCCTTGCGATGTTGATGTTTGGCATTGTGCACAGCCTCATGGCTGGTGCTGCCCCGCGTTCACTTATTGCGCGCATGATCTCGCCGCGCTTTGCAGGTGGATTTTATCGTATCTTTTATAACATATTTGCGGGGATTACGATTTTCCCCGCACTGGTGCTGATGGTGCTGCTCCCTGATCAGGCCGTGTATCGCGTTAATGACCTGCTGGCATGGGGGTTTAATGCGCTGCGGTTACTGGGGGTCCTGGGGTTGTTTGGCGCACTGTTCACCACGGACCTGTTGAGGTTTATTGGGCTTCGCCAGGTGATTGTGTATTTCTCCGGTGGTGAGCTGCCGCTGCCCGTTGAATCCTTCCAGGTCAGCGGGATGTATGGTCTTGTCCGGCACCCTCTCTATTTCTTCAGCCTGCTTCTACTGTGGTTCAGCCCTGTGATGACTTTGAACTGGTTGGTGTTTAGTGTCTGGGCCACCCTGTACTTTCTTGTCGGTTCACGTATCGAGGAGAGGCGGTTGATCCGCTTGTATGGCGAGCAGTACCGAGAATATCAGAAGTCGGTATCATGGATGATACCGATTCCGCGCAAACTCGATCTGCTGTAGGTGTCTTGCATTGACCGTGGTACATTGATACCCTCTTAGCACGCAAACAAGAATTCAAGGTAGGATAATATGGCACGTAGCACAAAGGAACGAATGGCCACAAAGCGCGCCAAACAACGTCGCCGCAACCAGGTGATTATGCTGGCGGTTGTGGCGGTTGTGGCTGGCTTGGTGGCTGTTGGTTTGATCGTGGTCAACAATCGCCCGGAGCGCGAGGACAACAGCGATATTTACGCCTCGCTTCCGCAGTCGATTGACGAAAGTGGGACTGGCCTTGGTATTGGCGATCCGAATGCCCCCATCACTTTGGTTGACTATTCCGATTTTAGCTGCCCTCACTGCTATGATTTGTCTCCGGCTATCAGCCAGGTTGTGGCGGACTATGCCGCCAGTGGGGATGTGTACGTGGTGTTCAAGCCGGTAGCGTTTGTTAACCCGCCGTACTCTGTGCCGGCTGCCGCTGCATCGATCTGTGCGGCAGAGCAAGGCATCTTCTGGGAAATGCACGAGCAAATCTGGTCGATCTATGAGCGTAATGGCCCACAGGGTTATAATGACGCACTTCTCTCTCAGCGTGCGGCGCAAATCGGGATTGATATGGGGGAATTCGAGGCGTGTTACAACTCTGATGAGACTCTTCAGACGGTTCAGTCAGTTATTGATGAGGCCGTTGCAAGCGGCGTAACGGGCACACCGACTGTCTTTATCAATGGTGAGCGTGTTACTTTCACAACGGCGCAAACATTTGAGGAAACGCTCAGCCGCGCAATTGAGGATGCCCTGGCGCAGGCTGAATAACCTGCAAAATCAGTATCGCTACACCAACAGGTGGCCCAGGCGGGGCCACCTGTTTTTAGACACGTGTGGAATCTCTGATATAGTGTAGAAAGATATCCTTGTGTTCGGATGGATGATCCTGCGTTGCTTTCTTCTGCTTTGACAAACGGTGTACTGCTTGCCGTCGATGTGATCCTGTTCCGGATCATTAAACACCAACTGATGGTCCTGCTTGTGCAGCGAGATCACAAACCCTGCCTGAATGAATGGGCCTTGCCGGGGAGCTTTGTTGATTCCAGCGAGGAGCTTGAGGCCTCAGCCGTCAGGGCGTTGTACGAGGGCACAGGAGTCACCGATGTATACCTGGAGCAGCTCTATACATTTGGGTCTGTAAACCGTGATCCGCGCGGACGTGTGGTGTGTGTAACCTACATTGCACTGATTTCACCCGATCGATTAACTGTGATTTCAGATGGTATGCCCCCAACAATAAGGTGGCTGCCAGTAAATGATCTGCCTGACCTGGCTTTTGATCATTCCCACATTGTCGAATACGCACTGACCCGGCTGCGAGCCAAGCTGGAATACACGAGCCTTGGGTTCAGGCTGATGCCTGAACAGTTCACTTTGACAGAACTTCAGCAAATGTATGAGGCTATCCTCAATGAACGTCTCGACAAACGTAATTTCCGCCGCAAAATACTGCAATCCGGTGTGTTGATCGAAACCGGGGCCGTGCGTGCCGGGGATGGCCGCCCGGCGAAGCTGTTCAGGTATCGGACAGACGCTCAACTGGAGATCAAGGCACGCCGTTTGTTCCCGTGATTCATCCTAACCTCTCTTTTTGCTGGGTGGAGCCAATATGAGCATATTCAATAATCGGCGTTTGACCAATGATGTGTTTAAGCTCGATATCGAACGTATGCGGCGCGGCTGGTATTCCGATAAGTACTTCGAGAACGTCGGGCACATGCTGACCCAGCTTGCCCAACAGGGATACCGCCTTGAATCTACAACCTCCAATATGCCTGGGATGAAAGGTAACAGCGTGAATGTGGGCGATCTCCCGGTCGAAATGCAGTATTTCAACCGGCGTTCGCCGCGAACGCTGATTGCCGGGGTTGATAAAGCCCTGTGTATGCTCAAGCATTGTTCCGGTTATTTTACTGGCTCGGATGAATTTGTCTCAACGTGGTCACAGATGGAAGTCGAAGCGGTTCATGACGGCGTATTTGTCGAGTATAATGGCAGCCCACTTGACATAAAACCTGTACTGAAGGTGCGAGGAGTGTATCGTCACTTTGCCCTGCTTGAGACGCCTACGCTGGGTATTCTCTCACGCGCCAGCCGGATCGCGACCAATGTCTACGACACACTGGTCGCTGCACGGGGCAAGCCGATCCTGTTCTTCCCGGCACGTTTCGATGTCCATGAAGTACAGGCCGCTGATGGTTACGCCTATAACATCGCCGTCAAACGCTACAACCTTGATTTTCACAATAACCTGACCAGCTTTGTCAGCACGGATGCACAGGGCGACTGGTGGGGTGGTCCCGGTGGCGGCACAGTGCCGCATGCGGTTATCGCCTGTTTCCTTGCTGATACAACTGAAGCCATGCTGGTGTTCGCGGCAACTCAACCAGTCAACGTGCCGCGTATTGCACTGGTTGACTTCACCAATGACTGTGTTGGTACGTCGGTGCGCGTGGCCGAGGCGATGTTCAATCGTTGGTTGGGCCTGATGCAAGCGGGTGATGAGACTGAGGCGGAGAAGTTTAAGTTATTCGGTGTCCGGCTGGATACCGGGGGCAGTATGCGCGACGTTTCCATTGAGCCACTGGGAGACCCGGACCTTGATTTTGGCGTCAATCCGCGCCTGGTGGTTGCGGTGCGCAAGGCCCTTGACAATGCGTGGGACAGCTGGAACGTCCCAAAGGGCTGGGCGGAATCAGCCCGTGAGTATGCACAGGGTATTCGTATCGTGGTGAGCGGCGGGTTTAACCCCTCGAAGATCAGCCTTTTTGAGAAGCTGGGGGTGCCGGTAGATATTTATGGGGTAGGCTCCAGCCTGATGCTGAATAATAAACGCACCAATACCGATTATTCTGCTGATGTGGTACGTGTGCAGATTGATGAAAAGTGGGTGGATATGGCAAAGGTGGGGCGTCGTGTGCGGGATAACAAAGACCTGCTCCCTATACCCGCGGACTATGTTGAACGGCAGGATGCTGTCAGCTAGGTTAAAAAGCTGGGGCGCGTTCCCCGGCTTTCCAGTAAAACAGATAATAAGGTGTATTCACCCGGCGGCCATCGGCAAACTCAAGATGGGATGCCGGGTGATCTTGTATAACGATTCCATTCAATGCCGCGGCTCGTTCAATAGCGACCCATGCTGCAAGATATGCACTGATGGCATACTGGCCTGGTGGAACATCGAGGCTGCCTTCACGATAGCCTGCATCAAACGACCTGGTATGAATGGATTCCATGGTATGCGCAGGCAGGCTGTACCATGACAGATATTCGCGACCATCTGGTTGCCCTGCGAGTTGATACGTTTGCGTTAAGCCCCACAGCGGCCCATAGACAAGTTCAACAGTCTGGTCGTTAATCTGGTTGAAGAAGGCTTCCGGGGTAGGAGGAGCCAATTCACTAATGTTTTCGCTGCCAATCTCCTCAATGAGGTACTCCATGCCGGGCGCAAGGTTCCACACCATGCCTTCAACATCATAGGGAGTCAGCGTCACCAGTTCGATGCCGTGTTCGGTATAGACCGGTGCAGCCGCCTGTGTTGTCCAATCGAGCCAATGCCCGATCACAACCACCACGCTTGGATCGGTGGTCAACCGCTCTGCCTGTATGATAGCGTCGTCCACAGTTCCAAGATCGTCATAGGCTATCAACTCGATGGCGAGGTTGTCGCCTGTGCTGTTGGCAGCCCATTCTCGCAGCGCAAGCCGCACCGCTGGGATAACATCCACGCCGATCTCACGGAAGCGTCCCTCAAAGGGTGCCACCAGCCCAATCCGTGTGACGGGCGGTGTTGCAGCGATACAGCCGATCAGCGCCGGGATCAGCAGGATGCAGGCCAGCAGCCCGGCCACTATGCGGTTACGGGCAGGCATTTTCAACATGCTCCTCAAAGGTGATTGCAAACGTATGGTACCCTGAGCCGTCACAGGTAGCCCGGAAGAAGTAATATGGCGTATCCCCTGGGTTTAGGACAGCTTCTATGGCACCGAGTCCGGGGCTGGCGATGGGGCCGGGGGGCAAACCTTCGTTCAGGTAGGTGTTGTAGGGTGAAACTGCATTGTAGTAATCAGCCTGGGTCAACCCCAGATTCCACCATTCATCTCGATCAGCCTGGTAGCCCATCGCATACTGCACTGTAGGGTCAGCTTCCAGCCGCATACCGATATCGTAGCGGTTGAGGTATACGCTCGCGATGGTCGCGCGTTCCTCCGCGATACGTGCCTCGCGCTCCACAATCGATGCGACCGTAACCACCTCGTACAGGGTCAGGTTTCGCGTGTTGGGTCCGGTTTCATATAGTGGCAGTACTCGTTCGGCAAACGTGGTAGTCATCAGCGTCGCAAGGTCAGCAGCCGTGGCGTCGATCTCCAGTTGGTAGGTATCGGGGAACAGGAACCCTTCCAATGACGCGCCCTGTGGGATGTGCGTCACAAGCGCTGGGGCTGCGTAAATGGAGTCCTGCGTCGCGGTAAGCAGTTCCGTCTCAGTGAATGGTACATCTGTCTGCCCCGCGAGTTCGTCCGCGATCTGTTCTCTGCGCCACCCTTCAAGGGTTTGCACGATGACCCGTGTGACCTCACCTGCTGCGAGGATTGATGCGATCTCCGGAATGGTCATCGTGGCATCCATCTGATAGGTGCCCGCATCGAGTTCGCGGTCGATACCGCTGTAGGTCAGGTAGTTGAGAAACAGTTCTGTATTCGAGATCAGCCCGAGTTGATACAACTGCTCCGCAATATCAGCGGCACCCTGGCCTGATTCGATCTCAACCACCAACGGGATCGCCTCACTGCCAGTTGCGGTATTCAGTTCTTCCTGCCGTGAGGAGAGATAGAACGAGAGGTACACGGCCTGTAACGGGTTGAGGCCGGGCGCAGCATCGGTGCTGAATCCGCCGCCGGTTGACCCCACTGCCCCAATGATCAGTCCCCCGGCTGCTGCCAGAAGGCCGAGTACGACCACGACCAGCACTATGCGAGACAGGATGTAGGCCGGATTACCCCGGTCTTTATGCGAGCCAGTTGAACGTGTCGAGCGGTTGCCCCGGTTCATGTGTGCCTTCCCTGCTGTCAGCCTCCAGGTATTCCTGCAAAATGCCTGCCGCGGCGATGTCATCAATGGCCGCCCGCTTGCCCCCCCTGCGGCTGCGTTTGGCGATTGCCTGCGCATATTCACTGGAGTTGGTTTCATCCCAGAACACAATAGCACAACTTACAGCTTGTTTCAGGTCTCTTGTCCACCGTATCACGATCTCGGCCTGTGGGCCGATTTCACTCTGTGAGTCCGTTGGCAGGCCGACCACGACCCTGCTCACAGCCTGTTCAAGCACAATCTGAGCGATTTCCACGATGGCTTTCCCCTGGTTCTTGCCATCGATAATGGCCAGGGGGCGTGCGGTGATGCGCAGTGGGTCGCTGAGGGCGATACCAATCCGTGCGAGACCGTGATCAACGCCAAGGTAACGGCTGAAATCGGTCATTGTTCAACGATGGTTATGCGCCCTGGCACCAGCGGTGTAAAGGGCCAGAACGCAGGCGAGATTTCAATAGTAATTGGACCATTCAACGCCAGGGTGCTATTCAGTCGTCCTGAGATTCTGTCTGCCCATGATGCCGCGATCTCGCGTTTGAGTGAGACCTGATCGACCTGTGGCGTAACCATCGCCTCGCCCTGCATCACAAAAGTCACACGCCGGTTGTCGTCAATAGCAACGACAGTCATGCGCTGAAACACCAGGCTTTCAGGGTTGATGCGATAGCCCTCACCGATAAGCCCACTAAGTTCGTTGTAAATGACCTGCCGGGCCAACCGTTCATCGATTGCGATACCCTGTATCGTCACCGTCATGCTGAGGTTAAGTTCTGCGGCAACCTGTCCGGGATACGCATCAAAGGTTTCGTCGTTGATCAGAACCACCTCAAGCGTTTCCAGTGGTACGAAATCCGTCTCATTCAGCCCGATTAACGGGTCATTCGGAATTTCCGCAAAGGCACGCTGCTGTAGTTGCTGCAGGAGAAGAGACCGCAGCCGCTCCTGGTCCGCCTCAATCACGGCAGGCGATTCAACCGTATCTCCCCCGGCAGTCGGTTCAGGGTTGGTCACGCCGACCCGGGCCCCCAGCGGCCCCTCAACCTCATTGATGCGGTTTGCGGGCAAGTTACCCGTGAAACCAGCCGCAACCGCTTCTATGGGTACCTCCACCGTCTCACCTATGGTGCCCGGTACGGTCACATCCCGTAAGGTCTGGAACTCCACGGGCTGTGATGCACTGGTTTTCAATATTGTTCCGGCTGGGATCGTGATCTGATCCGGGATCAGGTTGGTTAACAGCGCGACGCCGGCTGCGCGGGTGCTGGGAATTTGCTTGATACCCGTTGTAGCGATGGATTCCTCACCCTCGATCTCAATACCAATCACGCGGGCCGGTATTGTTCGGGTAGTTACATCGATCGCACTGGCACCGGGGTCCGCTGTTATTTGTGACGAGACGCTGATCGTTTCGTCTGCGAGGTCCAGCGTCACCGTGGCAGATGGCCCGAAGATCAACAGCGCAAACAGCGTTATGATACCGGCCACCACGATAATGACGATCAATGTTTGCCTGCTTAGGTTGCCTCGCTGGGGCAGGGGCGTAAGGCGCGTGCCTGCACTGGCGAGTTCGGGGCTGAGGGGCATCGGCTGTTCATCCCGTGAGACGGAGATGGCTGCTTCCTCGGTTCGCCAGCGACGCCTGCGGCTGGCTTCGATGCTGCGAAAGGTCGCAATACCCAGCTCACGCGCGTGTTCAAGCACGATCGGATCGCGTGTGATCAGTGCGATCTGTGCCTGCTTACGGGTGGCCTGCCGTTGCAGAATCACAAGATCAAGTTTGCGTTGCAGGATGCGCCGTGCGGCGTCATCGGGGAAGACAACCAGAACCTTCGGCGCGCGAATCCAGCCGAGCTTGTCGCGTGCCGAGTTAATGTCGTCATGCGCTTCGAGGTGGATTACCTGTTCTTTCAAAGCGTATCACTGGTCTCTAGCTGAGTCATCAGCGCGAATTAGCCATTTAGCTTCGCTTTGATCAGCTCGTTGGCAAGCTGGATTGCATCCGGGATGCCTGCCGGGTTCTTGCCACCTGCCGAGGCGAAATCCGGTCGGCCACCACCACCGCCACCGACGCGCCCCGCTGACTGCCTGATGATCTCCCCCGCCTTGATGCCTTTGTCAATCATATCCGGTGTTACCTTGGCGACCAGTCGAGCCTTCCCATCGATTTCAGCACCGAGTACCACCGCCCCCGATGTGATGTGTTCACGGCAGCGGTCCACCATCCAACTGAGTAAATCACCATCGTCCGTATCAACCTGAGCGGTCAGTATCGTCGCCCCGTTAACCTCCTCAACAGCAGCCATCAAGTCCTTAATTACGTCATCGGCCTTACTTTGTTCCAGTTCGGCAAGCTGCTTTTGCAGCGCCTTGACTTCCTCGCGCAGTGCCTCGACTTTGCTGCTCAGTTCGACGGGGTCAGTGTTAAGGTTACTCGCAACCCGGTCGAGCACGCTCAGCCGATCCTGGATGTACGATTGTGCGCTGTGTCCTGTCAGTGCCAGGACACGCCGCACGCCGGACCCCGTGCTTTCCTCACGGGTGATAATGAAATTACCGATCTGCCCGGTCATCTCGACATGCGTTCCACCGCACAGCTCATAGCTGTACAGGGGGTCAATTTTCGAAGGCACCGTTACGGTTCGCACGGTGGAGCCGTACTTCTCGCCGAACAGTGCCATCGCACCTTCGCGGCGAGCCTCATCCAGCGGTTTCTCAACGATCATCACGGGTTCATTTTCCATGATCATCTCATTGACCTGCTTCTCAATACGGCGCAGGTCTGCGGGCTGGACTTTTTCATTATGAGAGAAATCGAACCGCAGGACGTCGGGTGCTACCAGCGAGCCGCGCTGCTGCACGTGGTTGCCCAGCACATCGCGCAGGCTCTTGTGGAGCAGGTGGGTAGCAGTATGGTTGCGCATGATGTCCCATCGGCGGTGATGGTTGATCACAGCCGTAACCTGATCTCCGACGCTGATCCGATTGCCATAGGTCATCACGCCACTGTGAACGATCAGACCGCCCACCGGTTTTTTGACGTCTCGGATTTCAAACTCCCAGTCATCGGTGACGATGATCCCGGTATCTGAGACCTGCCCTCCGCTTTCGACATAAAACGACGTTGCGTCCAGCACAATCTCAAAGGAAGCACCGGCCTCCCAATCGACGTGATCAACAGCCTGCCCCTCCTTCAGCAGGGCCACAATCGTGGCGGTGCGCTCAAACTGGCTGTAATCGTACGGTTCATAAAGGACACCGGTTTCGGGCAGCTTGCCCGTCTCTTTCAGCTCTGCGATCAGGCCCTGGTAGATGGTGACGTCCTCGAAGGCACGGCTGGAGTCCTGGTCGGAGATTTCAGAGTGCGCAGCCTGCGCCGTTTTGAAGCCTTCCTCATCCACACCGAGCCTTTCTTCCCGCAGCAAGTCACGGGTGATCTCCAGCGGCAGGCCGTGCGTCTGGTACAGGTCAAAGGCCTGTTCGCCAGCCATCACTTTGACGCCCTCGTCCTTCATCCGCGCGATCTGGGATTCCAACTCGCCCAGCGCATTATCCAGTGTCCTGAGGAAGCGGTCTTCCTCGGTGCCGATCTGATAGCTGATACGCTCCTCGAATTGTTTCAGTTCAGGGTAGATATCACCCATTTTGTGGATGACAGCCTCCGAGACACCTGTCAGGAACGGTTTATCCACACCCATCTGATGGGCAAAACGAAGCGCACGGCGGATAACCATTCGCGCAATATATTCGCGTTCCTTCGGGCCGGGGTTGACACCATCCGCGATCAGGAAGGTCGCCGCCCGCATGTGGTCCGCGATGACACGGTATGCCACGGTGTTCTTTTCGCGCGTTTCATCATCATGTCCAAGGATTTCCTGCGTGGCATCCATGATGTCGGCAAACAGGTCGGTGTCATAGTTTGCTTCGGTGCCCTGTACTACCGACACGATGCGCTCAAGCCCCATGCCTGTGTCAACGCCGGGGGCAGGGAGGGGGGCATCGTATTTACCCGTGTGTTTGGGGTCCGGTTCGGTTCGGTTGAACTGCATGAACACCAGGTTCCACAGCTCAAGGAAGCGTTCATCTTCACGCACCAGTGCATCGATGATGGTGTCCTCGCCAAGCCCTGGGTTCTTATCCCAGTGGATTTCACTGGTCGGTCCGCAGGGTCCCGTGTCAGCCATCTGCCAGAAGTTGGTTTTCGGCCCCATCCGCGCTACACGCTTCGGATCCACGCCGACCACTTCGGTCCAGATGCGATAGGCCTCGTCATCGGTTTCATAAACGGTGAAGGCCAGCCGCTCAGGAGGCAGGCCGTAGACTTTAGTCAGTAGTTCGTAGCCTGCCGTGATGGCTTCTTCCTTGAAGTAATCGCCAAAGCTGAAATTACCCAGCATCTCAAAGAAGGTATGGTGGCGTGGGGATGGCCCGACGTTTTCAAGGTCATTGTGCTTGCCACTGATACGCATACATTTCTGCGATGTCGTCGCGCGGCTGTAATCGCGGTTATCGAGACCAAGGAATACATCCTTGAACTGCACCATACCGGCATTCGTGAACAGCAGGGTGGGATCGTTGGCTGGCACGAGTGAAGACGAGGCCGCGACCTGGTGGTGACGCTTCGCAAAGAAATCTAAAAACGCTTGCCGAACATCCGCACTGGTCATCTGCTTGGTCATAGGGTTAACGATCTCTTTCATCCCGGTGGGCAGGCTAAAATTCAGGCGAGATTATACGTCATACGGTGGAGGCTGACAATTGTGAGGCAGTCTCATAGCTATGCTACAGCAGCACGCTCAGTCCGAGGCCGATCTGCCAGATTCCAAACGCGCCAAGCAGAATGCTGGAAACGACAGCAAGGATATGTTGAACGCGCGGCCCGGCGGCACGTGCCATGCTGAAGATAAGGATCAGTGCGAGTGTGGCGGTGATCATCGCGCCATAAAACCCGGCCAGAAACGCCACTCCATTTGAGGCCGCCTCACGCCAGCCTGTGACTAGAATTGGCCCCGTGATCGTACTCCAGAACAACCATGCGCCGGGACTCAGGATGTTGATTGTGGCGGCTTGAAAGATACTGATCGGTTGGTTCGATCCATCAGTTAACCCGATTTCATCCTGGCTGTCCGAGTGCGTATCTTTGAAGGTGCCATAGGCCAGGTACAGCAGGAAGACACCGCCAGCCAGCCGGATAAACAGGATGATACCAGCAGGCATCTGCGAGAGAACAAGTGCAGTGACGATGACGATAGGCGTATCGCTGATCAGCGGGGCAAAGGCTGCTAGCAAGGTGCGCTTCCAGCCGTGTTTGATGCTCTGCCCCAGCAGAAACGCCTGGAACGGGCCGGGTTGACCAGCAGCGGACAGCCCCAAGGGAAGGCCTTTTAAGAAGTAAGCAAGCATGATCCAACCTGTAACGATGTGTGTTTGAAACAGACACCAACGGTACACTTAGAAGGCGGCCCAGTCAAGAATATCTATAGCAACAGGGAAGTGATCTAATGAGCGAAGAACCAAATACTACAGCATCGGGGGAATCCCCGGCTGAATCCAGGCCGGTTTCATCTGCCCGCAAGCGTCCAGCCTGGCTGCTTCCGGTATCAATTGCCGTGGCAGTGTTTGTCTTGCCAGCAGCCTTTTGTGGCGCTGCACTGATGGTTTTCTCCGCCGGGGGGATAGATGATATGAGTACCGGGGTGGGGCCAGCCGTGGCAGTTATCCGCATTGAAGGGGCTATCGCATCATCGGCGACAACGGGCGGGCTGGTTGCGTCGGGGGCGACCTCCGAGGTGATCATTGACCAGCTTTATCAAGCCAATGAAAATCCCTCAGTCGAGGCGATTGTGCTGAGAGTCAATAGCCCTGGTGGCGAGGTGGTGGCCTCTGACGAGATTCACCATGTAATCACACTGCTCGATAAGCCGGTGGTGGTCAGTATGGGTACGCTGGCCGCATCGGGTGGATACTATATCTCCGCCCCGGCTGATTACATCTATGCGACCCCGCATACCTTCACGGGCAGCATCGGTGTCATCTCGCAATTCTATACCGCGGAAGAACTCCTTGATGAGCTTGGCGTGGAAATCGTCGTTGTGACTTCCGGCGAGGTAAAGGACTTTGGCAGTCTTCACCGTGACGTGACAGAAGAAGAACTTGAATACTGGCAGGCTATCATCGACGAGGCGTATAACGGGTTTGTGAATGTCGTGGCTGATGGGCGCGGGCTTGACCCTGACGACGTTCGCGAGTTTGCGGATGGACGGATCATCACCGGGCTCCAGGCGGTTGAGTTTGGGCTGGTTGATGAGATAGGCTACTTCGAGGATGCCGTTGTGATGGCCGCTCAACTGGGCGGCATCGATGGTGAGCCACGCATCGTTGAATACAGCTATTCACCGTCCTTCACGGAAATCCTGCTTGGTTACCGGGTTTCCGCTGATCCGTACAGCACGTTTACACAGGCACTTAACGATCTTTCAGGGCCGAGGCTCGAATATCGTTATATTGGTGAGTAGCAATGTAGGGTAGGGAAGGGGGCCTCTTACTGTGAGAGGCTCTTTTGTTGTCTACTTATCTCTAGGCGGTCGGATACGTGCCATCAGCAGCCGCCACCAGCGGCGCAGGCGTGAGCGCACCGCTGCGATCAGATACCAGCCTTCACGCGCAACGGATCCCAGCGTGCTCGGCGTTTCCTGCTCGCCATCCCATTCCACGACTACCGCGCCCCATGTCAGGCCGCCGCCAAATCCGACCAGCACCATACGGTCCCTGGCATTGATTCGACCTTTTTCCACCGCTTCTGTTGCGGCCAGCGGGATCGAGGCCGTGGATGTATTGCCGTAGCGATCAAGGTTGATCACGAACTTGTCCATGGGGAGTTTTAATCCCCGTGCGGCAGCCTCAATGATTCGGATATTCGCCTGATGTGGCACGATCACATCGATATCGTCGAGGTCAAGACCGTTTTCTTCGGCTGCTTCCTGCGTGACACTAGCCATAACCCGCGTCGCAAAGCGGAACACTTCACGGCCTTCCATGCGGAGCTGTTTGTCCGATTCGGCGGTCATGCTCCAGTTTGTTCGCATACCCGACCCCGCGTACAGTGTTTTGCCACCAGACCCATCTGAGCGCAGGATAGCTTTGCCGACCCCGCCGGGTACCGGGCTGGCCTGTAACACAAATGCCCCGGCCCCATCACCAAACAGGATACAGGTATTGCGGTCTTCCCAGTCCACGATGCGACTCAGGGTTTCCGCCCCGATCACGATGGCAGTGTTAATTGCACCGGATTTGATCTGCTCAGCCGCAAGACTCAGGGCATAGATAAAGCCTGTACAGGCCGCCAGCACATCAAATGCCCCAGCCTGCGTTGCCCCCAGCTTATCCTGGATCAGCGATGCTGTAGATGGGAAGAAGTACTGTGGCGTCGATGTTGCGCAGACGACCAGGTCGACGTTGCGGGGCTGAATATCTGCCTTTGCCAGCGCCCGTCTTGCCGCCCGTGCCCCCATCGAGGCCGTGTCTTCGCGCTCCCCGGCGATACGACGTTCGGCGATGCCGGTGCGTTCTCGTATCCATTTATCCGATGTGTTGACAAACTGCTCAATATCGAGGTTGGTCATGACGTAATCAGGGACATCAATCCCCCAGCCAACGATGTGCGCGTACTGAACAGGCTGAGGTTGGCCCGGCACGCGCATTGGTGGTTTGCGTGCTTTCTGGCTCATGCTTCATACGCTCCAATAATAATGGTCGCGTTATGCCCACCAAAGCCAAACGAATTCGACATGGCTACCCGAACCGGCATTTTTCTGGCTGTGTTGGGTGTGTAGTCGAGATCACAGTCAGGATCAGGTGTGGTGTAGTTGATGGTTGGTGGGATGATCTCATCTTTTATCGCCAGCAGGCAGAAGGCGGCCTCAAGTGCACCTGCTGCCCCCAGCAGATGCCCCGTCATGCTTTTAGTCGAGCTGATTGACGTGTTGTAGGCGGCAGCGCCAAGTGCAGCCTTGATCGCAATCGTTTCTGACTTATCATTCAGGACGGTGCTGGTGCCATGGGCATTGATGTAGTCGATATCATCGGGTGTAATACCAGCATCCTGTATAGCGGCA
This sequence comes from uncultured Anaerolineae bacterium, assembly GCA_964390105.1. Lineage (GTDB taxonomy): Bacteria > Chloroflexota > Anaerolineae > Aggregatilineales > UBA3940 > CAYMGV01. Next base: position 256,052 of record CAYMGV010000001.1, on the reverse strand, counting down.
CGGATCGCAAGTATGGCACCTGCGCCGGTTTCATGCGGGGCTGTAATGTGATAGGCATCGGCTGACGCACCGTACCCTAATATTTCACCAAGGATGGTTGCGCCGCGTTCCCGTGCATGATCCTCACGTTCAAGTATCAGTACAGAGGCCCCCTCGCCGGCCACAAAACCACGGCGATCCGCATCAAAGGGGCGTGACGCAGCCTCTGGGTTATCGTTGTTATCAGCCAGTGCGCCCATGTTGGCAAACCCGGCGAGGACCAGCGGCAGGATCGCGGCTTCAGCCCCGCCAGTAACAATGGCATCGGCCCGCCCCTGCCGGATCATGGCGGCGGCTTCGCCAATGGCGTTGGTACCGGATGCGCACGCCGTTACGATGCTCATGTTTGGCCCGCGCAACCCGTACTCGATGGCGATCTTACCCGGGGCAGTATCAGGCAGCATCATGGGGACCATATGCGGGCTGACGCGGTTTAGCCCTTCTGCTTCGGTGCGATAGGCCTCTGAAAGCAGCGTGCCGATCCCGCCGATTCCACTCCCCATCACCGCGCCGACGCGATGCCGGTTCGTATCACCGATGACCAGTCCGCTCATCTGGAATGCTTCCTCGGCTGCCAGCAGGGCAAACTGAGTGAAGCGATCGGTACGGCGGGATTCGCGGCGGCCAAGGTGTTCATCGGCGTCAAAGCCTTTCACTTCTGCCGCGATCTGCACCTTGGCTTCAGAAGGGTCATAGTGTGTAATATGCCCCACGCCTGATTGACCGTTTATGGCGGCCTGCCAGGTTTCGGTGACGGTATTCCCCAAAGGGGTGATCATGCCAATTCCGGTCACGACCACGCGAATTTCATGTTTGTCCATGGTTCCTGTCTCACTCCACTTGTTCAAGCCTCAACAACAGTAACCCTGCCCAATGGCTAAAGTTGTGTCTGTGTGGGATATCCGCTAGTCTCTCAACCTGGCACTATGCCAGGAACCTGATCCTGATTCCCCGTTTGTGGTTACCTTCGTATGATACTTGTTACCGGTGCAACCGGATTTGTGGGCCGACGTCTTGTCACCCGCCTGACGCGTGATCTGGGATTTGATGTCCGGGTGCTGCTGCGCCCTGGTACAGACTTGTCGCGGTTGCCCCGTGGTGTTCGTGTCGATGCGGCGGTGGCTGACCTCAATAACCACGATGCGCTGGTCGAGGCGATGGACCGGGTGCATACTATCTTTCACCTGATTGGCACCGATACCCGTGGCCGCTATGCTCAGCTTGACGATGTCGATGTAGCCGGCACAAAGCTGGTGATGGATGCGGCCCGCGCTGCCAGGGTCGGGCGGGTGGTCTATCTGAGTCGTATTGGAGCAGACCGTGGTTCTGCTTATTCGATACTTCGTGCTAAGGGCCACGCTGAGGAAGCCATCCGCCAGAGTGGGCTGGCTTATACGATCTTCCGCTCCAGTGTTCTGTTTGGTGAAAGTGACCGGTTTAGTCAGAACCTCGCCATGTTGATCAGTAGTTCACCTGTGTTCTTTGTGCCCGGTGATGGTGATATGACCATGCAACCGCTGTGGGTTGAAGACTTGATCACTTGTCTTACCATGTCACTTGAAAACCTCGACCACCTCGACAAGGTGATCAGCCTGGGTGGCCCCGAAGTACTCAGTTATCGTCGCATGGCAATGCGCGTGATGTATACCATTGGGCACCAGCGTCCGATTGTCGGCCTGCCCATGTTGATGCATAGGGTAGGGGGCTGGTATCTCGATGGATTGTTTGCACGCTGGCCGGTTACCGAAATCTGGGCAGAACTGCTGTCCAGCAACCAGACAGCAGAGATCGGCTTGATTGAGCGTGAGTTTGGCTTCAGGCCGCGTACGTTTGACGTTGGGGTGCTATCTGTGTATTTACGGAAGCAGCGCCATATGGGCAACATGCTGCGATACATCACATCAGTAAAATGGGATTCATAGTTCGCCGGGGAGGCCTGCCATGTTGATGGGCAAGAAGATTGTATTTATCGGCGCGGGTGTCATGGGGGAGGCAATGTTCAAGGGCCTGCTGCGTGAGCAGTTGGTCGAGGCGTCCGACCTGACCATCAGCGACCCGAACACCTTGCGTCGCGAGCAATTGGTTCAGGTTTATGAACTTCATGCGGTTGAAGACAATCGCGCAGCCATCCACAATCACGACGTGATCATGCTATCGGTGAAACCGCAGGTCATGCCCGCTGTGCTGGCTAACCTGCGTGGTGCCGTACCGTCTACAGCGCTGGTGATTAGCATCGCCGCCGGCGTGCCTATCCGCACTATTTCTGATGGGCTGGCTCACGCGGCGGTGGTCCGTGCGATGCCGAACACACCGGGGCAGATCGGAGAGGGTATTACCGTCTGGTGCCCGACGGAACACGTCACCGAGGAACAGTTCGCCCAGGCAGAACTCCTGCTTGGTGCGCTGGGTGAATCGGTCAAGGTTAATGATGAAAGCTACCTTGATATGGCAACTGCATTGAGTGGAACAGGCCCGGCTTACATCCTGATGTTCATGGAGGCCATGATCGATGCGGGTGTCCATCTGGGATTTTCACGACGGGTGGCCGAGAAACTGGTGATGCAGACAATGCAGGGTACGCTCTCCTATGCGCGTCAATCCCAGGCTCACCAGGCTGCGCTGCGCAATGAGGTCACGTCACCGGGTGGCACGACTGCTGAAGCCATTTTTGAACTGGAGAAGGGCGGCTTACGCACGGTGATATCACAGGCCATCTGGGCAGCATATCGTCGATCTGTTGAATTGGGCAGCGGGCAGCCGCGTAAACTGGACCGTGGGTAAGGTCGTAATCGGCTAAATTGGAGACAAATGCGGCTTTATTGGTATCATTTTGATGCGATTGCCCTGGCTGCTGTTTGGAATGGGTGGGCAAATCGGATTTCATTCGGTAAAATTTAAAACGCTGTAAAATTGCGAACTTGTTATTTTCAGCGTCCTCAAGACTCTTGATCTGGGCAACCAGGTTGATTAATTTGCGTTCACAATCCAATGACAACGTGGGAGACACGATGGCAACAAATATCTCCAAAGACCTAGCCGAACAGTTGAAGTCGCAAATCGATCAGTTTCAACCTTCAGTCACAGTCGCCGAAGTGGGTACTGTGCTGGAAGTTGGTGACGGCATCGCCCGTGTCTCTGGCTTGACGGGGGTACGCGCGCAAGAACTGGTTGAGTTCGCCAATGGTTCAATCGGTTTGGCATTCAACCTCGAAGAAAAAGTGGTGGGCGTCATCATCATGGGGGAATACGGCGACATTCCCGAGGGAAGCCGCGTGCGTGGCCTTAGTCGTCTGATTTCGATCCCCGTTGGCGACGAAATGATAGGGCGGGTGGTTGATCCGCTTGGTCAACCCGTCGATGGTAAGGGTGCCATTACCCCTGAGAAGTACATGGCAGTTGAGAAGATTGCTCCCGGCGTAATTGATCGTCGTAACGTGGATCGCCCGCTTCAGACGGGTGTGGTTTCCATCGATGCCATGACCCCGATTGGTCGTGGTCAGCGTGAGCTGATTATTGGTGACCGCCAGACCGGTAAGACTGCAATTGCCCTTGACGCCATCATTAATCAGAAGGATACCGGCGTTACCTGCATTTATGTGGCTATCGGTCAGAAGCGCGCCCAGGTTGCCAGCATTGTGTCGACACTGGAGAAATATGGCGCGATGGATCACACCATTATTGTGATCGCAAGTGCTGCCGACCCAACTGCACTCCAGTTCATTGCTCCGTACTCTGGCTGTGCTATTGGCGAATACTTCATGGAGCAGGGCAAGGATGCCCTTGTCGTTTATGATGACCTCTCAAAGCACGCATGGGCTTATCGTGAAGTGTCTCTGCTGATGCGCCGCCCGCCGGGGCGTGAGGCCTATCCCGGTGACGTGTTCTACCTTCACTCACGCCTGCTGGAGCGCGCTGCCCAGATGTCCGATGCTGAAGGGGGCGGCAGCCTGACCGCGCTGCCGATCATCGAGACGCTGCTGGGCGATGTTTCCGCGTATGTGCCAACTAACGTCATTTCCATTACCGACGGTCAGATTTATCTTGAGGCGGACCTGTTCAACAGCGGCATTCGCCCGGCTGTGAACACCGGCATCTCGGTGAGCCGTGTGGGGGGTGATGCCCAGCGTAAGGCCATGAAGCAGGTGGCTGGTGGTCTGCGTCTACAGATGGCACAGTTCCGCAACCTGGCTGCCTTTGCCCAGTTCGGTTCTGACCTTGACAAGGCCACCCAATCACAGCTTGATCGTGGTATGCGCCTCACTGAACTGCTCAAACAGCCACAGTATCAGCCGTACAGCCTCTCTGAGATGGTCCTGCTGCTGTTTACCGGTACGCGTGGCTTGATTGATACCGTTGAGGTCGAGCGGGTTGGTGAGTGGAAGGGGGATTTCCTGCGCTACATGGAAGCCCAGAACAAGCCGATTATTGACGAGATTGAGAAGGAACTTCGTCTCTCCGATGAGTTGATTGAGAAGCTGGAAAAGGCCGTCAAAGACTTCAACTCCTCCTGGAGTTAAGTCAGGACTGAGGGATAATGGCGACACCACTTGAGATTAAACGACGAATCCGCAGTGTCAAGAACATTGCGAAAGTAACCGGTGCCCTTGAAGCGGTTTCTGCTTCCAAGGTGCGCCGGGCACAGGCGGCAGCCACCGCGACGCGCGCCTATGCGTCGGCGGCCCGCCTGATTCTGGCGGACCTTGCTGCGCGTGACGATGGCACATTCGCTCACCCGCTGCTGGAAATCCGCGAAAAAATCGAGAAGACCCTGGTAGTTCTAATTACCAGTGACCGTGGCCTTGCCGGACCCTATAATACCAACGTGGTCCGTGAGGCAATCGATTTTGAGAAAGCCCATGATGACAAGGATATCCGCTACATCACCATTGGCCGTAAGGGGCGTGACCTGATGCTGCGGCGGGGGAAGTACATCATCGCGGAATTCAGCGATCTGTCTGCTTCACCGTCCATCCTTGAAATTACTCCCATTGTCCGTGCGGCAATTGACGACTTCCTCGCGGGTGATTTTGACGAGGTGTACATTGTGTATACTGACTTCATCAATACCCTGCGGCAGGAACCGACTGTGGTCCGATTGTTGCCCTTGAGTGGACGAGGGGAATCGATAGGTATTGACCTTGAAATGGACCCCGAAAAGGTCAATCCGGTCTATAGTTTTGAGCCGGATACCCAGTCTATCCTGGATGAAATCCTGCCGCGATTCACCGAATTGCAGTTATTCCAGACGTTGCTGGACTCGCTTGCTAGTGAGCATTCAGCCCGTATGGTGGCAATGCGTAATGCAACTGAGAATGCTAACGCACTCACCGAGGAATTGACGCTTACCTACAACAAGGTGCGCCAGCTTGCAATCACCAGCGAAATCCTTGATATCGTCGGCGGTGCCGAAGCACTTACCCAATCGAATTCTTAGTATCACATACGGAATACAGGAGACCTGATGGCAAAACAAGCAAAAGTCGGGAAAGTCATCCAGATCCTGGGTGCAGTGGTGGACTGCGAGTTCCCACCCGAAGGGATGCCCAATATTTACGAAGCAATCGAGGTGCCGCGCGAGGATCAGGAACCGCTGATTCTTGAAGTGCAGACCAACCTCGGCAATAACCGCGTCCGTACTGTTGCAATGGACACCACCGATGGCCTGCCCCGTGGTGTAAAGGCCATTGCAACCGGTGCACCGATCAGGGTGCCTGTGGGCCAGCCGTCGCTGGGGCGTATTTTCAATGTGCTTGGGCATCCCATTGATGGCAAGGGCAAGGTAGAAGCCGAGACCTACTACCCCATCCATCGCGATGCACCGGCCTTTGACGAACAAGCCACCTCAACAGAAGTGTTTGAGACCGGCGTCAAGGTCATTGATCTGATTGCGCCGTTTACTCGTGGCGGTAAGACTGGTATCTTTGGGGGTGCTGGTGTTGGCAAGACCGTCATTATCATGGAGCTTATTCGCTCGATTGCTTCTGAGCATGGTGGGTACTCCGTGTTTGCCGGTGTCGGTGAACGTACCCGTGAAGGTACCGCCCTCTATGACGAAATGAAGGAAGGTGGCGTCATCGATAAGACCGTGATGGTCTTTGGGCAGATGAACGAGCCGCCCGGCGTACGTCTTCGTGTCGCTCTGACCGGCCTGGCCAACGCGGAATTCTTCCGTGATGAGGGCCGTGACGTACTGCTGTTTATTGATAACATCTTCCGGTTCTCACTGTCTGGTTCTGAGGTATCCGCGCTGCTCGGTCGTATGCCGTCTGCCGTCGGTTACCAGCCTACCCTGTCCAGCGAGATGGGAGCCCTGCAGGAACGCATTACCAGTACCCGTCGTGGGTCGATTACCTCGATGCAGGCTGTGTATGTCCCCGCTGATGACTATTCGGACCCGGCCCCGGTTGCGACCTTTGCTCATCTTGATGCCACCATCGCGCTTGAACGGTCTATCGCTGAGCAGGGCATTTACCCCGCAGTGGACCCGCTGACCAGTACCAGCCGCATCCTTCAGCCGGACATCGTTGGCGAGGAGCACTACGGTGTGGCCCGTGAGGTTCAACGGATGCTTCAGCGCTATGCAGACTTGCAGGACATCATCGCCATTCTTGGCATCGATGAACTGTCCGAGGATGACAAGCTGCTGGTGGCTCGTGCCCGCAAGATACAGAACTTCCTGTCCCAGCCGATGTTCGTCGCTGAACAGTTTACTGGACGTGAAGGGCGTTATGTCACCGTGGGTGATACCGTGCGCGGCTTCAAGATGATCCTGTCTGGTGAGCTGGACCATGTATCGGAGCAGCACTTCTACATGGCTGGCCCGATTGAGGATGTTCTTGAACGTCACGAAAAAGAATCATAGCCTCACGGCATGCATAGGGAAGGGGGGTAACTCATGCCCTTGCGTTGTGAAATCATCACCCAGGAGCGCCGCGTCTACGATCAGCAAGTTGATATGGTGATTGCACCCGGGACAGAAGGCCAACTTGGTATTCTGCCCAAGCATTCCCCGTTGATTACTGCTTTGGGTATAGGTGAATTGCGGGTCAAGGTCGGAGCCGGTGAAGAACTCTTTGCCATTGGCGGAGGGGTTCTCCAGGTGGCTAATGATCATGTAATCGTGCTGGCTGATTCCGCTGAACAGGCCGAGGAGATCGACCTTGCTCGCGCTGAAGAAGCCCGTAAGCGCGCAGAAACCATGATGCGTGAAGGGCCACCACCCGATCCGGCAGAAGCATTTGCGCTGGAAGCTGCCATCAATCGTGCTAACCTGCGTCTCAAGGTGGCCCGCCGCCAGCGTCCGCGCCGGGGCACGGGCCCCAGCGAGATGGATTTTGAGTAAACACCGACTCTGTTGAGCCGAATCGAGCTTATGCATGGCCGCCCAGGTTCAGGGTATACTGGACCTGGGCGTTGAATAGGGTTATCTGTCGGAGTCGCTATGTTTTCTCGTAAGCTGGGTGTCGATCTGGGCACCGTCAATATTACCATCGCCGAACGCGAGCAAATCCTGTTGCATGAGCCGAACGTTGTGGCGATTACGCTGGATACCGAGACTATTGTGGCTGTCGGCCAGGATGCGCGCGAGATGTTCGGCAAGACCCCCGAATCCATCGACGTGATGCGCCCCATGCGTGATGGCGTGATAGCTGACTATGAAGTCACCGAGGCAATGCTGGGGCATTTTATTAACAAGGCAACTGGCGGCGTGCGGCTGTTCAAGCCCACGATCATGATCACCGTGCCGTATGGGGTGACCAGTGTGGAACGCCGCGCGGTACATGAGGCCGCTATCCATGCAGGTGCCCGCGATGTGCGCCTGATACCGGAGCCACTTGCTGCGGCGATTGGGTCGTCGCTGCCAATTGATACACCGACTGGCAACATGATTGTCAATTTGGGTGGTGGTACAACCGAAGCGGCGGTCATCTCAATGAGCGGTATTGTCGTCGCGGCATCTGAGCGACTTGGTGGGGTTCGGCTGGATGATGCTATTGTCAACTACGTGCGTAAAAAGTACAACCTGATCATCGGTGATATCACGGCTGAACTGACCAAGATCAACATCGGGGCGGCTCTTGATATTGGCGAAGAACTTCGGATGGACATCCAGGGCCGTGACCAGGTCAATGGCCTGCCGCGTACTATTACGCTGACAACCTCCGAGATAGTCGAAGCACTACAGGAGCCGCTCTCACTGCTCGCGGGTGTCTGCCGCCGTGTACTCGAACGTACACCACCGGAATTGTCATCGGATATCATTGACCGGGGTATGGTCCTGACAGGAGGCACCGCCCTGCTGCGAGGCATCGATCAGTATCTTACACGCGAAACCAATGTGCCCGCATTCCTTGCGGATGATCCGGTTGGTGCGACTGCACTGGGTGCCAGCCGTGGTTTGGAGCGCCTGGAGGTGCTTGAACGCATCGTTCCAAATCTGTAGCTTTGACGTAATGAATTCAAAGGCCCCGCAAGGGGCCTTTGTTATTCGAGGTAGTATGTCATGCGTTGCAGATGGACGATGGGGTCAATGTATTGCACATGAACATCGTCGGGTACATTGATGATGATCGGAGCATAGTTAAGGATGGCCTTGACACCGCATTCCACCAGGAGGTTAGCAACATCTTGCGCGGTCTCTGCCGGGGTTGCCAGCATCACAAGTTGAATCTGATGCAGATGCAGCTCATCACGCAGGTTATCAATACTCTTGACGATCAGCCCCGGCACGACTTCTTGCCCGATCTTACCGGAATCCACATCAAAAACATGTGCGATGCGGAAGCCATGGGCCGTGAAGCCGCCGTAATGGGCAATTGCACGTCCGAGGTTGCCAACCCCGATCAGGGCAACACGCCACTCATGATCGACGTTGAGAATACGCTCAAGTGCTTTGATTAGCGATTCGACATGGTACCCGGTACCCTGTTTCCCGAACTCCCCGAAGTGCGAGAGGTCTTTCCGTATCTGGGCAGAACTGATTCCCAGCCGTTGACCTAGTTCATGTGAGGATGTGATTTCCCGATTATCCTGATGCAGCCTGCGCAGTGACCGCAAATACACGGGCAGACGACCGATCACGATATCCGGTATTTCGGACCGTGTTCCCAATTTTCCAGCCTCCTGGTTGAGGTTGACCAGGGTCTGTCTACAAAGCCCGTCAAAACACCAGCCTGGCGCGTTTTACCTCACCCCTCGGCTCATTGCACTCGCTGTTTCCCCTCTCTGTCAGCTTTGCGAAGCCAATGCTGCGCGGAGAGGGGAGGGAGCACCGCTTCAGCGGTACGGAAGGGGTGAGGCAAAAAGTGGTTTGCAGACACACTCTAGTAACGTTGTCAATCATTCTTTTATACAATATAGCGCAGAAGTTCACAATTTGGACAATGCCATAAAGCAGTTGATTTGGGGGAAAGGGTTGACATTGTCAAGCCCTATTCGATAACATTACAATATGTTCAAAAAATACTAAAAGATAAAGAGCCTAACAATGGATGAGTCTTTATTGACTGTTCGTGACAGTGTCATACAAGGGTTGGGGGAACTTACTGATTTTTTTGGTTTCAGCCCCATCATGGGCCATCTTTACGGGGCCTTGCTCATGAGTCCCGGAGCGCTCTCCCTCGACGAGCTTGAGGCGATTGTGGGCAAATCAAAGGCCAGTGTCAGCATGAACATGCGTGCACTTGAGCGTTGGGGTATGGTCCGTGAGGTTTGGGTCAAGGGTGAACGACGCAAGTTCTATGAAGCAGAAAATGACTTCTGGAAGATCGTCCGGCTTGTGCTTGAAAGCCGAGAGCGGCGCGAGGTTGGGGTTGCCTTGCATGTGCTTGAGAACAATATAGCCAGCCTCAATAAGGTGCGTGAAAGCCTCTCAGAGGAGGATGCGCAGTTGGCTGAATATTACCTGAACCAGGTGCAATCGATGCGGGCATTCTTCAGATTCGCGGAAATTGCATTGGAGTTCTTCCTCGCCCGATCTGATCCTGTGCGCCTGGAGGAACTTGAAATACTGACTCCGCCGGAAGCATCTGAATAATGGTTTGACGCTAAAACAGCGGAATAGTATAATTGATTTATAAAATTATGAAAGTAACAAACAGTGGCGTAAACCCTGTGTTGATTGGAGGCATCACTGATGGACCTTGAGCAAGCACTGCTCGCTACCGACCAGATGATGATGGATGTTGTTGAAAGTGACGTTGCAGTGCTTGAAGAAGCGAGCCGACACATCATATCTGCTGGTGGTAAGCGGGTGCGACCTCGTATTCTGTATCTCTCTCACCTGGCGGCAGGTGGCTCTGAATTGGATCGGGCTGTGCCGGTGGCATCGGCTCTTGAGCTGGTTCATACTGCAACGCTGGTTCATGACGACATCAATGATCATGGTGTTACTCGTCGTGGAAGGGTCACCATCAATGAGAAGTGGGGGCGTACCTTTGCCCTGCTGACCGGTGACTACCTGTTCACCCAGGTCTACATGCTGATGGCCCCGTACGGCAGCCTGAATACGATATTTGCGGAAGCCACGGTTGCACTGGTGGAAGGGGAGACCCTTCAGGCGCAGGCAGCCAAAGACGGTGACCTGAACCGCGAGATGTACCAGAAGATTGTTGCGAAGAAGACTGCCTCACTGTTCCGTGCCGCGGCGATGCTGGGTGCCCAGCTTGCTGATGCTGATGAGCATTTTGTGCATAATATCGGTGAATACGGGTTCTTCCTTGGCCTGGCGTTCCAGATCGTTGATGACATCCTCGATTTGACTGGTGACCCCGAACTGGTGGGAAAAAACGTCGGGATCGATGTGGCGCAGGGCAAGGGGGTTGCCTCTGCTGTGCGTGCACGAGTTTCAAATGGCGGGCATGTTGTCACAGAGCCGGACGAAAACGACCCGATTGTAAACCTCAAACTGCGTATGCTGGAAGGTGGTGCAGTTGAGGAAGGGCGCAAAATGGCGGGCCTGCTGGTGGTTCAGGCCAATGCTGCTCTTGACAAATTGCCACCCAGTGAGCATATCGATGAACTGCGTAGTATTCTTCATTTTGTCGTTGGCCGCGATCACTAACTTAAATAGGTACTCGGCTTAAAGCGCGCGCCTGCATGGCGCGCGTTGCCTTTTATGTGGGGGCGCGGTAAGCTTCTGAAACTATGTTTCTGGATGAAGTTAAGATTTATGTCAAGGCTGGAGATGGCGGCGATGGCATGGTGGCCTTCCGTCGCGAAAAATACGTTCCGCATGGCGGTCCCGCAGGTGGTGACGGGGGTGATGGTGGTTCGGTGATCCTTGAGGTCAACGAACGGCTGAACACCCTGTCACGATTTCAGGGGAAGGTGCATTTCAGGGCGGAACCCGGTCACGGTGGGGGGAGTTCCAACCGGACGGGGGCCAACGGTGATGATCTTGTCATCGAAGTCCCTGCCGGGACTGTGGTCCGGCTCGCCGATTCCCGGGAAACCATCGCCGACCTGACCCGACACGGGCAGCGTGCAGTCGTAGCGGCTGGCGGTCGTGGGGGGCGTGGTAATCAGCGCTTCAAGACCTCTACCAACCAGGCACCCCGTGTCGCAGAGCGTGGCGAACCCGGTCAGGAGCGCTGGCTCAACCTGGAACTGAAACTCATCGCCGATGTTGCGATTATCGGTGTGCCAAATGCCGGTAAATCGACATTGCTCTCTGTGTTGAGTGGTGCGCGCCCCAAGATCGCAAACTATCCTTTCACAACACTGGTCCCCAATCTTGGCGTGGCGCTTCTCGATGATACCGAGATCGTCTTTGCCGATATCCCCGGCCTTGTAGAAGGGGCCAGCCAGGGTGTGGGGTTGGGGCACAGCTTCCTGCGCCATATCCAGCGAACCCGATTATTGGTCCACCTCCTGGATGGGGCGGGGGAAGACCCACTCGCTGATTTCTACCAGATCAACACCGAGCTTGCCCTGTATGATGAGGAGTTGGGTCAACGGCCACAACTCGTTGTGCTGAACAAGATCGATCTGCCCGATGCGCGTGCATGGCAAGAGATGATCACCCCCTCCCTTGAGGCGCAAGCGTACACGCTTATGACGATTTCCGCAGCGGCACAGACAGGTATACGTGACCTGCTCAACGCTGTCCGGCAGCGCCTTGATGAACTCCCCATCCCCGAACCCGGTGAAGACATTCCTGTGTTTACCCCGGAAGATGTGGACTGGTTTGAGATCACCCGTGAGACTGATGGTGGGTACCGCGTATCGGGTACCAAGATCGAGCGTGCGGCGGCAATGACTTACTGGGAATACGAGGAGGCTGTTCTGCGTTTCCAGCGTATTCTTAGTGCCCTGGGTGTGACCGAAGCCCTTGAGGCCGCCGGTTGCCGAGCCGGGGATACCGTATACATTGGCGATTACGAACTGGAATGGTCTGATTAATGCGTATTGGCGTTTTCGGTGGCTCATTTGATCCACCTCACCTCGGGCATTTGATCCTTGCCGACCGTGCGTTGGCGGCCCTGAATCTCGATCACATCCTCTGGTTGCCTGTTGCAGATCCACCCCATAAGACCGTTGAGGCACCCATTGTACATCGGGTGGCAATGGTCGAGCGTGCGGTGGCTGATCACCATGGATTCCGTCTGTCCCGTGTGGATATTGATCGCCCGGGGCCGCATTACTCAGTCGATGCATTGAAGGCCATTCATCAACAAAGCCCAGGATCGGACCTGTACTTTATCATCGGTGCGGATTCACTTACTGATCTACCAAGCTGGAATCGGCCCGCTGAATTGATCGAACAGGCTCATCTTGCCGTGATGCGACGTCCCGGTACGGCGGTCAGACTGGATGCTGTGGAACAGGCCATCCCCGGGTTGACGGAAAACCTCACATTTTTTGTTGCACCTTTGATAGAGATTTCGTCCAGCGACGTACGAAGCCGCCTGATAACAGGGCAGTCAGTTCGCTATCTTGTACCACCTCAAGTGGAGGCGTATATCCATGCCCATAATGTGTATGCGCGCTAAATCGAAGATCGTAATGCTTCCGGTGGCAGGCTTGCTGGCTCTGACACTCCTGTTGGCAGCATGTGGACGTGAAGCCGAAGTCACCGTCACTCCTGGCGAGCTGCCCGCCGATGAATCTCCACCGACAGAAACGCTTGAAGTTGAGGTTAACTCCACGGCCTCCGTTGACGAGCCACCTGTTGTACCGGCTGGTTTTGTACTTGAAGAAATCCGCAGCCGTGGAGTCATCAGGGTAGGGGCCTTGTACAATGCGCGGCCTTTCTCGTACCTTGCTGACAATGGCACCGTGCAAGGCTATGAGGCCGACCTGATGCGACGCGTCGCGGATCAATGGGAATTGGATATTGAGTTTCACCAGGTGACGCGCCAGACCTGGCAGGATGATCTTGCCGAAGGCCGCGTCGATGTAGTGATTGGGCGAATCCCCCATACCCGTGACCTGGAGGCCATTGTCGAGTTTTCGGTTTCAACTTTTCCCGGGGGGTATCGTGCTGTTGTCGCCACGGATAGTGGGGTTGAATCGCTGGGCCAGTTGAGTGGGGCAGCGGTTGCTGCGATCCGAGGAGATGCCGCACAGGCACTGGCAACATGGTCGGCTGAAGCGGGCATTCCGCTCGATGTCCGGGTCGTCAACGTGCCAGAGGAAGGTGTCGCGGCGCTTCTTGAGCGTGCTGAAGTGCGCGCAGTTGTGGGCACGCACGAAGACATGTTGTTGTTACAGAGTGCCAATAATGAACTCGAAATGATGCAGGAGCCGATTACGGAAGAACCCTACGGACTGGTGGTTCGACAGGGCGAACTTGCCCTGCGCGAACTGCTGGATATCTCCCTGTATAAGGTATTCAGCGGTGGCACAGCAGGCGAGCTGCTGGCACTCCACTTTTATGGTATTTCAACTGAGACTCCAACCGCGATTCCGGGTGAACCTTCTCAAAACATGGCAAATATAACAACGGTCACGCCACCCGATGTGTCAGTTATGGATCGCATCCGGGCTGGCGAAGCCATCCGTATTGCCGGGCTTGACCTTGCTTCCGAGCCACTGACGTTTGACAGTACCCCGATCATTGATGGCTACAACCGTGCAGTGATCAATGAGATGGCGCGTCGATGGAATGTGCCTGTGACGGAGTTGCCCGGGACGTACGGCGATGCTGCGGTTGATATGGTCCTGGCTGGCAGTGCGGACATTGCCGTGGGCATTACACCTGATCAATCCCGCATTGGGCAGGTTGGGCAATCTGCCGCGTATTATGATGTTGGACTGCGGTTAATTGATACCGAAGATGCGGTTGTGAACGGGGTAGGGGACCTCGAATTCCGTGCTGTGATAGCTGTTCAGCCAGTTGATACCAGTACGGACATGATCGAGGAAAACAACGCATTCCCCAGCGTCGAGACTGCTGAAACACTCGAGGATGCGTTCCGTCAGTTGATTGGAAACGTAGTATTTGCTGTGGTTGGGGATGAGTATTCGGTCGTATTGATGTCGCGAGCAGACAACCGTATCCAGGTGTTTGAGCGCCGCTATCGTCCGTCTGCCCGTGTCATGATTGTTCCTCGGAACGATGGCGATTTCCATGCGTTGGTGAACATAACCCTTCAGGATATGTACCAGGATGGCACCATCGAGAGACTGCGCCAGCAGTACTTCGGTCCATATCTACCAGAAGACGCCACGCTTGAGCCATGGGAGATGGAAATCTGGCCCGGTGATAGCGGCTACCTTGGCATCAGCACTGCAGGGGCAGGCTAATTACACTCGCACTCCGCTGAATCGTAGCGTAACGATCTCTTTTGGGCCAGCAGCAAAAGAGATCGTTTTTTTGTCGTGTCGGGGGCCTGTTCGTTCAAGTGGAATGTCCAGCGGGGATGTATAGATCACGGCATCATACCGAAAGCCTATCTCCAGATTACCGGTAAGTGGTTCATCCCACAGGTTAACCATCCGAATAATGAGGCTATCAGCGTCAATGCCGCGTGTTATGCCTGTCAGTACCATACCCTCGGGCAGCGCCTTTACAAGGCCACTCTGGGCCGCTAAGGGGCCATTGTGCTGACGTTCAGCGATAGTCTGTGCGGTCTGCTGAAAGGACCGTGCCAGTTTCCACGCTGTTTCAAGGTCAGCATCATGTGGGATCAGCGCATAGGTGGCCTCAATGTCAGCCTGAATTTGCGTGTTCTCAGCACCGGGGAGGTTGGGGTGTGAATGATCATAGGTTCCGAAGGCCCGCAGCAGGGTTTTGGCTACATACAGTCCTTCATCCGTGGAGGTCAGGCCGACTTCCTGGTACCCTTTATTGGCGATGGTAAGCCCGGTTTCGCTGCCCATCAGGGTGACGAAACGCCCACTGGGGTAGGAACCATCTGCCTGCCGTTCGGCAATGCCAAACGCCGTGTCAAACAGCGCCGTATCCGCTTGTATCCCCGTCGGGAAGCCAACCTGCAAACGATGATCCCGCGCGTGGTTGGCGATACTGACGTAAACTTCACACATCGGTTTGTGATGGGGAATCCTTAGTGTCGTTTGGATCGAGACCGGGACGAACTGAGCCGTAAGCCGTTCACGGGCGGAGCCATCCGCCATCAAACCCCGTGGTAACCGATATATCTGAAGGTACTGCAATATCTGCTCAACGTCACTGCGATAGCATTGTGGGGCCAGCGGGTAGTTGGTTGCGTATTGGATGACGCTGTCGGTTGGCGGTGCCTGGTAACGATACAGATCGCCGCTGTCGGCCCCGTCAATGTATTGATTCAGCCCCGCAAACGATCTCCCCGTTCGTTTGTCGTACAGGGTTAGTGTGCCGGCGTGTTGATCCAGCATCACGCTGATTACCTCGTTTTCGATCATGTTCTGGCTGTCAAACTGCGGTTTCGGCGGTGGGTTTTCAGCCGGGAGTGCCCACACTGTCGTGTAGCCATATGGGGCGATTTCCGGCGTAATAAATCGCAGGGCAGGGCGTTCGTCGTCTGTTTCAGGCGGCAGCAGATCGCAGGGGAGGGGGGCAGCGTCTTCGTCATCGGGCACAATCTGAACCCCATGTGTTGATCCGGGGAGTGTGATTTCGGTATCAACCAGCCGCGCCTGTGCATCGGCGGAAGGGTTAAACACCACAATGGGGATTGCGTCCGGGTTGCTGTGGCGCGTATCAATGCGCTTGCTGATGGCAAGAAGGGCATACTGCCCGATCTCGCGCGCTGTTTGGTTGAGCCGGGCTACAGTGAGCATGCCCTCCTCGGCAGTCTGGTCGTCGCATTTGCCCCCGAGGAACTCCGTGGATTGCAGCGACAGGCTTTCCCGCCAGAGTTGTGAGGTAAGTGCCTCGATACTGTTAGCCTGTTCGGCACCGGCGATGTGGGCATGCGCGCTAAACGGTTCGATCAGGTCTGTCAGCGTACTTAGAAGCTCCAGTATTTGATTCGTCAGGGGAACACGGCTGCTCCAGCGACCAGCTCCTGTCAACTCAACTACTGAACCCGGTTCGCTCTCCAGTAATTCCCATGAAGGATCGTCAGCAAGCACGTCATCCATCGCTGATATCAGCCCCTCATGATGGAAATCTTCCTGGTCTTCTATCCCTTTATTGATTTGCGGCAGCATGCTGTCATTGTTGATGTTGAGCTGATCAAGCAGCAGTACATGGGAGGGGGTACCGTCAGCTGCAAGGGTAGATACCCAAGCCTTCAGTGTTCTCTCTGATGCCCTTTTCTGGGGCGGCAGTTGGAATTCAGCAAAGGCGCTTTGCGGATAGGTCACAAACGCCAGCTCATACTCACCCGCGCACCACGTTATCAGTCGCTGCCACTCGCCCGGGGTATCGGTCAGCATGATCAGCGAGCGGATACCGCTTCGTGAAAGTACCTGTGGCAGCTGTACGGTGTAATAGGTTGGCGTGAGCAGGAGTACATCTATGGACGCTTCTGCGCCCAGCTCACTGGAATCACCTGCACCCTCTTTAAGATTACGAATAAGGGCTTCGCCTGGCAGCAAGTCGATATCTGGAAGCGTATGCCAGCCATTAACAGTGATCTGTCCTTGCTGGAAAGCGGTGTTAACACGCATACGATCCGCGGGAAATGTGCGGAGGTATCTTGTCAGCAGGTCTGTTCCGTTTGCAATAAATACATGCTGGTTGCTGTCGGCCTCAAGGGCCGTTAGCAGGCGGCTGACGTCCACCACGCGCTTAATCCGGAAGCCATCCTGTGAAGAATGGAAGCTGTGGGGAATAAAGAAAACAGGAATATAGTGCAGCGCTACCTTATGCGCCATTCATTTCATCCTTGTTGTTCCGGTTTGTGGCCCTGCTGGCGATCAAGATAGCGGCCAGGATGATCGTGCCGCCTAGTATCTGAAGGGGCAGGGGGCTTTCCTTTAGCAGGATCACGCCCAGGATTGCCGACCCGATAGGTTCACCCAGTGTCGCGACAGCCACAAATGACGCGGGGGCATATCTTACTGCATAGTTTGCCGCTGTATGGCCGATCAACTGCGGGATCAGACCCAGCCCGATCAACCAAAGATACGCCGTTGGCGGGAAGCCTGTCAGGCTGAACCCACCGATCAAGGCCCATGTGATCAGCATAAGTGCAGCAGCGCCATAAACCCCCCAGATGTAAGGGATAAGGGGGAGACTCTCACGCACGTTGCGGCCTATCATCAGGTACCCAGCAGCAAACACCGCACCTGCAAGTGCCAGCGCATTACCAAACATGCCTGCCCCGGCCAGTCCGTCACCACCAGCCCCTGCCACCAGAATGCCACCAACAATCGCCAATAGAATACCTAGCCACATAGCCGGTGGAGTTGCTTCCTTGA
Organism: uncultured Anaerolineae bacterium; assembly: GCA_964390105.1. Classification (GTDB taxonomy): domain Bacteria; phylum Chloroflexota; class Anaerolineae; order Aggregatilineales; family UBA3940; genus CAYMGV01. Next base: position 238,202 of record CAYMGV010000001.1, on the reverse strand, counting down.
GCAGCAGCGGACTCGCCAGCCCGATCCATAGTGGTGTGGTCGTTACCAGTACCACGGATGCCAGTATCGACGTGTGTTCCAGCGAGGCTGTCCATGTGGCAAAGTGCAGCCCAAGCAGGATGCCACTGATGAGCAGTAACCCTCTCGACTGTGTGGTCAGTTTAGCATACCTTTGCAATGTGTGCTGTCTGGCTGCCGGGATGGTGAGCGCCAGTGTCGCAATTGTCAGGCGGTAGGCTGCGATACTAATCGATGGGATGCCCGATTGCTGGGCCAGGCGAATAAAAATCGAAGCACTGGACATCGCGAGAACGCCAGCAATAAGTACCCCTCCCAACAGGGCTGGTCTTGGGGTGTTGTCTGTCATGACCGTGATCCTGACGCCCTCGGTTGAAGCAGTGCCGGGCGGTTGATACAATCAAATATGGAGTGCTGCGAGGTCAAATCGTAGCACCCAGAAAAGCTTTGAGCAACAGAGCTTTCCTCTCTATGTATCTTTACAACCGCGTACTTCATCAAAAGGAGATGACATGGCTTTTGAATGCCCCCCACTTCCGTATGGATATGATGCTTTGGAACCGCACATCGACCAGAAGACAATGACCGTACATCATGATAAACACCATCAGGGCTATGTCAACAAGGTCAATGCCGCCCTGGAAGGCCATGATGACCTCCAGGGTAAGACCATCGAAGAACTGCTTACGAACCTTGATTCCCTGCCGGAATCTGTCCGTGGTGCGGTTCGTAACAACGGTGGCGGGCATTATAATCACTCCCTGTTCTGGCCGTCGATGGCACCTGGTGGTGGTGGCGCACCCACTGGCAAGCTGGCGGATGCCATCAACGAGGCATTTGGTTCATTTGATGCCTTCAAGGAGCAGTTTTCCGCTGCGGCTGGTGGTCAGTTCGGCAGTGGCTGGGGGTGGCTATGCCTCGCGGCCAATGGCAAGCTGATTGTGACATCAACTGCCAACCAGGACAATCCGATTTCCCAGGGGCTGACTCCGCTGTTGGGCCTGGACGTGTGGGAGCATGCCTACTATCTGAACTACCAGAATCGGCGTGCTGACTATGTCACTGCTTGGTGGAATGTGGTAAACTGGGATGAGGTGGCCGCCCGTTACGATGCGGCTACATCATAAGGGGTTGATACCCTAACTCTATCCACAGTAGTCAGACGAGGAGTGCTGGCAAATGACTCACATCATTACAAGCCTGTGCCTGCGCGACGGTGCATGCACGGAAGTCTGCCCGGTGGAATGCATTGTTCCCGGTCAGCCAGAAGCCGAGTGGCCCTGGTATTACATTGACCCGGACACCTGCATTGACTGCGGCGCGTGTATTCCTGAGTGCCCGTATGAGGCCATCTTCATCGAGGAAGAAGTGCCAAGTGACTGGGCGATGAAAGAAACCGATGGTTCAATCCGCGATGGCAAACCGCCGCGTCGGGTTCCCTTTGATAGCAAAGCCGAAGTTGAACACGAGGTTGGCGAAGTGGTCGATTTGACCCCCGATAGCCAGCCGAACTATGATTTCTTTGAGAGTGGTCCAGGCTACGATGCACTCTAGGCATTTTGTTTGACCAATTGAAGTTTTATGGGGGAGCAGTTCATACTTGTGCTGCTCCCTTTGCCATTCCACACACAACTCCAGGAGGAAACAAATGGCAGAATTCAGAACCGAGAAAGACTCCCTTGGTGAACTGAAAGTTCCCACTGATGCCCTGTATGCCGCGCAGACCCAGCGAGCGGTCGAGAACTTCCCGATATCGGGGTTGAAACAGTATCGCGCGTTCATCTGGTCAATGGCGATGATCAAGCGAGCTGCCGCTGAAGTCAATCATGATCTGGGCCTGTTCCAGGATAAGCAGGCGGGTAATCGTACCATTTCAGGTGATGAGATCGCACAGGCTGTGATGCAGGCTGCTGATGAGGTTGTCGCAGGCCGTCATGATGACCATTTTGTGGTCGATCCATTTCAGGCTGGCGCGGGCACATCACACAACATGAACACCAACGAAGTGATCGCGAACCGAGCTAACCAACTGCTTGGTTTTGCCCTGGATGATGCACAGAAGCCTGTACATCCCAACGACCATGTCAACATGGCCCAGTCCACCAATGATACCATCCCGACCGCTATTCGGCTTGGCTGCCTGTGGCGTCTTGACGAGATGACCGAAACCCTTGACGAACTGGCTGATTCACTTGATGTCAAGGCCCGCGAATGGGATGATGTCGTGAAGTCAGGCCGTACTCATCTCCAGGATGCGGTGCCTGTCCGTCTTGGGCAGGAATTCGGGGGTTATGCTCGTGCGGTTCGGCGTGATACCGAGAAGATCGTCGAGGCGGCGCGTGGCCTGCGACGGTTGGGGATTGGTGGGACAGCCACCGGGACCGGGCTCAATGCTCATCCTGAGTATCATCCGCGCATGGTTAAGAAGCTCGAAGAATTGACAGGTCTTGAGCTGGAGACTTCCGACAATCTGTTTGAGTCGATGCAGTCTCATCAGGATGCCGTGTTCTTTAGCGGGGCGCTGCGTGCGCTTGCACAGGATATCACGCGCATCAGTAATGACCTGCGCCTGCTGTCTTCCGGCCCGTCAACAGGGCTGGCTGAGATCACGATGCCAACCGTTCAGCCCGGTTCTTCGATTATGCCGGGCAAGGTGAATCCCGTTATCGCTGAGATGGTCAACCAGGCCATGTTCCATGTCATGGGGAACGACCTCACCGTGATGCTTTGCGGGCAGGCAGGGCAGCTCGAGCTAAACGTTATGATGCCAATTATGGGCTACGATCTGTTCCAGATGATGGATATCATAATCAGTTCGATGCGTGTCCTGCGCGAACGAGCTATTGATGATTTAATCCTGAACCGTGAACGTGCTGAGGGCTGGCTGGCAAGGAATGCCATCCTGGTGACCGCGCTAAACCCGGTGATTGGGTATCTGAAAGGGGCAGAGGTCGCTAAGGAAGCCATGGCTTCTGGGCGCACAATCCGTGAAGTGGTTGTCGAGAAAGGGTATCTCTCAGCAGAGGAAGCTGATAAGCTGCTTGATGCTCGTCGGATGACCGAAGGTGGTATCCTTAGCTAAAATATCCCTGTATAGAGCGAACGGGAGGTGTCCGGTATCTTCCCGTTCGTCCCTTTTATTCCGGCATTAGTTCGATGAATATCTGGCGGGCCGCCTCTGTGCCAATGTCCTTGGCTTCGCCATTGGATTGAATCTGAATTGATCCGCCATAGGGTGGAATCTCAATCACCTCCAGCGTAGCGCCCGGTCGCAGGTCCAGCCCATCCAGGTAGCGAAGCAGCTCAGAGTCTTCGTCAACTACCCGGGACACCCGTCCGGTCTGCCCTGCTGTCAGACTGGTTAATGGCATCTCACTGCGGCGGTTGACTGTACCATCTTTTGTGGGGATGGGTGATCCGTGGGGATCGGTGGCCGGATAACCAAGCGCGGCCTCGATACGTTCGATAAACAGCGGCGATACCGCATGTTCGAGCCGTTCGGCTTCGGCATGTACCTCATCCCATGTGTAACCCAGTGCTTCGACGAGATACAGTTCGATCAGGCGGTGGTTACGAATTACTTCCAAGGCCACTCTCATCCCGGATTCGGACAGCGTGACTCCTTTGTAGGGTGCGTATACCACAAGATCGAGTTCAGACAGCCGTTTGATGATCCCGGTCACTGATGCTGGCTCAACGTTCAGTACCCGTGCGATGTCCGTGGTACGGACGGGACTGCTTTTTCGCTGCAACTGATAGATGGTCTTGAGGTAATCTTCGCGTTCTTTTGTGCGCACCAAATGCCTCATGTTGATTAGGTTCGTCACTCATAAGTATAGCATAAGACCGGAGGTGATTGTCCCATGATCACCATGTCTTCAGACCTTTTTGATCAGTTAAGAGCAGATGTATTGAACACCCCTCGATATGAACGTTGTGGGCTGCTCTCCGGGCAGGGGGATTCTATCCTGGCTGCCTATCCGGTTACGAATGTTTCACCTCAACCTCGGACCCATTTTGAGATGCACCCGTCCGAGCTGCTTGGTGTGCTAACCCTGTTGGCTGCGAACGATCTCCAGTTGAAGGGTGTTTATCATTCTCATCCTTCCTGGAAGGCCAATGTACTGTCCAATGCGGATCGCCGTAATGTGGCTTCTTTGGGTACGCATGTCCATTTGTTGTTTTTGCTCTCATCAGCCGGCGAACTGGCTGGTATGAGAGTATGGCAGGCTGGCACGCGGTCAGTGGTCTCGATTCCGGTATTGGTTACGCGGATATCGCAACGGACATGATGGTAGGGGGGTTCTACCACATATAGGCAAAGGAGATAATTGTGCCAGATTTTGTATACTACGTCATTGCTGTCGTGCTTGCGTATCTGCTTGGCTCTGTTCCTATGGGGCTGTTGGTGGTTCGCGTGTTGACTGGCGAGGACGTTCGGACAATTGGAAGTGGGCGCACCGGTGGAACCAATGCACTGCGGGCCGCTGGCATCAAGGGCGGTGTCGTAACTGGCCTGCTCGATCTCGGTAAGGGATTCTTTGCTGTGATGCTGGCACGCTGGCTGGCCCCGGGCTTGCCATGGATCGAAGCCGCTGCGGCTGTGGCAGTTGTAGCTGGGCATAATTGGTCCATCTACATCAACTTCAAAGGGGGTGCGGGGACACAGCCCAATGTCGGCGCAGCTATCGCCCTGTGGCCCCCCGTGGGGATTGCCCTGGTCCCGTTGGTTATCTTCACCTTGTGGAGTACCGGGTACGCGTCCGTCGCATCATCAGTGGGTTGTTTTGCCGTGATGGTGGTGTTTATTGTGCGTGCCGCGCTTGGTCTCGATCCACTTCCGTATGCCGTGTATGCGGTGGTTACAATGGCGTTTGTTGCGGTTGCCCTTATCCCGAACTACAAACGCCTGATTAAAGGCACCGAGCGCGTGGTTGGCCCACGGGCAAAACGCATGGCCGAGCGTAATAACGCTTCATCCTGACCCGATGCCATATAGTCATTAGGGCACGTAGGTAACAGTCCATTCGTTGGATTCATACTGAAACACGCCTATGTTTGGAATGCCGCAGTCACCCCATGAGGTGCAGGTAATCCGTCCTGTGACTCCTTCGAATCCCGCAGTCTCATACAGGTGGTCCTGGAAGGTAGTTCGCCCCATCACGTAGCTGCCATCCGCCCTGAGGAAGACACTCTGATCAATCGCTTTCAGCATCATCAGGGTTGCGTCATAAGCTGTTGCGGCATACGGGGTTGGGGTGTATCCGGTGTTGTTAGAGAATCGCTGTGCAAAAGCGATATAGGTGGGGGAGTTGGCATAAGGGGCGAGCGTATAGACGTTGGTTAACAGGGAGTCTCCCAGCCGGTTGGTAACCCAGTTGGTTTGTGCGTTTCCTGAGACAATCAGTTGATACTGACTACTCGCACCTGTACCAGCGTATTCACGGATAAACTCAATGAGCCGGGTTTCGTTTAGATAGGCATATACGATATTTGGCCTGGCATCTGCAACCATTGACATGACTTCTGAAACTGTTGTTTCTTCCGACCATGTGATTGAATCGACCAGTAAACCACCATTATCTTGCCAGTAGGTGCCGAACATACTGACTGCGTCCTGCGCGCTGAGAGAAGTGTCTGAAACAACAATGGCTCGTCGGGCACCCAACTCATCAAACGCGAAACTTGCTGCGGTCTGGCTGGTCAGGTCATTGGCATAGATGGTGCGCATAAATGCCGTGCTGTGCAGCAGGGGGTCCGTTAGAGAGGTCGCATGGCAGCTTGGGGAGATGGCTGTCAATCCTATATCGCTCAGGGCCAGGCTGGCGTTTATGCACATTTCCTCGCACAGCGGCCCGATAACACCAACCGCGTTTGGATAGCCTGCCAGAATACGCTTAATATCTTCTTCGCTGATATCACATGCGGCTTCCGCCACTTCAACCGTGACCTCCAATCCCTCCGCCAGCGTCCCAGATGTCACGGCCATCCGGACACTGGTAATCACTTCGTCCCGTAACTGGGCATAAACTGCTTCTTCAGGTACCAGTACCACGATAACTGCCGGTTCATCTGCTTCCATGCTGAGCAGGCCCAGCGGATCCGAAGATGGCGCAATGTCATCCTGGAGCAGGGTGCTGCAACCCGCCATGATCAGCAGGGTTGTGATTAGGGTCAGATGACGGAAAAATTTCATGATTTCTGCCAGGTTGTGATACCGATTAGTGTGTGGTCAGTGTAGCATGACGGCATACGGGGAGCAATAGCAAAGGGATGCTATAATGCTAACTCAATAATAATTCATCAAGCGAGAGAGATTATGGTGGTAAAGGTTGCGCTGTCGGTTGTTGTGGCACTGATTATTGGAAGCCTGATCAATTGGATATCAACGACGATGGGGCATCGTATTGAAGCTGAGCGTGCGGCTGACGGGCAGGCTGATGAAGAACGTTCGCCGCGGCCCCTCCGTAACGTGACAGTGCGACTGATTGCCGTTTATGTGCTGTCAATTGTCTCGGCGGGTTACATCGTGCTCTCGGAGCCTGTCCTGTTCCAGGCGATTGTCCTCTATTTCTATAGTTCTTCGTTCATCCTGATTGCTGTTATCGATATTGAGCATCACCTGATTGTCAACGAGGTGATGCTGCCCGTGTTTGCGGTAGCCTTGCTGGAGACTCTCATCAATGTTCGCATTGATTTCTCCCAGGGTTTGATGGGGTACGCCGTCGGGCAGATCATCGTCATGACTTTCTATCTGCTGGGGGCGGTGTATCTTTGGATCATCAATATGGGGCGCGCGGAGAATCCTGTTACTGAAGTGCCCTTTGGGTTCGGCGACGTCACACTGGCAACGTATTGTGGGCTGGTTGTAGGGTTCCCCGGCATCATTCCGATGCTGGTTCTGATGATCCTGATCGGCGCGCTGGTGGCGTTTCTGTACATCGTTGTAACGATGGTATTCCGGAACTTCAAAGCCCACACAGCACTGCCATATGGGCCTTCTGTTGTGATGGCAGCAGCGATCATGCTGCTGTGGGGTGATGCCGTCGCTGCGATGATGGGGCTGACGCTCTAATTTGCCAGAACAAACTTCCGCGCTGCGATCAGGCCACTGCAAACCACGCGCGTGCCGTCGTAGACAACGGCGGCTTGCCCGGGTGTGACATCAGGCAGGGGGGTATCCAGCTTGATCTGGATCCCTCGCTCAGTTGGTGTGACCTGTGCCGGGGCCATCTTGGACTGGTAGCGGATTTTGACAGTTGCCCGGAATGGCTCAATGGCTGATACGCCTGAAATCCAGTTGACATCATGGACTCCCAGCGTGTCCTGACCCAGTTCACTCTGAACACCTACGATCAGCTTGTTGGTGCTGATCTCTTTGCTGATCACGTAAAGGGGCTCACTGTAGCTGATGCCGAGGCCCTTGCGCTGTCCGATAGTGTAATTGGGCAAACCTTCATGCTGACCCAGCACCGTGCCATCTCGCATCTCTATCGGGCCGGGTGTCATGATTGGGCCGCCGTGGTCTACAAGAAACCGGCGATAATCCCCATCGGCAAGGAAGCACAAATCCTGGCTGTCATGCTTGCTGGCAACCGGCAGCCCGAATCCTGATGCCAGGTCGCGCACCTCTGGCTTGGTATACCCGCCGACGGGGAACATCGCGTGCCTGATCTGGTCCTGGTTTAACACACTCAGGACATAGCTCTGGTCCTTGCGCGGGTCTGCCCCGCGATGCAGTTCAAAAAGCCCGGTTTCGTCCTGCCTGACCTGGGCATAATGGCCCGTGGCAAGATAGGCTGCGTCGCGTTTCTTCGCTTCGTCCAGCAGAAACGTGAATCGGATGTGACGGTTGCAGGCAAGGCAGGGGTTTGGTGTGATGCCGTTAGCGTATCCCTCAATAAAGCCATCCACTACGGCTTGCTTGAACGGCTCAACTGCATCGATTACCTCGAACGGGATGCCCAGTTTATGTGCTACAAAATGAGCATCCAGCATTTGATCACGTGTGCAGCAGCGGTTGTCACGCTGCTTTGCGAACTGTCCCGGTTCGGACCACAATCGCATCATCAGGCCTGACACTTCATAACCCTGCTCGATAAGCAGCGCTGCACTCACGGAACTATCCACGCCGCCGCTCATCGCGACAATAACCTTTGTGTTTGCCATAACACTTTTGCCAATGCCAACTATCCACACGCCCATACGTTATTGTTCGGATTGTAGCGTGCCCGCCAAACCGGCGTCAACGACAGCCATAGGGTAGGGGATGTGTACGAAAACGATGGATAGCATTCCAACACTGGAGGATCGTCAATTACATCTTGAGTTATGGGTCGGTATTATCCTGCCGTGCCTCATTCCGTCATATGGGGGCATACTGTATACTAATGCGACAACCGAGCGTTAGAAAGGAATACCGATAATGGCATCAATTAGCAATATCGTCGGGCGTGAAATTCTTGATTCACGCGGGAACCCGACCATTGAAGTTGACATGTATCTCGTTGATGGCACGATGGGCCGCGCCGCGGTTCCCTCGGGGGCATCAACTGGCATACATGAGGCACTTGAAATGCGTGACGGTGACAAAGGGCGCTACCTTGGGAAGGGCGTCAGTCAGGCCGTTACCAATGTGAACACCGTGATCCGCGAGGCCCTGGTTGGCCTCGAATCCACCGACCAGATCGCACTCGATACCCTGATGATCCACGAGTTGGATGGCTCAGACAATAAGAAGAACCTGGGTGCGAATGCCGTGCTGGGCGTTTCGCTTGCGGCAGCGAAGGCGTCTGCAATCAGCCTCAATATGCCGCTGTACCGCTATCTCGGTGGCGTTCATGCTCATATACTGCCCGTCCCGATGATGAACATCCTCAATGGTGGCAAGCATGCTGCCAATAGCACGGACCTCCAGGAATTCATGGTGATGCCGGTCGGTGCCAGCTCATTTGCTGAAGCCCTGCGCTGGGGTGCTGAGATTTATCACGCACTCAAGCAGGTTCTCAAAAGTAAGGGGCACGGTACCAATGTCGGTGACGAAGGTGGTTTTGCCCCCAGCCTTGATAGCAACGAGGCTGCCATCGAGGTTATCCTGGAAGCGATTTCATCCGCTGGTTATGAAGCCGGTGAACAGGTCATGATTGCGCTGGACCCCGCCGCGAGCGAGATTTTTGAAGATGGCAAGTACCAGCTCAAGAAGGAAGGCCGTGCCCTGACTGGTGAGGAAATGGTCGCCTTCTATGCAGACTGGGTTGAGAAGTACCCGATTATCTCGATTGAAGACGGTCTTGCCGAAGACGACTGGGATTCCTGGGTGATGATGAACCAGCAGATCGGTGGTCGCATTCAGATCGTTGGCGATGACCTGCTCGTGACCAATGTGGATCGCGTTCACAAAGCCCTTAAGCTGGGTGCCTGCAACTCGATTCTGACCAAAGTGAACCAGATTGGCTCGCTGACTGAGGCCATCGCCGCCGTTCAGCTCTCACAGCGTCACAATTGGACCGCTGTGATCTCGCACCGTAGTGGCGAAACTGAAGACGTTACTATTGCGGATCTTGCCGTTGCGCTCAACGCAGGCCAGATCAAGACCGGTGCCCCTGCCCGTAGTGATCGTGTTGCCAAGTACAACCAGCTTCTGCGCATTGAGCAGGAACTCGGCGATGCGGCTATGTATGCAGGCCGCGCCGCCTTCCCGAACATCAAGAGCCTTTAATCCTTCTTGTTCCTTATGTGATCTTACGTGGGGCTGCTGCGACGCGCAGCAGCCCCTTCCCGTTGTGGCGCTTCACAATAAGGGCACAGGGTCCATGACAGGTCCAGCAGCTCATGGCAGTTCTGGCACTCTTTCTTGAGCCGTGTGTGACAGTATGGGCACACACGCCATTCTTCCTTTGCTGCTGCACCGCAGCCCGGGCAAACCAGCTTATCCTCGATCTCGCGCAGCAGGGCTTCTTCTTCGAGCGCGCGCTCATATTGTTCTGACAGCCTTTCCGGAGGGCGCAGTACCAGGTACACCAGCAAGCCGGGGATATTCAGGATCGCTACGACCAGTGCTGCAAGTACCTGGGCCAGTACATCACGCGTGCGGGAGCGCATGTCGCGGAAAGTCCATACGATAAGGGACAGCCACAGCGCGGTCAGCGTGGCTGTAAGCAATGCCAGGACAGTGAGCAGCAGCCCACTCATTTGTTCAATCTGGAAAGAAAATGGCACCAGGACCTCCTCAACTTTGGCGTGACGGCGATTATACAGATGGTGATTCTATCCGGCAACCAACAGGCACCTTTGTTGAACTTGGAGTGCTTCCGCAAATATGATATAACGTGCGTATCCTGGTTGCTTGGAGATAGCATGTCCAATTCAGAGAGTCTCGTTGGTAAACCGCTTGGGAACTATGACATCGTGGAAATGCTGGGGAAGGGCGGTATGGCGACCGTCTACCTCGGCACCCAACGTTCGATTAAACGTACGGTCGCTGTCAAGGTGCTGCCCCACAGCATGATGCATGATGACACCTTCATGCAGCGTTTTCGCCGTGAGGCCGAGCTGATTGCCAGCCTTGAACACTTTCATATTCTGCCCATCTTCGATTATGGCGAACTGGAGGGGATGCCATACATCGTGATGCGTTATCTCGATGGCGGTACACTTAAGGACCGCATCATGCAGGGGCCGCTCCCCTGGGTTGATATCGTGCGTATCACAGGGCAGATCGGCAGCGCACTCGACTACGCGCACAAGCGCAGTGTCGTACACCGTGACATTAAGCCCAGTAATATCTTGCTTGACGCCGATGGTAACGCCTATCTGGCTGATTTCGGCATCGCAAAAATACAGGAGGGTGGCACCCAGCTTACCGGCAGCGGCATGATCGGCACGCCTGCTTATATGGCCCCTGAACAGTCCTCGTCTAATGCTCCCGCGCCGTCTATGGATATCTACGCGCTGGGCGTGACGCTGTTCGAGATGATCACCGGGCAGGTGCCATATCAATCTGATACGCCCATCGGCCAGATTTTGATGCATCTGCAGGAACCAGTGCCGTCACTGGTTGAGATCAACCCCGACATTCCTGAGTCGGTCGATTCCATGGTGCGTCGCGCTATGGCTAAGTCCCCCGATCAACGCTTTCAATCCTGTGCCGAACTCGCCCAGGCCATGGAGGCTGCCACCTCAGATAACTGGGGTTGGAATGATGATACGCTGGCCCGTGCCACCTCGACGCTGTCCGGGGCATCACGTAATGCGCCGACGGCGGGTGTCATCCAGGGCGTGGATTCCGTAACATCTGCGCCATCTCCGGCAGCAGCACCCGCCCCTGCATCTCGACGAAGTACCGGGGGAGGGGGAATGGCGATCTGGTACGCGGTTGGCGCGGTTGCGCTGCTTATCGTCATTGGTGCGATAATCGGCATCCTTGTTGTGGCGAACAATCGCAACACTCAGGCGGCTGAGACGCAGGCCACGGCCATCGCCCGGCAGACACAACAAGCCGTGTCCGTAGTGACCACAGAACCCGAAGTGTCTCCAACTGTCACTGCCAACGCAGCATCTGCTGAGCCAACTGCAACCGTGGTTGAGCAGGTTGCCGAATCGGCTGAACCCGTTGAGCCAACGGCAACCGGTGTCGCCCCAAGTGTCATCCCGACTGAATTGCCTGGCACGACGACCTTACGTGGTATCCCGATGGCCTTGATTCCAGGGGGCAGCTTCATCCGTGGTCGCAGTGATGGCAGCCCGGACGAACGCCCCGAACGTGAAGTGTTCCTCAGTGCGTACTATATCGATGAGACAGAGGTAACCAATCTTTACTGGGCGGCCTGTGTCAATGAGGGTGTATGTGCCGAGCCAGAATTTACCGGATCACCCAGCCGGTTCTCGTATTACGGCACCGATGTCTATAAAGACTACCCGGTATTGTATATCAGTTGGACCGAAGCGCAGGAATACTGCAATTGGCGTGGTGGGCACCTGCCCACGGAAGCTCAATGGGAGAAAGCAGCTCGTTACGACCCCGATACGGACACAAACCGCACCTTCCCGTGGGCTGAAACCGTACTGGATCCGTTCTACTTGAACTACAGCAGCCTACTCGGTGATACTACCTCTGTGTACGAATATCCTGGTGGCGTCAGTGCGCTAGGTGTTTATGACATGGCGGGTAACGTGGCGGAATGGGTGTTTGACTGGTACCAGGACAACTACTATGAATTGTCTCCCTTGACTGACCCGCCCGGCCCGGATAGTGGCAGTCTCAAGGTCTATCGTGGCGGTAGTTTCGAATCCCGTGGAGACGATCTGACGACCACGGCACGTGCTGCAACCGGTCCTGAAACCCGGCTGGCAACGGTTGGATTCCGCTGTGCGTTCACACCATCAGGAGACCCAACCGAGGCCGTCGGCAACTAAGTACATGCACTTCTTCATCGTCCCCCGGATCGATTCAGATGAATGGGTCAGCGCAGTGCGTTTGTACGCGCTGCGCTTTGGTATTACCCTGACGTCGAGCCTGGAGACGGTGTTGCAGTTGGCCTCTTATGAGGATGTTGTGGTCAGCCTGATTGATGGTCCGGTCTCATACGGGTTTCACGATGCCGAACAATGGTTGTTGGCCCATAATATCATTGCCAGAATCGACGCTGTTAAAGCCGAATCCCCCGCGGAACTTCGCGCAATATCCAATTACCGGGTTGAAGCAGGCGATCCACTGGTCTTAGGGTCGCATGGCACCATTCTTGATGTCGAGCCTGTCATTTTCCAGGGGGCGAAGCTGGCCTGGCCGACAACATACTACGATGTCATCCAGCCTTTCGGTGATAATCCAGCGCTGTACCTGGCCCATGGGTTGCCTGGTCATAGTGGTATCGATATTGCGGCTCCGGCGAACAGCCCGGTGTTTGCCGCGGCAGATGGCGAAGTTTACCGGGTGCATGATGGGAGGGGGCGGCATCCCTGTGGTATTCATATCTGCATTCAGCATCCAAATGGCCTAAGCACTATCTATGCCCATCTCAATAAGCCGGGCGTATCGTCTGGAATGGCGGTCAGCACGGGGCAGTTGATTGGTCGAGTTGGGGCGACGGGCGCTGTCTCATATCCGCACCTGCACTTCGCCGTCCGGCTGCCGGGTGCTTACAGCCGTGGTTTAACGGTCTTCCCAGGGGATTATCTCGATCCAGCGGACTACCTGGTGCTGGATGCACATGCACGGCAGCGGGCCAATGCTGCGTTCACGGGGGGATCGGCGTCGTTTGTCAGTGGGATAAATCTCCCCGGTGGGGATATTCCGGTTGAGTTTTTACTTGAGATGGGGTTCCGTGGTGTGCGCGTAAATGCTTCTAATCCCGATCTTGATCTCGGCAATCTCCAGTGGCTAATCGAGCAGGGCGTGACCGTGCTGGCCTTTCTTCCCAACAACCTGAGCAAGCGGTACGCAGCACCTCATGATTATGCAGGCTGGGTAACGCCGGGTATTGCTCGTCTCAGTGAGATCGGGGTTCGGTATTTCGAACTTCATCAGCTACCCAACACCGCCGCAGGGGGACTTGGCACCACATGGGCAAACGGTGCTGAATTTGGAGATTGGTTTGCCGGGGTCGTTGGGCGGTTACGGGCCTGCTTCTTTGATGTTAAGTTTGGCTACCCGGCTGTATCTGTTGGGCCGTCGATCCGAGGGGTGAGAACGGATGGTGGTGTGTTTATCGAGCAATCCCGTCATGCTATGCAGATAGCGGATTGGGTGGCGAGCCGGGCATACTGGCAATCTGCTGATGACATCTACCTCGGGACAGGTGGTCTGTCATTTGAGGTGGTGCGTCAGTGGATCTCCGACAAGCCAATTATCCTCACCGAGTTTGGATGCCTCTCACGTCGCGCGGAGCCAATCCGCGTCGCTGCCCAGTACAGAGCATACTGGGAGTATCTATCCCACATCCCGCAAATCGTCGGAGCGTATGCCTTCTCACCGTCACCGGAGGTTTATCCAAACCTGGTCTGGCTGGAGGGCTCTGGCGAACGAGCTGTTCTTGCCCAGGCTTTTGGTGGCAACCTCTCATAGGGTTATCCGCCGCGCAAATCCGCCTGCGCGATGGCAACTCTGTAAGCATGGCCCGATGCATACACCTGAAAACTGTGTAGTTCAGCGGGTTTCTGGTCAGCCGGGAGACGATCCATCAGGTTGCCCGATTCATAAGTGTACCACGAGTCTGTCGCGATGCGGATATGGTCGGTGCGGCAGGTATCACACGCCAATGGATAGCCATTGGCGGGGTTGTGTGTGGCGTAGAACCCAACGATATAGGTTTGCTCACGGCCCTGTACATCAGTGTAGTTCAGGCGGACCATCAGTGGGCACTCGCTGCCGAGTTCCCCACACGTTGATAACGATTGTTCCTCGATCTCAAACACGATCTGCATTGCAAGTGTATCAAATTCGGCAACATTGAGGTTTAGGTCCTGCACGATGCCGGTTTCGCCATGCCCCAGTGCAATCCCCGGCCAGCGTGTCTGTGAGCGATCCAGGATCAGCGCTGCCCGCCCATCAATGAAGTCTGTGATAGCGATACCACCCGGTTCAGTGTCGTTATAAAAAACCCACGTCTCCTCGAAATCCTGCTCAAAGTCGTTGTTCTCCACCATGCTCTCTGCCGCTCTTTCGATGGTAATGATACCATTCGCGACATGAGCTGCTTCCCCGGCATAGATGGCCTGTTCACCTTCGATTAGCATCAACAGGGCCTCACCTTCTGCGACTGTGAGATCGATGCCACTGCTGCTCATCGTGACATTGTACGAGCCAGGTTCTGCCAGCCGAATGGTGCCTTGATTCGTGACGATATCAATGGTGTACAAGCGTTCTGATTGCGGGATGAATACCGTGACTTGCCCACTGGCAAGGCGGAGCCTGACCAGGTTGGGGTGTGTGTTGAACTCAAATCGAGGTCTGCGTGCTTGTTCGATAATGGCGCTGCTATCCCGGTGCAGCGTGATCTGGCCTATGGCGTTTTCCTGGGCACCTGCCTTGAAGCTGAATACCGCCTGCGACGAGGCATCCGTTTCGACCTGTGAATCGCTGCTGATCCCGGCCCTGAAAGATGTAATGGCAATCGGTTCGGTGCTGTTGGGGGCTTCAACCCGGATGGTGCCCTGGGCCGCCGTAACGGTTACATCCAGCGGCACAGTTGAACGGAACAGAAACCATTGGAGCAGCACAACAAACGCGGCAAGCAGCAGCATGAACGTGCCGAAGCTGCCCAACAGGACACGCCAGGCGCGTTGTTGAGCATCTTCAGGGCTGAGAGTTGAAGGTGAACTTGTCGTCATAATGATCAGTATCGAACCTGGAAGCGGTTGAACTCGCCCGTGGCCTCTAGCCAGTCAATGTGAATCTCGTCAACATGGGAAACAGCCGAACCTTCGTGGAGGATATCGATCAACGTCTTCAGCACGGCTTCCGATCCCTCAGCAACACATTTTACCGTATCATTCAATTGATTTTTAATCCAACCCGTGATCGGTAACCTGATGGCAGCTCGCATAACAGAGGCGCGGTACCCGACACCCTGCACTCGGCCCTTAACGATACATTCGATCCGTTTGTTTGATGGGTCACTCATCATTGCTCACTTGCCTTGTTCTGATGGTGTTTTCCGGTGGTTCGACATAGTCTTCCGCCTTTGGTTGGGGGGCCAGAAACAGGGCAGCAATCAGGATGCTGACCCCCACCATGATCAGAAGTGCTGAACTTACGCTGTCCCCATTATTTGATGGTGCCCGGACACTTGCCAGTTGGGCTCTGTTCCACTCAGCTTGTTCGGTTTCAAGCGGCAGGCCACTTATGCCTTCAAGCGTGGCCTGACACCCCGTTTCGGCATACGGTAACGCAGCAGTCAGCGGATTTCGTTCAGTTTGTAAATCTAACAGCGAATAAAGGTCCAGGCTGGCCGCATAATAAGCCGGTGGTGACCCGTTCAATGAGGGCATCCAGCCACACAGGTCTGTGATGTTGGGAGTGTTTCCCGCTGTGCTGGCGCTTCTGAAAGCCGCCTCCAGCGCGGGGTCTTCTGCTGTCATTTTCAGGCTGGCTCCTTCAATCAGCCAGCGGTCGAGTCCACTGCCATGCAAGGCGGCTCGTGTTACTGCATAGGGGATATCATGCTGATACCCCGCATCACTGCCAGGAATAACGGCTACGCTTACCGGAGTACCCGGGAAATGGGATGTCGTGTACCAGCCGTTTACATCCGCCTGATGCAGCGAAAGCGCTCGCATCATTGTCACCAGGTCAGGGTACAGATATAGCCGCACGCTGCTGTTAATTCCTGGTGGCAGCTTATCAAGTGTGTTTTGAACGGCCTCGCTGGCCCTGTTCACCGTCTCGACACTGGAGCCGTTCGGGTAACGGATTGTAGCGCTGCCAACCATCGTTTCGTTCCATATCCAGGGGACATCCTGATCCTCATACCACACGGTTTGCGGGCCGGAATCCAGCAGTTTCGTACCGTCTGTTGAGTAAAATGCCCAGCTAAATGTGATCAGTTCGGCAGGTGCAGGCATGACCTCCGAAACAGGCACTTCGACCCTTCCGCCAGTGGCTTGCTCGGCCCCGGTAAACATCATCGTGCGGATGTCAGGATAGGTGCCTGTGGATGTCTGAACTGTGAGCCTGATTTCAACACTGTTGGTGGGCAGCGGTCCAGTGATTTCGAACCAGAGAGTCTCACCGTAAGTATACGTTACCGTATAGGCAGGTGATTGGGGCAGGGGGGCTGCCACAGCACGAATAGGGGGCAGAAAAAGAAACAGCGCCAGTGCTGCCGCAGGCAGCAGCCAGCGCTGTACTCGTTCAGAACGGCTAGTGCAAGTCATCCCAGCCATCAACATCATCGATGTCATCACCCTTGTCCTGCGTATCAAATAGAAATGCTGTGAATTCCCCTGCGTTCAGAGCGGCCATATCCAGGGCATCCTCAATCGATAGAGTCAGGTGGGGGTCCGGGTCGCCTTCCAGGAGCTTTAAAAGTGCATTGCGTGCTGTATTCCCGCCGATCTCACCCAATGACCAGATAGCCGCGTCGCGGATTTCGAGATCATTCTCGTTGGTCAGTTCAATGAGGTCCGGTAATGACTCCTCCAGCATCAGTGCCCCGGCTGCACGGGCTGCTTCATAAAGCAGTTCAGGCTCCGTGTTGCTGAGCATGTCAAGTACTGTGCGATTCCAGCGGTGGTCAGCACTGCGCCCCATCGCAAAGAGCGCGCTGGCCTGCATCTTGATTGCATTGTCTGCGTACGCTTCCTCGATGAAACCCTGCACTTCTTCACGCCCGGAATACGCGAGACTTTCAAGTGCGCGCCGCCTCACCTCGAATGGCTCTTCCAGGGTTTCCCATACCTGGATCAACGCTTCTTCGATACGTTCGGCGATGTCGGTATCAAGGTCGCCGAGTTCGCCGGCCAGCACGTAGCGCCCCAAACTCTGCGCCGCAGCTGCGCGCACTTCAGCATGGTCATCGAGATCAAGCAGGAGTATCAGCCTGCTGCTCGCCTGGGGGAAGTCACTTTCCGCCAGGGTCTTGATGCCGTGTACGCGGACCTTCGGGTCTTCATCCTCAATGACCATCAGCGCAAAGCGGCTGAAGTCATATTCCGGGTTGATCTCACTCAGTTCATAGACACGGTTGGTGATCGTCTGGCGGCGTTCAACCGGAATGGTTACCCAGTCAGCTTGCAGACTGGCTACGTCAGTCGATGTCATATCCGATAGTCGATACACCGCAGCAGCCTTGATCGCCTCGTCCGGGTTCGCGAGGTTTTTGATCAGATCATCAAAGTCAAAGACGTCGTTGGGTTCGCTCATTGTCACTGTACCAGCGGGTCCACAATATCAAGATACAGGAATACCACCATTGCCAACATCAGCACGGCAAACCCCACAAAGTGGATCGCCATTTCACGTTCAGGGTCGATGCGTTTGCCGCGGATGGCCTCAATAATCACGAATAGGATGCGCCCACCATCCAGTGCCGGAATCGGCAGCAGGTTGGTGATAGCAAGTGCTACACTTATATAGGCCGTTAGCTGGATGATGGGCCATGCTGAGTTCTGTTCAACTGAGGTTGTGATTGTCTGTCCACTCATCTGGCTGATGCCGATTACGCTGACCGGGCGCAGGTATCGCGCAGGGATTTCGTTTTCACGGATCATGCGCGGGATGTCGGCGTAGGTTTGGAACATTGCTCCCAGCTCACTCACTGAGCGGCCTACCGCTGCAACAGGGCCATAGGTACGGATTTCGACCACAGGCTCAATCCGAATTCCGGTGGGTCCCTGTCCGTCCGGGGATACTGACCGAGGGGTCATGGTAAAGGTGAGTTCCTCTGCCCCGCGCATGGTAGTCAACGTGATAGGCTCACCGAGTTTTGAATAGATGTATGCTGTGAGATCATCGAATGTCTCGATCTCGACCGCGTCTGCCCGGATGATGATGTCCCCTGTCTCAAGCCCAGCTTCAGCGGCGGGTGATTCGGCCTCGACCAGTGCGACCTGTGCGCCCGGCAGCTGTTCCGGAGCACCGAACATATACATCCCTATCAGCAGCAGGAGGGCCGCGATCATATTAGCGGCAGGGCCAGCGGCCAGCACTGTGAAGCGTGCCAGCTTGGATGCTGATGCCAGGCCGCCCGGGATATTCGGGTCATCCTCACCCGCAGGTCGCATGAACCCGCCAAGTGGTATCCAGTTTAGGGTGAACCTGGTCCCCTTTTGCTCAAAAAGCGTCACCATGCGAGGGGGATAGCCGATACCAAACTCCTCCACCGTGATGCCAAACCAGCGGGCAGCAAGAAAGTGCCCCAACTCGTGGAAGAAGATCAGCGGGCCGATAACGACAAAAAACGCGATGATTGCTAAACCAGTTTCCATTACATCCTCACAATAAACTCATCAGCAGGGTTGTGCTGTTCACGGATTATAACGACCTGTATGGGGCGGAACCACCTGCTGCGCCGGCTGCTGTTAAGACATATGTTCTAATATATGGGTTGCAGCCCCGCCAGGCCCTGCTTCAAGAATACGCTTAACGGAAGAGACCGCCTTGAGCGCATTCCTGATCCGAGGGGCATCGTTTTGTGTTGTGATTACATGCACATTCGGCCCGGCATCAATGGTGAATGCCGCCGAGAGACCTGCTTCCCGCAGTTCCCGCACCACCTCCATCACGGCGAGGGTAGGGGGGTGCCAGTACATAAGGGATGGAGATGAAGTCATCATGACACCATGCATAATGAGCGTGTCTTGTTCGATGACATCGGCAAAGGCGGGGAAGTTGCGGTCAAGAATGGCCTGCCGACACAAATCCAGCCGCCGCGAGGTGTCATCAATGCGTGCCTGCTGCAGGGGTGACGTTGACGCCAGCTTATGACCCCCGGTTGATCCGACTGTTTTGTGCTCGTTTGATACGATGGCGATCATGTCGATCAAATCCCAGTGACCTGGTGGCGCAATGGTTTCTGCATAGGATGAATCGTTGTCTTGCCCTTTGTGCCACTCGACGAATCCACCCGGTATCGATCGGCTGGCCGAACCTGACCCGCGCCGTGCAAGGGTAGAAGCTTCCCTGTTACTAATATTAATTTCCCATGCCGCCAGAGCTGCCATGGTCAGCGCGGCAAACGCAGAAGCTGATGACGCAATCCCCGTGCCCATCGGGAAGTTGTTCCTCGATATGATGCGTGCGTATCCTGTTTTGCCGTAGGTCTTGCGGATCATGTCCAGGTGAGTTGATGCTCGCTGCATTGCCTCCGGAGTTGCTTCCTGATCACCAAGAATCAAGGTATCGGCATTCAGGCTCTCATCAAGGCGAACCGTGGTAACCGTTTCTACGCCTTCAAGGTTCATCGAGAGCGACCCGTTGACCGGCAGCCGCAGGGGGTGGTTGGTATTCCCCCAGTACTTGATGAATGCGATGTTACTGTATGCCCTGGCGGTGCCAATCTGGTCAGTCATGTGTTGTCCCTGTGATGACGGTTCCGGTTAGTGTTGCAGGGTTGGTCAGGGCAGTTAGAAGATTACCCTTGACTCGCCCATCAAAGATGATGACCTCAAGCCCCGGCAGGCTTTGACACAGGGTCATCATGCTCATGACCTTACTGAACATGCCGCCAGTCACATCAGTGCTGCCTGACCCTGTAATCACTGGACGATAAATCTCTATGTTGCCGGGTGTCAGCCGTGAGATTACGTCACCGTACTGATCCATCACCCCCGCATAGCTGCCAGCCAACAGGATGCGGCTCGGTTGGAGCAAGGGCGCAAGTACCGTGAACACTTCTTCAGTGCTGGCAATTGTGCCGCCGAGTACAGGGTCAAATACCACATCACCGTGTGTCACGGGCAGCAGATCGTGCTTGAATGCTTGTTTCATCTGCTCGATATGAAAGCTTTGGACCAGCTTATTGTGGCTGAAACCGAGTGCGGACGGTGGGAACTTCATTGCCCTGAGACCGGCGTCGAGAAGGTGCCTGATTACAATCGCATTGAGTTCTGCCGCAGCATAGGCCACTTCTGTGAAGCCCTGCCACTGCTTCAGGGTGTTGACCCCATTTCGGGTGTCATACTCGCTCGCAGCACTGTGGCCGTAGCTGCCGCTGCCATGACCCAGCAGGATTGCCAGATCGACTGGCCCGGTAATTGCCCGCGCGATCTCATTAGCGGCACCGGTGAGAATGTTGTAATCGGGGGTCATAGGGCGGTTCTTATCGGTGATCAATGAGCCACCCAGCTTAAGAAAGACCAGCATTACCGCTCCCTATCGTTGTGATCATAGTGCGTGGTGCCCCCGCTTCCCTCAGTCGGTCAGCGATCTCATTGCCCGTACCGTGTGCAACCAAGGCAATCAGGTTGCCACCACCACCACCGCCTGATAACTTGGCACCCAGCGCGCCAGCCCGGCGAGCGACTGCTATCAGTTGCTCCAATTCAGGCGATGAGACGTCAATTGCTTCCAGGAGTGCCTGGTTTTCGTCCATAAGCGGCCCCAGGGCCGCTGTAGCGCCCTCCAGGATGTGTTGATAGGCATCAAGGCATATCTGCCCTATCTGTTTGAACAGCGCCTCGCTGCGGGCTTTGTCTTTTTGCCAGTTCTGCCGGACACGTTCGACGGTGACGCGAGTTGGGCTGGGGATGCCGGTATCGGCGATGACGATTTCAAACGGTGCGCCGGGAGTGAATGCCTCTGGCTGCTGTCCTCGTATGAAAAACACAGGTTGTTCATAGCAGATAACGGTGTTGTCAATGCCACTGGGTGTTCCGTGGTGCAGCGCCTCGACCTCGTATACAAGTTCGGAGAGCCGCGCTGTGTTAACACGATGCCCGTGGTAAGACAGGATCGCCTTGATGGTGCTGGCCGCAATGGCGGCCCCGCTGCCCAGCCCACTGGCAATCGGAATGCCGGAGTCGAGTGTGATTTCAATATCGCTGGTGCCTGGTTGACCGGCCTCATTCAGCGCAAGATCAACCGCTTTCATGAGCGCCTGATGGGCCTCGTCGAGTGCTGTGATACGCATTTTGAGGTTGATTGCGTTAATCACCGGACCACTGCCAGTGGAGCCAGTTGATACGTGTGCGCTGGCCCGTAAGGTGCTTAGCGGCGCAGCAATAGCTGGCTGACCGTATACGACGGCGTGCTCACCAAACAGGATGATTTTTCCGGGCGCGGTGGCGTAACTCATGATGACGCGTATAGCACCAGCAATACAGCAAGGCCAAAGAATACAATTGTGACCTGCAGCGGGCGGTCCTTGAGTGCGATCTCATCTGGTGGGGCGGTTTCCCCTTTGACATGGATCAGCCACAGATAATGGAACATCCCATATACAACAAACGGGATCGTCAGCATCATGGTGTGGTTGTTCGGCAGGCCTTCCGCACTGAACGTATACAGCGAGTATGTCAGCACGGTCATCGCCGTTACTATCATGATTAGTTCGTCCAGCAGCGGCAGGGAGTAATCATCAAGGATACGGCGATGCCCACCTGCCGAATCTTTCAGCAGCATGATCTCCTGCCTGCGCTTACCCAACCCAAGGAACAGTGCCAGCATCGTTGTGAACAGGTACAACCACGGTGAGAACCGCACCACATCGACCAGTACCACCCCGCCTGCGACGCGCAGTACGAACCCGGCAGCGAGGGCCAGTACATCAATGAGCACCATCTCTTTGAGCTTGAAAGAGTACGCGAGCTGAAGCAGGAGGTAACCGCCTGTGATAGCGGCAAACGCTGGTTCAAGCAGGTAGGCCAGCGGCAGGGCAAACAGCGGAAGAATGACTGCCGCTGTTATCGCAAGGTTCGGGTTTAGCTGCCCGCTGGGCAGTGGCCTGTTGCGTTTACTGGGGTGGGCACGATCAGCTTCGATATCAGAGAGATCGTTGATCAGGTAAACCGCGCTGCTGATGAGGCAAAACAAGGCAAACCCGGCCAGGGTGCGCGGCAGTTCAGGGATATCAAAGACCTTGCGATCAAAGAACAGTGGCACAAAAACAAACCCGTTTTTGACCCACTGTTTTGGGCGCATGGTTTTGATTAATCCTCGTAATTGCTTCAATCCTGATTCTCCCGGGATTCTCGACCAGTGCCTCAAACAGACAGGAAGGTATTATACTGGTAAGTCGGTTTCAGTTCCATGTGAGGGGAACAGGGCATGGCAGTTAAGCGAGAGCGGATAGATGTGTTGTTGGTTCAGCGCGGGTTGGTCGACTCCCGTGAGTTTGGGCGGCGCCTGATCATGGCTGGAGAAGTGTTGGTTAATGATGAACCTGTGACCAAGCCTGGGGCACGTGTGGATACCGGGGCGGATATCCACATTCGGCAGCGCCCTCGTTATGTCAGCCGTGGAGGGGATAAGCTCCACGCAGCACTGGAAGCCTTTCAGTTTGATCCCTCTGGTATGGTCTGTGTTGATGTAGGGGCATCAACCGGCGGCTTCACCGATTGCCTGTTGCAGCATGGTGCTCAGCATGTTTATGCTGTTGATGTGGGGTATGGTCAGTTGGCGTGGTCCCTTCGCCAGGATGAACGTGTCACGGTGATGGAGCGAGTTAATGCACGCTATCTTGATTCCCTTGATCAGCCTGTCGCGCTGGCCGTGATGGATGTTTCGTTTATCTCCATTGATCTGATACTGCCCGTGATTGCCGGGTGGTATCCGGGGCGGGGAGCGGCCCTGATCCTTATCAAGCCGCAGTTTGAGGCGGGGCGCGGCGAGGTGGGGAAGGGCGGGGTGGTTCGTGATCCGGCAGTGCATCGCCAGGTGCTGGTTAACGCGATTGAGGCGGCGTGGCGGTCAGGGTATTCAGTGCGTGGGTTGGCGCTGTCTCCGGTTGTTGGCCCCGCGGGTAATCACGAATTTCTGATGTGGTTGGAATACGATGCCGTCCCTAATGTCGATGCGGATTTTTCAGATCAGATTAACCAGTTGGTGGCAGAGGTTCACAGTGAGCAATAACAGGAGAGTGGTTTTACCCCCGCAAACTGGTAGAATCAGAGTTGCTATTTAATGGCTGCCTGACTTATTTGGTAGGGACAATGGATCAACAGCATATTCGCAATTTCTGTATCATCGCCCATATCGATCACGGCAAAAGCACTCTGGCTGACCGGCTGATCGAGTTAACCGATACCATCTCGGACCGCGAGATGATGGATCAGGTTCTCGACTCCATGGACCTTGAACGCGAGCGAGGCGTCACGATCAAGGCCAGCGCCGTCCAGATGCGCTACACACCCGATGGGGGTGATGCCTATCAGATCAACCTGATTGATACGCCCGGCCATGTCGACTTCTCATACGAGGTATCACGGGCGCTGCAAGCCTGCGAAGGGGCTGTGTTGGTCGTTGATGCCGCGCAGGGGGTCGAAGCCCAGACGCTGGCTAATTTGTATCTTGCGCTGGATGCTGACCTGGAGATTATCCCGGTCGTTAATAAAATCGATCTGCCATCCGCCCGACCGGATGTGATCGCCCAGGAGGTCATCGATATTCTCGGTGGCGACCTGGAAGATGTTGTGCATATTTCAGCCAAGACAGGCTTGAATGTGCTTGACGTTCTGGATAGCGTGGTTGCAAAGGTCCCGCCGCCGGATGGCAACCGGGATGCGCCCTTGCGTGCATTGGTCTTTGACAGCCACTATGATCAGTACAAAGGCGTGATTGCCTACCTGCGTGTGGTGGATGGCAGCCTGAAACAGGGCGATAAGCTGCTGATGATGGTAACCGGTGCCGATATTGAACCGATTGAGGTCGGGGTGTTTTCGCCTGGCATGGTATCGACGGGGTCAATTACTGTTGGTGAGGTCGGCTATATTGCCAGTGGGCTGAAGACCATCCGTGAGATTCGCGTAGGTGATACGCTCACCACCAAATCCAATCCCGCCAAGACTCCGCTGCCCGGCTATGAAGCCGCCAAGCCGATGGTTTTTGCCGGGATTTATCCCACCGATAACGAGGACTATCCGCTGCTGCGTGATGCTCTTGATAAACTGCAACTGAACGATGCCTCACTGGTGTTTGAGCCGGAGACGTCACAGGCGCTCAACTTCGGGTTCCGATGCGGGTTCCTGGGGTTGTTCCACATGGATATCATCCAGGAGCGCCTTGAGCGTGAATACGACCTTGACATCCTAGCGACTGCGCCAAGCGTGGAGTACCAGGTGGTGATGCGCAATACAGGTGAGGTCATCCGCATTTCAAGCCCGGCCCAACTCCCTGATGAAGGGGGCATTGAGGCCGTACGTGAACCGTGGATGAGGATTCAGATTTTCACGCCAACGGAATACATCGGGCCGATCATGGAACTGGTTACCGGTAAGCGTGGTGAGTACGTTGAGACGGAATACCTCGATCAGGCCCGCGTGCTGCTGACCTATCGTTTGCCACTGGCTGAGTTGATCGTGGATTTCTACGACCGTCTGAAATCTGTCACGCGCGGCTATGCCTCGCTTGACTACGGTTTTGATGAATATCGCGAGGATGATCTCGTCAAGCTGGAAATTCTGGTGAACAACGAACCGGTTGATGCATTGGCCCTGATCGTGCATCGTGACCACGCTTACTACAAAGGGCAGGCCCTCGTCAGCAAACTCAAGGATCTCATCCCGCAGCAGATGTTCCCTGTCCCTATTCAGGCCGCTGTAGGCAAACGAGTGATTAGCCGCGCCAATGTCAAGGCACTGCGCAAGGATGTACTTGCCAAGTGCTATGGGGGAGACATTACCCGGAAGCGCAAGCTGCTTGAAAAGCAGAAAAAAGGTAAGAAGCGCATGAAGATGGTTGGCTCCGTCGAGGTGCCCCAGGAAGCCTTCATGGCTGTCCTCAGGCTTGATGATGATTAAGTAAACGGGGGGCGGGTCAATGCGACTCGCCCCCCGTCTTTTCAGGTTGTTTTATTGATCACCCGTCTTAACAGGGCCAACGCCTGCGTGCTTACCCAGTCCGGTGCATCAGGTCGATCATAGCCCCACTTCCGCACTATCGCCCGGGTCACACCTTCCGCCGCCACGCCCGCGCCGCCGATCAGTATCGTGCGACCCTCACGCTGTTGAGCGTATAGCGTCATCACCATGCCGTATGTTGCGCGGCTTGTGGTGCGGATGTGCCCCGCTGCCTCAGCCAGTTGATCTTTTAACTCAGCATCCGCTTGATCAAGATCAATCGATAGTACGCCGTTATCATGGGCTGTGCCCATGACGCTGATGCCGGTGTTGGCCTGTGCAAGGTCAAAACGCCTTCTCAGCGAATCCCGCGTGCCGATTTCATGGATGGCTACCGTAGCCCCATGCTGATCAAGCAGCGTAATGACTGAGTCTTCCAGCAGGTCCGTATCAACCCCGAATATCCATTCCCCCAGCCGTGCGCGCAGGCTTTCTTCGATGGGGGTGATCATCTCCATCGCCAGATCATGCGTTTCAGCTTTTGCTGTGATGCGAACATCACACCAACCACCATGTGCAGCCAGGCCAACTGTCGGGTTGCTCATGACCATCAGGTCGCCGATCATGTCATCGATGGTACTTTCTCCGATGCCGGCGGTGCGTAGCGTACGGCTTCGGATAACAGCCGGTGTGCCTGTGAATACCCTGAGCCGTGGAAGTATCTCGTTTTGCATCAAATACTTGAGTTCCCGTGGGACACCGGGGAACACAAAGATCAGCCCGCGCTCGGTTTGCAGCTCAAAAATGGGTGCCGTACCAACCGGGTTATTGATGCTGACCCCACCCTGTGGTATATAAGCCTGTCGTCGGTTATTGTCACTCATCGTGAAACCAAACTGCCTGAATTTCTCGGCAATATCATCCAGTAAGTGCTGCTGAAATTCCAGTGGGTGTCCGGTTGCATCCGCGATGGATTCACGAGTCACGTCATCCAGCGTCGGGCCGAGACCGCCAGTAGTGAGCACAATATCCACCCGATCCAGCGCGATGTTCACTACCTCTGCGATGCGAACGCGGTTATCCCCCACGGTTGTCTTATAATGGAGGTCGATCCCGATCTCCCTGAGTTGCTGTGCGATGTATACCGCATTGGTGTCAGTGATTTCGCCTAGCAGGAGTTCGGTACCAATCGTGATCAATTCTGCTTTCATTCATTCCACCTTCATCAAATGGGATCAGCTTATTATGGCCCACAGATGGCAATCGGGGTAGGGCGCTTTGACGACAACTGTTGAAACCGGGCGGCATGGCGAAGACCTTGCCACGCAATACGTAACGAATTCCGGGTATCGGATTGAGGCGCGCAACTGGCATTTCCCCGGCGGTGAGCTTGACCTGTTGTGCTGGCAGGATGACACGTTGATCGTTATTGAGGTCAAGGCTCGCACGGGGGATTCTTTCGGGACACCGGAGGAAGCTGTAACCGAGGCAAAGAAGGAGCGACTCTTGATGGGGGGTCTTGCCTACCTGAACGCACACGATCTGGATGTGGACTGGCGTATCGATGTCATCACGATCCAGTTTGCGGCGTCCGGGCGTGTATGGCGGCTCGATCACTACGAAGGGGCGGTTTGGTATGACGGATAATAACCCTGCGATTGTCGTGATTGTCGGGCCAACGGGTGTTGGTAAAACCGGTACGGGTATTGCGCTTGCCCGCCAATTTGACGGCGAGATCATCTCGGCTGACTCGCGCCAGGTCTACCGGTATATGGATATTGGCACCGCCAAACCGACCTTAAAAGAACAGGCGGCGGCACCGCATCACCTGATCGATTTCCTTGATCCTGACGAGTGGCTCGGGTTAGCGCAGTATCAACAGATGTCGTATCGGGTCATCGATGAGGTGTTAAGCCGTGGTCGCCTGCCGATTCTTGTGGGTGGCACCGGTCAATATGTCCGGGCTGTGGTTGAGGGTTGGGGTATCCCGGAGGTCGAGCCGCATCATGCCTTGCGTGCCGAACTGGAATCCTTTGCCGATATCTATGGCGCTGAAGCGCTGGGTCAGCGGCTTGCCGCAATCGATCCCGAATCGGCAGCGTCCATCGATTGCCGCAATGTACGGCGGGTAGTGCGGGCGCTTGAGGTATGCATTGTGACCGGGCAGCGCTTCAGTGATCTGCGCCGGGCCAAGCCAGTGCCTTATCATGTGACTCAGGTCGGTCTGACCATGCCTCGCGATGCCCTGTATACCCGCGTCGATGCCCGTGTTGACCGCATGATCGAGGATGGATGGGTCTTTGAGGTGCAGGCATTGCTGGAACGTGGATACAGTATCGATCTGCCTGCCATGACCAGCCTCGGTTATGCCGAGATCGTGCGCCATTTAAAGGGAAATTGCACGCTGGAGCAGGCTGTTGCTGATATCAAGGTCAACACGCATCGCTACGTACGGCACCAGTACAACTGGTTCTCGCTGGAAAACCCTCACATCAAGTGGTTTGATGTGAGGGCAATCAAT
Organism: uncultured Anaerolineae bacterium; assembly: GCA_964390105.1. Lineage (GTDB taxonomy): Bacteria > Chloroflexota > Anaerolineae > Aggregatilineales > UBA3940 > CAYMGV01. The sequence continues at coordinate 210,232 of CAYMGV010000001.1, read as the reverse complement.
ACAACGGATATTGTTGGCTGGGTCAGATCGCAGCTTACGGCTGATTCATCCTGATCTCAATGGTCGAAGGGTTGGGCTGGTCGCTTGATACGATGAAGAAGTCCTCCAGCACAGTGATATATCCATCAGCAAATGCGTATACCGTGTAGTAGTTACTACGTTCCAACCCGCGTGGCAAGGTGAAATTACCCTCTCTGTCAGTGATGGCCTGTGTCAGAATCTGTGATTCATCGTACAGAAACTGCGCCGACTCAAACCTCACGTCAAGCACAAACACCAGCACACCAGAGATGCCTTCATCTGTGAGAGCATCCACAACCTGCCCGGAGATGAAAACCTCGTTGGCTTCAGCCACCTGTCCACTAACCGGTCGAGTGCCTGAACCGACGGCCACTGATGCCGAGAACATCGGCGTGTTGTTCACCAGCACATCAACTGCGTATTCGCCCTCAGGCAGGGCGTCATTGGATGCCAGTTCCAGCCATAGGTTTTCACCCACACCGCCGCTATCCCAGTACCGTGTTTGGCTGCCGATCAGACGTCCGTCAAGGTACCAGCGGTAAGCCCACTCGGTTCCCAGAGGGACGAAATCCCAGTTGGTAAACAGCAGCAGCTTCGTCACACCCAGCGGCAGGATTGGCCCCTCCGCTCCTGATGGCGTGCCATCTCTTGTGCTATCGCTGAAGAAGCGGTAATTGTTGAAGACAGTCGGCTTCCCGGTCTGCACGTCTCTTGATCCGGCCAGCGTCACGTCACCGGTCATGCGTAGTATGTCATTGATGTACACCTCGACCCGGTAAGCCCCAATCGGCAGGCCGGACAGATTGGTTGCACTGACTGATGTGCGCCCACTGGTTACACCCTCCCACAGACGGGTGAAGTCTGAGACGACACTTCCGTCGAGATACCATACTTCCCGGAAGGTGGCCCCTTCATTGATGCCGGTGTAATCGAATGTTGCCCGGATTTCCTCGATTTCCTGCGGGAACAACACGCTCGCTGAGCCAATCTGATTGCCTTCGTTGTGTGCCGTAAATACCGGGTCTGCGATGCGGGTGCCGTCGGGTTCGCCACCAATGGCAATCGAGGTACTGGCCGCAGCTTCGCCGTTGATCAGCAGAGTGAAGTCGTACTGACCCGGCTGCCATATTACGTTTTCGGTTCCGATATACCACATGCCATCATAGGCACCTCCCCAGGGGAGGGGGCCGGCGCTCATTTGCGGCATATCAAGCCCATCCCGGCTGACGCGCAGCTCATACGGCGTACCATGCCGCATGTTGTGGTAGTCAAAGAACACAAACAGGCTTGATGTATTGTCCGGGGCCTGCGTTATGATCTCCGTGGGCATGCCGTGATCCGTGATCTGTGTGCTTATGAATAACCGCTCAACGTAAGGCAGATCGCTGGGTTCAGGCAGTAGATTCCCTTCACTATGCGTCAGTTTTACCTGTGCCCGTGCGGCCTCGATCAGGGGGGCCGCGTAGCTGATCGGGCGGACTGCGAGTAACTCCGACGCAACGGGCACACAGGAGTCGCTGGCGTCAATTGCGCCGTCACTCGTCGTATCCTGGATGCTCAGGCAAGAAGGGCCGGGGATGTCGCCGCTGGTGGCCGGTGCACCGGTCGGCACCCCGACCAGTCGGCCTTCCGCATCGTAGATACCCCCCCCACTCATGACACCGCCAATCGTTGAATCCATGCGAATCCATGCGAATCGACTGCCACTGGTCTCGCTGATGGTACTGGTCAGGATTCGGGGTTCCGTGGAGACTGGCGTCGTGCCGATATCAGGATAGCCTACCACGGTGACACTGGTTCCCAACTGCAAGCCGCTGACATCACCAACCGGGGCGAACGGCAGGTTGAGCGTCGCCGGGTCAACCAGGCTGCCATCCAGTGACCCGGTGATTTGCAGCACTGCGAGGCTCAGTCGTTCATCAAGGGCAACCACGTTGGCAATATAGGTCGGTACAGGAGGTTCGTCCAGGCGCACCGGCAGTGCAATCACGATTTCTTCCCCCCGGCAGGGGCCGAGAGGCTCAGCGAGGTGCGCATTGGTCAGGATCATGCCGTCATCACTCACCAATGTCCCTGAACCAACACAGCTAATCGCCTGTGCGCCACCTTCATCGAACGTCTGCATAACAAAGACGGTGGATTGCTGCGCGTTTTCGATGGCGGCATCGACTTCATCCTGGGCCAGTGCGCCCGGTGCCAGTGAAAACGCCATGAAGACCCCGGCCAGCAGCAGCAATGTCCATAGATATTCTGCACGCCAGCGCCAGTCAGATGCGTGTTTTTTGGTGAACTTCATCATGTTGATCCCTCCCTGCCTAATACCGCAGGCTGAGCAGGAACTGCTCAAAGGCGGGTAGATTCTCGTCAAACGTTGCCTGCTCCGACATAAAGGTCACGACGATAGCACGGTTGCCATCTATAATGACGATGTCACGCCCCTGGACTACGACAGGAAGGCGCTGAATAAACGGATTCGGGTCAGCGTCTACGTACGCAAAATCCATCTGTGTCAGCATCACGCCGCCATAGCTGATTTGCTGGATGCTCAGGACCCGGTAAGCCGAAAGGTCATTGGCTCGCTGGATCGTGACGCTGTCCAACACATTTCGCACCGAGCTTTCAGGCCCGTAGGGGAAGGCCGTGACCACATACTGCGTTTTGAACGGGCGTGCTTTCGGGTCACGGATACGGGCCACGTAGGCTCCCTGCTCATCAGTGAGCCAGCCTGCCGGGTAGTAGGCCTCGACCCCCGCCTCGCGGCTGATGTACGACCAGATTTCGTTGGTGTCTTGCTGCCTTAACAGGAAGCCAAAGGTCAGTGACCCAATCAGCATCATGAAGACCAGCAGGGCCGATAACCGGTCGTTCTGTGTGATGTCGTTGACCGGGGTAGAAGAGTCGCTCATCAGGCTGCGTTCTCCAATCTGCCGCGCGTCAAGGCGTTGTTGCGCCGCAGGATACCGATCAATGCTGCCGTCGTGAGAATCACAGCGACGATACCCAGCATGAATCCCGGCCATGGGCTGAAGGCGTTTCTCTCAAAGCTCAGGGCGACCGAATTGAGAGAAGGGACTCCATACAGGATCAGCCCGGAAAGAAAGGCGGAGATAGCCAGCCCGGCTGCAAGGAAAAAGAATGGCATGTCTTCAAAGCGGTTTCTCCCCAGGAAGTATCCCATGATCAAGCCGGGGCACAGGTAAGCACCATGTGTAGCGATGACTCTCAGATTGCCCGCAACCAACGAAAGTCCGTTGTGATCAAATGCAAACAGCATTGCCATCGCTGTGGCATAGCCCCAGCCTGCTGCGGCCCCAAACAGGATGCCATCAGCCCGTTTGCTGAACACCTCAGCCCGCCAAACTGTGTAGCGTACAATGGCGTAGATCACGAATGAGTGCCACATGCCCAGTACAAAAATACTGGCGAGGAAGCGGTTGTTACCAGCCGTCTGACCCATCCACGACTCGAAGGCGAGGATATCGAACAGCATAGGGCGAGTAATCGCCCCTGCCATCAATGCCGCCAGGATGAACACAACAGCCACCAGGGGCGATGTCTCACCACGTTTGCGATAGATCGTGATCAACCATACTGCGCTTGGCGTGATGGCTGCCAGCAGGCTGATGACAACACGCGGTGGCCCGGAAACATCGCCAACAAGCACGGACCCCACGACTAACCCGGCGGTCACCATCAACAGCGCTCCGATGCTGCTGATGGTGGCCTGCCAGACACGCGGTGCATCGGCATAAAAACCCTCTGGTGCGGTAGGTCGGATTGAGCTACCGCTAATGAATTTCCTCATTCGGGATTGCATCGCGATACCTTCCTGGTAAACAATCAGCAGGCGATTCTATCGATTTGTGTGGGCAAAGACCACCAAACCATAGCACGATTGCGCGCCGTTTTTTATACTCGATTGTTAGTGACCGATGGATTTTGAGGAAAATCAGAGCTTATGCCACATCGATTAAGAGTGTTGATCATAATAGCGTTGTTGCTGGTTGGATGCTCTGCTAATGGAGCTGGGCAAGGTCCGGAGGATGGAGAGATCGTCTATGGTCTGACGCTGGTGCCTTCTGGCATTGACCCGCACGTTCACGCATCTTCTGAGTTGGGAATCCCGCTGCGTAGTGTCTATGACTCGCTGATATACCGGGACCCTGGAACGCTTGAGTTTGTGCCCTGGCTGGCACGGTCGTGGCAGGTCAGTGCGGATGGCCGTGTCTATACCTTTTTATTGCGCGATGATGTTAAGTTCCACGATGGTACACCCCTTAACGCCGAGGCTGTTCGTATCAATCTCGAGCGCATTCTGAACCCGGAGACCGGTTCAATCAAGGCAGCCGACCTGCTTGGGCCGGTTGAGCGCGTTGAAGTGCATGAGGAATACAGTTTGTCTATCGTGCTCACAGAGTCTTATCCACCCCTTCTTGATGGCCTCAGCCAGCCCTACCTGGGGATTGCATCACCTGCTGCCCTTGCTGAGTACGACAATCTCACCTACCAGTTTCACCAGGTAGGCACCGGCCCGTACCGGTTTGTTGAATACCTTGTCAATGATCGACTGGTGTTGGAACGCAGCCTGGACTATGACTGGTATCCTGAAGGTGCGAATCCCAATGATAATCCGGTCCAGCGCATCACCTTTCGCTTCTTCACTGATCCACCGGCCCGTGCCCTTGCGCTCGAATCGGGCGAGGCCAATGTCATGGGGGAACTCCTGCCGCTGGATGCTCGTTCCCTTTCCGAGAACGGTACGATAAGCCTTTTACCGGTGCCATTGCCGGGTCAGCCACTTCAGTTGATAGCTAATACCGGGCGATACCCCACTAATGATCCCGGGTTTCGCCGCGCCCTTCTCTATGGTCTGGATCGTACGGCCATTGTGCGTACCGTCTACCAGGGGTACGCCAATGTCGCGTTTGGACCCATCACAAGCTCGACACAGTATTACAGCCCGGCAGTCGATGGTATGTATACCTTTGACCCGGTTCAGGGCGATGCCCTGCTTAACGCTGCTGGGTTCACAGATTCAGATGGTAGTGGCTGGCGTGATATCGATGGTAAGGATGTCGAATTGGTTGTGGTCTATCCACCGTGGAATCTGATGCCCGAAGTGGCAGAGTTGGTTGAACAGAACCTGGAATCGAACCTGGGTATCCAGGTTCGATTGGAGCAGGTGGCGAACTTCCCCATGCTGGTTGAGGCCGCAAACTCCGGTGAATATCATCTGATTGGATTGAACTTTGCCGGGCTGGACCCGGTCATGCTAAATCAGTTCTTTCTGTCAGATGGCGCTCGTAACTGGTCACGCTATTCCAGCGAGGAACTTGATGATCTGCTTCTTCGGGCGCAGATTGCATCCGATTCGAATCAAAGAGCCAGTCTGTATGCTGATATCCAACGGGCCATCATGGATCAGGCGCTTGTGATTCCCATCCAGGAGCCGGTCAATCTCAATGGAACCACTCCTGAGATCATCAACCTGACCTATGATGCGCAGGGCTGGTTCCCCATGCTGGATAGATTACAGGTCAATCAACCCGATGGAGGGTAGGTTGTGGCGCTGGGTTCTTCGTCGGCTGGCAGAGGCATTTATTGGTCTCTGGTTCGTTAGCACCCTTGCGTTTGGATTGCTTTATCTTGTTCCCGGTGATGCCATCGAATCAGGGGCACTGGGTGGTACTCTGACTGATGAGCTAATCGCTCAACGCCGTGCCGAACGCGGCCTTACGCAGCCGCTGCCGATTCAGTACGCTCGGTATCTTTATGCAATCAGCACGCTTGATCTGGGTCAAAGCTGGTCCTATGGTCAAGATGTCGCGGATTTGGTTGGGGCAGCATTTCCACCCTCCCTGATTCTGGCTGCTGCCGGGATGGTGGTCGCACTGATATGCGCTGTCCCCTACGGCGTTTTTATGTCTGCTCAAGGTGGGCGGTTCTCCCCCCTGATCAATATACCTGTGGCCTTGTCGCTGGCTGTCCCGGTGATGGTGAGTGGCGTTCTTGCTTTGTACTTGTTTTCGATTCGCTTCCCCGTTTTCGCTGGGCCGGGAGCTGCTGGTTTACGTGGATTGCCTCTGCCCGCGCTTGTGGTGGGGTTCAGTGCGTTTGGCCCATTGGCAAGCGCACTCGCTGCTGCCACCGATGATGTCAAAACGACCCTGTTTGTGTTGGCTGCCCGCGCTCGGGGGTTAAAACCTCACCGCATATGGCTTCACCACATTATACCTGTCTCAATTCTCCCGGTACTCAACCTCGCACTTGTCCAGTTTGGGTTTCTGATCAGTGGCACTATAGTGACGGAAGCTATTTTTTCCCGTCCGGGCTTGGGGCAGTTGGTCATCATGGCTGTGCTTGAAAAAGATGTCCCGGTACTGCGTGCCGTGGTGTTGGTATCCTATTTAGTATTCTTTTGCGTGCATATCACCGCTGACCTGCTGGCGATGCTCCTCGACCCAAGATTGCGTGAGGTCTGACCGTGCGCCTGATTCGTTGGATCATTCTGATCGGGGTAGGGGGGCTGATGCTGCTGGGGCTGGTAGTGCCTGTTACATGGTCTGCCCCATTACAGTCACCCAGCGGACGTTTTCTGTTGGGAACAGATGCCCTGGGGCGTGATTACCTGCCGTACCTGTTTCGGTCGGCGTCACTCACCATCGGCTGGGCGTCACTGGCGATGCTGCTGGCGATGGTAGTGGGTGCTGCCACGGGCTTTTTGTTGGGGCTAAGCCGGGGGCGATGGGTGCGGCTTGGGGAGCGTGTCCTTGATGCACTTCTCGCGCTGCCGGGATTGCTGCTTGCCCTCGCGATTCTCGCTCTTTTTGACCGTGGGTTATTTCAAATTGCGCTGGCCGTGGGCTTTGCGCTGATACCGGTTGTTGCCCGTGTTGTGCGTGGTATGGCACTCACTATCAAACCGGCTGGGTTTATCGAGGCAGCACAGGTTAGCGGAGGCGATCTTTTTTGGGTGATCCGGGTCCATGCATGGCCTGTACTGGCTAGACAGGTGCTGCGCTTTGCCGGGGTTGTATTTGCATGGGCGGTACTCAACATTGCCGCATTGGATTTCCTGGGATTTCATGATCCGGGGGTAGGGCGTACGCTGGGGGGGGTGATCGCGGAATCTCGCGCGGCGATGCGGGTGGCCCCGATGCTGGCGATTATGCCATCACTGTTGCTAACTGTACTGATCAGCACATTCTGGTTTTTGTTTTCAGGTGAAAGCAACTAACACGAAAAACGCCACCGGAGATGGTGGCATCTTTCGTTTTTGAGGAGGAGAAGAAGGCGTCCGCATAGTTAAGGTATCACACTGCTCGTTTTCCCTTGATGACGTGTAAGCGTCGTTTACCCTACGCCTGACATACTGTGCTGGCACGTTTGCCTTTGCAGGGGTTTTGAGCCGCACGGTATACTTGTCTCCGCTGTCAAAGATTCCTGGAGATTTTCACTGGAGCATAATGCAGAAGCTACTCGCTGTTTTACTGATAACCATATTATTGACCCTCACAGCAAGTGGCCCGGCTCCCCTCTTGCAGGACCAGGATGACATCGACGAACAGGTTGAGGGTTTACTGGAGCAGATGACTCCCGGCCAGCGTGTGGGGCAGTTGTTCTTGGTCACGTTTTATGGGGATGAGGTGCTGCCTCAGTCTGATGTCGCCATGCTGATCACGGATTATCACGTGGGTGGTGTGGTGCTGCGGCCTGACAACAATAATTTCACTCCGGAGGATAACCAGGTTCAGCATGTCTATACCCTGACTTCTGAGATGCAATCTCTGGCAGCCCATTTGTTGGATGAGACTACTGCTACTGCTGTGCCGGAACCGGAAGATACAGGCGCTGAAACTGACCCGTTTATTCCGCTGTTTATCGCTGTGGATGATGGATCCTCTGGCTGGCCCACTGATGCGATACCCGGCACGACTCGGACACCCAGCAATATGAGCCTGGGCGCGACCTGGAATCCTGATTACGCTTACCAGGTCGGACAGATTGTTGGCCGTGAGATGGACTCGCTGGGTGTTAATATGCTGCTTGGCCCTAACGCTGATGTTGTAGAGTATCCTCAGCCCTCTGCACTTGGTGACCAGGGCACCTATGTATTTGGTGGTGAACCGTATTGGGTGGCTGAAATGACCACTGCGTACGTAGCTGGGGTCCATACCGGAAGTGAGTCGCGGGTACTTGTTGTTCCGCGTCACTTCCCCGGGTATGGGGCGGCTGACCGGCTTGCAACGGTCGAGATTCCAACTGTACGGCGGACACTTGATCAACTGACGCAGTTTGATCTTCAGCCGTTCTTTGCCACTACAGACCGTATGGGTGATCCACTCAATGTCATCGAAGGGGTGATGACCGGACATATTAGTTATCTTGGTTTCCAGGGCGATAACCCTCGTCAGTCCACGCGACCCATCAGCCTTGATTCAACTGCCTTACAGGTGCTTCTTGAACTGGAGCAGATCGCACCCTGGTATCAAGAGGGCGGTCTGCTGGTGACGGACTCACTGGGGCTGCGTGGCGTGCGTCGCTTCTATGACTCAACCGAGGTCACTTTCCTCAATCGCCGCATTGCGCAGGATGCCTTGTTGGCAGGTAACGACCTGTTGTACATGGGTGATTTTGGCCTGAATCCCACGGTGAATCAGACACAGACAATCATCGATACGCATGAATTCTTCGTGCAGGCTTACAACGAGGACCCGGCTTTCCAGCAGCGTGTGGATAGCTCAGTACGGCGTATCCTGCGTGCCAAGTTGGAACTCTATCCTGAATTCACGCTTGATGAGGTGATCGGCAGCGAGGCCGCACTTAATGATGTGGGGCAGGGTAACCCTGAACTGAACCTTGCCGTGGCGCAGGACTCCGTGACGCTGGTATCCCCGGATGATCGTGGATTGCTGGTTTCACCTGAACCCGGTCAGAACATTGTTGTGATTACTGATGCGCACACAACCCGGCGCTGTGCTGGATGCGAACCCATGTCAGCGGTTGGTGTCGATGCGTTTCAGTCTGCCGTTCTTCGCCTGTATGGGCCGCAAGCCAGCGGCCAGGTGAGTTTTGCTGATATTCAGAGTTTCACACTGGCCCAGCTTTACAGCCTGCAACAACAGGGAGATGCAGTCACCAGCCCGGACGTCGAATCAACACCGGTGCCAAACGCGCTTGAACTGGCGTTGAATGATGCTGAGTGGGTGATATTTGTCATCTCGGATTTAAACAATGCCAACACCATCGAAACAAGCGCTTTGCGTGCTTACCTCGCCGATGCCCTGGCGGTCACCGTTCAGCAGACCGTCGTGATCTCAACGGCAGCACCGTACTATCTTGATTCCACCGAGATCAGCAAGCTGGCCGGGTACTATGTGATCTACGATAACAACCCATCATTTATCGATGTGGCCGCTCGTGCGCTGTATCTCCAGGTTCAATTCAATGGGGCTTCTCCTGTCTCAATACCGGGTATCCAGTACGATATCATTGATGCTACCTCGCCGGATGCCAACCAGATTATTACGCTGAACGTCTCGATTGATGGTGCTGAGGGAAGTATATCCGAGGCTCCTGCCACCGAACTCACTGTAGCACTCGGAGATACCGTAACCTTCACCACCGGGGCCATTGTCGATATGAATGGTAACGTTGTGCCCGGTGGTACCCCGGTGCAGTTTACACTCAACTATCCCAACGAAGGGCTGCGCAATACCCTGATGTCGCTTACCGACGATGGCATCGCATCGACCAGTATTGTGCTTGACCGTACCGGGCTGCTGGAGGTGACCGCGTCCAGTGCGCCAGCCCTTAACTCATCCACTGTTCAACTCCCGGTGCCCGATACAGGCAGCGGGGCCATCAGCGTGGTTCCCCCTGAGATTACACTTGAGCCAACGTCTACCAGCTCATCCCCGCCTAGTCCGTCACCTGATGGCGTTGAGACCGAACGTCCAGAGGATTTACCGGAGGAAGATACGGTAACGCGCAGGCTCGTCGATTTCGGTGACTTGTTCTTTTCGATCCTTGGACTTGGCATCATCGTGGCTGTGATCTATATCGGCGCGATGCTTAGTTTCCGGGACACCAACAATGCACTGTTGATTGCGCTTCCTGCATTGGTCGCCGGGTTGATCGGTTACAATTATTACGCGATGCAGCTGCCCGGCAGTGAACAATGGCAAGCTATCTTTGGGTTGGTCTGGGGCGCACCCATTGCGACGTGGAGCGGTGCATTGGTGGGGGTAGGGGGCGTGCTGTTGGGGAAGGATTTGTGGGAAAAATGGCTAATCCGCTACTTAAATCCCCGGTATTACCGGCGAGAAGATCGTAGCCAGGATCGAGATCAGTAGCAGTAAACCAGCGGCAATCACAAATACCAGGTTGATCGGTGCTATACTTGTGCGTGTTAATCTGCCCGCTTTGATGCGGCTGGTTGTCCAGTTGCTAAGGGGGCCGGTCGCAAAGAAAAACTCCCGGAATACTTCAATTGAGTCCGGACGTTCTTCCGGATGCATCGACATTGTCCACAGGATCGCCTGTTCTGTGCGTGCCTTGATATTGGGATTCAACTCTAGCGGGTCAATCAGGGCATCCGGTTTCAGAAAGCGCATTTTTGCCTCTGTGGGTGCCTCGTTGGTCAGCAGATGATACAGCGTTGCGCCGAATGAATACAGATCAGTGCGCGGATCAGTGTGGCCTGTGTCTCCACCATATTGCTCAAGCGGCGTATAGTGGGCGGTTCCCCGACCTTGAACCACCGTTACGGTGCGGTCGTCATTAGGGGTCATCAGCTTGACCAGGCCAAAATCTACCAGTTTTATCACGCCATCCGGCGTCAGCTTGATGTTAGCTGGCTTGATATCACGATGCACCACTGGCGGATTCTGAGTATGAAGGTAGTGCAAAGCGTTGCAGAGTTGTTCAGCCCAGTTACGTACGTCGCTTTCAGGGATATGATGGTTCGCAGATTTTGCTTCCTCGATCTTCTGCCTCAAATCGATACCGGGTACGAAATCCATCACAAGAAAGTCACGATTGCCTTCGTTGAAGAAATCCGATACCTTTGGTAAGTTAGGGTGATCAAGCCGCGCCAGCGTGCTGGCTTCGCGATGAAACTGGTCACGAGCCTGCTGCTGTTGGCTGGGTGAGATCGTCGGGTCGATCTGAATCTCCTTGATAGCACAGTATCGTCCATCCAACCGCAGGTCTTCTGCAAGGTAGATGGACCCCATCCCACCCTGCCCGACAGAGCGGATGATGCGATAGCGTGCGCGTAGAATGCTGTCCGATTGTAACGGTGGCAGCATGCACTGGGTCTCCTTGATAAGATTAAAGGTGTCGGGGAAGGGGTGCGGACGCCGCCCGCCGCGACTCAGGCCGGATTATAACACATAATCAGTGCGTCAAATTCGGAGTGTGTGATGGAAGACCGAGAAACCAGGAAAGACAAGCCTGTACTACTGATCACCGATGGGGAACTGCGTGGACAGCAGTGGGTTTTGTACTCAGATGAACTGCTTGTCGGGCGTGGGGGGCATTGCGACATTGTCGTGCCTGATTCACGTGTCTCGCGTGAACATATTCGCGTATTCCGGGAGGATGAAAACTACTTCGTTGAGGACCTGGGAAGCAAGAATGGCTCGCACCTCAATGGCGAAAAGCTCGAAGGCAAGCGGTCCATCCGCGAAGGGGATGAAATCCAGGTGGCGCTGGCTGTCAAGATGAAATTCATTGGGTCCGAGGCCACCGTACCACTCTCGATGGAGGAAATCGAACGTGGCGATATGGGCCTGAAGCTGGACCCACACACTCGCCAGGTCTATCTCAATGGTGAGCAGCTTGATCCGCAACTATCACTTTACCAGTATCGTCTGCTTGAGTTGTTATATGATCGTAACGGCGGCATCTGTACCCGCGATGATGTGGTGCGGTCTGTGTGGCCTGATGCCATTGAGGAAGGCGTCAGTGAGCAGGCTATTGATGCGTTGGTTCGCCGTCTGCGTGATCGTTTGAGTGAATTGGAACTGGAACACCAGTACATCGTGACCGTACGCGGGCATGGCTTTCGGCTTGAGCAGCATCCTGGGGGCTAACCACCACAGCCAACCAGAATCAAAAACGGCGCTGAAGTCAGTCTCAGCGCCGTTTTATGTAGTCTATTCAGCAATGGCACCGAACTCGACGTATCCTTCCGGGGTCAGGTCGATCTCAGCCCGGTTCATACGGTCGAGCAGTTCGTCGATAATATTGGCCTTCAGTTCAGCGTCCACCTTGGACCATGTCCGGCTCTTGATCTCGAAGAAGTACCCTTCGAATTCCGGCTCCGTCAGCTTGTCAAGGTTCACATAGAGGCGCAGGTCCTTGTACAGGATATGCCAGCGCAGCCGTTCCTTAACGACCGTTCGCTCGGTTTCCGCCTGAAAGTACTCCCGGTAGAAGCGCAGCGGGCGCGTTGCCGAGGCAATATACCGCGAATGCGATAGCACAATGGCATTGTCGAATTCCCGTTCATTACTGTCGCTAGTCATCGTCAGTCGCGTACGGACGTTAGCAATATCACCGCTTGTATCGATGAAATCATCTTCGCGGTAGCGCAGGCGGTAAAGATCAGGCCCGCCAAACTCGAAGTAGGTGTCATGCTGCTTATAATGTGTGTGCTTGATGATGCTGATGTCTTCAAAGGCCAGCAGCCGGTCGATCTCCTCAGGGTTGGGGATGCGACCTTTGACCTGCACTTCAAAGCTTTCTTCCTGCTGAAGCTCACCCAGTGCCAATAGCTTGGAGAGGACATCGCCTTCCCGTGCGATCAGGAATTCATCTATCTGGCGAGCATAGTCTCCTGCAAGATCGTATAGTTTTTCCGGCTCCACAGTTAGCAGCTCGCGGTCGCGCATCAGCCAGCGCCCATTACACATCACATCACGCACGTCATTTGATTTGGTGGCATAGATTAGCCTTGAATAGACGTTATCAGGGTCTCTGTGGAACTCAGGCCAGTTGTGCAGGCGCCGTGATTCGATGATGGCGATATCGGCGCGTTTACCAGGCTCTAGTGACCCCGTGATGTGGTCAAGATGCAGGGCCTTCGCACCCTCCGAGGTTGCCATGGCAAACGCTTTCTTGGCCGGTAAGGCGGTTGGGTCACCATCGGGTGTTGCGACTTTGGCTATGAACGCAGCCAGCCGCGCTTCCTCGAACATATCGAGGTCGTTATTGCTGGCAGGGCCGTCCGTCCCAATACCGACATTCAGGTTCAGTTCCAGCATCCGGTTGACTTTGGCGATGCCGGAGGCCAGCTTCAGGTTGCTGGATGGGTTGTGAGAGATGCCTGCGCCGTAGTGTTCGAGCGTGCGCATTTCGCCTTCATCAATATGCACACAGTGAGCGGCGATGACCTTGGCATCCAACAAGCCCAGCTTTTTGATGCGAGGGACAACTGGCATTCCAAATTCATTACGGCTATCCTGTACTTCCTGCGCTGTTTCAGAAATATGAATGTGCAGTGGCACATCGAACTCTATCGCCAGTTCGCCACAGGCTTTCAGGATTCCGTCGGTGCAGGTATACGGGGCATGGGGTGCCACGCTGGGCACAATCAGTGGGTGATCTTTCCATTCCTGGATGAACTTCCGCGCCCGGGCGAGCGCATCTTCGTAGCTATCAGCGTCCGGTGCGGGGTATTTCATGATGGTTTGTCCGCATACGCCGCGCATACCGACCTCAGCCGCCGCCCCCGCGACAGCCTCCTCGAAGTAGTACATATCGTTGAAGGTTGTTGTACCACCGGCGATCATCTCGGCACAGGCCAGCAGCGTGCCGATTCGGACAAACTCCGCATCGACAAATTCGCGTTCTGTGGGCATCATGTACCCATTGAGCCACACATCGAGCCGCAGGTCGTCAGCGAGGCCGCGCAGCAGTGTCATGGGGATGTGCGTGTGAGCGTTGATCAGGCCGGGGATGACGATGAGGCCCGTGCAATCAATGACTTCTTTTGCTTTGTATTCGCTGGTGATGTCAGTGGCAGGGCCAACTGCGACGATGCTGTCGTTCTTAATCGCAACCGCACCATCGGGGAATATCTGGTACGAGGCATCCATTGTGACAGTGATGCCATGCGTGAGGAGGGTATCAACTTGTTTCATATCCATTCTCCCGTTACTTTTTGTAATTATAGCCCCGCGTGATCGGCGTTACTAATCCTTCTCACTTCTCAGGGGGACTTTGATGGAAAGCACTCGTGTCCGGCGCATAGTTGAAGGATCGCTGGTCTTTCTCTTTTTTTGGCAGGCGTATCGATGGCTTGCGGCGCGCATCACATATAGCCTCGTCCAGACTGTTCTGGTCAGGCAGGCTGAGGTGCCCGACCTTATCGGTGCTGTGTTATTTGTGGTTATTCCGCTCATTGTGTGGTTTCTGCCCGGTACGCGGAAGATGCTGCCAGACCTGCTGAGTACGTTCAGTATTGTGGCGGCGATTGGCCGTGTTGTCATGGCATTGGCGCTTCCACTGGCTCAGCAGATTGGTGCTTATGTTGTGGTTGCTGCTGCGGCTGCCTATGCGGCCACTCTCCTTCGTGCAAACTGGCGATCATGGGTGGTCATCCTGCTGACCAGCAGCCTGCTCGACCAGTTGTTTCGGGCAGGTGATACCTTCGATATCAGCCTCCGTTCCATACACTATATCACGATTAACAACGTCACATATGCAGCCGCGTGGTTATTTGTGCAGATTCCCTTGTCGTTGTTCCTTGTCGCCTGGAGTCGTCACATCCGTTCACGGGTACGTGATGAACCCTTTGAGCCAGCAAACCTGTCATTACTGGGTGGTTTGGGGTTGGCCGGTTTTATTGCGCTTGAAGCCTCGTTGCTGGCGGTCCCATCGGCGATGGCTCGTTGGGCACAGGTTCCTGTTACCGGCCTGATTCCGTGGGTGCTGTTGGCAACCGCTCTGCCATTGATCCCGGTGGTGCGCATTTCAGTTTCGGGTACGCAGGGTCTGTTCGATGATCGATTACTCGGCTGGGTGTGGTTTTTCCTCATCATGGCAACCCTGTTGATCGGTGCCCGGGTAGGGGGGGTGTTGGGATCCGTCAGTTTGATGCTGGCCCAGTTTGGCGTGGTCTGGCTGGTGTGGAGCCTGCCCGCACCGCCCAGTGATACCCGGCTCGATACGGTAGGGCCGGGGGTTGGCCTGGGTTTTGTGCTGGCGAATGTCCTCACGGTCCTGTATGGAGTGATGGTGGCATCTCCGCTCGTCCTGCCGACGCTTTCGGCTGCCGGGTTGCTCGTGTTGATCCTTGCGGTGGCGCTGCTCAACATTCCGCAGTTATTTGCCGGTCAGAGCGTGGTGTGGCAATCCCGTATGGTTGCACCAACCGGTGTCCCTGTCATGCTGGTGGTCGGTGTATTCGTTCTTTCCATGCTGATCGCGACGTCGCCGGATGTCGCGGTCGCATCTTCCCGTCCAGACAGCTTGCGTGTGGCAACCTACAACATCAACCATGGGCGTGA
This sequence comes from uncultured Anaerolineae bacterium, assembly GCA_964390105.1. GTDB lineage: Bacteria > Chloroflexota > Anaerolineae > Aggregatilineales > UBA3940 > CAYMGV01. The sequence goes on along the minus strand of CAYMGV010000001.1, from coordinate 194,693 downwards.
TGCGAATGGCGTCTCTCAGATCGAATTAATCGCACTGACCGTGCAGGCGGCACAGGCCGATATCATCGTGCTACAGGAGGTTGCCGGGGCGCAGCCAGTCACAGCTCAGGTCGATCAGGCCCACTTTCTGGCCCGCCAATTGGGGATGAACTACGCCTATCAGTACAACAATGAGTACCTGGATGGGGTTGCCGTACTTTCACATTGGCCGATATCCGATGTCCGGGGAACCGATCTGCCGGGGGGTAACCAGTCATTTGCACTTCAGATCACAGTGATTGAGCCGCTGCGTGGGCGACCTTTGAGTGTAATGGCTGCCCAGGTTGAGGCCGCAAACGTGGAGGTCCGGCTGAGGCAGCTTGCTGTCCTGCTCGATATGCAGTCGAGTGTGGCTCAGCGTGTTCTTGCCGGGAGTCTGAGCGCAGCGCCAACTGATTTGGTTGTGCAGCAGATTCTTCAGGCCGGGTATACCGATCCCGACCAGCAGCTTGGCATAGAACGTGGTTTCACTACGCCTGCCGATGTGCCTGCACTGCGCCATGATTATGTGTTCGGTGCGTCTCTGATCCCACTCGACTCCCGGCAGGTGGATAGCATCGCCTCCGATCACCGCCTGGTGGTTGTTGAGTTTGGCTGGTGAGGTTCAGGTCGATTGGTGATGGTGCTGCTCAGCTTCAGTGATGCTGCGCAGTTTGAACCCGTTTAGTGCCTGCCTGAATCGTTTATCGGTCAGGATCAATCGTTCCGGTCGTGGGCCGGGATGATCGTGTACGGTTATCTCAAGGACCTGATCAGTCGCATTGATCCCGGCAGCTTTCAGCAAGGCATATCCCAGGTCTGCCCTGCTCAAGGCATTTGGCCCGATAATATGCATGATGCCGGTGTCAGTGGTCTCTGCGAGTTGAAGCAGCGCATCAGCCAGGTCGTGCTCATAGATCGGTTGCCGGATTTCGTCGATAAACAGGGTTACAGGTTTTCCTTCCTCAATTGCTTTCAGCATCCAGCCAAGCTGTCGGTTCTCTCGGCGGAATCCGTAGATCAGTGAGGTTCGAACGATCAGGCATTGGGCATGCTGTAATGCAATCTGCTCAGCGCTGGCCTTCGCGCGGCCATACGGATTGATCGGGGAAGGAGGCGTATCTTCGGCATAGGGGGGTGTTTTGCCATCAAACACCATATCCGTTGACAAAAAGATCAGTCGTGCGCTGGCTTGTTGCGCCGCATCCACAATATGTCGTGTTGACCTGGGTATGCTGTCTTCGACGGGCTTTGTCCGGTCAGATACTGCAAGATGAAGGATGCAGTCCGGCTTGATCTCCCTGATTGTGGCCGAAGTTACATCGGCATTCATCAGGTCAATCTGGATAGGTCTGCCGCCGCCGATTTTCGTGGTTGAGTGAAATCCGCCAAAAACCGTATGCTCCGATCGTTCCGCGTGCGCCGATGTGATCAAGCCCAGCGTGCCGCTTGCTCCGGTGATAAGCAATCTCATCCTGCGGCTTGTTCCCTCATCTTTCTCAGGGCCATACGTGCGGCAGCCTGGCCTGCTGACTGTTTGCTGCTGCCGACCCCTTCACCCAATTGCTCATCTTCCACGTACACTGCCACGGTGAATTCCTTGGCATGGTCTGGCCCGGTGCTGTCTACCAGTTTGTACTGCGGGATGCGGCTGAACACCTGTTGCGCTTTCTCCTGCAGCAGGCTCTTGGCATCTTTGTCCAGCTCCATCTCGATGATGTTTGCCAGCGCATCACTGAACACAGGCAGCATAAACTGTGTCGTGGCTTCCAATCCGCCATCAAGGTACAGTGCCCCGATTACGGCCTCAAACGCACCGCACAGGTTTGTGTCACGGTTTCTGCCGCCGCTTTCTTCTTCGCCACGTCCCAGCCGCAGCGCATCGTTGATGCCGCATTGACGGGCAAATTCAGCCAACGTCTCCTTGCGGACCAGCGCGGCACGCAGCCGGGTCAGGCGGCCTTCATGTTCTTCGGGAAAGCGGGCGTACAGCAAATCGCCGCTGATAAAGCCAAGGATTGCATCTCCCAGGAATTCAAGCCGTTCGTTGTCTTCGACGCCGGGCAGCGGATTCTCGTTAACGAAAGACCGGTGCGTCAGTGCCTGTTCAAGCAGGTGTGGATGCTCGAAATCAAACATGAGATTCCGCTGTAGTTGGGTGAAGGGGTCTTCCTGCCTCATGATGTCTTTCCGTTAGTCGTCAAATCTGCGCATTACCAATACTGAGTTGTGACCACCGAACCCGAACGCATTACTGATGGCAATATCCGTCTTTTGCTCGCGAGCCTTGTTCGGCACGTAATCCAGGTCACAGTCCGGGTCAGCTTCATGGTAGTTAATGGTCGGGGGCACAATGCCATCGTTGATCGCCTGTAGGCAGAATATAACCTCAAGTGCTCCGGTAGCTCCCATCATATGCCCCGTCATGCTCTTTGTTGAACTGATCGGTGTGCTGTAGGCGGCATCACCCAGCGCGTATTTTATCGCTTTCGTCTCAGCTGCGTCATTCAGGATCGTTCCGGTGCCATGCGCGCTGATGTAATCCACTTCGTCTCGGTTGACCCTTGCGTCGTCCAGCGCTTTGGCGATCGCTGCTCCGGACCCTGAACCGTCTTCTGTCGGTGCGGTGATGTGGTAAGCGTCGGCGGTTGCGGCATATCCGGCCAATTCCCCGTATATCATCGCGCTGCGTGCCCTGGCATGTTCCAGCGTTTCAAGTATCAGCACTCCGGCACCTTCACCCATTACCATGCCATCACGGTCTTTGCTGAAAGGGGTGGGTGTTGCCGATCCCTTCTCGGTGTATGCCTGCACACGAATAAATGCGCCAATCCCCAGCTCATGGATCGAAGCTTCAGCGCCTCCAGCAACAACGACATCGATCATGCCGCTGCGCAGCATCATCAACGCTATACCCAGCGCGTCGGCTCCGGTTGCGCAGGCGGATGCCACGGCCAGTGCTGGCCCGCGAAACCCATACTTGATGCTGACCAGACCGGCGGCACCATTTGCCATGATCTTGGGGATCGTAAATGGGCCAATCCGGCGCGCCCCGTTCTGCTGAATATTCTCGATCTCCTCGCGGAACGAAATGAAGCCACCGCTGGCGGAACTCACGAGTACGCCGACACGATCCTTCCGTTCGTCGGGCACGTCCAAACCGCTGTGTTCGATGGCTTCATGCGTGGCAAGCATTGCCAGCGATTCATAGCGGTCCTGCCGCCGGATTTCCTTGCGGTCCAGTATACCATCGGGGTTGAGGTCCTTGACCTCGCAGGCGACGTTCACAGGCAAGCCCGATGCGTCGAATTGCGTGATAGGCCCCAATCCCGAGACGCCTTTCAAAGCCGCCTGCCAGCTATCTTCTGCTGTATTACCGATTGCGGAAACCGCACCATATCCCGTAATAACGACACGATGCATCGTTACCTCCTGTCAAGTATAAGGCTGTCTCAATGGGCAATGCTAGGAATGCTCTTAGTATACAACAACCCCAATAGGACAATCGTGATGCGGTCGATCAATTCATCCTGCTGCTGGTATAATCCCTGTCAATTAGCACGAGGGAGACTATGCTTAAGCAATCTTTGGAAAAAACCCGTAAGAGTTTCTTTGGCAAGGTGGTAACCCTTCTCGGAGGCTCAGAGCTTGATGATGAGTCATGGGAGGAAATCGAGGCGCTCCTGATCCAGGGTGATCTCGGTGTTCGTACCGCGCTGGAAGTCGTCGAGGAATTACGCGCCGTGGTCGAGGATCAGGGGATCACCCAGCGGGATGAGGCTGTAGATGCCCTCAAGATGATCCTGCGTTCCCGTTTGGTTGAGCCACCGTCATCTGCCCTGGATATCGAGCGCACCCTCAGCGTCGTGTTGGTGGTCGGTGTCAATGGGTCAGGTAAAACCACTACCACGGCCAAGCTGGCTCATCGTTTCATGGCGCAGGGCCGCAAGGTCATGCTTGCTGCTGCGGATACATTCCGAGCAGCAGCAGTGGATCAGCTCAGAATGTGGGGTGAGCGTCTTGACGTCCCGGTGATCGCGGGGCAGGAAGGCGGCGACCCCGGTGCCGTGGCGTACGATGCCATCCGTGCAGCGCGTTCACGCTTGTGTGATCTGCTGATCATCGATACTGCAGGGCGCTTGCATACTCGGTACAACCTGATGGAGGAACTCAAGAAGGTTCATACGGTTGCGCGTAAAAACGTCCATGAAGCCCCTCACGAAGTCTGGCTGGTACTCGATGGCACCACTGGGCAGAACGCCTTGGTTCAGGCCCGGAAGTTTGCTGAGACCGTCAATGTGACCGGTATCATCATTACCAAGCTGGACGGTACTGCGCGTGGGGGGATGGTGTTTGCCATCAATCGCGAATTGGGATTGCCTGTACGCTACATTGGGGTAGGGGAGTCGGTCGATGCCCTGCTGCCCTTTGATCCGGATGCTTTTGTTGAAAGCCTGTTTGATTAGAGGAGCTATACTTTGGAACACTTGGTCATGAATTTCGGGGAACTAAAGGAACGTCTCGGCAACCTTGCGGGGCGTCTTTGACCTTGCCGCAAAGCGCAAGCGGCTGGATGAAATCGAGACTCTTTCTGCGGAGCCGGACTTCTGGGATGATACCAATCGCGCTCGCGATCTGATGCGCCAGGCCAGCCGCCTTCGCTCCGAAATTGAGCGATGGGACAGTTTGAACACCCGGGTCAGTGATGCCCTCGAACTGGCTGAAATGGAGGATGAATCGCTGGACGCGGATCTCGCTGCGGAAAACACTGCGATCAATCGCGAGATCGAGCGCCTGGAATTCATTACCATGCTCTCTGGCGAACACGACCAGGAAGATGCCATTCTTGCTATTCATGCTGGGACAGGTGGTGTCGATGCCATGGACTGGGCACAGATGCTGGAGCGTATGTACCTGCGTTGGTTTGAGTCACGCGGGATCAAGGTCGATATACTGGACCGTAGTGTTGGTGAAGACGCCGGGTTGAAAAGCGTTACTATGGCGGTGTCCGGCGACTGGACGTATGGCTATCTGCGTTCCGAGCGCGGTGTTCATCGGCTGGTCCGTCTCTCCCCGTTCGATGCGGCCAGCCGCCGTCACACCTCATTTGCGATGGTTGAAGTCTGGCCCGATATCCAGGGCGAGATCGATATTGAAATTAACCCCAGCGATCTGACCACTGAGACGTTCCGGGCTGGCGGGGCAGGGGGGCAGCATGTTCAGAAAAACGAGACCGCTATCCGCATTACACATCAGCCCAGCGGCATCGTTGTAAGCTGCCAGAACGAGCGTTCTCTGACGCAGAACCGTGAGGCCGCTATGCGTGTGCTGCGTGCCCGGCTGCTGGAGGAGGAGCTTGCCCGGCAGGAGGCGGAACTGGCCGAACTCAAGGGTGCTTATATCAACGCTGATTTCGGTAATCAAATTCGATCCTACGTGCTGCATCCATACCAGATGGTTAAGGATCACCGCACCAGTCATGAGACTGCCAATGTCAACGCGGTTCTGGATGGTGCGCTGGATGATTTCATGGAAGCTTACTTGCGCAGTTCCTGAGCTTCCCGTAAAACGGGGTAGTCAGCAACATGCCAGAATACGAGGAAGGGGACGGTAATGAAAAGCAAAGGACAACCAACTGGCGGCAGCAAAAAGCAGGGTGGCAGTTCGTCATCCATGGGGGGAGGGATGAAGAAGACTGCCAAATCCTCGCCGTACTCACGACCGGGGTCATCACCCAAACCTGCAACGTTCTCGCGCACTCAGATGCCGTCAGATGCGCTGGTAACATGGGATCGCGCAGCCCTGGCTGATGACCCGATTCTTGCTGATCTGGATCGCGTGGAGACGAGTTTGCAAGCCTTAACTGAGAAGATCGGGCTTGATGACCACTACCAGGCGGTCAACGATCTCGATCAGGGCATCGCGGAATTGGCCCCGCGCATCGCTGCCCTGCGTGATCGGGGTTACGCCTACAAGGCATTCCTTGAGAACAAGGCCGGGGTTCTTGAAGCCAAGTGGGGCGAGGCCGAGGCTGGCGTGCGCCAGGAGATTCGGTCAGCAGAATCTGAGATCGTGCCGCTTTACGAAGGCGCAGTACGTCGCTTTAATCAGCTTCACCAGGGTCGTCCTTCGACCGCGGGGGTGTCTGCTGTTGAGAGCGAGATCGACCGGGTGGAATCTCGTGTTGCCCAGGCAGAGAGTGCGCTGCGGGCGGCATACGCCAACATCAAAAGCACCTTCTATCAGACTAACAAGCAGCTTGAGAACCTCGAATGGATGTATGATGAACTTGGTGCGGCATCGTTTGACTTGTACCCCGGTGAAGGTATGGTGCAGGCTGTTCAGGTTGAATACCAGCCGGATGGCGGTGATGAGCAAGATGGCATCCTTTACGCTACCGATCAGCGCCTGATCTTCGAACGTAAGGAACAGGTGGCTACCAAGAAGGTATTGTTCATTGCTACGGAAAAGGAAATGGTTCAGGAAGTCACCTACGAAGCACGGATGCAGGGTCTCGATTCGGTCAAGGCGACACGTAAAGGCATGATGGGCGGCCAGCAGATGCTGGATGTCGTCTTCACGGGTGAGGCCACGCTCCCGGTATTCAACTGCAAGATCAAGGGGCAGGCCAGTGACGAGTGGGCTAATCTCCTTAACCGCGTTAACACCGGCCAGATCGTGAACGAGAAAGTAACGGCTGAAGGCGTAGACACTGCCGCTGTGGCAGAAGAAGCCTTCACGGCTGCCCCGGATTGCTGCTCGTCATGCGGGGCTCCTATCCCCGAACTGATGGCCACGCAGCGACAGCACAAGTGTGAATACTGTGGCACCGTGATGCGCTGGTAGTCCATTCAATTAACCTGTGTTGGGGTAGGGCGGTATAAACCACCTTACCCCACTCAACTAATCATGAAAGAACAGAATGTCAGAATCGCCGATATTTGCATGGTTGACAGTGTATGTACTAAAATGATACAATCTTAATTCGCGTTCCAAACAAGACTAACAAAAGGTCGCGTGGCAGCAGCGTGAATTTACAATTCGGTATAAATCAGGAATCTGGCCTGCGCTGGGGTGTTATCTCCGAGCGCAATTTGTGTTTTGCCGGGCCTGTTGGGGGAATGCCGGTGTCAATACAGGAGGTACCGATTCGTGTTGCATAGTCGAATGCAAGAAGGTGGCCTGGAGGCCAAGGATTTTCGCGCGCTTAAGGTGAGCCTGGCCTCACCGGATCAGATCCGGTCCTGGTCGTATGGTGAAGTTACTAAACCCGAAACAATTAACTATCGGCGTTTACGTCCTGAGAAGGACGGTTTGTTCTGTGAGGCTATTTTTGGTCCTACGCGGGACTGGCAGTGCTATTGCGGTAAATACAAAAATGTCCGCTACAAGGGCATCGTGTGTGATAAGTGTGGGGTTGAGGTCACGCGTTCATCGGTGCGCCGTGAGCGCATGGGGCACATTGAACTGGCTGCACCGGTTGCCCATGTGTGGTATACCCGCCGTGTTCCGAGCTACCTCGGCCTGCTGCTGGATGTCTCACGTCGCAACCTCGATCGCGTACTGTACTTTGCGCAATACGTGATCACCATGGTTGACGAGGAGGCCCGGCACAAGGCGCTCAAGCGCCTCGAAGAAGATATGGCCGCTGAATTCAAAACCATGCGCGCTGAAGCTGACGGGCAGATCGAAGTCATTAGCGGTGCGCGTGATATCGCCATCGGTGACCTCACGGCTGAATCTGCCAGTGTGTCTGATGAGTTTGACAATGAACTGGCTCAGCGCACAGACGAACTGATGCGTTCCGCTCAGGCCTTCCAGCAGCAGCTTGAAGACAAGACCGGGTCCGTTGTTAAGTCCGATATGGTATTCGAGCCTGCCGATGAGGTGATCGTCCCCAAAGGTGAGGAAGTTGCAAACAGCCATATCTCGCAGGTGCAGAGCCTCGCCGAATCGCTGCTTAACGAGATTCAGGCTGATGTTGAGGAGCGTCGTCAGACTGCGCTCGGTAAATCCGGGGCTGGGTCTGAGGATGTCAAGTCCGAAGCCGCCGGGCATATCGAGGAGATCGAGCGCGATCTCAAAAACCGTATGGATGCGCGTGCGCAGGAATATGCCGATATGCACGGCGAACTTGAAAGCCTTGAGCAGATGGTGTTTCTTGGCGAAGCCAAGTATCGCGAGCTGCGTTACAAGTATGGTCAGGTCTTTAAGGCAGGTATGGGGGCTGGAGCTTTCCATGACATCCTCAAGACTATGGACCTTGAAAAACTCGCCAAGGAGCTATGGCAGGAAGTTCGCACGACCCGCTCCAAGCAGCGCAAGCGCAAGGCAACCAAGCGTCTGCGTGTGGTTGAGTCGCTGCGAACCAGTGGCAATCGTCCTGAGTGGATGATCCTCACGGTGCTCCCGGTCATTCCGCCGGACCTGCGCCCGATGGTTCAGTTGGATGGTGGTCGTTTCGCCACGTCGGATCTGAACGATTTGTATCGTCGTGTCATCAACCGGAACAACCGCCTCAAACGCCTGCTTGAACTGGGCGCGCCGGATGTGATCGTCCGTAACGAAAAACGTATGCTCCAGGAAGCTGTTGACAGCCTGATCGATAACAGCCAGCGGGGTAGGGCGCTCAGCCGCCGTGGTCGTCGTGAGTTGAAATCACTCAGCGACATGCTGAAAGGTAAAAAGGGCCGCTTCCGCCGCAACCTGCTGGGTAAGCGTGTGGACTACTCTGGCCGTTCCGTGATCGTCATTGGCCCGAAGCTCAAACTGCATCAGTGCGGCCTGCCCAAGAAGATGGCGCTGGAACTCTACCGCCCCTTCGTGATCAGCCGCTTGGTCAAATATCATTACGCATCAAATGTCAAGAGCGCCAAGCGCATCATTGAGCGTGAGAATCCGGAGGTTTGGGAGGTGCTGGAGGAAGTGATCCAGGAGCGCCCGGTTCTCCTGAACCGCGCCCCAACCCTCCATCGTCTCGGTATTCAGGCCTTTGAGCCGAGCCTCGTTGAGGGTAAGGCCATCCAGATACACCCATTGGTATGTACCGCCTTTAATGCTGATTTCGACGGTGACCAGATGGCTGTCCATGTGCCACTTTCAGAGAAGGCTGTTCGCGAAGCACGTGAACTGATGCTGGCAAGTAAGAATCTGCTCAAGCCTGCCGATGGCGCTCCCATTGTTGGGCCAAGCAAGGACATGGTGCTGGGCGTTTACTATCTGACGATGGAGCGCCCGGGGGCAGGCATCGAGACCGTCAAACCCGAAGATATTCACGCATACTATGACATCAATGAAGTCGAATTTGCGTTATCACTCGGATACATTCACTTACACGATCTTGTCAGGATATACAAGATTCATGATGAGGGCGAGCCGCTGAGTGAACCCGTGATTACAACTGCTGGGCGCTGTATCTTTAACCGCATCGTGCCCGACAAACTGCGTTGGGTCAATGAGACGCTCGACAAGAAGCGTGTGAACAACCTGGTCGGCAAGGTCTATACTGCGCGCGGCACCGAGGTGACGGTTGAGTTCGTTGACCAGATCAAGAATCTTGGTTTCCTCTACGCGACACTGTCCGGTGCATCGATTGCCATCAGTGACCTTGCCGTGCCCGCAGACCGCGAGGATATCCTTGAATCGGCAGCCAGAGCCGTTAACGGTATTGAACGTGAGTATCGCCGTGGCTTGCTGACCGAGGATGAGCGTTATCAGAATACCATCGCTGAATGGACCGAGGCCAAGGAGATGGTTTCCGCGGCGGTTCAGAAGGCCATGAACCCGTACAACAGCGTGACGATCATGGCGAAGTCTGGTGCAACCAAAGGTGGTATGAGCCCCATCACGCAGCTTGCCGGTATGCGCGGTCTCATGGCGGACCCGTCCGGCCGTATCATCGACCTGCCCATTCGCAGCAACTTCCGTGAAGGATTGACTGCACTGGAGTACTTCATCAGTACACACGGTGCGCGTAAGGGGCTTGCTGATACCGCTCTCCGTACTGCCGACGCTGGTTATCTGACCCGTCGTCTTGTGGATGTTGCGCAAGACATGATCATCGCCGAGAAGGACTGTGGCACCGAGGGGGGCATCTGGATTCGCCGTTCCGAACCGGTGGCCGACCAGTCCATCGAGGAACGCGTGATAGGCCGTGTGCTGGCTGCGCCGGTGGTGCATCCCGATACGGGTGAGATCGTTGTAGACCGCAACGAGTTGGTTGACGAGAAAACTGCTGAACTGATAGATCGTCTCGGTGTTGAGGATATCATGGTTCGTTCTCCAATGACCTGTGATCTCCGTAACGGGATGTGTGCCATGTGCTATGGTCGTGATCTGGCCCGTGGCGACCTGGTAGAGGTGGGTGCTGCAGTTGGTATCGTGGCTGCCCAGTCAATTGGTGAGCCGGGTACGCAGTTGACGCTTCGAACCTTTCACGCAGGTGGTGTGGCCGAGAAGACCGACATCACCCAGGGCTTGCCGCGTGTTGAGGAGCTGTTCGAAGCCCGCAAGCAGCCCAAGGGTGAGTCTGTCATCACCGATATCGATGGGTTTGTTGAAATCTATGAGCGTGAGGATATCCGGTACGTCAAGGTTATTGACAGCCAGGTTCTGCGCGATGAATATGACGTCAGTGGCTGGGAACTCAGGGTCGCTGATGGTGATGAGATCAAATCCGGGCAGGCCCTCGCTGAGCGTGGTGAAGAAACGTTCCACGCTGAGGACGATGGCCGTGTCGCGATTGAGGGTGATACCCTGATCGTTATCACCGAACTGCGTGATGAACGTGAGTACGAAATTCCAAGCGCCGCGCGCCTGGTCGAAGTGGTCGATGAAACGGGAGATCGGCATCGTTTGCGCAACCATGACCGGGTTAAGGCGGGTGACCAACTGACCGAAGGTGCCAAGAACCCGCATCGCATCCTGCGTATTCTTGGTATCGACGCGACCCAGCACTACCTGCTCTCTGAGGTGCAAAAGGTGTACCGCAGCCAGGGTGTGAACATCTCCGATAAGCATTTTGAGATCGTAGTCCGCAAGCTGCTATCGCGCGTTCAGATCACTCGTTCCGGCGATACCGAGCTGCTGCCCGGTGAGCGCTGTGACCGGCTGGCCCTACGTGATATCAACGAAGAAGTTATTGCCGGTGGTGGTACGCCTGCCAGCGCCCAGAACGTGCTGCTGGGCATCACCAAGTCCGCGCTTGAGACCGATAGCTTCCTCGCGGCGTCTTCCTTCCAGCACACTATCCGTGTGTTGGCAAATGCGGCCATCGGCGGCATGGAAGACCCCCTGATCGGCCTGAAGGAGAACGTCATCATCGGTAAGCTGATCCCGGCAGGGACTGGCTTCCATCACTATAAACGGCTGCGTGGTGAACCTGTCGAGACGGGCGGTATTGCGCAGATTATCCAGGAGCTTGAGAACCTCGACCAGCCTGCTGTTGAAGTGGATATTAAAGCTGAGGCCGGTGACTAGCTCACGCCTTGCATAAATCGAATGGCCTTGCCCAACCAGGGTGGGGCCATTTTGATTCACCTGCTGGATTGTCGGTTGCTCTTGCGAGAACTAGGCCTCGTGAGTATAGTAGTAGAACAAATGAGCCTATACGAGGGGTTGCCAAACCCCTGCAAACTCATTACTTTTATCTGCAAACTGAACAATGAAACAATTGAGGGTGAGATCGGATGGAAGTTGGCACCGTTCGCCAAGTCGATATTGATAGTGAAATGCGTGCGGCGTACCTCGACTACGCCATGAGTGTTATCGTGAGCCGTGCATTACCCGATGCACGTGACGGGCTGAAGCCAGTTCACCGCCGCATTCTGTATGCCATGCACGATATGGGGCTGCGACCCAATACACCGTATCGCAAGAGCGCCCGTATTGTTGGTGAGGTTCTGGGCAAGTACCATCCTCATGGGGATGCGGCTGTTTATGATGCCATGGTGCGCCTCGCGCAGGATTTCTCAATGCGCTACCCGCTGGTGGATGGGCAGGGGAACTTCGGTTCTATTGATGGCGATGCTGCAGCGGCCATGCGTTACACCGAAGCCCGCATGTACCACATGGGGCGCGACATGCTCATCGATATTGAGAAGGCTACTGTCGATTTTGCTGAAAACTTCGATGGCAGCCTTTACGAGCCGTCAGTATTGCCCGCCAGTATGCCCAACATGCTGGTTAACGGGGCGTCGGGTATTGCTGTCGGGATGAGCACCAGCATTCCCCCGCATAACCTTGTCGAGGTGTGTGATGCGCTTATGTATATGCTGGACAACTGGGAAGGCCTCGATGACGTTTCACTATCAGACCTGATGAACTTTATCAAGGGGCCGGATTTCCCCACCGGTGGGGTGTTGTTCCGCAGCAGCGACGATGGCAGCGATAACCTTGCTCACGCCTATGCCACGGGCAGGGGGAAGCTCACCGTGCAGGCCAAGGTGCACATTGAGCAGTTGAGTCGCAATCGTAACCGTATCATCGTCACTGAATTGCCCTATCAAACCAACAAAACCAGCCTGATCGAACGTATCGCGACGCTGGCTCGTGATGAGCGCATTGAGGGTCTGACCGATCTTCGCGATGAATCGGATCGCAATGGGATGCGCATCGTTATTGATCTGACACGCACCGTTGACCCTTATGATATCCTGGATCAGCTGTACCGCATGACACCCATGCGCCAGACATTCAGTGTCATTATGCTGGCACTGGTGGATGACGAGCCGCGCATGCTGTCCCTGAAACAGGCACTGCGTGTCTATCTTGAACATCGCTTTGAGATCGTCCGTCGTCGCAGCGAATATGACCTTGAACGTGCTCGTGAGCGTGCGCACATCCTTGAAGGGTACCTCACTGCGCTCGATAACCTCGATGAGGTCATCGCTCTTATCCGTAAATCGCGCACTGCAGAGACCGCCAGCAGCAATCTCCAGCGTACATTCAAGCTCAGTGAGGCCCAGGCAGCCGCAATCCTGAATATGCCACTGCGTCGGCTGGCGGCTCTTGAGCGTAAGCGCATCGAGGATGAATACAAGGAGCTTATTACTCGCATTGAATACCTTGCCAATCTGCTGGAAAGCCCGCAGCTCATGCGGGGGGTGATCAAGCAGGAACTTGATGGCCTCAAGGACGCTTATGGTGATTCCCGGCGTACCTTGATCGTCGATAGCGCCGCAGGCAGTGCCCTTGACTTCAGTGAGCTTCTTCCCGATGAAAATGTGTGGGTGGTGTTGACTGAAAACGGGCGTCTGTCCCGCACGTTCTCAGATGACCAGCCGCGTGTTACCACAGCGGTCAAGGAGGCCCCTCACTCGATCCTGAGCGCGGCTACCAGTGAGGTCCTATATCTGATTACATCAGATGGTGAAGCCGTCACGATCCCGGTTCATCAGCTTCCACAGGCCGCCGATTTCCAGGATGGTGCCCCCTACTCTGAACTGACATCACTGCAACCGGAGCAGCAAGTGGTTGCCGCTTTGACACGGCAAATGGGAGCGGACGAAGGCTACCTCGTGTTGGCGACCCGCATGGGTGAGGTCAAACGTATTATTGCCACTGACCTGCCCGAGATGGCTGCCAATGCGTTCCAGGTCATGATCGTTGAAGGTGACGAGATCGGCTGGGCCGCCTGGACTACCGGGGACAGTGAACTTCTTTTGATTACGGCGGAGGGCAAGGCAATCCGATTTAGCGAGGATGACGTCAGACCGATGGGGCTGCGTGCCGGTGGTGTCAAAGGTATCAAGCTCGCCAGTGACGATGACTGTGTTGTGGGGATGGATCTTATCGTGCCGGGGCAGCAGGTGTGGGTCTGTACCGAATCCGGGTTTGCCAAGTCCAGCCCGGTTGTGGATTACCCGGTGCAGGGCCGTTACGGGCAAGGTGTTATCACTTATAAACTGGGTAACTCACGCCTGGCCTGTGGCATTGTAGGGCCAATTGATGACAATCTCGTTCTTGTGACGTCAAAGGGCAAGCCGAAGTATATGCGGCTCAGCCTTGCCCCCGACCAGGGGCGGAATTCGCAGGGATCATCCGTTATTGCTTTGGGTGCCAGTGAAGTGGTTAGCCGCGCGGTACTGTATCAGCGCAAGGTTCTTGGGGTGTTTAATAGCAGTGAACCACTGCCGGAAGACGAATAGTCACGGCATAAACAAGGCCCGGCAAACGCCGGGCCTTGTTTATGCCAACTCATCGATCATGTCATCATATTGCCCGATGACCCGCTCCCATGCATACCGCGCCGAAACTTCGTGTAGTGATATTCCCCGCGTATGTCCTACATTGTCAACCATGTACTTTAGCTTCTGGACAAAGGGGTCAAACCCATCATACAGGTGATCGAGATGGTACACCTCAGGAAGCAGCTCCGGGTAAGCCAGCCGGTTTGGGAGCAGGGGGGCGCAGTTGGTATACATCGCTTCCAGCGTGCTGATACCAAAGAATTCCTGTATGGCGCAGCTTACCTGGATGTCGGCCTGCCATAGCAGCTTTGCGTATTGCTGCGTTGATTCCGCATATCCCCAGTGCAGGATATGATCGCGTAGACGCCCCTGGCCCTCCAGGAACTCCTCAGGCTGGTTTCTAAAGCTCTCCCCTAGTATGATGACCTGAAATGCACTGCCGCCCCCCTGAAGGGCGTACAGGGCCTCGAAAAACACCTCCGGTTGTTTGTCATACTCCCATCGATGGTTCCACACAATGCGAGCCGGACCTTCCGTCAGGTCGGCAGACTGTGCGGCTTTCAGTGCGCTGAAATCCATCCCCACCGGGAGCACCCGGCTCTTACCCGCAACCTCACCAACGGTTTCAAGGTTATTGAAATCCGGGAAGTGTTTGAGCAGCCGGGGCAATTCATTGATGAACACCTGCCTGTGAAAGCGCGAATTAAACAGTACTTGATCGGCGATCAGTGCCGAATTGTAATTGATAAACCCATAGTGCAGGTCCTGCTTGCTGCCGGGGGGAGGGGGATAGGTTAGTTGATTCTCGTGGAAGTAGCTCGCTGTTGGCGTGCTGCCAAAGCGATGCCGTGCGTGTGCCATGAAGGATGCCAGATCAATCATATCGGTTGCGAGGATAACATCGTAGCGATGCGGTAGTTCGAGCGCCATTCGTGCGAGTGTGATGGCAGCGCCATGCATTCGCCACTTCCAGAAACGCCCTGGCAGCGTCAGAAGCTCAATGTGGTGTCGACTGTGTCGCTTCAGGCCCAACGCCCATGCGCGATGTGAGCCGGTGAAATAGGGTTCAAGCAGAAGGACTCGTGCCATGCAGCTATGCTTCGTGTAGTCATTATAAAATGTAGACAAGCACTCAATACACATTGTCCTTAAACCATGCTAAAATCGCCAGCTTAAGGCACGAGTGCTGGGTATTGAGAGAAACATCATGCAGAAGGTACATGTCATTGGCGGTGGGCTTGCAGGCACAGAGGCTGCCTGGCAGCTTGCGGAGGCCGGGGTCTCCGTGGTTTTGTGGGAGATGCGCCCGATGAAGTCAACCCCGGCTCACGTGACGGACAAACTGGCTGAATTGGTATGCAGTAATTCACTGGGTTCAGACCTGCCTGACAGGGCAGGGGGTATGCTCAAGGCAGAACTGCGCCGTATGAATTCGCTGATCATGCGGGCTGCTGATGAGTCGCGCGTGCCGGCTGGTGGTGCGCTGGCCGTAGGTCGCGAGAAATTCGGTGAACTGGTAACAGGTGCCATCGATAATCACCCACGGATCGAACTGCGCCGTGAGGAAGCGACGACTATACCCGGTGAACCGACCATCATCGCTACCGGGCCGCTCACGTCCAGCGCCATGGCCGGTGAGATCGGCACCCTGATCGGTGAAGAATACCTGTATTTCTACGACGCGTTGTCCCCCATTGTCACATATGAATCAATCAACTTTGATATCGCGTTTCGTGCGTCTCGTTATGATCGTGGTGAGGAGGAAGCCGGGGATTACATCAACTGCCCTATGAACAAGGAGGAGTATGATGCCTTTGTTCATGAACTGCTGCGTGCCGAGCGTATCGAACTGCGTGACTTTGAGAAGAACGACAAAAACTTCTTCGAGGGCTGTTTGCCTATTGAAGTGATGGCAGGGCGCGGCGAAAAGTCGCTTGCCTTCGGGCCGCTGCGTCCGGTCGGTATCACTGATCCCCGCACCGGGCGCTGGCCCTATGCCGTAGTTCAGCTTCGCCAGGATGATGTGGCCGGGGAGATGTACAACCTTGTCGGCTTTCAGACCAACATCAAGTGGCCAGAACAACGTCGTATTCTGCGGATGATACCCGGGCTTGAGGACGCTGAGTTCATCAGATTGGGGCAGATGCATCGCAATACCTTCCTGAATTCACCGACCTTGTTACTCCCCACCATGCAGTACGCTGCCCGCCCTGATCTGTTCTTTGCTGGGCAAATTACAGGGATTGAGGGGTATGTCGGTAATGCTGCATCAGGGTTGATCGCTGGCAAGAATCTGGCTCGATATATTCATGGACAGGAGATGCTGGTTTTCCCTGGGGAAACCATGATCGGTTCGCTGTCCGCGTATGTCTGCAAGTCGGACGCCAAACAATTCCAGCCGATGAAGGCTAATTTCGGCATCATGCCGGCTCTGCCCCAAAAGGTCAGGAACAAGCGCGAACGCTATGCTCGATACGTCGAACGTGGCCGCCAGGCGCTGGAAGATTACCTGTCCCGGACGGAGCTTGTATGACTCGTAACCAGATGATCATGATGGTTGGGATACTTCTGCTTCTGTCTGCGTGTGCCGCTTCGGGGCAGGAGGGTGAGGCGCTGGCTCCCGCTGCGACAGTCACGGAGACACTCCCCACGTCAACACCGGCTGACCCTGTACCACTGACCTTTGATGGGGTAGTTGCCTATGATCATGTGATTGCGCAGGTGGATATGGGGCCGCGTATCGTGGGTTCCGAAGGCTCACAGTTGGCGCAGGCATACATCATTGCTCATCTCCAGGAGGCAGGTTGGACTGTTGTGCGCCAGGAATTTACCGTCAATGGTGTGACCGGGGTCAATCTGATAGCACACCTGCCCGGCATGGAAGGCCTGCCATCTGCAACCTATGGTGCGCACTATGACACTCGCATCTATGCTGACAACGATCCGCTGTATCCTCAGCAGCCTGTGCCGGGGGCTAATGACGGGGCAAGTGGCACTGCTGTCCTGCTTGAACTGGCTCGCGTGATGGAACCCGCTGCGCTACAGATCCAACCGTGGCTTGTCTTCTTTGATGCAGAAGACAATGGGCGGATTGATGACTGGGATTGGATTGAAGGTTCAACGTATTTCGTACAATCACTTGATGAAACCCAGTATCCGGAGTACGCCGTGATTGTTGATATGATAGGCGATGCGGATCAACAGGTGTTCTATGAGACGACTTCTAACCGTGGTATGATGGAACATCTATGGGAGATCGCGGCATCATTGGGCTACAGTGACACCATCATCCCACAGGACAAGTACGCGATCTTGGATGACCATACCCCCTTTCTGCGGGTTGGCATCCCTGCGGTGGATATGATCGACTTTGACTACGAGTACTGGCACACTGTGGATGACACAATAGATAAGGTGTCACCGGATAGCCTTGAGCGCATAGGCCGGACGCTGGAGGTCTTCCTGGAGGAACAGGGTGGCATCTTCCCGCCAGGTTAAGAACAGGACAGCGCATGGAGTTCGAGCTTTCTGAGCGCCTGAAAACAATCCCGCCCTATGCCTTTGCTGCGATCAGCTCCCGTGTGCGGGAACTGGAGCTTCAGGGCAAAGACATCATCCGGCTTGACATGGGCAGCCCCGATATGCCGCCGCCTCCTGCTGTCGTCGAGGCATTGTATGAGTCGGCCCGCCAACCGAATCACCACGGGTATGCTGGATTTGCAGGCATCCCGCGGCTGCGTGAAGCATTTTCGGCGTACTATTCTCGTCGATTTGGTGTCAGTGTTGATGCTGAAACCGAAGTACTGCCGCTGATTGGCTCTAAAGAAGGCATCGTGCATCTGAATCTTGCCTTCCTTGACCCGGGGGATGTGGTGTTGATTCCCGACCCGGCATACCCATCCTACGAGCGTGGGGCGCGGCTTGCGGATGCTGAGCCGTATTTTGTCCGGCTTGATCCGGAGAATCGTTTTCAGCCCGATCTCAATGTGATCCCCGCAAACATACTGGCCCGTGCAAAAATGATGTGGGTAAACTACCCCAACAACCCCACCGGGGCCGTTGCGACCCTTGAGGATTACGAACAGATCGTGGCCTTCTGCAAGTCCCATGACATTCTGCTATGCTCGGATAATCCCTATGCTGAGGTCAGCTTTGATGGGGTCGATCCGCCCAGCGTGCTGTGTGTCGCAGGGGCAAAAGAGAGTGCTGTCGAGTTCAACTCGCTGTCTAAGGCTTACAATATGGCCGGGTGGCGCGTCGGGGCCTGCGTAGGCAACTCCCAGGTCGTACAGGGCTTGTTGCACTGTAAGAGTAATGTTGATAGCGGCATGTTCCGGGCGGTGATGGAAGCCGCGATTGTAGCGCTCAATGAGACGGACCAAGATTGGATTGAGGAGCGTAACACAATCTATTCAGCCCGACGAGATGTCATTCTTGAAGCGCTGCCGTCCATTGGCCTTGCTGCCAGCGTGCCGCCTGCGTCACTTTATGTGTGGGCTAAGGTTCCCGGTGGAGACGACAAGGCGTACTGCGCAGACGTATTGGAGAATGCCCACGTCTCAATGGTGCCAGGCAGTGTATATGGTGAGATGGGGCGTGGCTATCTGCGCATGTCCATCGTGCAGGAAGTGCAGCGGATACGGGAGGCCATGGGCCGTGTTGCTGCATGGTATAATACAAGTAGCTTCGTGTAGTCATGAGGGGGGTGATCCCATAACCGAGATAATTCAACCTGCGCCTGAACGCACTTTCCTTGTCGGCGTTGATCTCCATAGCAATCGTGAAATGCTGCCAGCAGAAGCCTCGCTTGAGGAGTTGGCTTTGCTGGCGGATACGGCGGGTATGCATGTGGTCGGCCAGACGACGCAGCGTCTTCGCGTCCCAAATTCTCGGACCTATGTAGGGTCGGGGAAGGTGGAGGAGATCAAGATGTGGGCCGAGGAACTCGACGCTCAGGTGTTGTTGTTTGACGATGAACTCTCACCTCGACACCAGCGAGAACTGGACCGGGTGTTTGGCGATGATATCCGGGTGCTTGATCGAACAGCCTTGATCTTGGACATCTTTGCTCAGCATGCCCGCACCCGCGAAGGAACGTTGCAAGTCTCCCTTGCCCAGTATGAGTATCGGCTGCCACGGTTGACACGTCAGTGGACACACCTTGCCCGTCAGGCCGGTGGTGGTTCCGCGCGAGGTGGCTCTGGTGGTGTCGGCTTGCGTGGCCCCGGTGAGACCCAGCTTGAGACTGACCGCCGTGAGATCGGTCGTATTATTTCGCAGCTCAAAGTCGAACTGGAGGATGTGCGCGCCCATCGTGAGCGGCATCGCCAGCAGCGCCGGAAATCCGCTATTCCGGTTGTGGCGTTGGTTGGTTATACAAACGCTGGCAAATCCTCGATGCTGAATCGTCTGAGTGGGGCAAGGGTCCTTACTGCTGACCAGCTTTTTGCCACATTGGACCCCACAACCCGCCGTGTTGATCTGCCCGATGGGCAAAGTGTCTTGTTTTCTGATACGGTTGGTTTCATCCAGAAGTTGCCTACTGATCTTATTGCTGCCTTCAGGGCCACACTCGAGGAAGTTCGAGAAGCCGACATTGTGATGCATGTGGTAGATGGCACGCATCCGCATTGTGAGGCCCACATCCGCACGGTAAATCGCATTCTGCAAGACGATATTCAACTCGATCCGCAAACCCGCATTATTCTTGTGATCAACAAAATAGATGCCCTGGAAGGGGATGAAGACCTCACCCGTTTTGACAGATTGGCCCGGGACGTGTTTTATACATCAGCACATACTGGGCAGGGCATCAATGATCTGCTCAGCCATGTGATGGAAATGCTTCATCTTCGATTTACTCCTGTTGATCTGCATATCCCCTTCGCCGATGGTGCCGTTCGTGCCGGGTTATTTGAGACCGGCCATGTGGATGCCGAGGAAGTGCGTGATAATGGATACTGGATATCAGCAAGGATTCTCAAAACGGAGCTTGGCAGGTATTCCGATTACCTGGTAGATGATAGCGAATAAAACTTCGTGTAGTGATATCGAAACACAGTACCCCTTTCCATTCCATTTCGTTTTAATTATCAACTTATACTACACGAAGTAACGCTCATCGCGTGATGAAATGACAGTAGGGTATGGTGAATAATAATGGCGGGCTGGCATCTTGATACCTATGAACGCTGGTTGGCAGCCGAGTTTTCGGCCTCGACTGCCGATGTTTATGCGCGGGCTGTGAGACAGTTTGCAGACTGGGTCCATCACACTAATAAAAACATAGTCATCATTGATATCACTGATGTTGAAACATTTTTGCTCCACCTCCAGAATAATGCTTCTGTCGAGACTGAGCATGTTTACTCCCGTGCCCTGCTTCGTTACGTCGAGTTTCTTGCGAACACAGAATCACTACCGATAGATAACCATGCAATAGAAGAAGCAATTACCCAACTGCGCAGGCCAAAACAGCATAATCTCCCAGATTTGCCACTTGATGTAATCGAAAAAATCCACGCTTTCGCGATCAACTGGTCACCACAACCTGATCCAGGCAGCGCGCGCACCACATATCGCAATCTGCGTGATCGAGCCTTTGTACTCGTTCTTGCGGAGACCGGCCTCAGGGTAGGGGGCGTCGTGAGCCTGCGTGAGAGTAACTTCAACCCCGGTGAAAGCATGCTGTTACCGGTAGGTGGAGAAGCGGTTACACTAACTATTCAAACAACACAGGCGTTAAGCCGCTATCTCAATGCACGCAGCAGGGATTACAAATCAACCCCACAATCGATACTCTTTGCTCGCCATGACAAACGAGCCAGTAACAGCCTCCTCTCGATTTTACGCTGGACTGCCTCAAATATCATCGATCACGTAATGAGCATGGCCTTATCACCCAAGGAACGCCGAGAGATCGCTGAGAAAGGGATATCAATTACTCCTCACAGCTTCCGGCACTATTTCGTGGCAGTGACTCTGACTCGACTTTATCCATTTGGTAGACACTCACGGAAAGTGAGTTATGATGAACATAAGACATCGGTCAGAAGCCGAGACCGGCCCGGGTTTACGCTCGAACTACCGGCAGCAGCAGGAGACGATAATGTATCTGTTCAGAACGCCACCATAGGGAACATCAACACCAATCGCGGAACCCGAATAAATAGGATGGGGTCTGTAGTCTGACCCAGACTTCACCTATTTCGAACGAATTTCTGGGTTTATGCGTAATCTGCCCCTGCTCTCTGCTCAAAAATGGATAAAGTCGAGTCTGAGCAGCACTGGCAGTGTTCATGAAACCCAGGCTGCCGCAATGCACGGGACGTCAGCAACTACCCGGAAGTATCTGGACTTTCTTGACCCCGGGACGCCCAACAAAAACAAAAACGAGCGAAGTGATTAGCTTCGCTCGTTGACACCATACGCCTTAAAATCTAAAGCTCGTTAAGCTTACCCTGCCATTTTTCGTACAGCCGGTTGTAAGCAGTCTCAGTTATTTCCCCGTTAGCCAGCCTCATATCGAGATTATCCAGAAGTGACTGAATTTCTTCAGCAGTCTGTGGGTTCGACGGAGCTGAAGACTGCTGCTGAGGTTGCTGTTGCTGCTGCTGTTGACCAGCGAATGCTCCAGCCATCATCTGCCCAAGCCCAAGTCCGGCACCAAGCCCTACACCGGCACCAGCCGTGCCACCCTCGTTTTTAGCGGCATCACGCAGTGCATCAGCAGCCTGCAGCGCCTGGTATGTTGCCACATCCAGCAGGCCCATATTCCGCAGGTCTTCAGCGGAGGTTGGGGCAGCCGTAAGCGGCTTCATCTCGAAAGCCTTTAAGGTCAGGCCAACAGCTTCAAACTTATCGCGAAGCTGAACCAGCATAACTTGCTCGATCTCCTGGATCATACGATTCAGACCCATCAGATCACCTGGCGCATGCGTTGCGATTATATCTTGAAGTTCACCTAAGGCCATCGTCAGCAGCCGTTCACGGATGTCAGCGAGCCGTACGACAGGTTTGCCGATACCATACTGTTTGGCAAAGCGCTGCGGTTCAGCAATCTTGATATCCATAATGCCATGACCCTGGAGTAAGAGCCACCCCAGGCCTTTCCCCGGTGTTTCCAGTGCCAGGGGCTGCGATGTGCCCCAACCCACCTGGGGGAAGTCGCCAATGTTGACGAAATACACCTCAGCGGTAAATGGACTCTGGTTGTTGAATGCCCTGCCAATATAGTCAATCAGCAGTGGAACATTGGCCGTGGTAATGGTGTGAGTACCGGGGCCAAGGGTATCGAGTGCTTCGCCGCCACGTACAAACACGGCAGCCTGATTCTCACGTACGACAACCTGCGAGCCGATGCGGAAATCACCGCTGCCACCCTGGGGCTCACGCCAGCTCAGTTCATCACCACCAACATTCGGATGCTGGATAAGGTCTAGAATTCGTGCCATCATACTCTCCTTGTGCTTCCCGATTTACTGGATTATACAGCATCCTGAAGGCCTTGCATGGCCTCCACCCGACGCTTGAATGTGTTATTCGCTTCGTCAACAAGGGCATCAAGCTGCTTGATAACCTCACCGAGTGCGTCAGTCCCTATGCTGTCTTTCAGCGCCGCAAGACCATCGCGGAATTGATCAATATAGACCAGTAAGGTGTTATCAAACGCATAAAGGTTATCAAGCTGCTCGGCTTTAACCTTCACGGCATCAAACAGCCCGGCATAACCCTGCGCCGCACTCTCTATTCTGTCAATGAACATCCGCATACGGCTGTCAATGCTTGACAATGTTTCCATATGGGCAATGCCGCCACTTGTGACGATATCTTTTTGCACTGACGTAAACTCACGATGCTGTTCTTCCAATCCACGCACAAGGGTCTCGCGCAGCATGCGGTCTGCGTCTCGTCGATCATTGTTTTCAAGGTATCCTTTGAAGCCGGGAATCTTCCGCGCGATCTCCTCTATTGTTCCCTGCTGTTCCGTGATTTTCTGAAAAAAGTCTGGCATAGTCTCCTTGTCCCTTCACGCTATTTACAGAAAGTACTCTGTCCCACAAAACGGGCATTGAAAAACGCCTTTACCACTGGGCTTGATCGCCCCTCCACAATTCTTGCATTCAGTCATATCTTTTAGTTTCTGGGCTTCCATAGAGTACAGTGTGCCCTCATTCCAGTTGATATAGCCTTCAAAAACCCCCATTCCCACCAAGTCATACACCATTGATTTTACGTCATCGGTAGTGGACTTCAGTTCAATCACAACATCGGAAATGCTGACAGCGCCACGTGCCTCAACCATGCTGAGGATCGTGCGCATAGCTTCAGATTTGTCTTCATCCTGTTCGTCCTTGTTACTTCGAGTGATAACGTAAATACCGCCACCAATCAATGGAAGTACCAGCACGACAAACAGCAGAAAAGCACCAAGAACTGCGCCACCAGCAGCCACGCCACTGACCATCAGGAAAACTAATCCAAGTAGACCAACAAGCACGCCTGCCGCAATCAGAAAGGCTCCAACCGTTTTTGACATGTTATACCTTTTGCTTAACCAAACCCGGCACCACCACTGCCGCCGGAACTAAAGCCACCGCCGCTAAACCCACCACTACTGAACGTTGACCCCCCAAACCCTCCACTGGATGATGAACTTTGCGGCACACTTGTCAGCGTTCGTG
Source organism: uncultured Anaerolineae bacterium (assembly GCA_964390105.1). Taxonomy (GTDB): domain Bacteria; phylum Chloroflexota; class Anaerolineae; order Aggregatilineales; family UBA3940; genus CAYMGV01. The sequence goes on along the minus strand of CAYMGV010000001.1, from coordinate 170,803 downwards.
CCGTACTGTCAAGCATCGAAGTCAGGCCATCACTCATGCGTTCCAAGCCACCGGCAAGTCCACCGCTCAGGCTGTCCAGGTTGGCCCCCGGTGTTACCTGTTCGGCACTGAGATCGCGCATTGTCGGGCGGCCCGCTACAGGCTTGCCCAGCGTCGATCTGTGTGCGGAAGTTGCCCAGTATGGGAAATACCAGTGCGGTATGGGGGTTGCAGGATACTTCGCAAACGTTCGTATCCACAGCTTTTCGATACCAAATGCCACGGCATAAGGCAGGTAGCGATTGAATATGTCTCCAGCCTCCTCCATGTTTTCGAGATTCTCGATTTTGGTAAGATAAGCCTTGAATGCCTTCCACTTGGCTGCTTCTTCTGCCCCTCTTTGTGATTTAACCGGCATCGCCTGGCCTACGGCGATCAGCGTCAGTGAGACCACACCGCTGGCAACAAACAAACAGATGATCGCTGGTGCGTAGCTGCCAACGGCTGCCAGGCTGCAAAAACCACCGCCAAATGACAGCACAACACCACCAATACCCAGCACCATCCACCGGCTGCGCACGGCGTTTGGATTCCTGGGAAATAAACCCTCGGTCACCAGGGCGTTGTATATGGCTCGCTTCAACTTGGGTATTTCATCGTAGAACTTATACTGGAGATCATCCAGGTCAACCGATTGTTTGCGGCCAAACACAGCACGGAGCAGGTCTTGTTCATAGTCTCTTTCCGGTTCACCGGAGCCTTCAACCCGATGAAATGTGAATGTACTCGTTTTTCGGATAAATCCCTTGACTTCCTGTTCTTCCATTTGAACATAGCCGCGTGTGGCAAGGTCCATCAACACGGCCATGATATCCTGTAAATCAACCTTTTCGTCTACGAGGGCCCCAACGATTCCAGGAGACAGGTCAGAAGGTGGCACACTTAAATAGCTGGGAACAGGCCCAGTCTTGGGATCACGTCCCAGGCGGCCCCAGAGAAGATAAACCCCCAATACACCGAACACCAGGACGGCAAGTGCCAATGCGCCAGATGCCAGGTTCGCAACAGGCCCCCATGTCGTATCCCACTCAGCTTGACGCTCATATTCAGCCTGCCATGACGGAGCTGTAGCGGGGATGACACCATGAGTGAAGCGTACATACACCTCAAGCGGTGTGTTGGCCGGGATATTCGACGTGTTGAATGAAACCGACATCACATCATTGCTGATGTTCTGTGAAGCCGAAACGCCGCGTGAGGCAGGGGGGTCTTCGACGACGATCTGTGCCCCTGCAGGCACCACGACCACGACATCACTTGACTGGATGCTGTATGCATGTTCTTCGCCCACGGCCTGCCAGTTCAGGATATCGCCTTCAGCGTCAACGATCAGGCCACCCAGCACACGATACTCAACTACAAACGTACGAGTCTGGTTGGATGTTGGTGCGTAGAACCAATTCACCACGAGGTCGCCATCAGCGCGGTTGGTGTAGAAAGTCTGTGCGGCTTCGGTGGTGGCTGCCGTATAGTTCCGGCCCTGCTCACTTACCTGGACATCGACAATTGATTCAACTTGATCCAGGCTGATGTTGCGGAAGCCAAATGTGAACGGGCCACCAATGAATTCAATCTCATACACTTCTCGCACATTAAACGATCCATCCTCATTAATGCGAATGGTTGTATCCCATGTTTTCCAGGCTAGTGTACGGTCCTGTGCCGCTGCTTCCCCGGATGAAGCAAAGCTGAAAAACAGTAAAACGACTATACCGACTATGCTAAGCCAACGTCGCATTGTCTCCTCTTCTTGGCATGATAGGTTCTTTGCCTACTATAGTATTGTAGTTGTACACGCGCAATCAACAGGATAATAGGAATGACATCACAGGAACAAGGTATCTCGTCATCACTTGATCGTTACCAGGCAATACCACGCGTACTCATATTCCTTGAACATGACAGCCACCTGCTGTTACTGAAAGGTGCGCCGACAAAAAAAATATGGCCTAACCGCTACAACGGGGTAGGGGGTCATGTCGAAAAGGGCGAAAGTATTCAGCAGACGGCACTCCGCGAGATCGAAGAAGAAACCGGTATCATCACAGACATAATTAACTGGTTATCGCTTAAGGCTGTTGTCAACATACTCGGCGATCATGATACAGTGGGTATACTCATGTTCGTATTTCATGGTGCCGTCAGTTCCGATACGGTCAGCGCTTCAGTTGAAGGTGCGCTTGAATGGCATCCCATTGAAAACCTGCCGCTGAATGAGATGGTACCTGACCTGCCTGTGCTGATACCGGCTATTCTTGCACACAATAGTGCAGGGCCATTGTTCGGTAGATACTACTATATTAACGATCAGATCATCATCGATTTTGACGGCTCCTTGTCCTGACTAGCGAGAAACGTGATGTCCAAATCACTGACACGTGCAGCGCGTCTGCGCGAGATTGAAAATATCCTGTTTCGCAATCCATCGGGGGTGAAGGTTACCACGCTGGCCGCTCAGTGTGAGGTTAATCGGCGTACCATTTATCGCGATCTTGAACTGCTGGATGATGCAGGGGTCCCCATCTGGCAGGAACGTGGAACCTACGGTATCGTTCGTGATCAATACCTTGCCACAGTAAGACTATCCTTTCACGAAGCTATCGCACTCTATATCGCCGCACGGCTTCTGAGCCGTCATTCCGACGAGAAAAACCCGCACTTTGTGTCAGCACTAACCAAATTGGCGACGGCGCTGCCGGATACTCTGCTGGATTATATCAATCAGACAGCAGCATCGATTCATAAGCGCCCTGTTAACGAGAGTTTCGTCCGTGTATTGAAAGAAATCTCGGTTGCCTGGGCTGAAAACAGGCAGGTGCGTATCTGGTATCAATCTGCACGTACGCAAACGAGCAAAGAACGTATCATCAGTCCATACACCATAGAACCGTCAAGTGCCGGTGGGTTGTATCTGATAGGTCATGACAGCCTCAGTAACGAAATACGCACCTTTAAGTTTGACCGTATCGAACATACTGAACTGATGCCTGAAACCTACGAAATCCCGTCAGCCTTTAACCCGGAGAACTATCTCGCGGATGCATGGGGGATCATGTCCGGAAGTGGCCCAACGACAACGGTGCGGCTGTTGTTTCAGCCGTCAGTCTCAGGCTATATCAAAGAACGCATCTGGCATCCTTCACAGATCATCCATGAACATGCCGACAGCACAATCGAATATGAGGTTGCCATCGGTGACGTACGCGAAATGACTCCATGGATACGCAGCTGGGGTGCGCAGGTTGAAGTGCTTGAACCTGAAACATTGCGCGCGGACATCGTAGCCGAACTCCACAATCTGATCCAGACCTACAGCACCGAATCGAGGTAATCATGCCTGGCAAACAACCCTCGCAGGATATCCCCGACCTGCGCATAGTGCCGGTCGGACGTATCATCCCCCATGAGCTTCACGATGAGCAGCGTGCCACGCCGCTCGTAAAACAACTGCGAAAGGATAGCATTCTCAAAAGTCCGGTGCTGGTCACTGAAATCCCTGCCTCTGACGGCTCCGTCGATTATATGGTTCTTGACGGCACCAACCGCTCAATATCACTGGACCTGTTGGGTATCGGACATGCCATCGTGCAGGTTGTGCCTTACCGAGAACCATTCGTCACGCTGCTAAGCTGGCATCACGCCATTTCGGGGATCAGCAAGGATGATCTGACTGCGCGAATAACCAAACTGAGTGGTGTAACGCCGTTTGAAACTGAGCCGTCCGAGGCAGAAGCCTTGATCGCAAAGCGCGCGGTGATTGGATACTGTACGTGGACTGACGGCACCGTCACAGCATTTCCCAGTGAGCAGATGGATCTCCATAAGCTCACAGAGTTTCTTCAGGCTGTCGTAGCAGCATACATCCAGCGGGCGGCGGTCGATCGCGTGGCATCCAACAACATGGAAGAATTGATGCGCGCCTACCCGGAGATTGTTGCGGCTGTATCCTTTCCCATCATGGAACCAGATGAGATTGTGACGCTGACACGTAACGGCTGGCGCGTTCCCGCGGGCATTACGCGTCACCTCATCCAGGGGAGGGCACTGCGGCTGAACTACCCACTTGAGGAACTCGCGGCGTCGAAATCACTGGAGAAGAAAAATAGCGAACTGCTGTCATGGATGCAGCACAAATTCCAGCAGCGTGAGATACGCTACTATGCAGAGCCAACCTTCCTGTTTGATGAATGAGTGGCCGTGTTGGGACATCTTGGATATTTGATACGTTCAGATCGGAACCTTATAATGGTGGTGTATGGATATTAATTTTATCAGTGATCCGGGCCTTGTCCCGAAACCGCGCGAAGAGATCGTCATTGAGCATGTCACGCATGAGGTGTTCGATGATCTGCGACGCATCCGTGTCCGAGTGGTCATGACGCCGTTTACCCCACGGGATCGCCCGAACCTGGCATTTGCATTGCGCGGCCCTGACGGCTCTGTTGTAAGCAGCTTCAGTGTGATTGAAACGCTTCATCGCGAGATGACGTTTATCATGCATGTTAAAACTGCAGAACCGAAACCCGGTGTCTATACATTAAAGGGGGAGCTGTTCTATGATGAAGAAGACCCCCAGCATGAGATAAGCCAAGACGTCACTATTCCTGACTCGGCGTCATGACGATCGGATAAACTGCGGTGTCACAAAATCTGGCTGGAAAAACCATCGGCAAATACGAACTGCGCGAACGCCTGGGGCGGGGGGGGATGGCTGAAGTCTACAAAGCGTACCACTCATCGCTTGATCGCTATGTCGCTCTGAAAGTGCTTCATCCCTTCCTTGGTGAAGACCCGGAATTCAAGGAGCGCTTTGAGCGTGAGGCGCGTAACGTGGCACGGCTCAAGCATCCCGGCATTGTGCAGGTCTATGACTTTGAACACGACGGCAGCCGCGACCTGTACTACATGGTCATGGAATTTGTTGACGGCCCGACTCTGCGTCAGCGGTTGATCGAACTCGGCTACAGATCAGAGTCAATGAGGCTCTCTGAGGCAATCAAAGTCACAACCGACATCGCCGATGCGTTGGCCTACGCGCATGATCGTGGCATGGTTCACCGCGACATCAAGCCCGCCAATATCATGATCGATTCCGATAACCGCGTGGTGCTGACCGATTTTGGTATCGCTCGTATCGTGAGCGGCCCTAATATGACGGCAAGCGGCTCAATGGTGGGAACACCAGCCTATATGTCACCGGAACAGGGGTTAGGTCAATCAGGCGATCATCGTTCCGATATTTACTCATTGGGCATTGTGCTGTACCAGATGGTGACCGGGGCTGTCCCATATGATGCCGATACCCCGGTTGCGATTGTATTGAAGCACGTCAACGACCCGCTTCCGCAGCCATCAAAGGTGGCACCCGGCATACCCAGCAATCTTGAACGCATTATTTACCAGTCACTTGCCAAATCGCCCGATGATCGCTACCAGACGGTCAGTGAGTTTGCATACGACCTGCGCAACCTCAATAACCTGCCCGCAAAAATGTCTGCAGCCAGTCCGAACCCACCGGGGATGACGGCAAACCCGATACGTGCGGCACAACATCTGACCGCGCGCGATCTGCCAGAGATTGAGGACCCGGCCTCGATCACAACACAGGAACTGCAGATACGCCGACGACGTGGTGGCTGTCTCGCCTCAATGGCCGCGATAATCCTTGCAGCGGCAGCATTTAGTGCGGGAATATATCTCTCTTACACAGGACTGCTGTATGAGTATGTGCCGATGTTGGTGAGATAGAGAAGCGATACAGTGTGATGCCAGGCTCTGCAACCTGTGAATAAACGAGGAAAAGAGGGGGAGTGTGAACTACCCCTCTTTGATTCCGCAGACGCGCAGCAACATACAGAACAGTCGTCGCTAGCTTTCGCCGTCCTGGTGACGCTCCAGTGTGCGACGGTAGATTTCTTCCGATTGTTCCTGCTTTTGCTTGCGCTTTGACGGCTTGCCGTCTTCCATGGGGTCACTACGTTCACGTGCACGCTGGAACGCAAGGGCCATGGCTGTTGGCAGTTCTTCGTCGTTCGTGTAAACCTCTTGCATCGGGGGCGTCTCGAGTGCCTTGATGCTCAGGTCGATCTGCTTCTTCTTGCGGTCGAAGCCGATTACCTTGACCTGCACCTCGTTACCACGCTCAACGACATCCTGCGGCTTCTCGACATAGTCGTGGGCCAGTTCGCTGATGTGGACGAGGCCCGGACGTTCAGCACCGATATCGACAAAAACGCCGAACTTCTTGATGCGGGTGACAGTGCCGCTGAAGACCTTGCCTTCAGCGATGTCACGCCACTCCACTTCCGGAGGGCGAAACATAGTGATATCGACAGCCGAGCCGTCCTCTGCCACACTGCGAACCCAGACCTTGATCTCCTGCCCCGGCTTCAGCGCCTCGCGGATGGTTTCGCCGCCACGCGTCTTTACCTGGGAATTCAGTAAGATCGCATCTTGCTCGAAACCGATATCCACCAGGGCACCAGTCAACTCAATACGTTTGACTGTGCCGGTCAACTGCATTTTGGGCTGTAACTCTGATAGGGATGTTGCTGCTACTTCAGTCACGGACAATCTTCTCCTACTACCGGGCTTTTAAAAAGGGGAACAAGCAAAACAAAGCCCGAATACCGGGCTGGATTATACGTCTTCCCTATGATGCTGTCAAAGCCGTCTGTGGCGTTTGTGTGAAGGCGTTAGGTCAAAAATGAGTAAATCATGATATTAACAGGTACTGGAACTACCCCTTCGCGCCCGGCTCAGGGACATTTCGCCAGCAAGCTGCCGAAAACTAGTTCCAGTACTTAGCGATATACTGACCTACTTCGCTATGCTCAGTAGGCAATGCCCTCTCCGGGCGATCGGGCAACACCATATCGCTAAATATGGCGACTTACTCCTTCTCCGGCGAGTCGAGAGGGGCATGTCGCCGCTTTCGCCCCCTGTCGATCCCCGCTGTTACCAGCAGTACACCTTGCCTTGGCGTGTGGGGTCAGGGAATCACGCGGACCGGGGTGCCGATCTCAGCCCACTCATAGAGCCAGCGTGCTTCATCTGTCACCATATTAACGCAACCATGGCTCATCGGCGTCCCGAAATTTTCATGCCAGTAGGTACCATGAAAAGCGTAGCCAGCAATAAAATAACTGACATAGGGTACATCAGGCAGATCGTAGCCGGGGCCAGTCATGTGGCGCGTTTCCAACTGCCGGTAAATCTCATAGTTGCCCTGGATGGTTGGTGTTTTCGATAAACCGGTTGACACAAGGAAAAACCGCACCAGCTTGCCATCTTCAAAAGCGTATGTCCGCTGCTGCGAAAGAGCGACGATAATCTGTTTGCCGTCATAGACAGTGGGGGAGGGGGCACCGGGTAAGGGGTACTCTCCTGATTCCATCTGCCGGAGTTCGATCTCGTTAGGGATGACGATCTCGCTGCCAGCTTCCAATTCGTTAACATTTTCGATCTCGTTAAATGCCGCGATCATCACGATGGGCGTTTTACTGCGTGCTGCGATGCTGTACAGTGTGTCGCCCGGACGGATGGTGTAGGCACCTGGTGGGATGGATGCACCGACATAGCCCTCGGCGACATCAAAGGGTATGGTGAGTAAATTACTGGAGCGCCAGTCTTCTTCGTTGACGGCAAATATCTCCCGGCTGGGTGTTCCATAAAACAGGCCAAGCTGCCTAACGTCATCAGCGGGCAGCATTTCGTAGTGAATCAGATGCTGGGCAGCGCTGGCACTGTGGGTCAGTATGCCTGCGGCAGTCACCACACCGATTCCTTTAACAATTACCTGGATTGGCCTGATCTTCCGGTTACGTCTCATACCGATATGGTATTCCGATCAAGAAGGGCGGGCAACTCGATAATAGACACTTTCGCGCAGGTAGTGAGCGTGTTATGATTTCGCCATGATTATCAGGTTGCTACGCCTCATTGATCGAAGCATCCAGTTCTTTATACGCATCCTGGCATGGTTGGGTGATCAGCTGCCGCGTGCCCAGAGTTGGCTGGCGCTGCGCGGCGCTCGTTTGCCGGCTGGTGCTGCGCAGCATGAAGGCAGCCGGGCGGCCACCGCTCGCGTCAGTTCACTAAGCAGCCTGGTGGTACTTCTGCTCCTCTCATTTGTTGCCGTCCTGCTTTGGTCCACCAACCTCGAAGCCGCAAACCCGGTCGTGCGCTTCTTTACCGTTGGTGCCGCACCGTCAGCCATTGGAGGGGATACCCCCGTGGACAGCGGGGCGGTCATCGATGCACCGGCATTGCCCGGCAATTCAGGCACCCTGATCTTCTCGCTGCTGGTGGGGGGGCAAAGCGATTTGTACGCGCTGCCATCGGGTTCCGCTGCGCCTGTGCGCCTGACTGCCTCGCTGGAGGATGATCGCATGCCGGCATGGAGCCCGGACGGCTCACGGATTGCGTTCTCGTCACGACGCGATGGCAACTGGGAACTGTACATCATGGTGGTCGAGACCGGTGAAATCCAGCGTTTGACGGCCAATCTTGCCTATGAATCCGCGCCTTCATGGAGTCCCGATGGACAGTGGATTGCATACGAAGCCTACTATAATAACAATCTGGATATCTATATCATACGTGCAGACGGGGCCGAGGGGCCTTATCCACTGACCACACAATCGGGCGCTGATTATGCGCCAGTATGGTCTCCCAACCCGAATCAACGTTACCTGGCGTATACCTCACAGCGCGGCCATCAGCAGGATATCTACTTGATGTCACTCGATAACCCGAGTGAGGAAAGCGCCCGCAACATCACGGCCACAGACGATCTGCGCGAGGATTCCCCTGCATGGAACGATGACGGGACACGGATTTCGTACCGCGTGGTAGAGGACGGCATTTCCCTGGTCTATTCCATCGATCCACACACAGAAGCTGACGCCCCATCCCTGATCGGGCAGGGGCGTCAGCCTGCATGGAGTCCGGGTGGCACGAGATTAGCGTTCATCGCAGATCGGCCTAACAGCAACCTGCTGCTGACGGGGGAGGCCGGCGCATGGTCAGCATCATCACAAGTGTTTGCCTTGCCGTCATCTGTCTCAAACCCGGATTGGAGTGCGGCCTCATTCCCGGTTTCGTACCAGGGTGAGATTTTGCTGGCCCAGGATGAACCAATACCTCCTGCTTACGAAGAAGTAGTGACACCCCAAACTGGCGGTGATGCACCTTACCTGCTGTTCAGCCTTCCGGGGGTCATTGTTGATTCCCCGTATCTGAGTGATCAGGTCGATGCCTCGTATGTGGCGATGCGAGATCGAATCGCGCAGGAAGCAGGCTGGGATTTCCTCGGACGTCTCGATGAGGCCTGGTGGGAGATCGACCGGCCCGCCGAACCAGGTCAGGATTTCGAAAGCTGGCATAAGGCTGGCCGGGCCATTGCTATTGCGCAGGCGTACAACGAAGGCAGCCCGGCTCAGGTCGAGGTGGTGCCCGACCCACGGGGGCCGGAGCGGTACTGGCGCATTTACGTGCGAGCCAGTGTACAGGATGGTTCTGTGGGCGAGCCGCTGCACAGGCTGCCTTGGGATTTTTCCTCGCGCAGCAGCGGCGATGTAACCGCTTATGACAACGGTGGCCGCTTCAAGGACAGTATCCCCAGCGGGTATTATATCGATTTTACGCAGATTGCATGGATATATGGCTGGGAACCGGTGCCGTCCGATGCGAGCTGGCGTTACAACTGGCCTGCCATTCGCTACTGGGAATACCACAAGGAAAGTGACCTGACGTGGGAGGAGGCCATGCTTGAAATCTACCCGGCGAGCCGCATTAGCGAGGTGTTTACTCAATGAAACGGCTGGGTCCGATCCTGGGGCTTCTCGCCACGCTGGGGATCATGGTCGCCCTGCTGCAAATCTCCGGCGGCACGCGGAATCTCTCTGCTGACAATGAGGCTCCGGTGCCGGTGATGGAGTTAGCCGGGGGGCAGGCGTTTGATGCGGGGCAGTTGCCCACCACCGATGTTGAAGCGGCGGCTATTTATCTGCCAACGGAGGCCGGCGAAGCAGCGGAAAGGCCGACTCCAACCACTTCCGCACCGGTTGTTTCGGGGCCGTCACAGGGCATTTCGGCCAATGACCTGCAAGCGCCCATTATCGCATCACCCACGCAGCCCACTGATGAGGAATCGCCCTCCATAGACTGGAACCCACCGTCGTTTGAAGTGCCGCTGGCCCGGCAGGCCAACGATCATTACTGGTTCATTCGCCCGGTGGCAGCGAACTACCGCAACTCCGGCCTGCCATACTATCCCTATGGCTCCGATGGCGCGGGGAATAACCTTCGAATCCATCATGGCATTGATCTCTCCAACCCGATCGGCGTTGAGATTCAGGCTGCCGCTGATGGGCTGGTAATCTGGGCTGAAAAAGGGCACTTTAACCAGTACGAGGGCATTACATCCTATGGAAATACGGTCGTTATACAGCATGACCTCGGCTACAAAGGCCAGCCCGTATATACACTGTACGCGCACATGGCCTCGATCCTTGTTGAGGAGCAGCAGCGCGTCTCCTCAGGTGACGTGATCGGCCTCATCGGTAACACAGGGCAGGTGAGTGGCCCGCATGTGCATGTCGAGGTACGGCTGGGCGAGAATCGCTATTCTGCCGTTCGTAACCCGGACTTGTGGATTGCACCATACCTTGGGACGGGGGTAGTCGCGGGGCGGCTGGAAATGCCATCCGGTATCGAAATACTGGATGCCGAGATCATCCTCATCAGCCAGCAAACAGGCTATATCACTCACCGCACAACGACCTATGCCGGGAGCAGTGTCAACCCGGATGATCACTGGCAGGAGAACTTCGTGATTCCTGATGTCCCCGAAGGGCGGTATCTGGCTCAGGCCAGCTTCAGCACCCTGAGCTGGGAGGTTGATCTGACGGTACAGGCCGGGATGACAAACTGGGTGGAGTTGCAACTTGTGCAAGAACCGTAGCCTTCCTTTTTGTTGGCATAATTCCTGTTGCTTATCAATACCAACTTATCTATACTGATAAAAAGGAAAGTGTTGGTAGCACAAATGGCCGAGCCAAAATCAACGGAAGCCGTAAAAACCCAGGTGCCCATTGCTACGTTCGAGGAACTGGTCGCTCCTATCAACGACAACCTCACGATGCAGGAGCACGCCTTTCTCGGTCAGGCCTATGACCTTGCGCGGATGGTGCATGATGGTCAGAAGCGAAAATCGGGCGAGGACTACTTCCTTCACTGCGTTGAAGTCGCCCGCATCTTAACCGAACTTCGTATGGACCCGGCAACAATCGCTGCCGGGTTATTACATGATACAGTTGAGGACACGTCCGTCACCATCGAAGAATTGGAAGCGCGCTTCGGTGAGGAAGTGGCGATGCTGGTCAACGGCGTCACCAAGCTGGATGCCGTTCCACTAAAGACGGGGGAGAGCGGCAAGCGTGGCCGCGAGGCAGAGTTCCTGCGCAAGACACTTCTTGCGATGAATGATGACGTGCGCGTCATCCTGATTAAGCTATCTGACCGCCTTCACAATATGCGCACGCTTGGTCATCTCTCTCGCGAACGGCAGCTGCGCAATGCGCGTGAGACGATGGATATCTTCGCGCCACTTGCCAGCCGTCTCGGTATCTGGCAGATCAAATGGGAACTGGAAGACCTCTCATTCCGCTATATCGACCCGGACCGCTACAAGCAAATAGCCAGCATGATCGCCGAACGTCGCACGGACCGCGATTACTATGTGCAGCGCATCGTTGAACGGCTTAGTAAAACCCTCGCACAGGCGGGGATCAAAGGCGAGGTTAGCGGACGTTCCAAGCACATGTACAGCATCTATAAAAAGATGGACCGCAAAGGGCTGCCCTTCGACCAGATTTTTGATGTGCGCGCTGCCCGTATCATTGTTGATTCCAAGGCGGAGTGTTACCAGGCCCTGGGTGTCATTCATGAGACGTGGCGGCCAATTGCCGGTGAATTTGACGATTACATTGCAGCGCCCAAGGATAATTTCTACCAGTCACTGCATACTGCCGTCTTCCTTGAAGACAGCAAAACACTTGAGATACAAATCCGCACGGACGAGATGAACGAGCATGCCGAGTACGGCATTGCGGCACACTGGCGCTACAAAGAAGGCCGCAGTGGGACCGATGATGCCTTCGAGCGCCGGATCAAGCGCCTGCGCGAACTGCTCGATGTGGGTCAGCAAGATGACGCCGAGGAATACGTCGAGGCGGTTGCCAGCGAAATACAGGAAGATCGTGTCTATGTCTTCACGCCGCGCGGCGACATCATTGACCTGCCGATGGGGGCCACGCCCATCGACTTCGCCTACATGATCCACACCGACGTCGGCCACCGCTGCCGTGGTGCCAAGGTCAATGGCAAGTTGGTTCCGCTGGATTACAAGCTGCAGGTAAGTGATCGCGTCGAAATCCTCACGGCCCGGCGCGGCGGACCCAGCCGTGACTGGCTCAACCCACACCTGGGTTATGTCCGCACCAAGCGTTCCGCCTCCAAGATCAGGCAGTGGTTCCGCAAGCAGGATCGTGACAAGATGATCCAGCTTGGTAAGGACATTCTCGACCGCGAATTGAAGCGCATGGGCGAGGAAAAGACATCACACGATCATGTCGCGGCACTGCTTGGCTTTGACAAAACCGATGATTTGCTCGAGCAGCTCGGCTTTGGTGACATTCATCCACAGCATATTGCTACCAAACTGGTTGAGATCGAGCGTAAAGAGCAGGTCAGCAACGGCATTTTCGATGCCTTTCAGCAGCAGACATCTCCCATCGCACCGGCTACATCAAAGACGACCAGCGGGGTGACCATTCAGGGAGCAGGGGGGCTGTTAACCAACCTGGCGCGCTGCTGCAACCCGGTGCCCGGCGATGAGATTATCGGCTATATTACACGCGGGCGCGGTGTCACCGTACATCGCAAAGACTGTTCAAACGTGCTGGGATTTGCCCACGAACGATTGATCAGTGTTGAATGGGGCGGGCAGAAGGAAGAACGCTACCAGGTTCCCGTCATGATCAGTGCCTATGACCGTGAGGGTCTGATGCGCGACATCGGCGCGGCGATTGCCGAGGAACGCATTAACATCACCGACCTTAGCGTCAATACTGAAAAGAATATCGCGACCTTCCAGATCATGGTTGAGATCGAAAGCGCGGCCCAACTAAGCAGTATTCTCACCAAAATTGAACGGGTTCCTAATGTTATGGATGCCCGCAGGCGGGCAAATTGAAGCCGGTATTAATAAATTGTTGAAAGATTGTTGAAAACAAGGCTCAATTGTTGATAGTTGCAGACAGAAAAGGCGTGAGGCAGAATGGCTCTGCCCCATGCCTTTTTATTTTTAGGCACAGGTTATGAAACACCGTCTTTAATTGCCTCAACAACCTTGCCGTCAATGGCCTCTTTTGCCCGGAGAATGGCATTCCGGATCGCCAACGCGCTCGAACTACCGTGCCCGATGATCACCACGCCAGCCACACCCAGCAGCGGCGCGCCGCCGATGGTCTCCTCACTGAGCCGTTCCCCGACGCGGTTAAACGCAGGCCTGGCTAGCAAACCGCCAAGTGCCGTCACCGGCCCACTGGCGATCTCCTCTTTGAGCATGTCCTTCATCGCACGGAGCGCGCCTTCATAAGCCTTGATCATCACATTGCCGGCAAACCCATCATGAATCACAATGTCAGCAATTTCACCACGCAGCAGCACCTTTGGTTCGGCATTCCCAACGAAGTTCAGGCCCGCCACTTCTTTGAGTAGCAGCGTGGTCTCTTTTACAAGTTGGTTGCCTTTACCTTTTTCTTCACCGTTGCTCAGTAGAGTCACCCGTGGGTTATCATATCCGAGCGCTCGCCGGGCGTAAATATCAGCCATCTGTGCAAACTGTACCAGGTACTCGGGTTTGCAGTCCGTGTTTGCACCGATGTCGGCCAGAATCATCGGCTCCTTTAACGTGGGTACAATGGCCGTCAACGCAGGGCGTTTGATGCCGCGAATACGTCCGATGGAATGCAGCAGTGCCACCGCCAGCACTGCGCCGGTGTTCCCCATCGAAACAAATGCATCGGCTGAGCCGCTCTTGACCAGGTTTAAACCGACGTGAATCGAGGAGCCGGATTTTTCCTTGGCACTTTCTGCGGGTTTGTCCGTCATCTTGATATCTTCGCTGGCGTGTACCAAATCGATATCAAGTCCAGCGGTGTTGTGCCTGGCTAATTCCGCGGAGACCAACGTCTCATCACCAACCAGTGCAATCGAAACACCGTAGTCTCTCGCGGCCATCACGGCACCGGCAACATCGGGGGCAGGGCGGTTATCGGTGCCCATCGCATCAACAGCTATTTTCATCAGTGGCTTGTCCTTTGATCGTTGACGGTCTCTGGTTAATTCGCTGAAAACAGAGGCGGATCGTCAGTGGCAGGGGCGGCAGGCTCGTTAGCCTGATGTTCGATCATGTGCTGAAGAAGCATCCATTCGCGTCGCAGGATAGCCTTCTCGGCTTTCAACAGTGGGAGCAGGTCCTCAATTGAGAGCAGTTTCTGCTTCTCTTCGCTGGGCAGGGGGAGAACAATCGCGGCAAAGAATGCCATGCCAAGCGCATCATCGGGGATGCGCTCTATCTCAAGTGGCTGCTCAACGCTGGCCGAATAAACCCGCAGAAAGTTCGAGAGGTTCTCAGATAGCCTTGATGCCAGCTCTGCGATCTCCGGCGTTTCCCCGTCATTTATTGGGATTTCCTCGATCATCCCGGTGAGGTAAGGCAGATCATGACGGACTTCATGCAGCCGAAAGCGCTGATGCCCAACCGTGTGGATTGTCATACGGCCATCAGGCAGGCGCTGAGCATGGGTCACGTAGGCGGTGGTGCCCACATCGTAAGGGACAGCACTGCCGCCGACCTCAATACCTTCCTTGATCAGCACGACGCCAAATGGGCTGTTCTCCTTGATGCAGCGCCCGATCATCAGCCGGTAGCGCGGCTCGAAAATATGCAGCGGTAGTACCATGCCAGGAAACAGCACTGTATTAAGGGGGAAAAGAGGGATTTCTCGAAGCTGCCCCATGTCGTTATAGTTGCTCCACACTCACGCCTGACGATTAACTCTAGTGTACCGTTGTGACTGCAAAATTGCATTGACAGGCCCGGCGTGCGTGTTATAATTGCAATTCGTTTGCAAGCCCTGGTGGCGGAATTGGCATACGCGGTAGGTTGAGGGCCTATGCCCTTTGGGCGTGTGGGTTCGAGTCCCACCCAGGGCACTGTAAAAAACGATGCGGGGATGCCCTCGCATCGTTTTTTTACTCCATCGTGCGCGGATCCGTCGCCTTCAACATGGCCCACATTCGGGCCACCAACCCAATCAGTGCTTCCGTGTATTTGTTAACATAATCCTGCGCCAATTTGCGGGCAAGTTCTTCATGCCCGGCCTCCATCAGCGGTTTGACATGCAGCCTGAAGTCCCGCATGGTGACGATCATGCGGTTGTGGTCATCCGTCATAATTCCCCACACCAGCGTCTTGGTCTTGCCGTCATCCCGCGCACTCATGAAGCGCGAAAGAGTCGAGCCTTTCGCCACACGCCCTACATTAGAGTACACTTCTTCACCACGGGCGATTTCATTAACTACTGCGAAGACCTCGGCAAAACCACGGATGTAGTACTGCATCCACACCGGGAGGCCTACCATCAGCTTCAAAATGGCAATGTTGACGCTGCCACCGCGCAGTGCGACACGCTTCATCGCCTCAAAAACTGAGCTGAAGGTACGCAGCGTTGATGCCAACTCGTGCCGCTTTTCGACAAACCGGTCATAGGCTGCGATACCTTCGGGCGTGTTTGGTGGCTCAATGCGTCGATATGCCTGGTAAGCATCCCATGTCTCATCCCATATCCACACCATTTGATCGAGCAGGTTGCGGAATGTGATCGGGTAAATGCGCTCGTAAGGCACGCTTGGTGATGCATCAACCGGGATAAGCAGCGCCGGGTTAATCAAGCGTCCTCGCTCCAGTGAAACCTCAATGGCTTGCAGCGCTTCTTCTTCATCCTTGGTGATGGCGGTTGCGCGGAACTCATCCAGTGCTGATTGTACGGGCAGGGATGGCGTGTAATGCGCTGCGTGAAAAATACGGGTCGTCATTAAAAGGTCGTTGACGGTAAGCTGTGTGCCAGTCACCTCAAACAGCATCTTGCGAAGCTTGAATATCTGCGAGATATCGAAAATGGTTGTTTCCGCGGACACTTCTGGCTGCTGCTGCAAATCACGCGCCTTGACCAGGAAGTTCTCGGAAGGCTCGAGCCGGAACGCGCGGGCAGGGCGCGTCTCAACTGGCGGGATCGCCATGCTGCGTTTGCACCATTGCGCCGCTGCGCTGGTCAGAACCTCAGCCATCGCCAGTGACCATGTGCCATCAAAGAAGATATGATGCTGGTCAAACACCATGGTGCTATCGGTCTTGATGACGGTCAGCGCATGGTCACCTATGCCGCGCTGTGCCCGGCGTAGTTCAGCTAACGTGTTGCTGCTGTCACGTTCATCCCAGTTGATGATCACCGGGGTTTTTTGCAGCGCCAGAAGTTGATTCCGGGTACGTCTCGGCAGCTCACGGCGCAGGCCCTGGTGGTGTCGGCGTGGAGTTTCCGATAGCAGAATATCGACCTGGTTGGCTCGCTCCCAGTCTTCCTGTCGTGGCGACGCAAGAATCTGGCTTAGCTGGTCGCGCACCTGTGCCACCGACACCATATCAAGGTAGCCTACCGGGCGATTCTCGAACTCGATGGCTAAAAGCTGCTCGCCATCTGTAACGAGACGCCCGTACCTGCCATGATACAGGCTGCCGTCCACGATCTTGAGTTTTTCACATGAGCCGTCCGGCAGGAACATCAGAGGATGCCCGCTCTCATCGCAGGCTATCAGTTGGATCAGATGGTAACGACCTTCATAGATGATCGCGATGTGCGCATCCCATATCTCAATGCGTTGGCGCTTGTCAAGGTAGCGGCCCGGCGCAATACACGCCAGTAAGGACATTTGTTCTACGTAGCGGCTGCGCTCAATCTGTAGTGTTGCTATCTCATGCTTTAATTGGCGCTGGACTTGCCCTGGTAGCTGGCTGATCCGGGGAGTGATAAATGCATCGAAAGCGGCTTTGCGCACATCCGCGTAGGTGCCATTCAATGGGGCATCGTACGGGCGTTTCAGTTCCCATTGGCGTTGCAGCCGGTCGAATAAATTGGTGTCCGCCAGCCCTGCCTGTACCGCATATTTATTCACCAGCCGCAGCAGGGTCCACTCATCCCAAACCACACCCATTAAAGTGTCGTAACTCCAGGCGAACTGGATCAGGGTCATAACCCACGCCGTCAGATCGTCCAGATCAGTTGCACCAGCAGGACGATCAGCCTGGTATCCAGTGGTCTCATTGGTATGGTGAGCAAGGTCCTCACGCAGGCCGGTGTACAGGTAGAACTGCCACGAGCCATCGACATGCTCGCGCGGTCTTCCTGTGATGGCGGTCCGGATGTTTTGCAGCGTATCGAGGACAATGGCGGGTCCCACGATCATCGCACCGTAAATAAACCAGTCAGCGACGAATTCTCTCAGGCTGACACGGTGCGAGGTGGCACGCGCGGCAATATGGCGTGCCTTTAACAGGCTCGCACCACTGCGGATGATCCCGGCTACTGTGCTGGAATCGTACTGGGATTCGAAAGGACTGGTTTCAGATGCCACGTATCAGATTCTCGTTTGGCACAAGGATGAGTATGTTCGCAATCGTATCATCCCACGCCGATCTGCGCCACAAAGCTACCAGTCACTGGGGCCAGCCGCCGCTCGCACGGTGGTCATTAGCAAGCCTGGGTTCTGACGATAGCTGTTTCGATCAAGCCGCCCCGCAACCAGGTCAGAAAGGGTCAAGGCAAGGATGTGGTTAATGGGGGCATAGCGCTTCAGCTGATCAGCGGCATTGACCACGGCACCGTTTAGCCATGCCACTTCAGTCCTGCTGCTGCCATTGCGCACGGCAAGTTGTAATGAAGGTGGTTTATCGCCACGGCCTCCGGCTACCTTGGCCGTCAGGATTGGCTTCAGGATGAAACCCGGTACCGACTGAACACCAAACGCCAGTGTTTTAATCGAGGTGCCCGGCAGATCGACCACTTCGATCCCGTAGCGATTCATGATGTCAAGCGCCTCACGCAGGGCTGCGATTTCAATACGGTACAGGTCTTTGTTGCGATACACCTCACCGGGTGTCATATCAAGAATGGCGCATGTTGCGTTTGCAATGATGTTTGAGATCAGCTTTGACCACTTGATCGAAGCGCCAGAAGGGTAATATAGCTGGTCAAACGGGCTGCCATCAAACGACGCGCGGACGCTCTGAGCAAACGGTTTATCAGTTGCCACGGCGATACCACGCGCCTTTTCCTCGGTGACTGAACCGGGTTCCAGGATCGAGACGGGGGTGGTCAGCGTGGCCTCAAGAACCCTGTTTTCGCCGAACATTGTGCGCAGTAGTCCCTCGTTGCCAATGCCGTTTTGGAAGCACACAATGGGCGCGGGCGGGGCAGATGAGATCGCCATGATCTCACGAATAGCTTCAGGTGTATCATAGGCCTTCATCGTGAAGGCTATCCAGTCAAACGGACCGCTGTCAAATGCCTTTTCTGCCGATGTGACGACGGTTACTGGCAGCTTGTGCGTGGTGCCGTCCGCAAGGTTCAATGTCAGGCCGCCGCTGCGTTCGATTGTCTCCCGCAGCCGTTTACGCCCCAGCAAAACAACCTCGTTGCCAGCAAGGGCTAGTTGCCCGCCAAGAAAACTACCAACTGCACCCGCGCCGTAGATCAGTATACGCATACCCTGTCTTCCTTGTGATGTAATCTGTAGTGATCTTAGCGCAGCGTCAGGTAGGCTGCATAATTGAAAACAGGGCGCTGATCAGCACCCTGTTTGTTCCTTCAGTTGGGTTTACGTCTTACGGTAAGGTGGCCGGGACGTAGCGCCGCCATTCATCACCCACATCCGGAACGAGTTCGTTACGCCACTCCGCTACCTGTGATGTGAACTGCGCCTGGCGCTCACCTTCGCGCTCACCTTCAGTGGTATCAACCGTTTCACGGTCGTACATCTTGATGATGTGCCAGCCAAAATCAGTTAACACGGGGGCGCTGATTTCACCGGGTTCCAGCGCATAGGCGGCTTCCTCGAACTCAGGCACGAACTGTCCCGGGGATGACCAGCCAAGGTCGCCACCCCGGTAAGCGTTGGACGAATCGAGTGAGAAGTCCGCAGCAAGTACTTCGAATTCCTGCCCATCCGCAATCTGTGCAGCAAGGTCATTGGCTTCTTCTTGCGTCAGCACGAGGATGTGCGCTACGTGAATTTTTTCCTTGGTTTGCGTGACTTCGTACTCATCCTTCAGGGCTTCGTACAGCCGTTCACGCAGCAGGCCGTCACGTACTTCCTCATACCACAGTTCGCGCACACGAGCCTCACTCAAGCCAGTGCCGTCAGCAACCTGCGTGATCAAGTTGTCATACTGCGCCTGGAAGCCTTCCTCCGTCACCTGGGTAGCCGTGGGGCGCGGGGTGGGGGTTTCCGTTGGTTCAAGGTCTTCCGTGGGAATGGTGGGCGACGGTTCCAACGTGGGGGTGACGGTTACATCCGGCGCCAGGGTCATCGTCGGAAACGGCGTAGTCGTGTAGACAAAAGTCGCGGTCAAGGTTGGTGATGCGGTTGGTACCGGGGTGTTTGATGCGGTCGGTGTGGGTTCCGGCTCGCCCGCATCAAAGCCGAAGTCAAGCTCAAGGGATTCACGAACTTCATCTTCAGTCACCGTGATTCCCATTTCGGCGGCTTTCTGCCGCACAATCGTATCATTGATCAGAGAAGTGAGTGCATTCTCTGCGAAGGTTTCGGGGTAATACTGGGCCGGATCAAAACCAAACCCGGCATATGCCGATAGCTCTTCGGGGCTTAGACCGCCGGTCTGCAGGTAGTAATCAAAGCGGACATGGTCCTCAAATGAGGCCAGTGTGATCTTGTCTTCACCCACCTCGACCAGCGTCCGATTTGGTTTGAGCACCAGTTCGTTCAGCGCACCGTATCCGATGACCAACACCACAAGGGCCGCCACAACAATAACGCCAATCATCACCAATCTCTGCGTGCGGGCCTCATATTGTGCGCGGGTCATGTGTTTTGCCATTAACAAATCCTCCTGGATATGGGAGAGGCCGGGTCCTTTACAGTTACCGGCCTTGCCCACGGGATTTTAGTTATCGTTGGACGAGCCGCCGATGTATGGCAGCAGGCCCATGTGACGGGCGCGCTTGATGGCGCGAGTGACGCGGTGCTGTTCCTTGGCAGAAAGCCCGGTCTGACGGCGCGGGCGGATGCGGCCACGCTCAGTTACGAAAGACTTGAGCGATTCCACGTCGCGGTAGTCCATCACCATCACACGCTTCATCGCGTCGCTGTAATAACTGCGAGGGCGGCGACCCCAGTTGCGCCCGCCACCACTGCGCCCACCACCACTGCGCCCGCCGCCACTGCGTCCGCTGTCTCGGTTACCACCACGACCACCGCCGCGACGATCATCGCGTTGGTTGCGATCATCATTATCGTTTGAGTTATTCCAATCTCGGTCGGACATTGCTTACTCCTGTCCTGCTAAAAAGCGAAGTTCTCTTTGTTATCGTCCTCGTCATCGGGGCTGAACCCGCTCGTAAAGGGTGAGCGGCGATCGCCAAGGAGGATCATCTCGCTGGCAACAAGCTCTGTGCGATAATGCTTTTTGCCTTCTTCGTCTTCCCAGCCACGGGTTTGCAGGCGTCCTTCAATGTAGACCTGCTGCCCTTTACTGAGATACTGGTTGCAGATTTCCGCCAGATTTCCCCAGGAAACAACGTTAAACCATTCTTCTTCTTCGTGGCGCTCGCCCTCGGCGGATGTCCAGCTCCGTTTGGTGACAACGCTGAATGAGGTGACAGGGCGCCCACTCGGTGTATAGCGCATCTCGGGGTCACGCCCAAGATGCCCGATGATCATGACTTTGTTCAGACCTCTCATAGCTGCTCCGTTCCAGACTGATACCAAACCATTCCGCACAGCAGAGAGTACGGGGTGTTATTTGCTACTCAGCTTCTTCGGAGGTCTTTGGGGCTGAAAGGCGCTGCGCGTCCTCTTTGCGGACGACCAAATAACGGATGATGTTGTCAGCAATGCGCATGTTGCGTTCGATCTCAGCAGGTGCTTCGGGTGGCAGCATCACATCAAAGAAATAATAGAAGCCTTCGCGCTCACCGTCGATCTCGTACGCCAGACGGCGGCGGCCCCAACTCTGGGAATCCTCAATCTTGCCGTCTTCTCGCTCGATCCAGCCGGTCAGTGTTTCTATTTCCTTATTCAGGGCATCCTCGCTCATTTCTGAACGCAGAACGATACCCAGTTCATAAAGCCTGTGGCTCATTTGTGGTTCTCCTTTCCACGGTGTTGCCTTGCACGTTTCCCGGGGGATGAGAGTTGCAAAGCGGAAAGGTACTTGAATTGTATGCAATTTGAGTACCGGGATGAAAGTGTATCAGAATACCCTGTGAGAATCAAGCAAACTTGTCAAAGCAGCGGCGTGTGATATAATCTAGCGCGAATTCAGGGCGATGTAGCTCAATGGCAGAGCGGCGGACTCATAAGCCGTAGGTTACTGGTTCGAATCCAGTCATCGCCATCACTAAAAAGGGTCGCTGGTCAGCGGCCCTTTTCGTTTTACGACCCATTGCGATCAATCAGATTGCAGCGGGTCATTTTTTTGTCAAGTCACCGGCACGAACAAATCAACAAAAACATAGCAATGGTTTTTTCGGTCGGAACGGGGCATTGCTTTCCGGAACCCCGCACAAGAACAAATGTTCTATGCCGCCCTGCCTTGTTTGTTGCATAGCATAAAATTGTTTCGTGATGGTTTGCCAAAGTGGTATAATCGGGATCCCTAATCGTTATATTGGAGGTATCCCCCATGCGGACCTTAAGCCCGGTTGAACTAATCGTCATTCTTGCGATTGTGTTGCTGATCTTCGGGGTCGGGCGCGTTTCCAAGATCGGTCGTGAGCTTGGCTCTGCCATCAGCGAATTCCGCCGTGGCCTTAAAGGTGGCCAGGAAGAAGAAGCCGAAATCACTGACGAAGCCGCCGAAGAAACCCGGTAGATTGAATGCACCATGAAAATGCGTCTGCCCTGGGCGCATTTCTCATTTATCCCCCGGCACAGGAGGTCGCTTCGTGGCACATTCAGTCGATCAGACGGCAGTCATGGATTTCCTGGTACCACTACTGAACATTCCCAGCCCAACCGGCTACCATGAACAGGCCGTGGACTACTGTCAAAAGGCCTTCCGCGAGATCGGCGTGGTATTACACGCTGCGCCCAAGGGTATGCTTGTTGGTCGTGTGTCCGGCGAATCCGATGCGGCTCCCGTAGGGGTAACGGCGCATCTCGATACGTTGGGCGCGATGGTGTCCCGTGTTAAATCGAACGGGTGCCTTGAGATGACCCAGCTTGGTGGCTGGACGTGGGGATCAGTTGAGGGTGAAGGGGTTATTATTCACGCTGATGAAGCTGAATACACTGGCACGATTCTCCCCGTAAAAGCCAGTGTTCATATCTTTGGCGGCGAGGCACGTGACTTCAAACGCACTGCCTCTGCCTACGAGGTGCGCATCGATGCACGCACCACATCAGAGAAGGAAACACGCGACCTCGGTATCGAAGTGGGTGATTTCATCTCATTTGATCCCCGCGTCAGGGTGACGGATAACGGGTTCATCCGGTCACGTCATCTCGATAACAAAGCCGGGGTGGCCTGCATCTACGGGGCACTCAAAGCACTGCGCGATGCAGGGAAGCAGCCAACACGTGATGTGATCGTACATATCAGCCATTACGAGGAAGTCGGGCATGGTGGCTCTGCTGGCTTTCCGCCAGAGATGGAGGAACTGCTCACCATCGATATGGCGGCAGCCGGCGGCCCACAAAACTCCGATGAATTCACGGTAGGTATCTGTGTCAAGGATGCAGGTGGCCCCTACCACATCGGGATGCGCCGTCAGTTGGTTTCTCTCGCAAAAGCCGCTGAGATTCCGTATAAACCTGATGTGTATCCGTATTATGGTTCGGACGGTGAGTCGTATTGGCGAGCTGGTGGTGATGTGCGTGTCGGCCTGATTGGGCCGGGTGTCAATGCATCCCACCATTACGAGCGCACTCACATCGATAGCATCGTTGCCACCACCCAGCTTATCATTGCGTACCTGGGCGCATGAACGACACTCAGCACCTCATCGTTGCTGCGCATGAGGGCCTTGCATGGAATATCCAGACGTTTGGCCGTGATTACATCCAGAACGCCTATGTTACTCGCCGGCAGGGACGAGATGCTGATCTGCAGAAACTCCCCGCACTTCTCCGCAGACGCGGGTACTCAGAACGAGACGTTCACGGTATCATGGGGGAGAACTGGATTCACGTTCTCCGGGATGCCCTTCCGGAAACCCACAATCTGGAGACGGGCGGGTTCTGATGAGCAGGCTGACTCAACTCGGTGTATTTTGTGTAGTGCTGGGTGGCGTCGTATTGATACTGGGGTTATTCCCCTCGGCAGTGGGTGCGGATGGTACGCCGGGTATCGGTATCGCACAGATCATCGCCATCCTGGTTGGGTTGACACTGTTGGTCATGGGGGCATACGTGATCGTGTACGCTATCCTCCATCGTGGCAATCCACGCACACTGCGTCACGACATCGGCATTCGGCTGGGATTTACCGGGCTGGTGTTTGCTTATTCAGCCATGCTCGCCGATGTGTTTGGCTTTGGCTCTCATAATGCGGCAGATGGCGTGCTGCTCGGCTGGCTGCAAGCCACCGGAATGCTGATGGGGTTTGGAGTCTCCGCCATTGGCGTGCTGATTTATGGGTCTGTCCGCCCATCAGTTGACGCCGAAAAACAGGAATAACCTACCACACCAACAGGAGCAATTCGATTAATGCTGGTTCTGGTCGTGCTATATGCCTTTGCCGTGATCGGTCTGATGGCTATCTTGGGCTATATCGGGGTGGAATTCAAAGGGACCCTGGCTGACGAGCCGCTCCCCGCTGAGCTGCCACTGGTTTCCACGGTGGTGCCTGCCCGCAACGAGGAACGAAACATCGGGCGCTGTGCATCGGGTATTGTGCATCAAACTTATGAACACCTCGAGATGATCTTCGTTGATGATGATTCCGAAGACCGCACCGGCGAAATTCTTGGCAGGTATGCCAAAGATGAGCCTCGCTTAAAGGTCATCAATACAGGGGGTAAGCCCACCAATTGGAACGGCAAACAGTGGGCCTGCCACTCAGGCGCGGCGGCATCAACTGGCGACTGGCTGTGTTTTATGGATGCTGACACCTACGCCGAGCCAGAGTTAATCGAACGGACCATCTCGTTCGCCGTAGCTAATCACATCGATATGCTGAGTATGCAGCCATGGTACGAAATGCAGGGGTTATGGGAGCGTATCGTGCTGCCATTCCTGCCATGGCTTCTGTTGATCTTTCCCCCTAACCGCGTTAATGATCCATCCACCAGCCTGGCAATGGCAAATGGTCAGTTCATCCTGATACGACGCGACGTTTACGAGGATATCGGTGGGCATGAGGCTATCAAACAGCGCATGATGGATGACTTCTCACTCGCAGAAGTTGTCAAAGGGGCTGGGCACCGCATTCATGTAGTAGATGGCTCGGACATGATGCGAGTACGCCTGTATCATAACCTCAAAGAGATTCGCTCCGGTGCTATCAAGGCTGCGGTTGAAATATCCGGGGGTTGGGGGCCATCAATTGCTGGCCTATTTGTGATGCTGCTGGTCAACGTACTGCCAGTTATCCTGTGGTTGATTACATACGTTGCCGGTGCGCCAGCGGATATTGTTCTGATCCTCGGCACCGTTGTTGCGATACAGCTTGTGTTCTACGGGGGTATCCGGATTATGGGGTTCCGTATGCCGCCATGGACGGCAATTACCTATCCAATCGGGGCGTTGATTGTGTGTGCCATCCTTGCCGAAGGTATGTATCTTGTTGCCTCCAGGAAAGAGATTAAATGGAAGGGCCGAGCGGTGGCCGGTGCGCCCGAGCTGGATTTGCCGGTAAAGCCCGGTGAATAATACCCGCTCATGATCCAGGTCGCACGAGTTCACGGGATCGCGGTTAACATCCACATCACGTTTCTGCTGGTGCTGATCTGGGGGGCCTGGCAAGGTTGGCTGGTCGCGGGCTTGCCGGGCCTTCTGCCGGGGATGATACTGGTGCTCCTGCTGTTTGCTGCTGTGCTGGCTCATGAATTCGGCCATGCACTGGTGGCGCAGGCTGCTGGAATTTCCGTACGTGAGATCGCACTGCTGCCCGTGGGCGGAGTGGCCTACCTTGAAGTTGCCGAGCTGAACCCGTGGCACGAACTCCTGTTCACACTAGCTGGGCCGCTGGTCAACCTGGTTATCGCGATCCTGCTGGCCTTTTTGATGGTCGTGATGCCCAAGTCGGATGGAAACCTGCTGCTGTTGTGGTTCATGCAGCGTGATCTGTCCATTACGGTGGCGCTGTTATTCTGGGTCAACGTGAGCTTGTTTCTGTTTAATATGATACCGGCCTTTCCCATCGATGGCGGGCGTATTCTGCGGGCGGGCCTTGCACTGATGATGCCCATCCGGGCCGCGACGCTGATAGCAGTCATCGCGGGGTATGTCGTTAGTGTGGGGCTGGTGCTGCTGGGCCTGATGGGTGTATCATGGCCGGGGCGCATCAATCCAATATTTCTGCTGCTGGCCGTGATTGTGGTATTGGGCAGCCGGTACGAGTGGCGTGCCTATAAAACACAGCGGGCTTTTGTTGAACTTTCGGTGGGCCAGCTTGTGAAGCCTATCGGGGGAGCGCTTTCTCCGTGGGATACGCTGTCATCTCCAGCCGTGCGCAGTATGCTGCGTGGCAGCGACGGCCTTGCCGTAATGGTAGATGACAAACTGGTCGGGCTGGTCAGTCATCGCGATCTGCTGAGACGGCAAAAAAACCAGAAAACCGTCGCGCATATTATGGAAACGGAATACCCGGTGATGTCCCCACAGGATGCGCTGTGGGTAGCTCTGCGTGAGATGGAACACCGTGGGCTGGACGTTCTGCCAGTGATGCAGGAGGGCACGCTGCTTGGGCTGATTAGCGCCGCTTCGATCCAGTCATCCGGCAAGCGGCTAAATGCCAGCCGGTGAGTTCTCAGTCAACACATACCTATTAGAGGAGTCAATATTATGAAGCCGTCTGCTGTTCCCGGCCCGGAATCCGCCGGGATCATTGAACGCGATCATGCCCTGCTGTCAAGCTGTATGGGGCGCGTGTACCCGCTGGTGATGAAGCGTGGCCTTGGTGTCGAAGTGTGGGATGTCGACGGCAACCGCTACATCGATATGATGTCCGGTATCGCGGTGACGGCCACCGGGCACAGTCACCCTGATGTCGTTCAGGCCATCAAGGATCAGGCGGACAAGTTCCTGCACATTTGTTTCTCCGATTTCTACTATGAAGTCGGTGTGCAGTTGGCGGAAAAGCTCGCCGAGATCGCGCCGTTTGCTGAGCCGGTCAATATGTTCTTTGCCAACTCCGGCACCGAAACAATTGAGGCAGCCCTCAAACTGGCTCGCTATGCGACGGAACGCCCCAACTTTATCGCATTCCACGGCGGGTTCCACGGGCGCACCATGGGGTCACTCTCACTGACCGCCAGTAAGTATCGCCAGCGCCAGAAGTTCTACCCACTGATGCCGGGGACATTCCATGTGCCATACCCCAATCCCGCTAACCCGATCCTCAACCCGAAATCGGAAGATGTGGGTGCAGATGTTCTCAATTACATTGAGCAGCATGTATTCAGTACCATCGTTGCGCCGGGCAGTGTCGCGGCTATCGTGGTTGAGCCGATCCAGGGTGAAGGCGGATACATCATTCCACCCGACACCTTCCTGCCCGGCCTGCGCGATCTGTGTGATCGTCACGGTATCTTGTTAATTGCCGATGAGGTCCAAAGCGGTATTGGCCGCACCGGGAAATGGTGGGCCATTGACCATGTCGCTGTGCAGCCTGATATACTAACATCAGCCAAGGGTCTGGCTAGTGGTATGCCGATTGGAGCCGTCATCGCCCGTGAAGATTTGATGACATGGGAACCCGGCGCACATGGCAGCACCTTTGGCGGTAACCCGGTGGCATGTGCGGCGGCGCTCAAAACACTGGAACTGGTCGAGGGCGGGTATATGGAAAACGCCGCCAGGATGGGGGAGTTCTTCGTGGATCGCCTCAATGAGATGGCGGAGAAGCACCCTCTTATGCAGAACGTGCGTGGTCGCGGCCTGATGATCGGCCTTGATATTGTCTCACCGCTTGATAGCATCTCGAACCATGATCTGCGTGACGCGATTGTCGATGCGGCGTTTAATCGGGGTCTGCTGATGCTGGGCGCGGGTAATGAGGCGCTGCGTCTCATCCCGGCCCTGATGATCGATGAGGCTATTGGTGGGGAAGCCATGCATCTGCTGGATGCAGCGCTGTGTGACATTGAGGCTGACCTCAACTAACCGCTGCGGGATAAGAAGCCTGTTAGAAATGAGCCGTGACGGTCACGGCTCATTTTATTTGGGCGCAGACACGTTACAATCTGAACCATGATTGAACTCCTGATACGGCAGCGCGATCAATTACTCAATATCTCACGGTCACTGACTTCGGAACTGAGCCTGAATGAAGTCCTGCGCCGCATTCTCGAGTCTGCCACCGAATTGCTTGGTGGTCAGGCGGGAATCATTGCGCTTGCGCAAAAGGATGTGTTTGCCGTTCGTGCCAGTTATGGCATTCCTCCTGCGCTGCTGGAGCACTTCAAGCCGCTGCTTACCGACATCCCACGTGGGGATGCCAGTGACTTCTTGATCCCGGAACTCAATGAGAAAATGCGCATGGTGGCGCAGGCTGCCGGGATGGGGCTGCATCAAGTGGTGGCGCTGCCGATGATCATCGGTGCAAATCTCGTCGGTGTGGTGTACATCTTCCGAGAGGCCGGGGGCAGCTTCTCTCACAATGACCGCCGATTGTTGCAGAGTTTTGCCGATCAGGCTGCGATTGCTGTCCATAACGCATGGCTCTATGAGCGGGTGGTGAGTGAAAAGCAGCGGATGGATGCTATCCTGCGCCACAGCGCCGATGGCATCATGACGCTGTATAACGATCTGCGTGTTGAGAACGTCAACCTGGCGCTGGCTCGCATGACGGGTGTCCCGGTCGATGCAGCAGCAGGTCAACCGTATGACCGGGTGATCCGGTGGGCGCACCGAACCACCGGCATCGATTTAAAGGAGGCCGCCGCCAATGGCTGGCCGCTCAATCAGCACAGCGTCCTCTACGTGGAGGGCGACCTACAGCATTCCAGTGGCTCACATCTCAGCGTGGGCATCACCTATGCGCCGCTGTTTAATGTCAACGGACAGTGCAGTCACATCATTGCCAATGTGCGTGATATCACGCGCTTTCGGGAAGCTGAGGAGGCGAAGGATACCTTCATCTCCGTCATTTCGCATGAACTCAAGACACCGGTATCGCTGATAAAAGGTTATGCCAGCACCTTAACCCGTGACGATGTAACCTGGGACGCACAGACCTTGAGGAACAGCATCTCCGTCATTGAGGATGAGGCCGACAAGCTGGCCGAGTTGATCGACAATCTGCTGGATGTGTCCCGCGTGCAGTTGGGCACCCTGCAACTTCACTTTGCACAGGTGAATCTGCGTGATATGCTGAACCGGCTGGCACAAACCTTCCAGACACAGACGGATCAGCACACCATCCACGTTGATCTGCCTGACGATCTGCCCGGTATCGAGGGAGATGATCGCCGTCTTGCCCAGGTTTTCTCGAACCTGATCAGTAACGCTATCAAGTATGCACCCGATGGTGGTGAGATCACAGTTGCGGGCCGTTTTGATGCCGATCAGGTTGAAATTGCCGTCAGCGATGAAGGCGTTGGCCTGGATGCCGATCAACAGGACCAGATTTTTGACCGCTTCTACCGTGTCGAGAATACGCTGGCCCGCGCTACGCAGGGGGCCGGGCTGGGGTTGTTCATCGTGCGGTCCATCGTTGAGGGGCATGGCGGCACTATCCGTGTCGAAAGCCAGCCGGGTGAAGGGGCATCTTTCATCGTCGCGCTGCCACGGCTTTCACCGCAGGGTTGAACCGTTGTTCGCTCGCGCATATAATGAGCATCGCTCCCGGCCTTCTGGCTGTGAGTGACGCTGCCAAATCCAAATCCGGCCATGAAAGGAAAATAAACAGAAATGGCAAAACCAACGCCAACGAATATCAACTGTCCCAACTGCGGGCAGCCATTTGGCGCGATTATCGAACAAATCCTGGATACCCGCATCGACCCTTCCGTGAAGGAACGGCTGTTCAGTGGGCGCATTAACGTTATTACATGCCCACACTGTGGTTACCAGGGCATGGTCGGGACGCCGCTGATGTACCATGATCACGCCAAGAACCTCGCCATCATCCATGTGCCGATGGAACTCAACTTGCCAGAGGCCGACCGCGAGCAGTTGATCGGCACCATGACGCAGGCCATTATGCGTTCGCTGCCAGAAGAGGCCAACAAGGGCTATTTGCTTCAACCTGCTATGGCACTGACTCTACAAGGTTTGATCGACCAGGTGCTCGAAGCGGACGGCATCACACCGGAGGTCATCGAGGCCGAACGCCACAAGGCGGCGTTTATTAATGAGCTGGCTGGGGTGAAGTCCGCCGAGGCCGATCAGATGCTCCAGGATAATATCGACATGGTCGATGAATCATTCCTGGAGATGATGGATATGATCGCCAGGGCCGCCGGGGAATCCGGTGACTCGCGGACCAGCCTGCGCCTGCTCAACCTGCGGGCCAAGCTGCTCGAAACCACTGAAGTCGGCCAGCGCATCAAGCATCGTGAACAGGCCGTCCGTGACGTCATCGAGGAAATCCAGGCACTTAATGAAGCGGGCCTTACGCGCGAAGGCTTTGTGGACCTGCTGTGCCGTCATGCCCACAATGATGTCAAGCTCGATGCCATTGCATCGGTGGCGGGGGGGCTGCTGGATTACAACACCTTTGAACTGATCACCGGGCGCATTGAAAACGCCGAGACTGATATCGAGCGCAAGACGCTGAAAAAGATGCGGGAGCGCCTGGTTTCCATCGCCGCCGAGATCGAGCAGCAGCAGCAGGCTGTGACCAGGAAGGCGTCCGATACGCTGCTGCTGTTTCTGCAGGCGGAGGATGTGCGAGCCGCCGTGCGCGAGAACGCCGACCTGGTTGATGACTTGTTCCTGCAGGTGCTTCAATTCAATATGGAAGAAGCGGCACGCACCGGCAACCAGGAGATACTGGACCGCTTACAAACCGTGCGCGATGAAGTTATCAGCATGATCGAAGCCAGCGCACCGCCCGAAATCCGCTTCATAAACCAGGTGCTTTCTGCTGAAACCGAGGAAGCCTCGTTGGTAATGCTGCGCGAACGTCGTGACGAACTGACGCCGCAGGTCGTTGAGACCATGGGCGAACTCGTCGATCAGCTCCGCATGGCGGGGAATGAGCCGGTAGCAATGCGCCTTGAGCGCATCGCTGCTGAGGCGCAGGGCCTTCTTTAAAGAGAGGGGCAGTTCACGACGAAGGACCGCTCATCGAGGGCGGTCCTTTTGCTATCGCGCAGCGGCAAGCACCCGGCCTGCGATCTCGGCGGCATTGACGGGCGCTTCGCCGCTGTCCTCCACGATGACGGCAATGGCAATCGGATCACCACCTGATGGCTCGATCCAGCCCACAAACCACTCATCAAGGCGGCCCGCTTCATCCGCGATGGCATAGGCGGTGTGGCCTGCTATCACCATGCCGGGTTGAGCGGCCTTGCTGCTGGCACCACTTTGCACGCTCTCCAGCATCAACGCACGCACGTATTCCACCGCATTCTGCCCGGTGACGCCACGCACACGCCCGGCGGGTTCTGCCGCCTGCCACGGCGAATTAGGCGAGAGGCGTGTTTCTGCGGTAAAACGCACCGGGGGCAGCTCACCGCCATTGGCAATCGCCGCAATCGCACGTGCCATCTGCATCGGTGAGAGGGTCAGCATCCCCTGACCGATGCCGATACTGTGCAGCGAGTCATTTGGCATGGGGATCGGGGCAGGCTGCGCGCCGGGCCGGTTGTACTCTAGCTCCTGCAGCAGCCCGAAATCGTCGAATAACGTCGCCAGCCTCTCTTTTCCGAGTGCCTCGGCGGCCTCACTGAGTGGGCTGGGGCATCCGTTGATGATGGCGTCGTCTAATGTAGCGGCATACTGTGACCCTGAACAGCGCAGAAAGTCACCGTTGACTCCCGCACTGCCGCTGATCGACCAGATGGGGGTCATGTCGGTAAGGGTATAGGATTCAAGCCCGGCCAGCAGCACCGGGGCCAGCACCGCACCCGGCTGATACTGGCCCTGGGTTGCGCGGTTGAGCAGCGGGGCCGATGGGTCTTCGGTGAGGGTGTCCCACTCCGCATCAAGCTGGTTGGGGTCATAGCGCGGGCTGCTGAGTACGGCCAGTACCTCACCGCTGCGAGCATCCATCACTACTATCGCACCCGGCTGATCACCCAGGGCCTCAGCCGCGGCCTGCTGGATACCGGCATCCAGCGTCATGCGGATGTCGCCACCAACCTGCGCGCGATCCAGTACATCCGCCCACCATTCCTCTTCCGGGCTGAGAGCCGTGTCACCGCGCAGAAGTTCATCGAATACGGCCTCGATCCCGGAGACACCATAACGTAGGCTGTAATACCCCGTGGCGGATGCGGCTGACGGGGTTGGGTAAACGCGCTGCTGGATGCCGTCCTCGGTAACCGACTGTGCCAGCACAGTGCCGTCGCGGTCGGTGATAGTGCCGCGCTGGATACGCTGCTCGTTGATGACAAGGCGGGGGTTGTCGGCGCGCGCGGTCAGTGTGTCACTTCGAACAGTGCCCCAGTATCCGGCAGTCAGTGCGATGGTCATGAAACTCATCAGCATAAAGGCAGCACCCTGGCGCATCGGGCCTTTCATCGATTCTGAATCCATGCCGTTAGCTCCTCGGATTTTCATCGGTGCGTGCGGGTGTTGATATTCGCAGCAGCAGGCCCAGCATCAGAAAGCTGAACAGAAGCGAACTGCCGCCGTAGCTGACAAACGGCAGCGTGACGCCCGTCAGCGGGATGATCTTCAGCACGCCACCCATGATCAACAAGCTCTGGAATCCCAGCGAAAAACCGATCCCGGCAGCCAGCAGCGCATGAAAGGGGCGTTCACCTTCATTGTTAATAGCGATATGCAGTGCACGTGTGACGAGTACGGCCAACAGCATGGTGACCGCTGCGCTGCCCAGCAGGCCGTATTCCTCCGCGATGGCGGCAAACGCGAAATCGGAATGAACAACGGGGATGAACTCCGGCGCGCCGCGACCCAACCCGCTTCCGGTCAGCCCGCCGGATGCCACCGCCAGCAGCGACTGCACGATCTGGTAAGCGCGATTATCAGCTTCCGGCCACGGGTTAATCCACGTATCGACGCGGAGCTGCACCACACCGTACAGGGTATACCCCAGCATGAACGCAGTCGCCAGCATGATCAGCCCGGCGATCAGGTAGCCGTATTGCCCCGTCGCACTATACAGCATTGCGAGGAAGATAAGGAAGAATAGCGATGCCGCGCCAAGGTCACGCTGCCAGATCAGCAGCACCATGCAGAACCCCCACATGAGCAGCATCGGCGTAAGGTACGGGGCCGGGGTCAGGTGCCAGCGCAGCAGCTTCCACTGCCCTGTGCGGATCGCGGTGCGCTTTTCCGCGAGATAACTGGCAAGGAAGACCACCATCAGCAGTTTGAGCAGTTCCGATGGCTGGAAGTACACCCGGCCAAAGCCCAGCCACAGGCGCGGAGCAAACTGGTTCCCTGATGGGTTGACACCCAGCACCAAAGTCAGGGCCAGCAGGGCCAGCCCGGCAAACAGCCAACTGTACCGATACCTGCGCAGGATATCGAGGTTGGCGGGCAGCGCCGCCGCCGTGATCAATGCGCCAGTGGCGATCACGAGCCACAGGGTTTGACGCGGGGCAAACGGTGGAGCCAGCCGTGCGATGAGAGTCAGGCCCCATCCAGCGAGCAGCAGTGTGACGGGCAGCAGATACGGGTCACGGCCCGGGGCCAGCCAGTTCAACGCGAGATGACTTAGCACCACACAACCAGCCCAGGCGGCCACCGGCCAAAGGGCAAGGAAGGGTTGATCGTAGGTTAGCATCAGCGTGACGCGGTTGAACGCCACAAACACAAACGCGAGCAATAGTAACCATCGCTCGCGGCTGTGGTTCAGGGCGTCAACCTGCCGGGGCTGCCACAGGTTCATAATCATACCTATTACAGGTATCCGTCAAGCAGTGGGCCAAGCTTTTTAATCGTCTCGACGGGAATCTTGCGCCGGTCGGTCATGATGGCATCAGCCAGTGCCCGGTTATGGGCACACGCCTGTTTCGATGCTGCGAGCCTGCGAACGGCATTCGACACAGCCTGCTGCGCCACAGCGATATTTTTCGTCAATGTTCCCACCACCATCTCAGCGGTGACGGGATCTTCACTCTCATGCCACACGTCATAATCGGTGACATGCGCCATCACGGCGTAGCATATGCTGGCTTCCCGTGCGAGGAATGCCTCCGGAGAAGTGGTCATGCCGATGATCGACAGCCCCCATGCACGGTACAGGCTGCTTTCCATACGGGTGCTGAAGCGCGGCCCTTCGATAGTAATGAATGCACCCGTATCATGCGTGACTGCCCCGGCTTCTTCTGTGCTTTCAAGCAGCACTTGCCGCAGGTCTTCACAATAGGGTTGTGCCACGCTGACATGTGCCACTATGCCGTCCTCAAAGAACGTACGCGGACGTTTAATGGTGTGATCAAACAAACCGTCGGGGATCACAATATGGCCGGGGGCGTAATCGTCGCGCAATGAACCGCAGGCGCTCACCGAAATGAGCTGCTGCACACCAAGAGTCTTCATGGCGTAGATGTTGGCACGGTACGGAACTTCACTGGGGTTGTGCCGATGTCCGCGTCCATGCCGTGCGAGGAATGCCACGCGCTCACCTTCCAGTGTGCCGATCACGATGGCATCCGAGGGTGAGCCAAATGGCGTATCGACCTGGTATTCTTCAACATCGCTCAAGCCCGGCATGTTGTACAGGCCCGATCCACCAATCACACCGATGCGAATCAAAGATGTGTCTGTCATGCGTTGCTTTCCCTCATGGTGTTGTCAGCGCCACCCATCGACACATAGAATGTAACACGCCCGATGCCGATCTCATCTCCATGCGAAAGGATCACGCCATCTGAGATCGGGGCACCATTCAGCAGCGTGCCGTTGCGGCTTTGGTTGTCGCGCAGCATCAGCGCGTTGTTTTGCGTGGCGATAATGGCATGATGTGTGCTGGCATAACTATCCGGCAGGTAAATGGTATTGGCCGGGCTGCGCCCAATGGTCGCTTCCTTATATATAATGAAGCGAGTGCCCATGGCGAGCGTAACTTCTTCGTGCGTTTGGGTCACTTCAAGCACCGCACGCACACCTCCTGAGAGCCTTTCTCCTGCAAAACTACTGACATCTTTCCACAGCATCCAACCTAAAACACCTATAAACCCGTACAGGGAGAGTGCGATCATGACCTTGAGGATAAGCAGCAGCACGTCCAACGGCATGGCCTCGTTACTCCGTGCCGTCTGGGTCAAAGGGACGTGTGTAATCTTCGTCAATGGGGATGCTGCCTTCGTGGTCGTCATGGTAAACCAGCGTTTCCCCGGCAAGCAGCATGACATCACCGGATTTCAGAAACGCCTCGCTGACCGGTGTCCCGTTAAGGTGGGTGGTTCCTTTGCTGCTGATATCAAACAGCATGAAGTGCCCGCTGCGCAGGCGCATCTGCGCCTGGTGCCGGGAGACGGTTGCACTGTCGAGGATGATGTCGTTGTCACGATGGCGACCCAGGTTGATTACGGTTTTCGTCAGCGGAATGCTGGTGCCATTATAAAGCAGCGCCGCGCCCGGCGGCACCACTGGCAGCACGACGGGCTGCTCCTGCTGAAGAGTTGCCGTTGATTCGTCGGGTTCGTTGACATGGTGTGTCTCGATCTGACAACTACCCGCTTCAATCTCGCCGCTGGCTTGTATCGTCACTTTTGGGTAGCGCGTCAGATGCATCTCCAACGCAGAAGCGATAGCCGTGATCTCAAGCGCCAGGTGTTCCTGGGCTTCCTCCAGCGGATTCAGGCCACGGAAGTCAGCCGGGCTGACACTGATCCCGTACTGCTGTGGCGCACAGACCCGGCCTGACTGGTTGGGTACGGCGGCGTCACGCATCGCATCGGCGAGTTTCATACGCATCTCACCGAGTTCAAGGGTGGCCTGCCGGCCCAGCAGCCCGCCTTCAAACAGGCGCTGTAGGTTTGCTTCAATGCGGTCGAGGTGTTTGTTATCCTTCATAGGTTCGTAGTATAGCCCAAGGGGGCATACCGACCAACCCGCGCAATTCAGGCGAAAAACCATTGCCCACCCTACAGATACGCGCTATACTATCCCCTGCTCTGGGGGATAGTTTAATTGGCAGAACTGCGGATTCTGGCTCCGCCAGTAGGGGTTCGAGTCCCTTTCCCCCAGCCAGAAAAAACGGCCCATCTCATGGGCCGTTTTTGTTTCACCTGCGCTGACCCGGTCACCACGCCTGTGGATGTATCCGCAGTGGCAGCGGAACATATGGATAAACGGCGCGGCTGAACGCGGAGAGCCTGGCGAGCCGCTTCTGCTGCACTGCCGCCCACGTGAAGCCAAACGCCGCGCGTAGACCATCAGGCAGCATCCCCACGCCGATCTGCCCACTAAAACGTACCAGCCCTCCGAGGGTTGGGTGCCCAAACAGTGCGTCCTTAATCCTCAACGCCGTTGGCCCGACGTGCAGCACATCCCCGTGTAGCATGTTGCTCATGTAGGTCTTAAACGCCGCGTAATCTGGCGGCATGATCGATACCGGCACGCTGAGGTGCTGTGCCATTGGCAAGCTGTCGAGATAGTACGCGGCTTTCTCTTCGCTGGTAAGTGGGCGAACAAACTGCTTATAACCAAGCAGAATTGAATCGATCAGAGTGGCATACACCCACAGCTTGAGTTCGGGATCGTTGGCGTTGTAGGATGTGCCTGCCGGGTACGGACCTTCCGTTTCTGGCAGTGTTCCTGTCACCGGGGCATGACAGGACGCCACGTGACGCGATCCCGCCTGAACGGCCTGACCATCGCCAAAGCTGATGCGCTGCATGGTCTGCACGGTACGGAACAACCGCCCCAGCGGCTTTTGCTTAAAGTTGCTGTGCTGCGCCACACCTGCCGCCACCAATGGGTGTGCGACTTCCAGCAACAGCGCACGCGGACCGGTTGCCAGCAGGACCAGCTCACGGTTGATACGCCAGATTGGGCTGTCCGGGCTGTACAGACCAGTTGTGAGGTTGGTGGTGTCTGATGGCACGGCCACGATGGTATCCCCCTACCCCGTTATTAGAACAAATTTTCCGTTTGTTTTTGGTTTGTTTGCGCTGTGTGTCTGAAGCATGCGAAACACTGCATTTAACCTATACTGTGATCATAACCTGCTGCGCAGGGTGATTCGAGCGTTTGAGTGATGATCGTATTGCACTCAGGTGGTTGAGGGTGGCCTATGCAGGCCAGTAAGCTGAAGAAGAAAGGGAACATCAATGCTGCGGATCGTGGTGGTGGAAGACAACAAAAAGCTGCAAAAGGCCATGGCGCGCGGGCTTTCGGGCAAAGATACCGAGGTGATTGAAGCGTTTGAACGCGGCGAGGATGCGTTGGATTACTGTCTCGATCATGTTGGCGAGGTCGATGTCATCCTGATGGATGTGGCGTTAGCCGGGGAAATGACGGGCATTGATGCGGCGGCAGCGATCCGGCGCGAGATTCCGCGTATGCCCGTGGTGTTCTATTCGATACAGGACGATGACGCCTACTACCGCGCCTTCCGTGAGGCGGGCATCCTCAGTCACTATGCCTATGTGCGCAAGTCCAACTTTCTGCTGCCCGAAATGGTGCGCCCACTATTAGCTGATGCCGTTAACGGGCGCAGCTACATTGACCCCGAGATCGAGGCGCGTGTGCAGGAAGTCCGCCGTAAGGACGAGCAGAATCCGTTTGATCTGCTGGAACCAAACGAGCAGACCGTCGCGCGGATGCTGGCTCTTGGCATGACCAACGAGCAGATCGCGGCGGTGATGGGTTTCCGTGACAAACGCACCATCAGCCGCACCAACGGCCAGATTTATGCGGCGTGGGGGTTGGTCGAGACGAACACTGATGAAAAGGTTGCGCGCACGCGGGCCGCTATCATCGTGATGGCGGGCCGTCTGCTGGCGTGGGATGTGGATGGGGCCGTGTACGCTTATGATACGCGCGGGAAGCTGACTCCGTGGAAAGAAGAAACACCATGACCGGTCATGTGGTGACGGACTGGGCAACACTGTTCGTCTCGCTGTTTAATACCATCGTGATGCTGTGGCTGGGGCTGACGGTGCTGCTGAGTGCCGAACGCCGTGACTGGGGTGTGTGGTTTGCCGGGGGCGGCCTGCTGGCTGGCGCAGCTTTTTTCTTCAGCCACAGTGCCATCCTCGGTTACGGCATCACGATGC
Source organism: uncultured Anaerolineae bacterium (assembly GCA_964390105.1). GTDB lineage: Bacteria > Chloroflexota > Anaerolineae > Aggregatilineales > UBA3940 > CAYMGV01. The sequence goes on along the minus strand of CAYMGV010000001.1, from coordinate 132,872 downwards.
TGCGCTATGGGGTCAACTTCTGGTGGCGAGCGGGCTGGGCACTGGTGATTGTCGCGCCGCTGGCGTGGTATGTGATGACACTGTGGTACAGCGGCTTCTGGACGGCTCGCAGCCAGCAGTTGCGCAAACGCCACAAAAAGTGGCTGATCGTCATGGCCGTCATCGCGGCGGCCATGATCATGGCGCTGCCATTCTCCAGCTTATTCCCTACTTATGTGCAGGCGGTGCTGCTGGATAGCTCCAGCCTGATGAGCCTGGGGGGCATTCCGCTGATCCTGCTGCTCTATTCAGGATTCATCATCGCTCTGATCCTATTGGCGATTGATGCGCTGATCAACCCCGACCCATCCGAGCGTATCATGGGCGATATTGCCCGCCAGCGCACCCGCCCATGGCTGATCGGCACCTCAATAGTGCTGCTGATCGTCAGCATCATCGTGACGGGCTTCATGATCTGGGCGGCATCGAGCGGGCGGGCACAGCCGCGCGCGCTGCTGCGTACTGATACCGTGTGGGGCATCGCGCTGCTCGATCTCGTGATCGCAGGGCTGGTATCTGTGGCGGTGCTGCTGCTCGGGCAGGCCATCGTCTCTTACGAGGTTTTCACCGGGAAGGCGCTGCCACGTCGCGGGTTCTTCCGACAGTGGCGCAACATGCTGGTCGTCAGCGCCGGGTATGCCGCCGTGATCTCGCTCAGCATCGTAATGGATGTCTCCCCCGTCGTCAGCAACCTGATCACGACTGTGCTGGTAGTTGGGTTTATGTCGCTGCTGATTTGGCAGTCGTTTGTGGATCGGGAGCAGTTGATCGCCAGCCTGCGGCCCTTTGTCGTAAGCCAGGGGTTGGTCAGCGGGTTGCTCGATACACGCGATTCAATGGCGGGCCGGGCGCAGGAGGTGTTCAACGCGCTGTGTCGCGATGTCCTTAACGCGCAGCAGGCTGTCATTGTGCCGATGGGCGTGCTGGCACCGCTAATCGATGAGATGCTGCGCTACCCTGATTTCATTGAACTGCACCTGCCACATCTTGAATTTACAACGCCCGAAACGGAGTTCATCGCATTGGAACCGGGTCGGTTCTCCGGGATGCAGTGGGCGATACCGTTGTGGGGTGAGCGCGGCCTGTTGGGTGGCCTGCTGCTGGGTGATAAGCTGGATAAAGGTTTGTACACACAGGAGGAGTTCGCCATCGCGCGGGCCAGTGCCGAGCGGTTGTGTGATATGCTGGCCGGGCAGGAGATGGCCCGGCGGCTGTTCTCCTTACAGCATCAGCGGTTGATGGGCAGCCAGATCGTGGACCGGCGGGTTCGGCGGGCGCTGCATGATGAGGTGCTGCCCGACCTGCACGCGGCGATCCTGGAGCTTAGCACACTGCAATGTGAGGGTGTTGGTGTCGATACCACTATCGATGTGATGACCGGGCTGCATCACCGTATCTCGGATTTGATTCACGCCATGCCGGGGGCTGCCTCGACGCTGCCGCGTGGTGACAATCTGCTTGCTGCCTTGCAGGAGTTGGTCCGCACTGAGATGAGCAATGAATTCGATGTACTGGAGTGGTCTGTTGAAGGACCGCCCCCGGTGCTTGATCCACTGGTATCAGAGGTGGTCTACTATGCCGCACGGGAGGCGCTGCGTAATGCAGCACATCATGCGCGCGGCAGCGATGCGAGCCGTCTGCTAATGGTAACCGTGTCATGGCAGGCCGATACCGTTGCCGTGCTGGAAGTGTCCGATGATGGTGTCGGCTTCCGCTCACAGGGGCGGGCCGAGACCGGGAACGGCTCACATGGCGGTGCTGGCGGTGGGCTGGCGCTGCATAGTACCATGATGGCCGTGATTGGGGGCGATTTGAGTGTGGAACCTGCGCCGGAGGGCGGAACTCACGTGCGGATTCGTGTACCATTTGAGGCCTTGAACACGGAGCCGGGAGAGGATTCGCCCGGCTCCGGTTAAGTGCGCTTATGACTAGCCTTCAAGGCCCCAGATCATGTAGTCAACCTTGAGAGTCGCGCCGTACTCAGTGATGGTAATGGCGGCATAGCGATCATCACTGGTCAGCACACACAGGCTGGTGCCCGCTGGAATCTGGTTGTTATCACCTGCGGTGCCGTTGATCACGATGTCACTGAGATCCGCCGCGCGGCAGGTGTAGTAACCGGGAACGGTGCCCACGATAGCGAGCGCGCCTTCATTCGGCGTCAGGTTGCGGTCGCTGCCGCTCAGTTCCCATGTGAAATCGGTGCCTGCGCCACAACTGGTGGTGGCTTGCGTATCGAGATCATAGCAGGTGCCGATGGGCAGCGTGAACGAGCCGCTCTCCTGCGTAAGGACCGACACAATGATCGTGCCGACCCGGTCGTTATCCTCGCTGCTTTCAGCGACGGCATTGGTTGAATCGAGCCGGACCGAGTAAGCATAAGTGCCTGCATCGCCATATTCCACCGTGACCGATGCGGTATGCGTGGCACCAGCCGCCAGTGCAGGGACATCCAGTGTGGCCGTCTCAACACCCTCAAGCTGGATCACCATCTTCGAAGCCACGGCAGGGGCATCACCCTGGTTCTTGACCGTTGTGGTGAACAGGACTTCTGTCCCGCTGATGGCGGGATACGGGGTAAAATCAAAACTGGCAAGGAACAGGTCTGGGCTGCCGGTGGGTTCCGGCACCACGATCTCGGTATAGATTTCGGGGCCAAACAGCACGTCACCAGGAGCCTGTAACTGCCAGAAGCCCTGGTAGCTGCCGGGATCATCGGGGGCTTTCATCGCCACAGTGATATCGCGTACGCCGCCAGCAGCGGTGTACGCCACGGGCACGGAGGCGGCGGCATCGAGGCGGTCCCCACGCAGGAACACCAGTTCAGTACCTTCCGGCCACGCCAGGCAGCCGGTGTTGTCCATGCGCCAGGTCTTATCAAAAACCTCGCCGGGGGTGAAAGTGGAGCCATCCGGGATGGTGACATCCTCAAGGAAGCGCCCGTTATAGATGCAGACAAACTCGGTGGCCGTTGGCACGGCGGTGGCTTCATCGGTGGCCGTGACTTCCGGGGTCATGGTCGCCTCAGCCGTGGGGGATGGCGACGGCGTGATGGTCGGCGAGCTAATGCCCGGCGCGTTACAGGCAAGCAAGCTGATGAATAATACGCAGCATACAACGATGATGTGCTTTTCCGGGGTTGGCATGGTTTCCTCCACATGAGCTGATGGTTCAACGGCGTCAGCTTTCCCTCATAGTATACAGGCATTGGGCCAGACTGGTCATTTATCTGATGGATGAATCCAACCCGTGGCGGGTATAATATCCGGTATCGCGCCCGCTTAAGAGTGATTAAATCGAGATGTCTATGTCTGAAAGCACCGAGATGTATCTCAAGACGATCATGGAACTCAGCACCGAGGAACCCGCTGCCATATCGCGCGTGGCGCAGCGGCTCGGTGTTTCCACGGTATCCGCCAACGAGATGATGAAGCGGTTGGGTGAGCAGGAGATGATTACCCATACGCCATATAAAGGGGTTGAACTAACCGATGCCGGGATGCGTAAGGCGCTTTCCGTGGTGCGTCGCCATCGATTGTGGGAAACGTTTCTGGTTGATCAGCTTGGCGTGTCATGGGAGGAGGTTCATGATCCGGCCTGTCAGCTTGAACATGCCACTACCGACCAGGTAACCGAGGCCCTGGCCGTCTTCCTTGGTGAGCCGGAACGGTGCCCGCACGGCAATCCGATTCCCGGTGTATCAGGCGAGCTGCCAGAATCACCCGTTACGACACTTAACAGCATGGAGGTTGGTGATAGGGGAGCTATTGACCGCATTTACCCGGAGGAGACCACGCTGCTGACCTACCTTGCCGAGCGCAGCCTGTATCCCGGCGCATCGATTCGGCTGGTTGATATCGCGCCGTACAACGGCCCTATCACGGTACGTATGGGGCAGCAGGATGACGTAGTCCTGGGGCGGACGATTGCCGCCCATGTGTTTATCCGCCTGAACAGCGATACCGAGTAAGCAATGACCGTTGTACTGGGTGTTGATATTGGCGGCACGTTTACAGATTTCGTGCTGGTGCAGGGTGGTGTACTGCGGCTGCACAAACAGCTTTCCACGCCAGGTGACCCGTCACGGGCATTACTCGAAGGCGTAACCCATCTCGGGCTGAGCCATGATGCTGCCGTGATCCATGGATCGACCGTAGCAACCAACGCGCTTCTTGAATACAAAGGCGCACCGACGGCTTTCATCACTACAGCGGGTTTTGCCGATATCATCGAGATCGGGCGGCAGAACCGGCCCGATCTGTATGTGCTGGTGCCCGCCCGGCCTGACCCGCTGGTGCCGCCGGACCTGCGTTTTGAAGCCGAGGAGCGCGTCGATGCGGCGGGATATGTGCGTCACCCGCTGAATGCAGACGCATTGGAAAGTCTTGTCAGACAGGTGGCGGCAAGCCGTGCGGAGTCGCTGGCAGTGTGCCTGCTTTTTTCCTTTATGAACGATGAACATGAGCAGCAGATCAAAACGGCATTAGCGCCGCTTGGCCTGCCTGTGACGCTCTCATCAGAACTCGCACCGGAATACCGCGAGTACGAACGCGCCTCGACCGTGGTCATCAACGCCTATGTGCGTCCGTTGATGGAACGTTACCTGACCCGTGTGCAGGAGGGGCTTGAGGGCCGCCGTCTGCTGATCATGCAGTCCAACGGCGGCATCATTGATGCGGCTACTGCTGGGCGTGAGGCCGCTCGCACGGCCTTATCGGGGCCGGCAGCGGGCGCAGTGGGTGCTTTTCATACGGCGGGCCTGGCCGGTATCGAGGACATCATCACCTTTGACATGGGTGGAACTTCGACCGATGTTGCCGTCTTCCCGGGGCGTATCCCATATACGCGCGAGGCGCTGATCAATGGCATGCCGTTAACGCTGCCCGTCGTCGATATTCACACGGTGGGCGCTGGCGGTGGCAGCATCGCCCGCATTGATGAAGGCGGCGCACTGCGCGTCGGGCCGCAGAGTGCCGGGGCGGATCCCGGCCCGGCCTGCTATGGCCGGGGCAGGCAACCCACTACCTCTGATGCCAACCTCGTGTTAGGTCGTCTTCAGCCTGATCATTTTCTTGGTGGCAGTATGTCTCTTGATTTGGGCCGTGCCCGTAAGGCCGTGGCCCGCTTGACGGACCTGTGGCCGGATGCCAGTATCGAACAGGCAGCGCTGGGCGTGGTGCGTGTTGCTAACGCGAGTATGGAGCGCGCCATCCGGGCCGTCTCGATTGAGCGTGGCTTTGACCCGCGTACGTTTACACTGGTGGCCTTTGGTGGTGCCGGGCCGCTGCATGCCTGTGATCTGGCGATGTCACTGCATATTCCGCGCGTGTTCCTGCCGAGAACGGCGGGGGTACTTTCGGCGCTGGGGATGACAGTGGCCGACCTCGTGCGGGACGGCGTCGCGCCGCTGCTGGAGGTTTGGGCCGATGACCTGCCTGTACGGCTGGAAGGTGTGTTTGTTGATCTTGAAGAACGTGCCGCTGCTGCATTGGTTGATGAAGGGCTGCCTTATACAGATATCGAACTTGAGCGCGCGCTCGATATGCGCTATGCTGGGCAGTCTCACGAGGTTACGGTTAACGATGTGAGCGCGGATTGGCTCGAAGCGTTTCATGCTGCGCATTACCGGCTGTACAGGCATCGACATGATGAGCAGTCCGTCGAGGTGGTGGCAGTGCGTGTCCGTGCGGTTGGGCGCTGGGGTAAGCCCGATCTGCCGACGGTAACGCGGGCGTCTGGCGTGGTCGATGAGGCTGTGCTGGATACGCGAACAGCCTGGTTTGCCGATGGCCCGCAGCCTGCGCCGGTGTTTGACCGCACAAAACTGCTGGCGGGGCACACGTTTGACGGCCCGGCGATCATTGTACAGCTAGATTCAACTGCCGTGGTGCCACCCGGCTGGCACGGTGAGGTTGATGAATGGGGAAATATCCTGCTCTCATGACGATCAAAAAGTCTCTTCTTGGCCTGGTTCTCGCCGTATGGATCGTGTTACTATCTGCCGTCCCGGTGGTTAAAGCGGCACCTGTTGCACCTGATCTCACCGTATCGGTCTCGCCTGAATTCATCCGCCCGGCAGAAGGTGGCGTGGTGTATGTCGGTGGGCGCTATCCGCTTGATGTCACTGTGATGCTGGCGGGAGAGCCACTTGACGTGTTCTGGGCAGGTGATGGTTACCGCGCAGTGTTTGCCTATCCATTTGACGCCATACCCGGCGAGCGCGAGGTGGTGGTGACGGCGACCGACCCGGTCACCGGGTTGGTTATTGAGGTGACAAAAACCATCACCGTGATCTACTATGAGTTCCCGGAGGAGAGCGTCTCTCTGCCTTATAATCTCGTCGGTCTGCTGGATGCAGAGATCAACGAGATGGAACAGGTTCGGCTGGATACGATATATGCGCAACCCACTAATCGCTCGATCCAATCGTGGCCGTTTGTGCTGCCCGTGCCCAATGGCGATGTGACCTCGCAGTTTGGCGGCGACCGTACCTACAACAGCGGAATGTGGTACCAGTATCATACGGGTACGGATTTCCGGCGGCTGGTCGGGGAGCCGGTGTATGCCACGGCAGATGGCTGGGTGGTTGTCGCTGAAGGTTTCGAGGTGCGTGGTGGCGTTGTGATCCTCGATCATGGCAATGGCATCTTTTCCCAGTATGCGCATCTGTCCGAGTTTTTTGTGAATCACGGTGAATATGTGCATGCCGGGCAGATTCTAGGATCTGCCGGGGCCACAGGCCGCACGAACGGGCCACATCTGCATTTCGAGATCGTGATCAACGGGCAGCCTATTGATGCGATCCGTTGGTATGCACTCAACCCGGAATTTGTGCCGCCTCGTGAGGTCGATGCAGTGCCGGGCCGATCATCCACACCAGGGCAAGGTGATGACGAAGCCCCCACGGATGAAATACCTGCTGACCCCACCGAAGGCGATTAGGCAGGATTCACAGAATCCCGCCGGGTAACTGTTGCCTCACTTCACAGGATAATGTAGAATATCTCAAATAATCTGATAAAACTGATTTATCAGATAAACCAGACCTATGTATGGCTTTCTCCTGATTGCTAAGACGGTTTAGGCTCATACCACACACATCCAGCAGGAGAGTGCATCCCATGAGTAATGCTGCCAGCCCGGCTACCCCAAATGGGGTGACGCCACAAGTCGTCGTTAACGACTTCCAGATCAGCGTTGCCACCATGAATGGCACAGGGTCGCAGACCTCAAACAACGCCATTATCCGTACCCTGTTTGCCATGGGTATCCCCGTTAACGGGAAGAACATCTTCCCATCCAACATTAAAGGGCTTCCCACCTGGTTCGAAATCCGCGTTAACAAGGAGAGCTACATTGCGCGGAAGGAAGTCAGTGAAGTCCTGATCGCGATGAACGAGGCCACGATCATCCAGGATATGAAAAACCTGCCACCCGGCGGGATAGTCATCTTTGATACCGGCCTCAACTATGAAAGCACCCGTACCGATATCATCAAGTACCCGCTGCCAGTCGAGGCCATCCTCACCGCGCATGATGTGCCGACACAGCTCAAGGAACGCGTTCGTAACATGATCTATGTGGGTGCGCTGGCTTATCTGATCGGCATGGACCTTGATGAAACGGAGAACGTGCTGGTCAAAGCGCTGAAGGGTAAGCGCAAGGCCGTTGATATGAACATGGATATCATCAATGCCGCGTATGCTTACGCCGAGAAAGAATGGGCTGATAAACCGTCACCGTATCGTGTTGAGCGTATGGAGGCGACCAAGGGCAAAATCCTGATGGATGGCAACGAGGCGGCTGCACTTGGCGCAGCTTTCGGTGGAGTACAGGTCATCGCATGGTATCCGATCACACCGTCATCCAGCGTCGTTGACTATGCATTGAAGCACATGGCCAAGCTGCGCAGTAACGAGGACGGCACTCACAACTATGCGATTGTGCAGGCTGAGGACGAACTGGCCGCTATCGGTATGGTGCTGGGTGCTGGCTGGGCCGGTGCGCGCGCCATGACGGCCACCTCAGGCCCCGGCATGTCACTGATGAGCGAATTTGCCGGTATGGCCTACTTCGCCGAGATTCCCTCAGTGATCTGGAACATCCAGCGCGTGGGACCCAGCACCGGCCTGCCAACCCGCACTTCACAGGGTGATCTGTTGGCGGCTTATATGCTGGGTCATGGTGATACCCATCATGTGGTGCTGATGCCCGGTACGCTGTCTGAAGCGTTCGAGTTCGGCTGGCGTGCCTTTGATGTGGCCGAACGTATGCAGACACTGGTGTTTGTGCTAAGCGACCTTGACCTCGGTATGAATCTGTGGATGTGCAATAAATTCACGTACCCGGATCAGCCGATGGACCGCGGCAAGGTGCTGACCGCAGAGGCACTGGACGCGCACATCAAGGAATTTAAGGTATGGGGCCGCTACCGTGACGTTGATGGCGATGGCATTCCGTACCGCACCATCCCCGGTAACCCGCATCCGCAGTCAGCGTACTTCGCGCGGGGGACCGGCCATGATGAGTATGCCGTCTACAGCGAGGACTCTGATACCTGGCACGCTAATCTCGTCCGGCTTCAGCATAAATACGATAATGCCCGCCAGTACACACCGAAGCCGGTAACGCATGGCAGCGGTAAGGAGAAAAGCGGCATTCTTGCCTATGGCACGCTCGATGCCGCCATACAGGAGGCCCGCCACCGTATGAGCGAGCATGGCCTTGAAATGGATTACATACGCGTGCGCTCACTGCCGCTGCATGATGAGGTTCGTGAGTTCATTGAGGCTCATGACGAGGTGTACATCGTGGAGAACAACCACGATGGTCAGCTCTACAAGATCACACTGATGGCGTATCCTGACCTCGCCCCGAAGATGAAGACGCGTCCGTTCATGGATGGGATGCCCTTCACCGCGGGCCGCGTGGTCGGGTTGATTACTGGCGACGAATACTAGAAACGACAGACCTGATTGCAAAGGGATCAAAAATGGCAGTGAATAATCTTAACCTGGCGAAGAATGACTACAAGGGCCGCCCAACGACGTTGTGCCCCGGCTGTGGTCATAACGCAATTGCAAACCAGATCGTGGGAACCGCCTACGACATCGATCTTGATCCGCACCGTGTCATCAAGCTGAGCGGTATCGGTTGCTCCAGCAAAAGCCCGGCATACTTCCTGGGCCGTTCGCACGGGTTCAATGCATTACATGGACGTATGCCCTCGGTTGGTACCGGGGCCATTGTCGCCAACCGCAGTCTGATCGCGCTGGGTGTCAGCGGGGACGGTGACACCGGCAGCATTGGTATGGGGCAGTTCAAACATGTGATGCGCCGCAATGTCCCGATGGTGTACATCGTGGAGAACAACGGCGTCTATGGACTGACCAAGGGTCAGCATTCCGCCACACAGGACGAAGGCGTACCGCAAAAGTACTATGGCGAGAATCTCTACCCAAGCGTTGATATCGTCACGGAGGCGATCATCGGGGGGGCGTCATTCGTGGCCCGCTCATTTGCCGGGTCGCCCAAGGAAGTTTCCGCGTTGCTCAAGGCCGCCATCCACCATGATGGCCTTGCCATCATCGATATCATCAGCCCCTGTGTAGCATTCAACGATACGCCGCAATCGACCAAGAGCTACGCCTTCGCTCGTAAGAACAAGTATCCGATTCACTCGGTGGAATTCTTCGCTGATGGCTACGTGCCCAGCAAGGAGAACATTGAGATTGATGAGGGCGTGTATGATGCTGAAGGTGAGATGGCAGTGACCATGCACGATGGGTCAACGGTGGTCCTCAAGAAGTGCGAGGAAGGGTCATACGATCCGACGAATCGTATTGAAGCACTGAATGCAGTCGATACCGCGCGCATGGAAAACAAAATTCTGACGGGGCTGCTGTATTATGAGCATGAGCGTCGCACCATCCATGAGATTGAGAATATGACCGAGACCCCGCTGGTCGCGCTGGATGAATCACTGCTGCGCCCCACCGCTGACAAACTGGAAGCCATTATGCAGGACTACATGGCGTAACGAATTCAGCGAACAACGCGAAAAGGAGGCCGCAGGAATGACCCGCGCCTCCTTTTGATCTGCCCGGTATGGTGCTATTGCAGGGGGCTTATACCTGCGTTACAATTACGCTGCTTTCGTGGTGGATGTAGCTCAATGGTGGAGCACCTCACTGTGGATGAGGTGGTTGTGGGTTCGAGTCCCATCATCCACCCCACAACAAAAACGGCAGGTTCAAAACCCGCCGTTTTTAGCTTTTTCAGCCAGAAGCTTACTCGACTTCGACCTTAACCTTCTTGGTGCTGCGCTTGGTGGCCTTCCTGGGAGCTTCTCCCTCCACCTCGATCTCGCCATTCGCATCATCCACGAACTCGATGGCGTGATCAACCAGCGTGCGCATCGCATAGAGGAATTCGCGCTGGGCCTCACGCCCATAGCTCCAGAACTCCTTCGGGATCAGGCTCGACCACTGTTTTACCACGTTATCGCCAGCAGCCTCAAGGTGAGTAAAGAATTCACTCTTTTCCTTCGGCATCGCTTTGCCTTCCGGGGCGACAACCATCTCATCTGTCATTGGGTACCTCCAAAGCTAACAATCGTATTGATACTCTTATATCATACAACATATACGTATAAACTGTGTTAGCGTTTCACCAATTACGTATGATTTCTGCCATTTCCGCCCGGTCGATAGTTTTTTCCTCGCTGTCCTTCCGCGTCTTGCCCAGCTTGCGCACCGTAACCTGCCCGGCTTCGGCTTCATCCGGGCCGATGATGATCACAAATGGGATGCCGGTCGAGGAGGCATATCCGATCTGATCGCCGAGACGGTCACGACCTTCGAAATACAGGGTTGTGTTGATACCTGCCCGGCGCAGGTCTGCCGTGACGGCGAGAGAAACACTAGCCATAGCTTCGTTAAATGTGGTGACAAGCACCTCCGCCGCGGCGCTGCGGATGCCCGCCGGAAACATATCAAGCTCGGTCATTACGTCGATAATGCGCTCAATACCAAAACTGATACCAACGGCAGGGTAGCTTTGATCGGCAAACAGCCCGATGAGGTCATCAAAGCGCCCACCCCCCGTGATGCTGGGCATAGCCTTCGGCTCGGAGACAGTGATTTCAAAGATCGAGGAGGTGTAGTATTCCAGCCCGCGCACCATGGCGAAGTTAATCGCGTATGAATCAGGCGGGACACCCAATGCCGCCAATCCGTTGAGCAGCGCGCGCAGTTCTTCAATGCCCTCGACGGCACGGTCAAACTCTGAAAGGCGTTCTTGCAGCTCGTCAAGCAGCTTGAGCGGTTCCCCTTCGATCTGGATCAGCTCCAGCAGGCGTGTCACCACATCGGATGGGATGACAGCACTGGACTTCCCGTAGTAGTCGCGCAGCGGTTCGCCGAGCTTGAGTACCAACTCGCGCGTGGCGGCCTGCAATTCGCCGGGGGGAATGTTGGCTTCGATGGCCTCGTTCACCAGCCGGTTGAAGTCCGGCAGTACAGCTTCGATTAGACCATCATCTACGCCTTCTTCCTGCAGGATGGCGGGGCTGTCGCTGATCTCACGTTTACCCTGGATGATCAGTCGAGATGCCTTTTGCAACGGCTGGAAGTCATCTCGCGGGACCCCGACCATGAGCAGTTCGTCGCGCACACCGTCAATACCGATCTTGTCAAATTTATCGATGGAGCGATACAGCCCGGCCTGCAGTTCCCCAGGGACACCTGCATACTGCCCGATGCCGTCCAGCAGCTTCCGGTTGTTGATCGAGATAGTGAATGCGGTGAAGCCCAGTGCGTTGAGTACTTCATAGGCCAGCGCCACGATCTCGGCGTCGGCGAGCATACTGGCAGATCCGACAATATCAACATCACACTGGTAGAACTCGCGATATCGCCCCTTGGCCGGGCGGTCGGCACGCCACACCGGCGCGATCTGGTAGCGCTTGAATGGGCGTGGCAGGTCAGGATACATCGCAGCGACGCGCGCCAGCGGCACCGAGAGATCATAGCGCAGCGAATATTCCCCGCCCGGCTTGTCGCCGTACCATGCCTTGTAGATCAGGCGTTCACCGTCCGGGCCATATTTGCCCGTCAGGGTTTCGGTGTTTTCAATAGCAGAGGTTTGCAGCGGCTCGAAGCCGTAGCGCTCAAAAATCTCGCGGATAACGCCCATCACGTAGCCGCGCTTGAGCATGTCTTTGGGCAGGATGTCCCGCATCCCGGCGGGGATGCGGGGCGGAACAATGTCAGTCATGCCATCTCCTCAACTGGTGCTGCGGGTCACATCAAAATGGCGTGGGGTTGCCACGCCTCTGATCTTCTGGCTTCGGATAAACTTATTGTAATCGTCTGATCATGCGCCCGCAATGGGCAGCCCCAGTTCGAACAGGTCCTTTCGTAATTGCAGGGTGTCCTGATACAGCACGCCCTGCATCCCGATGGCACGCGCGCCGACGATGTTCTCCTGCCGATCATCGATGAAGACGGCCTGATTCGGTTCAATGCCCATTTCCCCGGTGACATGCAGGTACGCATCAGCCTGCGGCTTCATCACGCCGATTTCAGCAGAAATGGCGGCAACCTCAAAAAACGGCGCGAGATAAAGGCAATCAAGAAGTGGCTTCAATTCAATGCTGAAGTTGCTCAGCAGTGCGGTTCGGATGCCATTGTTACGCAATTCAAGCAGCATATCGACGAGATCGGTATCCAATGCATCGCCACGATAGAAGTAAAAAGCCAGTTGACGCACCTGCTCACTCGTGATACCCAGTTCAGAGGCGATCATATCCCAGTACTGCCGGGGACTGATGCGGCCAAGCTGAGCCTGTATCCACACGCCGGGGCCATGGACTACGGATTCAACGCTGCCATGCGGCAAACCGAGCCGGTCATCCCACGCGATGCGCCCGGAACGATCTTTGGTCTGTAAAAACACACCACCCCAGTCAAATACCACGGTGCTGAGATGAGGTTGGCTCATTCACGCGGGCCTTTCAGGGATGGATCGATACGGCGCAGGTAATCCCACGTATAGATGCCGCTGCTATGGCCGTCATCCCACCAGATTTGAACAGCATACGCGCCTACCATCTGGATGTCCACCACATGGTATACACTCTTTGGGGTTAATGTTGTGAGATCGGGGTCGTACTCCTTACCCATGTAGTCGTGCCCGCCACGGCACGCGGCGCAGGGGCAGGCTTCGCGGAGTTGGTTCAGGTCAAAATGGCTGGTGTGGTCATCGGCCCAGGTGACCTGTAATTCGTGTGAGTTCTTGTCAAGTGTAATGCCGGTTGGTTTTATATCGTGCTGCATATCACCCTCCCTATGGTGAAGATTCCGTTAGAAATTGTAAAAAATCTGAAAAACCACACATTAATGGTTTGCGAAACTCTTAAACAAGTATTACTATAGAGGTTAATATTTGTAAGATGGATGTAAGGTTGGGCTGTTTCTTGCCATTCTTCCTATATAACCAACCTTCCTAAGGACAAAAAGTATGACATCACTTAAAGAATTGGTACAACCTTCAATACAGACGATTGTGAACAGCATAGAGTATAATAAACTCATGCTGATTCATCCTAGTAGTCGGTATCGAACCCTTGTGATCTCCGCCCTGATCGATAATCCCCCGTGCCCATTGTTTTACTATGGTCTTGGTTTTGAAGATGTCAGCCTTGACACCTTCCTAACCGGGTTGGTTCGCGATTTATCGGATCAAATGCCGACGTTTGGCAAGCAGACCAGCCTGGTTCGCCAGAGATCCCCCGAAGATGTTGATGCGCTGGCAGAAGCGGTTGCCGCCGATCTCGCGAACCTCAGCAATGAACACTTCCTTCTTATTCTGGATGAATATGACAGGGCTGACGAAGTGGCTGAGGTCCAGACCTTTACCGAACGCCTTCTCAACTACCTTCCCGAACATTGCCACCTGCTGATCAACAGCCGTTCGCTGCCCCGTCTGCCGTGGGTCGCGCTGGTGGCCCGTGCGCAGGCCGTTGTTCTGCGTGATGCCCGCATGCTAACCAGTGGGTTCTACTCGGACAGGTTCCAGGAAAACCCTAATATCGAGGTATTTGCCCTTGGGTCAGGCTACGTCATGATCAATGGCGTCCAGGTGAATACATGGGAAGGGTACTTACCTCGTCTTCTGTTCTTCTTTGTCCTGGATCGCCCTATGGTGACACGCGCTGAAATCTGCGAATCCTTCTGGCCCGATTTGCCGATTGATCAGGCCGTTAATGTTTTCCATGTAACCAAACGCCGTCTGCACAAAGCCCTCGGTTTTGATGTCCTCGTCCACCAGGGCGGTCATTACCTGGTCAACCCTGATATCAATCTGAAATATGACGTGCTTGAATTTGTCAAGTACCTGGTTGAGGCCCGCACTGCTCCAGATGCTGAGGCCGAACGCCTGTGGATGGATGCCGTGGAGACTTACCGCGGCGAGTTCCTCCAGGGGTACAAGGACGAATGGGTAACCAAGCGTCGGGAGGATTTCAGGGTCGGTTATTTTCAGGCCCTCATCCGGTTGGCCGAGTTCAACATGGATAAAGGTAAGCCTGAGTATGCTCTGGGGTATTACCTCAAGGCCGTTGCCGAGGTCCCCAATCGCGAAGACCTGCATCGCCAGGTGCTTCAGATTTACCATGACCTGGGCCGCCGGGGCGAAGCCGCCGAACACTACACCCAATTACAGGATTTGCTGGATTCGGAGTACGACATCGCGCCATCACCGGAAACCCAGGAGCTTTACCACGCGATTGTCTCAGAATAGCGAACAGAGCAACTGAAAAACAAAAGAGGCCCGTGCGGGCCTCTTTTTAGTTTGTGGCGATGACGCGATTGTACAGTGCGTCAAGCTGCCGCGCGATGGTATCCCATGCATACTGCGTGGCGTATCGTGCCGCAGCATAGCCCATCTCGGTACGCAGGCCGGGGTTTGTCAGCAGCATGACGATCTTATCGGCAAGCTGCTCATGATCTCGCGAAGGAACACGGAACCCCGTTACCCCATCCTGGATCAGGTAGGCCAGCCCACCGACCTCGGATGCAATCACCGGGGTGCCGCATGCCATGGCTTCAAGTGCAACCATGCCAAATGACTCGTAGTGTGAGGGCATCACGACCGCATCAGCCGCCGAATAGAAATGTGGCAGCGCATCCTGGCTGCGCGGGCCGAGGAAGCTCACCCGGTCCGCAATACCGAGGTCGCAGGCAGCGTGCCGCAGCCGTTCCATTTCATGATGATCGCCCGCCCCACCAACAATCGTGATCACGATGGCATGGCTGAGGTCAGGCGCGGTCTCGCGCAGATGCGCCATTGCGCGCAGCAGAGTATCGATCCCCTTTAGCGGTTCGAGCCGACCCACAAACAGCAGGTGGTAATCCTCGGGGGCAATACCGATCTCGCCCCGGGCTTCGTCCTGTGGCACCGGGCAGAAATGATCAAGGTCCACGCCCGGCGGGATGATGTGTATGCGGTCCATGTCAGCGTGATACAGCCACATCATCTGGATACGCTCGGCTGGGGTCGCTGCAATAAGGGCATCGGTTTGCTGCATGATGCGGGTTTCACTGTCGATGCGCAGGGCTGGCTCTCGCTCTGCCTCTGAGGTCGCGATGCGGTTTTTCATCAGGCCCAGTGTGTGGAACATGGAGATCAACGGTACGCCCCAGACCTTCCGCAGATGCAGCCCCACCAGCCCGGAAAGCCAGTAATGGCTGGCAATCAGTGTGTAGCAGCAGTTGTTCTCATCGCTGTAGCGCAGCACGCCGTCAGTAAACGTGTCAATGTGCTTTGCATGGGCCGCAGTGCCCATCGGTTCAGCGGGGCCAGCCGTAATGTGGACGACACGTACGCCCTCATCAATTGAGGTATCGATGCGGGCAATATCGCTTTGTTTTTGCGCACGGGTAAAAATATCCACTCCCCAGCCAAAGCGGGCCAGTGCGCGGCTGCATTCCTTTATATAGACATTCATGCCACCGGCCTTGTCGCCACCCAGCGGGATTAACGGAGAGGCATGAACGCAGATCAGCGCGATACGCTTTGTCATTACAAGGCCCGGTTGATGTTGAGTGTAAAGATTTCGGTAGGCTGGCTGCCCATACGGAACTTGTACTGCTCATCACCGCGCAGGAAGTCATAATGCTTGAACCCCCGGCTGATGGCATCCTCGATGCTGTATGTCAGCAGCACGATACCGGGGCTGAGGTGCGAGAAGCTTTCAGGGTCCAGCCCGGAGTTGTACAGCAGCATTCGGTCACGGTATCCAAATTGCCACATCGCCGCAGCACGCTGGCCTTCAATGGTCAGTACGATCAGGTCGAGGTAGCCGAGGTGGTACATCAGGTGCCCGGTATCGATAAAAAACTGGCGGTGACCCGGCTCCTGCAGGAAGTCTGCTTTTTCAATCGTGCTGGCCGCCATCAGTTCGAGAAACGCCTCGATCTCCTCGTCAAGGTCATGTTCCTCGCCGACGATATACCATGAGACATCTGCGCCTTCGGCCCGCCGCCGTTTGCGCCGCAGTTCGTGGCGCTGTTTCTTGTCCAGCTCGGCGAGGTATTCTTCGTAGTCATCAGGCAGGCTGATCACCGGACATACTTCTTCAGATTTCGGGGTCAGAGTCAATCCGGTGGCAGCGGCCACGGTTTCAACATCTTGCAACGTGCCTGACGCACCGGGGATATTGCAGAGTTCGAAGCGCGTCCACTCCGGGGCATCATCCCCCATCATGAAGAGCAGCAGGCCGGTCAGTACCTGCTGTTCTATGCCGGGGCGCGCGATGATATCGAGGTAATCAACAATATCTGTACAGCCCAGGAAGCGCACGACGCGCTCACCGGAGGTCTGCTCAATGTACCACGGGCCAATGCCGAGTAGGTTATCGTTGTCATCACGTACAGTTACGATAGCAATCTCGCAGCTGGGCGTGGCTTTATGCTGCCACCACAGCCTGAGCCATTCGGGGTGCAGAAAGATGTTGGTTGATGAACCGGGGGGCAGTACGGTGAGCCATTCCTCGGCCAGCGTATCAAAAGCATCCGGTGTTGTATGTATCTGGGTTTTCAAAACAGTTTGTTATCCGATCTCAGTGAAAAAGTGCGGCGCAGCAATTCTGCGGTGATCCCTGGATGAATAGGTACTGAATGGATTCTACTCAGGGTAACGGGGGTATTTCAATATCAAATCTTACGGGGTGACGTGTTCAAGGGCTGAGGTGTCATCAAAAAAAAGTGACCACCATACTTGCCAGTTCTCAAGGGTGATGTAGATTTCATCAGGCCGGGCAGGCAGGGTTTCAACCGATGCGACGCTGGTATCAAACGAAGGCACCACCAGGATTTCACCCTGGCGCACCATCTTGCCTTCATCATGTGCCCATTCTTCGATGTAGGCAGGGCTGCTGTAATAGGCTTTGGCCGCTTCAAGTTGGCGCTGCTCCAGCTCCAGCCGCGCGATCTCGGCTTCCAGCATGGCCTGTTCGCTGGTCTTTTCCTGCCCATCAATGATGCGCTGGCTGAAGTCGATCACCAGCCGCCCACCGATGATGATCAGCGCGATCAGCAAAATCTGCCAGTTGGTGAGTTGGAACCGCAGCTTCTTAAAAAAGCCGTTGCGGGGTTTGGCTTCAGTGTCGCTCATGAGCATGCCCCAGTAAAACAAAAGCCGAGCTGCAAGCCCGGCCTTTCATTGATGCCGAAGGTGGGAGTCGAACCCACACGAGCGTAAAGCTCACTACGCCCTGAACGTAGCGCGTCTGCCAATTCCGCCACTTCGGCGTGCATCGAAGTGAAATTGTACCGCACCGGGCCGGATTGTCAAGGTAAACGGCGCGATTCACTCGTTTTTGTCATCAACAGTATTAAAGCCCATCACACCCTGGTTTGCCACTGACGATTCCTCGACGTAGCGGCGCGGCATCGCGAGGCTGTTCCAGCCACCGGCCTCCTGTAATGCAAATGTATCGGTGCCGGAACGTGCGGCACGGGTAGCCCAGAAGTGGCGACAGTCATGGGGGCTCATACCGTCAATGCCCATGCGCCGGCCCAGCAGCCGGATACGCTTGTTGATAGCACGTTTGGTCATGCCGGAGGATGGCGCGAGGTGGCCGCCGCGATAGCTGGCCCGCAGCAGATAGCCACCCTGTGGCGCACCTTCCGTTTCGAGGTAGAAGGACACGGCCCGGTACGTGTTGGCCGTCAAGGTGTGCACTTGCTGTTTACCAACCTTCTCTCGGAAGAAGTGCAGTACGCCACGGTTGAGGTCAATATCATCGACCGCCAAACCGGCCACTTCACCGACGCGCAGCCCGTGTTCAAGCAGGAGGCACAACATCAGTGTATCACGTCGGCCCTGTGGGGTTTTGGGCTGTCCTGCGATCAGCTTCCGGTAGACCTCGGTCGTAATGCGGACGGGCTGCGCCTTCTTTTCCCCGACACGCGTCACGGTACGTTTTTGATCGACCTTACGCTTCTCCTGGTGGCTAAAGCCGTTGACCCCTTTGATACGAAGTCCTTCTTCGGCTGTGATCGTGCCAGCCTTCACCGCCAGGCGCGCATAGGTCTTGATGGTGGACAGCCTCACATTGATGCTGCCCACCGCGTAGCCTTCGGTCAACATCCAACGCTTGAATCCCTCAATGATTCCCCAGGTCACGCCGCGCCATGCCTCGGGGCTGATTTGCAGGGTGTCCCCGTTGAGGCGCAAACCTGCATTATTAAGAAATAACGCAAACAGGCGCAGGTCCCCTAACTGGCGGCGCAGGGTATTATCTGAACGCCGGATGTGGTAATCACTGAAGACGGTGCTTTGTGCATAGTCGTTTGCGATCTGCCCGGCACGCAGCATGGCATCCACGTCGGAAAGCGTGATCTGATCCTGGATGGTGATATCGGTGTTGTCGTTCGTGTCTTGGCTCATAAGTGCTTTCAGACTCGCAGTACACCCCGGAAACCCCGCGCGGAGTAGAATGACTGTGCGCCATTGTGATAGATGAACACGGTACCGTACCGGCGATCCCCGAAAAGCCCCCCACCGAGTTTCCTGATCTCCTCGGGTGTTTTGATCCAGCTCGACGTGGTGGTATCAAACTCGCCAACCGTTTGGAGATAGCGGTACTGTTCCTCATTTAGGAGTTCGATGCCCATAGCCTCGGCAAGTGCAACGGCATTGCCGCCGGGGTTAACGCCTTTCCTGATGCGCTCCTGTTCGGCGGGGTCATCATAGCAGATGCTGCGGCGCCCCTCTGGGGTTTGGGCGGAACAATCGCAGAACAAATATTCTCCTGTGGATGGATCGTGGTCAACCACGTCGGGTTCACCACCAGTGTGCTCCATCGCATTGAGCGAAGCCAGTTTGCCGAGGTTGGCCTCCATGCGGGCCTGTACATCAGCCCAGTCGATTCCTTCGTGACGCCTCATATTCTCTTTGAAGCGTGTTTTGAGGATTTCTAAAAGTCTCAGTGCGATCTCTTTGTTCATTTCCACTTTCGGGATGGCTTTTCCACTTCCCTTTGGCATGGCCCTTCTGCTCCTTTTAACCAAGGCGTCTTCTGAGTTAATGGTACACGGCATGCCTGAAAAAGTAAAGGTTCCGATTTGTATAAATAATCGGCACTAATATGGGTGCAAACAATGCTAGGCCATGGAAGCACATCAGTCACCGCGAAATTCAGGGCAATTCTGTGAGAGAACGGCTCTCGGAGAGTGCCCTTATATCGCCGCCGATTCGAGGTTTTGTATCTGGTCTCGTATTTTGATGCCGAACGGCACAATCACAGTTTGCAGCACAGGCCAGAAGATTCCAAACGCCGCGATGCGTTCGACGGGGATAAATGCGAAGAACGAGATGACAGCAGCCAACAAATGCAGCCAGGGGTCGGCGCGGTAAAACCGGGCGGGTTGGCTCTGCCAGGCGGCGATCAATGCGCCAATGTAGATCATATCAGCCGGGTATGAGAAGAAATGATAATCGAACAGCCCCGCGCCGACAAACAGCGTGAACATCGAGGCGGCCAGCGCGCGGTCGGGTGCATATCGCCAAATCAGGATAAATGCCACGATGATCGCCGCAATCAGCAGTACCAGCCCCACGATTCCGTTTTCCACCAGCATTTGGACGTAAAGGTTGTGCAGGTGAATCTGCGATAGTGGCGACATCAGTTCGCGAATCGCGCCGCGTGGTACGCCGAGCCATGGGGTTGGTCTTAGCAGATCAATACCCGCTGACCAGTAGATCATCCGTGAGGAGCCACCACGCAGGAAGGTGACCAGCACACCCGCTGCACCGATGACGGCCACTCCCGGCGCAAAGCGCATGAGCTTGACACCACCTTTTAGCCAAAAGTAGACGGCGGCCCCCAGGATCAGCGCGATCATTGAGGTACGCGAGGTCGAGAGCAGCAGCGCCACGCCAAATACACCGGTTAGTGTATAGCGCTTCTCGTCGAATGCCAGCAAAGCCGCCGCTGCAATAAACAGGGCCGCGACGTTGATGTGGGAATAGATGGCATCAGGCCGGTAGAAGTGGAAGAACTCCTGTAGGGTGGGCATCACGGAACTGGAGGTTGTGAATAGATTGAACAGGATGAACCCAAACTGGATGATGTAAACATAGATGGTGAAGATGCTGGCCGTATAGACATACCGACGCATGATGTTACTCCGGCTGGCAAGGGGTTGAACTGCTGCTCGAATTGTACCATTGATCACGCTTGGCGGATTCATTTGCGTGTTTAGAACGAAAGTGCTACTATGCCATCTGAACGAAATATGCCGGGGATAATTGCCTTGAGCGGCTGGAGAATGCCATGACACTGGAATTTGCCAAGCTCACCGAGCAGGTTGACCGCATGGGTGAATATATTGCGACAAAAGAGGACGAGGAGTTCTACAAGACCGACCTTGCCCTGAAGATCATGGAAGCCTATGCTGATGAGGCGTGGCTCCCCGAAATTGACCGCCGCGTGCAGGATGCCATCGATAAGGACGCGGGCTATCGTGGTGCCCGGCCACTGGATGAACCGATCATGGCGGCCTATCACCCGGCTCCGCTGCCGGAATCGGCGACCATTATTGCCACAGATGGCTCGCAGATACTGCCTGATACGCACGGCTCATCGCTGTATTATCTGCTGAACACGGGCACTATCATACTGAGCCACGGCAGCGGAACGCCACCGGAGATCGTCACTCAGCCGTACCTGTTCTTCGAAGAAGGCTACTTGCAAACCGAGGGGCGCGGCATGGTGAAATCCTCCGTGATCAGTGCGCGGCGTACCGTGGCTGAGATGG
This sequence comes from uncultured Anaerolineae bacterium, assembly GCA_964390105.1. Lineage (GTDB taxonomy): Bacteria > Chloroflexota > Anaerolineae > Aggregatilineales > UBA3940 > CAYMGV01. Next base: position 111,507 of record CAYMGV010000001.1, on the reverse strand, counting down.
AAGCCCTGACTGAGAACTCATGGAAACAGCGCGGGGCGGCCCGCCCGCTGATCTCGCTGCTGGACGGCCCACTGCTGTTCGTGATGAGTGCCGACGTGCCCGACCGAGAACAGCTTCGGCGGGTGTACTTCAGTGCCATGGTGCGTCTGATGGATGTGCAGGCCGCATTGGTTGGCTATACCGACCGCCCGCGTTCGCGCTTTGTGATCAGTTTGCTGCATTTGATGGATATTGACGAGGAAAGCGTTTCCCGCAGGAGCCTTGCTACCAATGGCCGCATCGAAGGGGTGCGCGATATCCAGGTGTTTGGCCGCTTTCTCGAACCGGGCCAGCGCAGCGCGATCTTCGTGCAGATGTCTCCGCAGAACAAGGAGTTCAGGCAGGAGGGCGGTGAGGAGCTTGAGATCGCCTTCTTTTATATGAACGTGGCCGCACACGAAGGTGATTTCCCCGTGTTGGCCCGTGTTGAGATGCCGATGTGGGCCATGCGTAATCGCGAGTTGGTGGCCGAAGTGCAGGGCCTGTTGTGGCAGCAGTGTCAACAGACGGTGGTCCGGTATCCCTATGTGCTGGCCCGCGCCGATGAACTGGCGGTCGTTAAGCGCGAGGAAGCTCGCCAACTCGATATGATGATCAGTGTTTCTATGACACGGCATGGCATTTTGCCGGGGCAGAGTGCCAAGGCAGGCAGCAAGGACGCCGCCCGTGGCCTCAAGACCCGTCATCAGTCAGGCCAATCATCATCCGCAAAAACCAATTAACAAAGTGAGTGCAGCCCTATGATGGATTGGCAAGAACCGATCGGGAGTGTGCTGCGCGCCAGCACCAGCGGCTTTTCAGCCGGGGCGCGCGTCCAGCAGTTGGATGCGCCCGCGTTTGGCAGCGTAGTGAAGGCCGTGCCGCGTGCTGAGACTCGCGACGTGATCTACGGCCTGCTGTATGACATCCATATTGATGATGACCCGCTGGTGCGCCAGTTGGTGCTGGCCGAGGCGATCAGCGATGAGATGGTGCGTGATCAGCATCATCACCGGCTGGCACCGGTCGAGATGAGTGTGCTGGCCATTGGCTACCGCCTGCCGGATGGGGGCGTGCGTCACGCACTGCCCCCACGCCCGCCGCTCAGCCTTGACCCGGTCTACGTATGTACACCAGGTGAACACATCCAGGTACTCGGCCACCGTTTCGATTTCTTCCGTATGGTACTCAGTGCGCCTGGCGTGCCGAGTGAACAGTTACTTGCATCGGCACTGCTGAATACGGCGCTGATGATGCCGGAGGAGCGCCAGTATTCCTTCCTGGTGAGTGCGGGCCGTGAGGCTGCTCGTCTGCTCAGTAATGATATGGATCGGCTGGATTACATGCTGCGCCTGATATACCCCAACAACGCATAGTAAATGAGAGTGAGTAACCAAGCGATGGTGAACAACGGACTCAGCGAACTGGATAGGCACTTCGGGCCGCGCTCCCCCCGCCTCGGTGTGGTGGTTGGCGGCTCGCTTGGGCGTGGGATTGAGGTCAAACTCGACGGCGACACTGACATCGAGGAACTGGCCGTGGGCCGGTACGTGGTGGTGCATGGCCGCAGCCAGCGCTACTTCTGCATGATCACCGATATTGGGTTGAACAGCACCAATCTCGCGCTGACGCAGAAACCGCCCGATGTGAAGCTCAACCCATATATTGCCGAGGTGTATTCTGGCACAACAGCCTTCGGTACGGTCCATATCGTGCCGATGCTGATCATCCAGGAAGACGGCACAATCCTGCCCGTGCGCACCATCCCCGCGCACTTCCAGGAGGTGTGGACGGCCACCGAGCAGGATATCAACGACGTATTCGGACATGAGGACGAGACTCATTTCAACATCGGCAGCCCGCTCGAACTGCAGGATACGCAGATCAATGTAGACCTCAAACGCCTGACGGAACGCTCAGTGGGCGTGTTTGGCAAGAGCGGTACAGGCAAGAGCTACCTGACCCGTGTGCTGCTGGCCGGTACGATATCGCGCGGGACTGCCGTCAGCCTGGTGTTTGATATGCACAATGATTATGGATGGGAGGTTATCAACGAGTCCGGGCGCAAGGATAAGGGCCTCAAGCAGTTGTTTCCCGATAGGGTCTCGATCTTCACGCTGGACGATGAATCCTCGCGTAATCGTAACGTACGGCCTGATTTTGTGGTCCGTCTTGGCTATGATGAGATTTCACCCGATGACCTCGCCGCTGTGGCACACACCATGGACATCTCCGATACGATGCTCGATGCCGCGTGGAACCTGTACCGCATGTGGGGCAAGGGCTGGATTCAGCAGCTATTAACGGCAGACGGTGCGACCATCGATGACCTGACCGAGAACACCACCATCAACGGGGCTTCGCTAACGGCGCTAACCCGCCGGCTGGAGCGCTTCAGGCGCTGGGATTTCCTCGTACCACACTCACCCGGCGATTCTGCTGTGCAGGAAATTCTCAACTATATCGAGAACGGCATCAGCGTGATCCTTGAGTTTGGCCGGTACGGGAACACGCTCGATGCCTACATCCTCGTCGCCAACTACCTGACGCGCCGCATTCGCAATCGCTACGTGGACCGTATCGAGAAGTCACTGGGTGAAGGTGGGCAGGAACCCCCGCAGCTCATGATCACCATCGAGGAGGCTCATAAGTTCCTGGAGCCGAAGATCGCGCATCAGACCATCTTCGGCACAATTGCGCGGGAACTGCGTAAGTTTAAGGTAACGCTGCTGGTCGTGGACCAGCGCCCCAGTGCCATCGATGAGGAGGTCATGTCCCAGATCGGGACGCGCGTCACGGCACTGCTCGACAATGATAAGGACATCGCTGCGGTGCTGATGGGGGTTAGCGGTGCTGCCGGTCTGCGTGAAGTGTTGGCCCGCCTCGATACACGTCAGCAGGCGATTGTGCTTGGTCATGCCGTCCCGATGCCGGTTGTCATCAAAACGCGCTCGTATGATGCTGCGTTCTATACTGCGATGGGGGCACCTATTACAGGCAAGTCAACGGGCGGGAAGCCAGGAAAAGCCAGTAAGAAGCTCTACGGAGATGAGGGCTTCGATGGGTTTGAGTAAAAGACTGATCATGCTGATGAGCCTGGGCCATGACAGTGATCCGGCGTTTTTGTTTTACCCCCCCTACCCCAACTGTGCCGAATGTTGGTAAATGGTTTGTGGTTTGGGCGGGGTTGACAGCTTCTTTCATGGTGAGCTGGTAGTGGTTGCATGAGCGCCTGCTAACAAGCGGCTTCACTTTATGAAGCTCGCTGCGCATGACCCTGCGTGAGATTGGGGGCAAATCAGGTTTATTAGGGGTAAGAACGGAAGTGGTCCACGGAATCAAAATGAGGCCGGGAAAGTCCCGGCCTCGTAGCGGTTAAAAGGGGGTTTTAGCTTTCATCATCTGGTGATATGACCGGTGGTGAATGAGCGGCCTTGCGCTCCTGGCGTTTACGGATCTGGCTGATGATAAACCGGATGACCCCGTAAATGACCAGCCCAAACACAGTCAGCCACGGCAGCACGGAGATGATGAAGAAGATCAGGAAGTCGCCGAAGCCACGCAGGCTGCGGAGCAGGCTGTCGAATGCCTGCCTGACCGATTCCATGGGACGCCATGATGTATCGACCGGGGTACTCAGGATGTAGCGCGAGATATCAATGTTGATGCTGGATAGGCGCGCTGATTGCGCCAGGTAGTTCTGGCGGCCTTGTAGTGAATTGATCTCGGCTTCACGCTGGGTAAGCTGCTGCTCCGCAAGAAGCAGGTCCTCCGTGGTGTTGGCATTTTCCATCAGCTCCAGCAAACGCTCGCGGGCGGCTTCCAGCGATTCGATGCGGTTATCAAGGTCGTAGAACTCCTCTGTCACATCCTGGGCGCTTTCGCTGCGCTGTGGTGTGGTTTCCTCAGCGGCCATGCCTGAAACATCGTCCATCGCCGTGTCAAAATAATCGGCAGGGATACGAATCTGCATGTTGATGTAGGGTGAGTTGGCACTACCACTCTGGTTGATCGAGACGATAAACGCCCCCTCACCGGCATACTGGGCCACCATCTGCTCGATAGCCTCGCGAGTAGCGAGCGGATCTTCCGCCTGGATGCTGACATAGCCCGTGCGGATAATTACACGCTCGATCTGTACATCATTCGTGCTGGCAATACCATCAGCAGCCACAGACGATTGTTCAACCAGGAATTCCTCGGCTGCCTCTTCCTCGGCAAAGTCCATCTCTGCCTGCGGTGCAGGCGCAACACCTCCGACGGCGCGGCCTTCGTCATCACCGTAATAGACTTCCTCCGTGGTCATTGATGCGGCACCGCCGCAGGCTGAAAGCAGCACCGCAACGATCAGCACACTGAAGACCAGTAACAATCGAGATACCTTGTTTGACATCGTTTCTCCTCCTGAGAGTGTTCCTCAGTTGTATAGACGTCATGGTGAATGAGTTGGTTCCATATCTGTTTAATGAATCCGCCTTTATTGTAAACTGCCTTCCGTTTTGAGGGAACTTGGCCTGGGGATGGTAAAATCAGGATGATACCCGGAAACGTCGCAAGCGCAGCAAAGGTGGTGAGATGTGGATAAGGTCAAAGTGCTGATGACAATGCCGCTTTCAGTGGAGCAGCTCGACATTCTGCGAGCGGTTTCGCCCAAGCTGGAGATCGTGCCGCATGTGGCGCGCGCCCTGGATGATCTGGGCGATGCCGCGAAAGAGGCTGAGATCATTTACTCGTGGCGTGTGCTGCCGCAACCCGACGATGCTCCGGCGCTGCGCTGGGTGCAGCTTCATATGGCGGGTGTTGATTCCATCGTGGGGCACCCGTTGTTTACCGAGACTGACGTGATCTTCACCAATGCCAGCGGCATCCATGCCGTCCCGATGGCAGAGTATGCCATCGGGATGGTGCTGGCCTTTGCCCATCGCATGCCGCGCATGTTCGAGGATATGGGGACAAAACGATGGTCTTCGGATCGCTGGGCACGCTTTGTGCCGTCCGAACTGCGTGGCGCAGCTATCGGCATCATTGGCTATGGCAGCATCGGGCGCGAGATCGCACGGCTGGCCGATGCGTTCGGGATGCGCGTACTGGCCTCCAAACGCGATCTGCGTGCCCTGACCGACCGCTCCTATGTGACGGATGGCATTGGTGACCCCGAGGCTGACATTCCTGACCGGCTCTATCCCCCCGAAGCCGTGCCGACCATGGTGGCGGATTGTGACTACGTGGTGCTGACGGCCCCGCTCACCGAAGAAACACGCGGGATGATCGATGCGGCCATGCTGAGCAAGATGAAACCCGGCGCAGTGCTGATCAACATCGGGCGCGGTGAACTGGTCGATGAGGATGCGCTGCTTGCGGCGTTAAAAAGCGGTCAGCTGGGCGGCGCAGCGCTCGACGTGTTTCACAAGGAGCCGCTGCTGGGTGACTCGCCGCTGTGGGCAGCCCCTAATGTGATCCTCAGCCCGCACGTCTCCGGTTTTACCCCGGAATATGACAATCGCGCGGTTGAGATTTTTGCGTACAATCTTGCGCATTATGTGGCTGGTGAGCCGCTGGTCAACGTGGTGGATCGATCGCTGGGTTATTAAGCGAGGATTTCCGCGAGGTATTCCTCGAAGCGGTTGGCGTTGCACATATCGATGTAGCGCAGCAGGTCGCCGCCCTGTACCGGGTACTCAGGATGACAGGAGGTCGGCGTGGCACCACGAGGGGCATGGACGACAGCTTCAACGCGATCCCCGATCAGGTCTACGGGGTGCTCGAAGCGTTCTGCAATGCGCTCAGTGGTGATGATGACCTTGCCCGACCCGAGCGAAAGTTCGCGGTCCACACCGGGGTTGTTGTTGATGATGGCATTGCCAAAGGGGTCGGCTTCCAGCGCATGAATGACGACCACATCCCACGCGATGGCCGGGAAGGCCACGATGTGTTCACCGGGATTGTATGGGTCTTCGATCACGCACACATCAGGACGCACAGTCAGCATGTCAGTGCCGATCCAGCCGAGGCCGGGCATAAAACTGACCCCGGCCAGATGGGCCTTGATGCCATGGGCAAGACTGGCTTCACTTTCTTCGATCATGCGCAGGTCCCCGGATTGAATTCGCCGGGTGAACATCGGGGCCAGCCCGAAGATTTCCATGCCGACATAACACGACCGGATAGCAGAGACCATCCCCGCACCGATCAGCAGGTCGCTTTCGTAGCTGCCAGTATACGATAGCAGGGTCAGGTCGTTGACCTCATCGTGGCGCGCAAGCAGGGCCTTGACAAAGGCTACCGGACGCCGGTAGATGGTGATGCCGCCCAGCGCCAGCGTATTCCCGGCCTGAACCAGCATCGCGGCCTCGTCCATGCTCATGCGTTTATCGATGACAGCAGCGTGTGTGCTCATCCGTACATCTCCTGCTTTTTACGGGCCAGCTGATCGGCCAGTTCGAGCAATTCCTCATGGCGCTCAAGGCGCAGTATCCATTTCGCAGGGATGCTATCCACCCCCAACCGTGCCCCCATGATGCCACCCGTCACACAGCCAATCGAATCGGAAGCCCCTTTGTGGTTCACGGCCCGCTGGATGGCACCGCTGTAGTCATCGGGGTAGCGCATCACGCAGTAGAGCGCCATAGCAATCGTCTCATCCGCAATCCAGCCACTGCCAATATGCATCAGGGCGGCCATTTCATCCGTCCATGCGATGGCGTGACCAACGCGCAGCATAGTGATATCGAAGTCCTCGGCGATGCCGTCGGTGAATGCGAGACATTGGCCCAGGTAGGTTTCGGGGTTCACGTCATCCAGCGCCAGTTTGACGGCATATGCGGCTGAGATGCTGGCTGCGTTAGCGATGGGGTTGGCATGGGTTGCTGTGCCTGTGGCTTCAGCTACTACGCGCAGGCGGTCAGGATCGTGCTGATACAGGTAGCCAATCGGTGCAACACGGTTCACGGAGCCACCGCCACGGGCGTGTGGGTCACCGGTTTCGCGCCACGGGATACCCGCCGCAAGGTTGCGGCATGCTTCTGTGACGGTGATACCTGCCGCCCGGTTGTTATCGGGGGAGTTGTACCACTCCAGCAGGTGTTTACGGAAGGCACCCATCAGCGTATCGATGTCTGCATCCCCGGCCTCAACCAGCGCGCGAGCGAGGGCGATGGACATCTGGGTGTCATCGGTGAATTCGGCGGGGTCGGGTGGTTCCTGGATGCCCTCCTCACCGTAGATAACCTTGATCTTGGGCATCGAGAGGAACTGTATCGGCCAGCCGAGGGCGTCGCCCAGCGCCAGCCCCAGTATCACCGCTCGGGCGCGGTCGGATTCGCTCATGATGGGCTACTTTCCTTGAAATGATGGTTCTGTGAGGAGTCTAATCCAGCCTGTTAAGCGCCGCAAACATCGTCCTGTTGCCTCGACCCGGCGGCAGTCATACAATAAGGCGACTGGCAACAGGTACAGGGCAGCGGAGCATGGATACATCGCAGATGGAACCCACAGTTGATGAGATCATGAGCGTGTGTATTGCCCATCAGATCACCGATGGTGAACTGGTGGCGCAGGGCCTCGCGACACCGTTGGTGGCGGCGGGGTATCTGCTCGCCAGGCTTACTCACGCCCCCAACCTGCGCTTTGCCTCGGCAATTGGTCAGTCGCTGTGCCAGGACTGGGCACCGCTGGGGCTGGCTCGCATTGAGGATTTATGGCTGAGCAAGGCCATGATAGTCGGTGGGTTCGTTTCCGCCGCAACAGAGGTCCTGCCTTCGTTTGCGCCCACCGAGTTTTTTCGTCCGGGGCAGATTGATCAGCAGGGCAACTTTAACAACATCGCGTTTGGCACCGACTACAATCGCCCTTTCGTACGGCTGCCCGGTGTCGGCGGTATCCCGGATGTGTCCACATTCTCGGAGCGCGTCTACATCTATGTACCGCGTCACTCCAAGGTGACCTTTGTTGAGACGCTGGATTTCATCTCCGGTATGGGGCATGATCACCCTGACCGCAGGCGCGGGAATGGCCCCGTCTACGCTATCACCGATCTGGGTCAGTTCGACTGGGCCGCGGGCCGGATGCGCGTAACCTCGCTGCATCCCGGCGTGAAACCGGAACGGGTTCAGCGCAAGACCGGCTTTGAACTGGCCTTTGCCGACCGCTGGGGGGAGACGGAACTACCCACCGCCGAAGAACTCCGCCTGCTGCGCGAGGAGATCGATCCGCTGGGCATCCGCAAGCTGGAAATCCTCGGCGGGCAGGCCCGTAAAAACCTGATCCGCGAGATACTTCAAAAAGAAGGAGTGCTGTAAAATCATGCCGCCTGCCGACCGGTACGTTTCAAAGGCTCCCCTGCGCGTCCGCTTTGCCGAAACCGACATGATGGGCATTGTGCATCATGCTGCGTATATCGTGTACTTTGAGGAAGGCCGCAGCCACTTTTCGCGCGAGGTCGGCGCACCGTATGCTGACCTGGAGGAGATGGGCTACTCGCTCGCGGTGGCGCAAGTCAACGCGCGCTACGCGGCCCCGGCGGTGTATGATCAAGCCCTCATGGTAGGCTGCTGGGTCGAGAAGATGGGCAGCCGGGGTATCACCTTCGGCTATGAAATTCTCGGTTCGGATGAGACTGTGCTGGTTTCAGGGTACACGCGCCATATCTGCGTTAACCGTGCCGGGCAAGTACAGCGCATCCCCGCCGCATGGCTCGATAAACTTACCGCAGGGCTGGACGCCGCGGGCGGATTGGTATAAGACTATCTGACACCGGGTTGTGACCATCATCATCAAAAGGACCTTGTAATGGCAGAGAACCCCATCCTCAATGATCGCTATCGGCTGATCGAGCAGATTGGCGCGGGCGGCATGGCCGTCATCTATCGCGGGCAGGACCTTGAACTGGAGCGGCAGGTCGCCATTAAGGTGCTGCGCCCCAGTCTCGTTGGTGACCCTGAGTTCCTGACTCGCTTTAAACGCGAGGCCCGGTCAGCGGCAAAGCTGGCCCATCCCAACATCGTTATGGTACATGATGTGGGCCAGGATGGCCCCAGCACACATTATATTGTGATGGAGTACATTCGAGGCCAGAACCTCAAGCAAATACTGCGGGCTCAGGGCGCACTTGATGTGGACGGCGCGTTGGCCGTTGCCATTGAATCCTGCAAGGGCGTCGGCTACGCACACCGGGCCGAACTGGTCCACTGTGACATCAAGCCGCAGAATATCCTGATGACCCCGGATAAGATGATCAAGGTGGCAGATTTTGGTATCGCGCGGGCTCTCAGCGGTGGCAAGGCCGAGAAAGAAGAACTGGTGTGGGGCAGCCCACATTACTTCTCGCCAGAGCAAGCCGCCGGGGAACCGCCGACCCCGGCCTCTGATGTGTACTCAATCGGCATTGTGCTGTTTGAACTGCTGACCGGGCGGCTGCCATTTACAGGGGCAAATTATCATGATCTGGCGATGGCGCATCTTCAGCAGACACCGCCCTCTATCCTTGATATTGATCCATCGCTGCCGGTGGAGCTGGACCGCATCATCCGTAAGGTGATGGACAAAGAGCCGTCCAACCGTTACCGCACAGGTGACCAGTTGGGGCGCATCCTGAAATCCTACCGGGATCGCGGCCTGCATCAGACATCATCGTTTGAGGTGCAGGAATCAATGAGTAAAATGCCGCCGGTCCAGGTCGATTCAACCCCGTCTTCACCCCCCCGGCAGGAAGCCGCGCCTGATGGTGACATGACGCAGCCGCACATGGATGATCCATATGAGGCCGGGTACGGCAATGATCAGCGGCCCCAGCGTGAGGAACCCGTTCGGGCATCATCAAGTGATTACACACTACCGGGCCTCCCGGCCACAGATCCTGCGGCGGCACTCTACCGGGCGCGCGGGCGCAGCAGTACCTACGATCAGCGGGGCTATCCTGAAGGGGCAACAGCGCCAGCCTATGATACTGCCCCACCAGGGGAAGAAGAGGGGCTGCTGCCCGGCGTCGATATTGAGAACATTGTGCTGGGGGTGCTGACGGCCATCGCAGTGCTGGGTTTGGTGCCGCTGTGGGTGTTCGTCTTCATCACATTTACGCGCTAGGCTGCATAAGAACGCTGTAAGAAGCCCAGGCTACGTTGTTGAGGCTTTTGCCCATTTGGTATACTTATCGTAAGTGAACTGCAATATTCGCCATGCGGCGCTCTTGCGCCGCAAGTGTTATATGGGAGTGAATTCGCGTGAATTCATCACGATTACGCCAGGGGTTTGTGTATTTACTGATCATCCTGGCTATTGTCGCTATTGTGTACAGCACCATCGGGCGTGAAGAACCCTCCGAGGAGTGGTCTATGACGGATGTCGCGGTGGCGGCAGCCGAAGGTCGCATCGAGGAAGTCCGCGTCTCCGATTCAAATAAACTGACCATCCTGCTGACCAACGAGGAGACCGTCACCGCGACCAAGGACCCCGGCGCGACGGCCCCGCAGCAGCTTATAGAACTGGGGGTCACCACCGAAGAGCTTGCCGAGATCGAGTGGATGAACGAACAGGCCGCCAGATGGGACGGCGTCTTCATGATCGCGATGTGGATTTTGCCATTGCTGATCGTGGTCGGGGTGATCTTCTTCATGATGCGCCAGGCGCAGGGCAGTAACAACCAGGCCATGTCATTCGGCAAAAGCAAAGCCCGAATGTTTACAGGCGAGAAGCCCACCGTCACGTTTGATGATGTGGCCGGGTGTGACGAAGCCAAGGAAGAACTGACCGAGGTTGTTGAGTTCCTGCAGGAACCGGCCAAGTTCATCCAATTGGGCGCACGCATCCCTAAGGGTGTGCTGCTGGTTGGCGCCCCGGGGACCGGTAAAACCCTGATGGCAAAAGCCGTCAGTGGCGAGGCTGGCGTCCCCTTCTTCTCGATTTCCGGCTCCGAATTTGTGGAGATGTTCGTCGGTGTGGGTGCTTCCCGTGTGCGTGACCTGTTTGAGCAGGCCAAGCGTCACAGCCCGTGTATCGTGTTCATCGACGAGGTGGATGCGGTCGGGCGTCAGCGTGGTGCAGGCCTGGGCGGCTCCCATGACGAGCGTGAACAGACTCTTAACCAGATTCTCGTCGAAATGGATGGCTTTGACACGGATACTAACGTGATCATCATCGCGGCGACCAACCGCCCGGACATCCTTGACCCGGCGCTGCTGCGCCCCGGGCGCTTCGACCGCCGTGTGATCCTTGATCGCCCCGATGTGGGAGGCCGTGAGGAAATCCTGGCGGTGCATGTGCTTGGCAAGCCCATTGGCACCGATGTGGACCTCAAGGTGCTGGCACGGGCCACCCCGGGATTTGTCGGTGCGGACCTCGAAAACATGGTCAATGAGGCGGCCATCCTGGCGGCCCGGCGTAACAAGAAGACCATCAATATGGCGGAGTTCCAGGAGGCCATTGAGCGCATCATGGCCGGGCCGGAACGCCGCAGCCGTATCATCAAGGAGGAGGAGCGCAAGGTGACGGCCTATCATGAGGCCGGGCATGCCATGCTCTCCCATCTGCTCCCCTATGCTGACCCGGTACTCAAGGTAACCATCGTGCCGCGAGGCATGGCTGGCGGTTACATGATGCCACTCAAGGATGAGATCTGGTACTACTCACGTGAGAAGCTGCTGGATGAGATCGTTGTGGCGCTGGGTGGTCGCATCGCGGAGGTGCTGATCTTCGACCAGATCACCACCGGGGCCAGCAGTGACCTTGAGAAGGTGTCCAAGCTGGCGCGGGATATGGTGACCCGTTACGGCATGAGCGATAAGCTCGGCCCAATGACCTTCGGCCAGAAGCAGGAGATGGTTTTCCTGGGACGCGAGATCGGTGAGCAGCGCGATTACAGCGAGGCCGTCGCCGAGGAGATCGATAGCGAGGTGCGCCGCATTGTTAGCGAGGCATATGAGCGTGGCCGCCAGGTTATGACAGATAACCGTGAGCAGCTTGAGGCGGTGGCCCAGGCACTGCTGACCGTCGAGACGCTGACCCGCGTACAGTTCGAGGCGGTTATGAATGGTGAGGCTATGCCCGAACCGTCAGACATCGGCACGGACTGGCTGGATACGGTTGGCAGTGGGGACGAGGAAGACGAGGAGCCGGAAGCCACGCAGGGCATCTCCGATAACCTCGACATGCCGCCCGCACCGTCACCGGCATAGCGGGCAGCGCGGGAACGGGAAACACAACAAACAACGGGGGAGCCATCCGGCTCCCCCGTTTGCGGTCACAGCAAAAAAACGGCTATGCACCCTCGCGGGTTTCCATCTCCATGCGGATCAGCTCACGGCGCAGAATTTTACCCACAGCTGAACGCGGGATGGCATCGACAAATTCCATGCGGCGCGGGATTTCATACTTCGCCAGCTTCTTCTCGCAGAATGCAATCAGGTCTTCCCTTGTCAGTGACTGGTCAGGCTTGACCACGATCCACGCCTTAAGGGCTTCCTGCCCCGGCTTTTCAGGATGCGGGATACCGGCCACACCACATTCAAGGATGGCCGGGTGTGTCATCAGGTATTCTTCGATCTGGTTCGGGTAGGTGTTGAACCCACCCACAAGCACCATATCCTTCTTGCGGTCAACGATGTAGAAGTAGCCTTCTTCATCCATACGAGCGATGTCACCGGTGTACAGCCAGCCGTCGCGCAGCGCATTAGCGGTTTCGGTGGGCATGTTGTGATAACCGGTCATCAGATTAGGTGACTGGATCAGCAGCTCACCAACCTCACCAATGCCGACATCGGAGACTTCGTCGTCGAGACTGACAATGCGGCACTTAACACCCGGCAGCGGCATACCGATTGAGCCGGTCTTGTTGTTACCCTGCATCGGGTTGCAGTGCGTGGCGGTTGGGCACTCGCTCATACCGAAGCCCTCCATCACCACACTGCCGGTGATCTCCTCAAACCGGCGCTTGACCTCGGATGGCAGCGGCGCTGAACCACTGATGCAGCCACGAATCGAGGTCAGGTCAACCTTACCGGACATTACATCCGGGTGATTGTTGATGGCGTTGTACAACGCCGGGACGGCGTGGAACAGGGTCGGTTTATAGTGGTCGATAATATTGATGACATCGTCGATGTCACGGGCGTTGGGGCATAGGTAAATGGTCTGCTCAATAGCTGCCGCGAAGATCATGACCGCCACCATGCCATAGACATGGAAGAACGGAATCGCACCCATCAGGGCATCATCGCCTTGACCCAACCATACCTTCATCATATAGGCATTGGCGACCAGCGCACGGTGCGGGCTTCGTGCCGCCTTGGGGAAGCCGGTAGTGCCGCCAGTGTACTGGAAGATCGCGGTATCTTCGACGGGGTTGATATCGATCTGCGGGCGTTGTGAAGGCGGATACGTCGTCACCGCATCCTGGTACCACATATCACCGGGGCGAAGGCTCTCGACGTAATGGCCTTCCTTCTTTTCCTTGGCAAGTGTAAACAGGGTGCGTGCCAATGGCGGCAGGTACTCTTTAATGTTATAAACGATTGCCTTTTCCAGGCTGGTCTCATCACGAACGCTGTTCAGGGCGTCGTAGAACAGGGTCATGGAGACGGCTATCCGGGCCCCGGAATCGTTGATCTGGTCCTTCCATTTTTCCGGCGGGAAGGACGGGTTGAGTGCGACGACGATGCCACCGGCTTTCAGAACAGCCCACCATGCCACGACAAACTGAACCGAGTTCGGGCCGACAATGGCGACGCGGTCACCTTTCTTCAAGCCCATCGCCACCAGCGCGGCAGCGATACTGTCCGAGGCTTCGCCAAGCTCCTTGAATGAAACTGCCTGACCCTTACGCCCAACAAGCGGCAGGTCAGCGGATGCCACCAGCGCGGCGCGGTCAGGGTGGTTGGCAACAGCATCGTCCAGGATGCCATACACAGGGACATTGGGGAATTCCGCATCAGCGGGGATGCCCGTATCGTAGTTTTTTATCCACGGGCGATCCTGGTAACTAGTCATTTTGGCTCCTCCTTAAACAGGGTGGTTGTGGTTGGCCCCGCAGTGAACAGCAATATACAGCCCGCCAGTGACCTTGGCAGTTGTCTATCTTTGTTTATGCGGTTAAATCAGCCTTGAACCGTAACGCTACACTCAGGAGTGAGTGTTATCAAACGGTTCTTGTATGTGTGTGTCCATTTTAAGTATAGTGATACGATAGGGGCATGGCAATACGGCATCGTCATGCGGCGTGATACCGGGCGCATGATGCGCTAGAATGACGTCATCTCACATGGGAACCAGGAGTTAGCAGCATGGAAGCCAACCAGACAGCCAAAATGGTGACATGGCTCGATGAGGAGCGCCGCAAGGATAAGGCGCTGATCACCAAACTTGAAGATCGTGTCGGGTCACAGAACGCGCTGATCGAGGATCAGACGCGGCGGCTGGTGGCGCTTGAAGCAGAGCTGACCGGGCTGAAAAACAAATACGCCACGGTGCAGTTCGTCGATGAGAGCAGCACTCGGCTGCGTAATGAACTCACCAGTTCACTGGAACAGGCTGAGGTGCGGCGGTCCTCCACCAGCCAGGAACTTAAGAAGATGCGGGATGCCGACCGCGACAGCCTGCAAAAAGCCATCAACGACCTCCGGCAGGAGATGCTGACCCGCATCGAGCGCGAGCTTCAGCCGCGTCGTGCCGAGGAGGAGCGTCTTTCCCGCGTGGCATTTGAGCTGCAAAACTATGCCGATAACCTCAGTAAGAGCTTTGAGGAGTTCGAGCATACACTGGGCTTCCTCGAGGAACAGCGCCGCTCCGATGCCCGCCGGATCACGGAGCTGACCGAAAGCCTCAAGAAGTACGATGCCTTTGAGACCAAAATTGACCTGCTTGAAGGGCTGAGCCGCCGGAACGAGCGTACTGTTGGTGAAGTAAGTGAAGCCATTGACCAGGTTAAGCAGGAGCGGCGAGATTGGCTGGAACAGAATGCCATCGTCGATCAGCAGCGCGAGCAGTTGGTCGATGAAATGAAGCGTCGCATTGACAGCTTCGTCGAGGAGATGGAGGCGCAGGCCCGCCTGGTTGAGAACTGGAGCGAAACTCACCGCCTGATGAAGAAGCATGTGGACGATTTTGAGCGGCTGGTGGACCGTGTGGACCGCCGCGTCAACGAGGTCTCCGAGGTGCAGCGCCTCTCCGAGGACCGTTTCCGCCGCGAATGGGAGGAGTTCCTGCAGGAGGATCAGCGCCGGCTGCGCCAGTTCACGCTGACCAATGAAGAAGCCTGGCGTGAAAACGAAAAACTGCTCGAAGACCTGCAAAGTCGCATGGCACAAACTGGCGAAAAGGTTCAAAGCCTGCTTGAAAACGTGCAGATGCTGCGCCAGTTCCAGCGCACCTATCTGCGCGCCCTCAGTGAACACATCCAGTCCAATGTCGAGGACTTTGACGATACGGCAGCTTCTCTGCCCGGCCTGGGTTGACCCGCCCATGACCTATGTCATTGGTACTGCCGGGCATGTAGACCACGGTAAATCGACGCTGGTGCAGGCGCTTACCGGCATTGACCCTGATCGGCTGGCTGAGGAAAAAGCCCGCGAGATGACCATCGACCTGGGCTTTGCGTGGCTGACTCTGCCTGATGAGCAGGCTGTCGGTGTGGTCGATGTGCCGGGTCACCGCGACTTCATTGAGAATATGCTCGCCGGTGTGGGCAGCATCGACCTTGCGCTGCTGGTGATTGCTGCCGATGAAGGCATTATGCCCCAGACACGTGAACATCTCGCGATCCTGCATTTGCTGGATGTCAGTAACGCTATCGTCGTGCTGACCAAGACGGATCTGGTTGAAGACCCTGAATGGCTGGACCTCGTCACGCTTGATGTCATGGCGCTGCTTGAGGACACCCGGTTGGCGGGTGCCCCCGTGCTGCCCGTATCCGCGCGCACAGGTGCCGGGCTACCGGACCTGATCACTGCGCTGGCGTCAGCACTGGCCGCCAGCCCGCCACGCCCCGATATGGCGCGGCCCCGGCTGCCCATCGACCGTGTGTTTACCATCAGCGGGTTTGGCACTGTAGTGACCGGCACGCTGCTGGATGGGCGGCTGCGTGTTGGCGATGAGGTGTCAATTGAACCTGTTGGGCTTCCGGCACGGGTGCGGGGGCTGCAAACTCACCAGGAATCACTGGATCACGCTGTGCCGGGCAGCCGGGTTGCAGTTAACCTGAGTGGTGTTGCTACCGAAGACATTCGGCGTGGGGATGTGCTGACCGTCACCGGGCTTTATCCATCAACCCGTCTGCTGGATGCCTCGTTTGACTATCTGCCTGATGGCACACTGCCGCTGCGTCACAATATGGAAGTCAAATTCTTCACCGGGGCGGCGGAAGTGCTGGCGCGTGTTCGGCTGGTGGGGGATGAGCAGCTGCTGCCCGGCGAGACCGGCTGGCTGCAACTGCATCTTGAGAAGCCTGTCACCGTTGCCAAAGGGGACCGTTTTATCCTGCGTATACCGTCCCCGGCACAGACCATTGGTGGGGGCGTGATTCTCGATTCTTCCCCCACGCATCGCTGGCGGCGTTTCAAACCCGAGGTGCTTGGACGGTTTGAAACGCTGGCCTCGGGCACTCCGGAAGACCTGATCTTACAGGCAGTTTCAGGAAAGTTGCTTTGCGGCATAGATGATCTGCAGGCACTTTTATCGCTGAACCAAGATTCACTACACGAAGCAGTTGCTGCGCTGCTGACCAACAATGCGCTTGTCGAGCTGTCCCCGGGGTTATATGCCGGGGCGTCGCGGCTCAATGCAATGCTGGAGCAGATGCTGGACGCGGTCAGGGGCTATCATGCCGGGTATCCGCTGCGGCCCGGTATGCCACGTGAGGGGTTGCGCAGTCAGCTTCAAATCCCTGGGCGGGCATATCCACTGTTGCTGAACCGGCTGGCTGAAGACGGCAAATTGGTTCTTGATGGCGCACTGGTTCGGCTTACAGGGTTCGAAATACGGTTCAGCGAAGCTCAGCAGACCGCCATTGACGCGCTGCTGGCGCGTATGACGGGTGACCCGGTCAATACACCATCGATCCCTGGTATCAAAACTGAACTTGGTGAGGATGTGTACGAGGCGCTGGTGAGTATGGGCGTACTCAAGCCGGTCACCACGTCAGTGGTGTATACGAGTGACACGTATGACTGGCTGGCTGCACGCGTGCGTGAATACCTTGCCGAACATGGATCGATCACGGTAGCTGAAGCCCGTGACCTGTTTGGCAGTACGCGCAAGTATATGTTGGCCCTGCTGGAGTATCTCGACGCGGTCGGTATGACGCGCCGCGATGGCGACGTACGGCTGCTGCGCTAAGGCGCTACTGGTACTGTTGGAAGAACAGCACCACGAAGATCACACAGGGGACGGCAGAAACCAGCAAAAGCACCACAATAGCGAGCGCGCGCAGGGTCCTGACCCACTTCGGGGGGCGAATCCTGCGGCCTGTCGATATGCCTGGCGGCCCCCCGCCACCTTTAAAGGGTTCACTTTGCCTTGCCTGCCCGCCACCGCGAGCCAGATCATGGCGAAGCCGAGTATGACGATGCCGATACCGGATACCATTTTCTTCCCACCTGCCCAATTGAATACCACCAATCCACATTACAATTTGTAACAGTATACAAACTTATTATATACAAAATCTTGATAAGTGTATTGCCGCCTAACCCTTCTCAGCACCAGGATATTGGTCTCACCAGGGGGCATGGCCCCGGCAGGCCGAACCTGCTATGCTATCGACATGAATGATACAGACCGCATCCATCACAATTACCTGACCCTGCCGGTGCTGGCCGTGCTGCTGGCCGGGATAGCCTGTGGCGCGGGAGCAGCGCCTACTGTCACACCGCTGCCTGACGACGCACTGGGCCTGCCAACGGAGGCCCTTTTGGGTGATGCCGATGATGATTCAGGCATCGAGATGGCGGCAACTGCGCCGCCCACATCAGCCCCCACTGCATCCCCGAACCCTGCTCAGCCCGCCGCCTCCCCCACCCAAACCGTCACGTATCTGACGGTTGAATCGGATGAGTTTGGCTTCACACTCGATGCGCGAGCCGATTTCCTTGCGGTGACACTGGAGAACGGGCTGGCTTTCTTTGATGCCGTGGACAGCCGCATCTGGTTCCGCGTGACGCGCGATGACTATGGACTGTCACCGGATGTGGTCGATGAGGAGATCGCGAACCGGCTGTTGGCTGATGTGCAGGCCGTGGACCCCGCAGCCCGCTTCTATGAGCCGTACAGGTTTGCGCTTGATGCTGTTCAGAATGGACGCGCGTCCGATTACGTGTATGTGCGTGAGGGCGCGGTGATCAATGGCTCGCTGACGGTGGGTACCGCATTGGATAACACGACCTGGGTAGTGCAGTGGGAAGCTCCCCAGGCCGTGTATGTCGATTATGTTGAGGATTTTGTCGCACAGCTCGATGCGCTCGATATTACCCCGTAGTCGCTATTCCTCCGGGTCCGGGTTGTAAGGCTCGCGGGGGGGGGGGGCGGTCAGGCTGATACTGTCATCCGGGCTGATGCGCGACGGGGGTTCATTATATTCCGTGGGTGGTGTGGCGGTATCCCCGCCGAAGCCGGCAGCGTCCTCCGTTTGCCGGGACCCGGCGGCCTCAGTTTCGGCAGTCTCCGCTGCCATCCGCGCCTGTTCCTCAAGCCTGTGTTGGCGCTCAGCCTCCTCTGCCTGCCTGCGTTGTTCCTCGCGCGTTGCCAGCGTGTTCTGGATCATATTTCGCAGCTCACTGCTGGCATCGAACCAAACGCTGCGCAGTTCCTTTAGGGCCGTGTGGGACTGCTCGGCCAGTTCCCATGCACGTTCCAACTGGTTCATCGAGAGATACAGATCGGCAAGGTTGTACTGCACGATGGCGACTTCATGGGGCATGTCGAGGCGCTGGAAGCGCGTCAGGGCCTGCTGCATCAGCCGCTCGGCCTGGTCATACGCGCCGCGCTGGCGGGTCAGCAGCCCCCGGTAACTGATCACCATAGCCTGCCCGGCCTCATCCCTAATATCTGCAAACAGGGTCAGTGCCCGCTTGTAATCGGCCTCGGATTGCAGCCAGTTACCGAGGTCGTCGTTCAACGCACCGCGCTGTGCCAGGCTGTGCGCCAGCAGATGAGGCAGGTTGAGCCGTTCAGCACGGGCGACGGCCTCCTCGATGGCATGCTGAGCCTCCTCCTGTTGGCCCTGGTTCTTGTGGGCGAGACCCACATTGAGGAACGTCACGGCGGTATCCTCAGCATCAAGAACCTGCTGCTCGAAGATACGCAGTGTGCGACGGTAGGTGCGGATGCCGTCGCCGGTTTTGCCCATCAGCAGGTCCAGGTTGGCGATGTTGTTAACGATGCGGGCCTGCCCGGCCTCATCATTGGCGCGGTTGTAGAGCCGCCCGGCTTCCTCGTAGGTGCGACGTGCCTCGCGCCAGTCCCCACGATCTGCCAGCCAGTGCCCCAACATGGTCAGCCGTTCGGCCCCGACACCGGGGTTACCACGCTTGACGGCACTCTCGGACCAGCGTTTAAAGGCGGTCTGTGTGGTGCGGTTGTCCTGCGCCGCGCGGGAGATCGCCACCTCGATCAGCATAGCGGCCTCAAGGGCAGGGTCGAGGGTGAGCGCGGAACTGACAGCAGTCAGTGCGAGTTCATTATCACCACGCGCCCACGCGGCGCGTGACGATGCCAACTGGCGGAAGGCCTCAAGGCTGGCGGGACGTGGTACCTGGTGGATGGCTTCACGCAGGTCGTCGGTAATGCGCACGTTGAGCCGTTCAAGCAGCGCCAGTGACATGCGCTCAATAAACCGTGAGAAGGTTGCAACGGGTGCGGCGGCTTCCACCGGGGTGTTCACAACGGCATCACCTTCGACGATCAGCCGCAGGCCCAGCATATCGCCAGCCTGATCATGGACAAAACGTCCGTGAATCAAGGCGTCGAGGTGAAGTTGATCAAGCAGGTGACCCACGGAACCGGGCGTCAGCGGCAGTTCATGCAGCCCGTCGATGACAGCCTGTGCAGATTTGTTGTATTCCAGCACCATGATTGGCGCGACGTCGATATGCTCCAAGATCAGTGTGCTGAACAGTGCCCCCAGCCACGCGCTTTCAGCGCCCGGTGTGTTGCCCACCAGCGGCATCAAGGCAACCTGGAGTGGTGTGACTTGAGCGGGCCGGGCAGATTGTGGATCAGCAGAACCTACCATAATGGGGTTACCCTCTCCTCTGTCAAAGTATTGGGGACATTATGGCACAGAACGCCCTGCGTGGCAGGATGATTCGCCTCAGGCAACCTGGATCATCGCGCCGGAACTTGTTTTGACGATCTCGATGCGGGCCGGAAAGGCGTCCTTCAATTCATCGATATGGGTGATAACGAGTATCAGGTCGAAGTCATCCTGGATGGCATTGATCGACTCGATCAGGCGGTCGCGGCCCAGCTCATCCAGGGAGCCGAAACCCTCATCTATAATCAGGGTGCGGAGCCGCGTCCCGGCACGGCGAGCCAGCATTTTGGAGAGCGCCAGGCGGATGGCGAAGTTGACGCGGAAAGCCTCGCCCCCGCTGAAGGTTTCGTAGTCACGCGTGCCCAGTTCATCAGCGATTCTGATATCAAGCGTCTCGCGGACACCGCCGGTCACGTTGTCACGCTGGGTATCAAAGCGGACGTGCATACGGCCATTGGTCAGGTCCGCCAGAAGCTGGTTAGCCTCATTCTCAATCTCCGGGATGGCGGCCTCAATGATCATGGCAGGGATGCCGTTTCTGCTGAAGGCCACCCTCAGTTCCTCGTAAATGCCCTTCTCGTCGGCAAGCTGGGCCTGTGCCTCCTCGATGCCCAGGCGGCGGTCGCGCTGTTGGTCGAGCGCGTTGAGGCGCTGGCGCGCCACACCCAGTTCGGTGCCCGCCTGCGCTTTCTGCTCACGCATGCGGGCGACCTCAAGACCGAATGATTCGAAATCGGTCAGGGCTTCCTCGATCTGTGCGATCTCTGCCTCGCACTCAGCCATACGCTCCCGGATTTCGGCTTGACGCTCTCCCCACTGCTGCAGCCGCACGGCGCGCCCATCGATCTCCTCCTGCCGGCGCGGGGCCTCCTCAAGCGCGAGGGCCAGTGTGCGGCTGAGTTCCTCAAAATCCTTAAAGTCCTCGATGTGTTTCTGGGCGGCAAGGTGCGTTTCCTCGCTGTAGCCGAGCTTATCCAGTGCTGCCTCGACTTCGTGCAGATTCGTGGTAAGCTCCGGGGCAAAACTGCCATCCTGGATGGCAGCCTCGACCTCTGCCATCTCTGCCTGCACAGATGCAAGCGCCTGCTGTGCCTCACTGGCCTTCTCGATGCGGTCTTTCTGCATATCGAGCCAGCTTTGCAGGCTGGGCATTTGTTTGAGTTCCAGTTCGGATTGTTTGATACTCTTTTCTAACTCAATAACGTCATCAGTTAGTTGTCGCAGCGTCTCTGTATTGGCGCGATGCTGATTGCCAAGTTCCGTACCATCGTGGAACAATCGTTCAATCAGTGCTTCACGATCTTCTTCCGATAACGGCTGTCCACAGGTTGGACAAATCGGCTCCGTTGTTTTTTGCAGAGTGTCGCGCTGCTCTGCCATTGGATTCATCTTAGCCTTCAGCCCGCTGTTCTCGCTGTTGAGGTCTGCGACTGCCTGCCGGGTGGTCGTGAGTTCCTCACGCCATGTCGTCAGATTCGCCTCAAGTACCTGCAATTCCTCAAACTCCGCCTGTCGCTCCTCGAACAATGAGACATCCCCGGCTTCATCCAGCGTGGATTGCAGGGTTCCCGCCTGCTGGTTCAGTGCGCTCAGGCGAGCTTCCAGCCCGGCGCGAGCCTCGGTGATGGCCTGTCGCAGGTCGGCTTGCTGCTGGCGCAGTTCACTCTGACGACGATACTGCTCATTTAGTTGCTTATCCTGCTCGATGGCCTGTTGGTATGCCTCGAAGCCCTTCTCGATGCTCTCACGCCGTGCGATGACCGCATCCAGCTCTGCCAGGCGAGCCTCGGTGCGGCGCTGCTCCTCCGCGATTGAATCGATCTCGGCCTGGTTTGCATCGAGCGTTTTTCCGGCTTCCCGCTGGTTGCGGCGCAGGTCTTCAAGGCGACGGTTTTCGGCTTCCATCTCGCGGTAGTGGGCATCCATCAATTCGAGTTCGTCCGTCAGCCGTTCAAGTTCGGCCTCGGCCTCGGCCAAAGCCTCCTTATACACATCTTCACGGCCCAGTTCTTCATCAATATCGCCCAGGCGCGTCTCATTGAGTGCGCGTTCGTTATCAATCTGCCTGATGTGCGTTCTGGCCCGTTCCTCGAACACGGCCCAGCGTTCCAGGCCCAGTATTTCACCAAGGATGCGCTTGCGTTCGCCGGGGGTTTTGCTGGTGAATTCGTCGGCGCGGCCCTGCACAAGATACGCGGAGTTAATGAAGGTGTCATAATCAAGTTTAAGCAGCACGTCCAGCGTGCCCTGCGTCGTCCGAACCGTGTTCTCGGAGATATTGCGCCATGCGTCGCCATCACGGATTTCCAGCGAGAGTGCTGTTTGTCCGCGTCCCTTGCTGGAGCGATAGCGTGTAACCCGGTACTCGTTACGATCCAGCAAAAAGACCAGCCGGACCGTCATTTCCGTTTCACCGGTGTGGATCAGGTCGTTGTCACGCGTGGTGCGCGCCTTGCCCCACAGTGCCCATGTCAGCGCATCAAGCAGTGAAGATTTCCCTGCGCCGTTTGAGCCGACCAGCACCGCAAGGTGCAGCCCGGTGAAATCCAGGGGCAGCGGGTTACGATAGGCGAGGAAGTTGGTCAGTTCAAGTTTGACGGGGATCATGGCGCATCCATATTTCAGAGAGAACGGGGGGTAAGCCGTGGCTCACCCCCCTGTCGGGTTCTCATTTGGGCCGGGTTTCGATCTGTTGCCTGTTAACTCAGGAACATTGGCATGCCGGAGACATGCCGGACTTTCGGGCGATAGTTCTTGACGTCATACAACTCGCCGACATCCACCACCTTGCGGCCCTGCATAATCATGCTGAGCGGGATATCAGTGTAGACGCCCTCGCGCAGCGCAACCATACGGCCACTCTGCCCGCGCAGCACCATATCCATCGCCATATGAGCATAGTTGGAAGCGACCATCAGGTCGAGCGCGTCAGGAGCACCGGAGCGCATCAGATAGGCGACCTGCTGGTAAATGGTGTTGATCCCGGTCTTGCGCTTGATATAGTCCGCCGTCATCATGCCGATGCCGCCGAGTTTCTTGTGCCCGTAAGCATCGGCCTCACCGGACTGCACGATCTCGCCTTCTTCCATGCGAGCACCTTCAGAGATGGTCATCATGGCGTAGTTGCTGGGGTTGCTGTCGCGATCCTCGATCAGCATATCGGCCAGCAGGTCCGGGTTGAAGGGTACCTCGGAGATGACCGCTCGGTCTACGCCCGCGAGGTATGCCGCGATCAAGGAGGTCTCACCGGAATTGCGCCCGAACAGCTCAACGATGGCAATCCGCTCATGCGAGCCAGCGCTGGTCCGCAGGTTGTTCAGGAAGTCGACGCTGCGCGTTACAGCCGTCGAGAAGCCGATGCAGTAGTCGGTGCCGAACACGTCATTGTCCATCGTCTTCGGGATCGCCATGACGTGGATGCCTTCGCGATGAAGGCGCTCGGCATAGCTCAGGGTGTCGTCACCACCGATGGCGATCAGCACATTGATCCCCAGGTGGTCGATCACCTTGAGGACGTGTTCGGTGTAATCCTGTATGGGCTGGTCTTCTGCCCAGTCATTATTGCGCAGATGTTCCGGTACGGCATCGGCCCTGACTTTGCCGGGATTGGTCCGCGAGGTGTGCAGGAAGGTGCCGCCGGTGCGGGCAATACGGCGCACAGCCAGCCGGTCAAGCGGGATCACCAGCTTGCTGTTATCTTTTTCGTCGATGTTATATTCAAGCAGGCCCGCCCAGCCCCGGCGGATCCCGAAAATGGTATGACCCTCGTCAATGGTGCGATCCACCACCGCCTTGATACAGGGATTGAGGCCGGGGACGTCGCCGCCACCTGTCAGAATTCCTAGTTTCATGGTCCATGTGCTCCTATGCAGATAAGGGGTAGCAAAACAAACTTTAACGCCCAAGGATACGGGATAGCTCAATGTATCCCGGGTCAAGTGGGCGGTGTTTCCCGATCACGTCCTTCAGTTTCTTTGGCACAATCTCGGTGCCATCCAACGCCATCATGACGCCTGCGTCACGCTCGACCAACTGCTGAACAGCGGCCACACCCATGCGATTGGCCAGGGTTCGGTCATAGGCGGTTGGGCCACCCCCACGTTGAACATGACCGAGGATCGTGACGCGCACCTCAAAGCCGATGCTGGTTTCTTTGAGGTGCGCCGCGATGTCGTTGGCTTTCAGGTTCGAGCCTTCAGCCACTACGATCAGCGCATGTGACTTGCCCTTGAGGTAGGCATCGGTCATCAGTTCACCGACTTGGGCCAGGTCAAAATCCTCCTCCGGGACAAGTACCAGTTCCGCCCCTGTGATCAGGCCTGCCACCACCGCAAGGTACCCGCAGTTACGCCCCATTACCTCGACGACAAACAGGCGCTCATGTGATGACGCCGTATCACGCAGGCGGTCAATCGAATCGAGGATGGTGTTCAGGGCTGTATCGACCCCGATAGAGGACGCCGTACCCCAAATATCATTATCAATGCTGGCCGGGATTCCCACAACCGGGATACCATGGCGAGACAGGGCCAGCGCGCCGGCCAGGCTGCCATCCCCGCCGATCACGATCAGGGCATCGATCTCATGCTCCTTCAGGCGGCGGACGGCCCGCATCTGGTACGCTTCTTCTTTAAACTCAGGAAGGCGTGCCGTCTGTAAGAGGGTGCCCCCCTGCTGGATAATGCCGCTGACCTTACGGCTGGTCATCTCCTCGATATCGCCGTTTATCAGGCCAAAGTAAGCGTGCCGAATGCCGTAGACTTTAAGGCCGTAATGCAGCCCGGCCCGGACGGTAGCTCGTATGGCAGCGTTCATGCCCGGGGAGTCTCCCCCACTGGTCATGACGCCAATACTCTTGATCTTACCCGGCATAACATACCCCCGTGTGTTATGGTTCATTGATCTCGATAGCAGCCGGGTCTTTCAGGTGTTTGAGTAAATCATGGTAGACCACGTCTATCTGGGTGCGTTCACCGTTAAACTCGACACGAACCATTTTACCATCACCTGTCACACACAGAGAAAAGCTGTCATTGCCGGGGGCACTATGCAGGATGCCATGGATGATGCTCAGACGGCGCTTGTCACGTTCAAGGTCACCCGTGCGCTCAATGTAGATATTGACATGGCGGTCTGGATCGGCCTGCCTGGCCGGCATCCCTGTAATCTGCTCGCTGCTGCGCTCGTTTTCGTTCCCATTGTAACGATCACCCGTCCCGTTTTCATAGCCGTTGCTGTAGCCGTCGGGGGGTGCTTCGCCGTTCCGCTGCGGTGTTGTGGGCGGCTCTGCCGACGGCATGGCGACATCGGAGGTGTAGTCGTAATCCGCCTCCTCGGATGGGTCCGGGCTTGCTGCCATCGCTTCGTCAGCATACCACGGCATCTCATCATCGTAGGTCGGCGCGGGCTGGCGCGGCGATTGACGCGATGTGCGCTCATCACGAACGGCGTTAAATGTGTCAAAGTTGGTCGAAGCGCTGTCACAAAGCAGCTTGGGGCTGCGGCCTGAGCAATCGAGCTTGCCCTGTACGAGCAGGATACGCCCCTGTTCCCACAGGTCCTGCGTCTGCTTCCATGTGTTGGGCCATACCAGTACCTCGATGTTGCCGTAGAGGTCCTCAAGCTGCACAAAGGCCATCGCTTTGCCGGTCTTGGTTTTGTGCGGGCGCACCTCCATCACCATCCCGGCCATAGTAACCTGTCGTTCATGGAATTCCTCGGTGATGTCGTTACTGTACGCCGAGATCACGGTTTCAATCTGATCCATGATCTGCTGGAGCGGGTGTTCGGAGACATACATACCGACGAGGTCCTGCTCCCACTGGCGCATCTCGCGCGAGGGCACCTCCTGCGTCACCTCACTGACGAGGATCGATCCGGCGTTGTCCTCAAAGGTAATACCTGTACTCTCACCGAACATGCTCATCTGGCCGATATCGGCGGCCTGATGCAGCTTGGCGCTGTAGCTGGCGATGCGGTCCAGTGATTCCAGCAGATGCAGCCGGGTCGGGGCAAAGGAATCCAGTGCGCCAACTTTGATCAATCCTTCCAGCGCACGCTTGCCCACCTCGCGCATATCGACGCGCTGGCACAAGTCTGCCACGTCAGCAAACGGGCCTTCTTCGTCGCGAGCATTGACGATAGTGGCCACGGCACCCTCGCCAACGTTTTTTACGGCGCTGATGCCGTACCGGATGCCACGACGCCCGGTCTCCAGGTTCTCGATGGTGAAGTCGTGATAGCTGTAATTGATGTCCGGGGCCAGTACGGGGATGTTCATGCGGCGGGCCTCGGATAAGTAGGCCCGCACCTTATCCGTATTATGACGCTCAACCGACAGCAAAGCTGCCATGTACTCGTGTGGATAGTGTGCTTTGAGGAAGGCCGTCTGCACGGTCAGCACCGCGTAGTCAGCCGCGTGTGATTTGTTAAAACCATACCGGGCGAAGAATTCGATATCTTCAAATATCTTGCCGGCAATCTCGGGAGAAACGCCACGTTCCGGCCCCTGCTTAAGGAAGATGCTCTTGTGCTTCTGGAGTTCCTTGGCCTTCTTCTTGGAAACGGCACGGCGCATCAGGTCGGCTTCACCCAGCGCGTAGCCAAACAGATCGGACGCGATCTGCATGATCTGTTCCTGGTACACAATGATACCAAAGGTCTCGTTAAGGATCGGCTCCAGCAGTGGATGATGATACTCGACTGGCTCCTCGTTATGCATTCGGCGGATGTACTGTGGGATGTAATCCAGCGGGCCGGGGCGGAACAACGAAATGGCCGCAATGATGTGCTCAAAGAGCGAGGGCTTCATTTCCATCAGCATGCGGGTCATGCCCTGGCCTTCAACCTGGAAGACGCCGCTGGTCTCACCGCGCCACATCAGGTGAAAGGCAGCATCAAGCGCGTGGTTATATTCCTCGTCATCCGCGCGGTGTCGGTACGGGATCGTGCTGAGGTTGTATTTAACGCCATGGTAGGTCTCGATCAGATCGCAGGCTTGCCGCATAATGGTGAGCGTACGCAGACCGAGGAAATCGACCTTCAGCAGGCCGATCTCCTCGACAATCGCCATAGGCCACTGCGCCACCGTATTGACCCCGACCCCGGTATCGTCGCTCTTGGTTGGTCGATGCAGCGGGACGTATTCAACCAGCGGAATATCAGAAACCAATACCCCCGCAGCATGGGTGCTGGCATGACGGGAAATCCCCTCGAATTCGCGAGCTGTATCGACAAGCTGCTTCATGTATGGGCGTGATTGGTCTTTGTACAGCGCGTTGAAATCCTGGTGATCGGGGTCGTCTGGCTCCTCCAGCATCTTCTTGAGGCTGATACCCTTGCCGGGCACCGCCGGGATCGTGCGGGCCAACTCATCGACTTCGCTGAGGTCGATGTCGAGGGTGCGGCCCACGTCACGGATGGCGGCGCGGGCACCCAGCGTACCGAAGGTGATGATCGCCGCGACCTTGTCCTCACCGTAGCGATGGGTGCAATAGTCGATCATCTCAGCGCGGCGGTCATCGGGGTAGTCAATATCGATATCAGGCATGGTGTTACGGCCCGGGTTGAGGAAGCGCTCAAAGATCAGGCCATTGCGCAGCGGGTCGATGCCGGTGATCCCCAGCGTGAATGCCACCACGGAACCAGCGCCGGAGCCTCGCACATTCCACCAGATGTCCTTCTCGCGGGCAAACTCGCACAGGTCCCACACGATCAGGAAGTAGTTATCGAAGCCCATATCGTGGATGATGCCCAGTTCGTGGTTAATGCGCGTCTGCACCACCTCCGAGTCGGCATTGTCACCATAGCGCCAGTATGCGCCCTTTTCTACAAGCTCCCGAAGGTAACTCGGGGCATCGTAACCACCGGGCACGGGGAAGATCGGGAGCTTGTACTTCCCCTTCGGGTCATCGAGGTTGTAGTACGCAGCAAGATCGACGTTGCACATTTCCGCCACTTTGACCGTGTTGGACAGCGCCGCGGGTATGTCTCCGAAGATTTGTTGCATCTCCTCAGGGGAGCGGATGTAGTAGCTGTCATCGCTGAACCGCATCCGCTTTTCTTCTTTGACGAGGCTGCTCGTGCCGATGCACAGCAGGATGTCGTGCGGATTCGCATCACGTTGGCGTACGTAGTGAGCGTCATTGGTGGCAAGGAAGGGAATATTGGCCCACGGCCCGAGTTCTTCGATCAGCTTCTTGTTGACCATGCGCAGTTCTTCGATGTCGTGTTCCTGCAGCTCGATGAAGAAACGGTCTGGCCCAAACACATCCCGGTACCAGCCAAGGGTCTTGCGAGCCTCATCATCGCGGCCTTCCATGAGGAGCTGCGGCACGTCGGCGGCAAGACAGCCACTGGTGCAGATGACGCCTTCACTATGTGCAGCGAGGAAGTCTCGATCAATGCGGGGTTTGTAATAATAGCCTTCCAACTGCGAGGCACTGGCGATCTTCAGCAGGTTCTTATAGCCTGTCTCATTTTGAGCCAGCAGCAGGAGATGTGTGTAGTTCTTGTCGAGCTGCGGGTCGCGGTCGCCCATGCCCCGTGGAGCCATGTAGGCTTCCACTCCCAGGATCGGTTTGACCCCGGCAGCCTTAGCCTTGGCATAGAAATCAAATACACCGAACATGGTGCCATGATCGGTGATGGCGACCGAGTCCATGCCCAGTTCTTTTACGTGGGAGAGCAGGTCCGGGATACGGCTCATGCCGTCCAGCAACGAGTATTCCGTATGAACATGGAGATGTGAAAATGAAGGCATTGTGTGTGTCTTACCTTTAAATCAAAAAACACCGGCAGTACGGGTGAAGTGTCATTTTTAGTATACCATGTTTCGCGTCCTCAGTTGGGCGCTGGTCAGCATGTGCAGGATGTTTTAAGGTCTTCCCCGTGCAGGTGCATTTGACCCTGACCGATCTTTCTATCCGATTACAATCTGGTCATTGGCCCACGATTACGGCATACTTTTAAGGGGATGATTCGCTGTGGTGCTTTAAACACTCTATACAGGATCATAGTAGATAAAATAAGTATTAGTCGTCGTATGGCAAAACTCTGTTGAAAGTGGGCACGGTATCCCTGTATGTGGCGGTTGTCGCCGGTTTTACCCCTATATACAGGGGGTGAATGCCTGGATCGAATAGTTTGCGGGATGATGAGTAAGTGTTGATATAGTGTTTAATTGTTGATAACTTACCATGACGGCCCGGGATAATGGACAAATAACGTGAGTTTCAACATCATCCGGGTGGGTTATCAACAAAGCCATGTGGAAACCAGGAGATGAGTGGCAGATCACCACAAATACCGGGGCGCGAACCATGGACGCCGTGGGGTAAGTGGCTCAAGCAGCGCCGCAAGGCCCGGCAGAAGCGCAAACAGGAGCGCACAGACCGCCGCGAGGCACGCCGACGGGCACGCCAACTGCGCCGGATGCGCCGCCGCCGGTTTGCGATGCGGGGCAGTACCTTCCTTGTTCTGCTGATCTTTGCCTGTGCGATTGGACTGATCGTGCTGCTGCTGTTGGGCCAACCCTACCCGTGGCAGGCTGTCAGCGATGTGGTGATGATGCTGGACTTGCGAGGTACCATCGATGAGAACGAGGCCCGCTGGGAAAGCCTCGCGGTCACCAACTACCGAGTCGAGGTGACATACCGTGATGAGACTCAGGGCATCCGCTGTGGGCCAGGCCAGATCGTTGTGACGGATGGCGAACTGCTGGCATGGCCGGACCCCACCCAGGCGAACTGGTTTCCTGTCGAGGAGTGTGATCGCATTGTGCGGGGCTTGACCATTGAACACAGTTTTGATACGGTCCGCGCCGCTGCCGATGAGTTTGTGCCGGGGCGCAACGTGATACTAACGACCTTTGATGCAGAGTTTGGTTATCCGCTGTCGTTATCCATAGAGGAGTACAACCCGGATCGGGCCACGCCTGGCTGCTGCTGGTATGCGCTGTGGGATAACCTCGAATTGATTGACCCTTAATGAAGCAAGGGCTTTATGCCAGAACTCCCTGAAGTTGAAACCGTGGTGCGCGGCCTGGGGCCGCAGTTGGCCGGGCGCACCCTTTCCGACGCCCAGGTATTGTGGGGCCGCACTGTTGAGCCAATGCTGCCCGATGATTTCGTGGCGCGACTTGACGGCCAGCAGATTGAATCGCTTGGCCGCCGGGCTAAATACATCGTACTGAACCTGACCCATGATGTGTTGTTGGTGCATCTGCGCATGACCGGGCGGCTCTATATCGCTGGCCCCGGCACTGTACATGATGCGGACCGCTGGCTGCGTGTCACGGCAAAGCTCGATGACGGTGAAGAACTGCGTTTCTCGGATTCACGCAAGTTTGGCCGTCTGAGGCTGGTGGCTGATATTGATGAAGTGACGGGCAAACTCGGCCCGGAACCGCTTTCCGATGCGTTCACTCGTGAGGTATTCGCCGGGCGCCTGGACAGGCGTAGTGGTACGATTAAGCCGCTGCTGCTCAACCAGGAGTTTGTAGCCGGGATTGGCAACATCTACGCGGATGAGGCACTGTGGTTATCTCGAATTGGGCCGCTGCGTGCTGCCGACACCCTCACTGATGTGGAGATCACGGCGCTGCACGCGGCCATCCGCGAGGTGCTGCAGCGCGGCATCGATCACGAAGGGGCCAGCATCAACTGGTACCGCAAACCGGACGGCAGCAAGGGCAATTCGCAGGATCATTTCAACGCCTATGGCAAGAATGACCAGCCATGTCCGCGCTGCGGCACGACCATTGAAAAGATCAGGATTGGGCAGCGAGGCACTCATTACTGCCCCCTCTGCCAGAAATAACGTGGAGCAAAACATCTATGAACAGCAGCATCACTTTTATAATCTTACCCATCGTTGCGCTGCTGGTTGGCAGCCTTTCCATCGCCGCCATCTGGCTGTGGTGGTCGATGTCATCCGAGGAACTGGTGGACGAAGACCCTGTCGATGGTGAGGATACCGGCGACTCGGCCCCGGCGGATCCTACGCTGGGTGATATCGGGGAGAAAGTCAGGGTCTTTATGGCTGGCCTCATGAATCGCGGTGAAACGGCTGATAACGGCAGATTTTCGCTGGCATCTATGCTGCCGTCGGCAAAGCCTTCTGACGGCCCTGCCCAACCGGCCTATCCACCAGCCATGACTGGCACGCCCGCCATTGACCCCGAAGGCGCTGTCCCTGTGATGCGCGTGCTGCGTGATATTGCCGATGGCCGCATCGTGGTCGAGATGGATGGCCGTCGCTATCGTTCGCTCTCCGAGATGACTGACCCTGAAGTGCGCCGCCGCTTACTTGGCAATGCCCATGCGCTTGTCTTATGGACGAAAGAGACTGCACCCCCGGTTCCGGCGTCATCTGACGCCCGGCGCGATATGGTGATGCCGCCCGCACCGGCACCGATCCCAACGCCCGTGCCAGTACCAGCCCCGGTAGTGGGTGACGATGAGCAGGGTGAGGAAAAATCGATGGCGGCACAGATCGAGGAGCTGCTCCAGGTACGGCTGCTGCAGAACCAGGAATACAAGGGCCGCTCGATTCATATCCGCCCGTCAACGGATGGCGGTGTGGTGATCGTGGTCGATGGGACGTATTATGATGGGGTGGGCGATGTTGACGAAGAGGGTGTGCAAGAATTTATTCTTGAGGTGATCCGGGAGTGGGAAGCCCGCCAGTAATCAATCCACCGCAACAAGAAAGGAAGAACCGGAGTGAGCAGCAAAGGACCTGAAGACTATCAGCGTGTAGGACAGATCAGGAAGCTGGTCGAGGATGATTTCATGCGGCGGCAGAACGTCGTGGCGTGCGGTGTGGGCTTCAAGATGGTGGCCGGGCAGGAACTACTCGAACCCTGTGTGAAGGTCTCTGTAAGCGAGAAGAAGCCGATCAGCGCACTGGCGGTTGCTGATATCATCCCCGAAAATGTGGACGGAGTGCCGACCGATGTGGTTGAAACCGGGCAGATCGAGGCCTATGGACTGGACCGAAAAAACGTACTGAGGCCGCTGCGTCCCGGCATTTCTATCGGCCACCGTGGCGGCACGGCAGGCACGCTGGGCGCTGTTGTCGAGCGTGGCGGTCAGCGGTATATCCTCAGCGCTAATCATGTGCTGGCCCTGCTCAACGAGGGAGAGCCTGGTGATCCGATCTACCAGCCTGGCCCGTCTGATGGCGGCGACGAGAAACATACCGTAGCGGTGCTGGCGGAATACATCCCGATCCGTTTTGGTGAGGGTGCTGCGGAAACTGCCGCTGATGCCGCGGCGATTAGCGCACAGGCTGCGGAGCCGCAAGGATGCTCCGCCATCCTTGCGACACTGCTCTCCAGTGCCTCCCGTTCAACCTCGCCGCAGCCGACAATGCCCGTCCTGACTGGCAATCAACTGGATGCTGCCCTTGCCCGCCCCGTGGATGGTATCACGCTGAATCCGGATATTGTCGATCTCGGTGGCCCGCCATCAGGCATCACCCACCCGCTGCTGGGTATGAAGGTCGTCAAGAGTGGGCGCACCAGCGGGTTAACCGAGGGGCAGATCGTGCAGACGGATGTCACGGTTGATGTCCGCTTCGGGGGGCGCACGGCCCGCTTTCACAACCAGATGATGACAACCCCGATTAGTTCTCCGGGTGATTCGGGGTCACTGGTGCTGGATTTTGAGCGTGGTGCCGTCGGCCTGCTGTTCTCAGGGTCGACGGCGGTATCGATCTGCACGCCGATCCAGGTGGTGCTGAGTGCCCTGAACGTCACACTTGTGACCGGTTAGAGACAACCATAATTTACGCAAGCAACCACAAAGGAGGTTCATCACACTGATGGTTGATGAACAAGATGTTTATGATGCACTGATCCTTGGCGCTGGCCCCACCGGGCTGTTTGCTGCTTTTTATGCCGGGCTGCGCGAGATGCGCGTCAAAGTTATTGAGGCCC
Organism: uncultured Anaerolineae bacterium; assembly: GCA_964390105.1. Lineage (GTDB taxonomy): Bacteria > Chloroflexota > Anaerolineae > Aggregatilineales > UBA3940 > CAYMGV01. The sequence goes on along the minus strand of CAYMGV010000001.1, from coordinate 78,316 downwards.
TGCCAGAACCCGGCGGTCAGTTGGCCGTACTCTACCCTGAGAAGTATATCTACGATGTAGCTGGCTTCCCCCGGATTCTCGCCCGTGATCTGGTTGAGGGGCTGGTGACACAGGCGAACACATGGAATCCTGTTTGGCGTCTTGATGAGCGCGCTGAAGACCTCAGCGTTGGGGGCGATGGTGTCATCGAGGTGAAGACACAGGCGGGGGTACATTACGGCAAGACGGTCATCCTGTGTGGCGGCATTGGGGCCTTCCGCCCTAACAAGCTGAACAACGAGAGCCTCAACCGCTTTGAAGGCAATGGCGTTTACTACTTCGTCAAGGATAAATCGATCTTCCACAAGAAGAACCTGCTGGTAGTCGGTGGCGGGGACTCCGCGGTTGACTGGGCCTTGAACCTCAAGGACTACGCCGCCGCCGTGACCCTGATCCATCGTCGCGAGGGCTTTCGTGCCCATGAGAGCAGTGTGACGGAGCTGATGAATTCCAGTGTCGATGTTCGGCTGCACTATGAAGTGCGCGAAGTTCACGGCACCGACCATATTGATGCAGTGACGATCTTCAACAACCGCACCGATGAGGACATGACCATTGATGTGGATGCCGTGCTGATGAACCTCGGCTTCAAGGCTGACCTGGGCCCGATCAAGGGCTGGGGGCTGGAACTTGATAAGCGCTATGTACTGGTCAATGAGCGGCATGAGACCAACATTCCCGGCGTGTACGCGGCAGGCGACGTGTGCAAACAGCCCAGCGCTGAATCCCTGAACCTGATCGCGGTGGGGTTTGGGCAGGCTGCTGTGGCCGTCAACCATGCGTTCAGCCACATCACAGGCGGCAAGGTCTTCCCCGGGCATTCCTCCGAGATGCGGCTTTAGCCACAACCCTGACCAGGAACGCGCCTGCACCATCCGCGGATGGTGCAGGCGCGTTCCGTTACGGGGCAGCGGCAGGGTTTTCTAAAGCGCCAAGGGGCCGGATATCCATGATGAGCCATGGCCCGCCCACTTCCGCTGGCGGGGAGAAGTACGCCACAAACTGTCCCTGCAAATCACCGAAAGTCAACGTACGGTCAGTGGATTCAAATGCCTTGACCTGGTAGTGGCGGCCACTGATATGCAGCCCGAAGTCACGCCCGGTCTGCACCACCTCCGGCCCAGTCGTCACCTGTGAGGCAAGGGTGTCATCGCCTTTGGTCAGACGCTCAAGGAAGGTGATCAGACTGATAAAGGGCGATGGCAGCATGGCTGCCTCGATGAACTGCTGGCGCGTTTCGAAGTGCGCCGGGTTCGGTGTTGGGCGGTAGATGCTCGCGTCGCTGTCATAGGCCCATGTCAGCGCCATCTGCGGATGGGTGTTGGTGGTATCCGTGTCGATGACATCCGAGGTAAAGGTCGCCTGCCCGGTAACGGCCAGTGTTTCCAGGTCTTCACTGACGATCACGTCGGCATCCAGTGCGTTAAGCCACCATGTTTCCGTATCCGGGCTGGCCCACAACACGCCATCGATGGGGGTGGCGCGGATAAAATGGGCGATCTCGCGCTCGGTTCCGTAACGCTGGCGGTACAATATACCGATCTCATCCCCTGTGGTGAACACATCGAGATCAGTTAGCCCACGGTTCCATTCTGTCAGTTGAGGGCAGTCCGTGTCGCACAGGTACAGGCCATAATCCGGCACACTGACCACGGCCCCCGGACTGGTGCGGATAAACAGGAATGGCTCCCCTGTAGATGTGAATGGGCTGACGACTTCGCTGACCCGGCGTGAGAGGTCGGCATCGCTGAACGCGGCTGCATCCGGCGCGGCGAGGATATCACGGATAATTGACGTGGGGTCGCTGGTCCGTTCCAGTGGCGAGATAAGATAGAAAGAAGTCAGCAGGGGCAGCATCTCCTCAACCGGTGCCGGTGCGGGAGCGGTGACAGGTTCTTTTTGGGGGGATACGGTGGGTGTCGCCGCGCAGGCAGTGAGCGTCAGCGCCGCCAGCAGCACCACCAGTTGAAAACGGGTGAGCATGGCTTATGCCAACAGGTAGGCTTTGATCTTCGTGACCAGGGCTGCCATATCGATGGGCTTGGTCACGTAGTCATCGCAGCCTGCTGCAAGTGCCTTCTCACGGTCGCCCGTCATAGCGTGTGCCGTCAGTGCAATCACGGGAATCGCGTTCAGGGCTGGTACTGCCTTGATCTCACGCGTGGCATCCCAACCGTCTTTGACCGGCAGAGAAAGGTCCATCAGGATCACGTCCGGCTTCTCGCTGTGGGCTATCTGCACGCCTTGTTCCCCGTCCACGGCGTGCAGCACCGTGTAGCCCATCGATTCAAGCAGATCGGTAACGAGAATGCGGTTATCCGGGTTATCCTCGACGATCAGGATGCGGTGCCCCATTTTTCATCCCTGTCAACTGATGCCGTGCGCCTGGTTACGAGGAAAGCATAGCCCGGACTTAAGAATGCCGCTACCCGGTCGTCACTTCTTATCCTTCTTAGCCCCGAATTTGCGCTGATAGAACTTCATGGCATGGACGATTCGATCCCGCGCGAAGTCAGCCCCCTCCCAGCCCAGCGGTTCGACCCGCGCGCCTTCAAGGTCTTTATAGACTGAGAAGAAGTGTGCCACCTCAGCGAGAAAGTGTGATGGAATATCGGAAAGGTCCCGGTACTCGTTGAAGAAGGGGTCACCGCTGGGAATGGCGAGGATTTTATCGTCTGGTTCGCCACGGTCCAGCATGCGGAACAACCCGATGGGGATCGCTTCAACCAGGCAGCCGGGAAAGGTCGGGACGTTGCCCATTATGAGGATGTCAAGCGGGTCGCCGTCGTCGTAGTAGGTCTGCGGGATCAGGCCGTAGTCACCGGGGTAATGCAGCGAGGAATACAGCACGCGGTCGAGCCGCATCAGGCCGGTGTCTTTGTCGTACTCGTACTTATTACGGCTGCCTTTAGGGATTTCAATGATCCCGTACACGCGATTTGGGGAATCTGGTCCGGTTGCGACATCATGCCATGCATTCATGTTGACCTCTGCTATTCTTCCAGGTTGTCATAATCATAATGCGGAATCAGGCCCAGCCGGTTGACCGGCCAGTACGAGAATACCGCCTTCCCGATGATGTGTTCTTCATCCAGCATCCCCCATGATCGTGAATCGCTGGAGCCGCCTCGATTGTCGCCCAGTACGAAGTAGTGCCCCTCGGGCACCTGCCACAGCCCTGCCCCGCTGGTTGGCCCATCGATGTATGGCTCATCCAACTGCACGCCGTTGACGATCACCCTGTTGCCGTCGATGCTGACCGCATCACCCGGCAGGCCGATCACGCGCTTGACGTAATCATCGCTGAGATTACCGGGGTAATCAAAGATGATAATATCGCCGCGCTCCGGTTCACCGAGGCGATACGACAGGCGGCTAACCAGCAAAAACTCACCGGTTTCAAGGTTAGGCTGCATGCTGTTTCCGATGACGATGTAACGAGCCGTGGCAAAGTTGACTACCAGCCAGATCGCGACGGCGAGTGCAACGGTTTCGAGGATTTCCCGGATGACACCCCATGCTTCCTTCAGGTCGTTGTCAGTTGCATCGCTGAAGAAACCGTCCCCGGCTGACCCGGCGGAATCGGCAATTCCAGGTTTCCACGCGGGTTCAGGGTCAGTGACGGTGATGTCAGTCGGCGGGTCGATGGGAGAGTGATCGTTGGTAGGAATGGTGTCACTGTCAGATGATAACATCATGAAAAACCTGTCCAGTTCTGAACGAATGCGCCCATTATAAACCACGGGATGGGTGGAGGCTATGTTACATACAACGCGTCGCGGGTTCAGTGCGGCATGCTTGTGACTGCTACGGCGGGATTCAACACAGGAATCCCGCCATTTTTTGATTGGTGGATTTCGCGGGGTTAGCCCAGTCCTTCGAGCCGCTCACGAAGCGCGGATTGCTGTGCCAGCAGGTCTTCGAGCTTGTCGCGCTCCCTCTGTACGATGGCCCCGGGGGCATTGGCAACGAACCCCTTGTGGGCAAGCTGCATCTGTGTCTTCTCGATGCGCCCGCTCACCTCAGCCAGTTCCTTCTCGATGCGAACCTTCTCTGCTTCGAGATCAATCAGCCCGGCCAGCGGCAGGTAGGCGCTGATACCGCTGCTGATGGCGACTGCCGCGGCCTGCCCCGGCGCTTCGACTGTCTCCGCGATCTCCAGTGTTTCAAGGTCAATGTTCGCCAGCCGTTCGAACTGTGCGCGGTTGGCGGTGAACGTCTCGGTCATCTCACCTGCCGCGATCAGCGCCGTGACCTTGCGCGACGGCTGCACGTCATACTCGGCGCGTACGTTACGGATGCCACGAATCAGGTCCATCAGCAGGCCCATGACATGGTCGGCGTCCTTGTCGATGTAGGCCTCATCGTACTGCGGCCATGACGCAATGATCAGGGCCTCACCCTCATGCGGGATGTGCTGCCAGATTTCCTCGGTGACATACGGCACATAAGGGTGCAGCAGTCGCAGGATTTGATCGAGCACGTAAGTCAGGATATTGAGCGTGCGTGCCCGTGCGTCCTTGTCCTCCCCGTAAAGCGCCACCTTGCTGATCTCGATGTACCAGTCCGCGTACTCGCTCCAGAAGAAGTCGTAGGTTTGGCGACCCGCCTCTCCATACTGGTGGTTCTCCATCAGGCGGTTTACATTATCGATGAGCTTGTGCAGGCCACTGAGTATCCAGCGGTCCGGCAGGGTCAGACTCTCCAGCGTGGGGGCCTCCCCCGGCTTCTCCTCATCCAGCGCTGCGACGAGGAAGCGTGCCGCATTCCACAGCTTGTTGGCAAAGTTGCGGTTCGATGCGATGCGGTCTATGGACAGGTTCATGTCACTGCCCGGCGCGGACCCCGTCAGCAGGGTGAAGCGCAGCGCGTCGGTGCCCATCTCATTCATAACTTCGATGGGGTCGATTACGTTGCCGGTGGTCTTGCTCATCTTCTTGCCGTGCTCATCCCTCACAAGACCGTGCAGATAGATCGTCTCGAACGGCGCTTCCTTCATCAGCGAGAGCGACATCATCGCCATGCGTGCCACCCAAAAAAACAGGATATCATAACCCGTTTCCATTACATGCGTCGGGAAGTAGCGTTTCAGGTCGGGCGTTTCATCGGGCCAGCCCAGCGTGCTGAACGGCCACAACCCCGAACTAAACCATGTGTCCAGCACGTCCGGGTCCTGCTCAATGCGGGTTGAGGCGCAGTGTGCGCACTTGGTCGGGTCCTCGCGTGACACGGTGACCTCGCCACACTCGGCACAGTGCCAGGCTGGGATGCGGTGGCCCCACCACAACTGACGGCTGATACACCAGTCATGGATGTCTTCCAGCCAGTGATCCCAGACCTTGCTGAAGTGGTCGGGCACGATGGTCATGGTGCCGTCGTGAACAGCCTCCAGCGCCATATCGGCTGGCCCCTTCATCCTCGCGAACCACTGTGTGCTGATCATCGGCTCGATCAACTCGCCACCGCGCTGGGCAATCGGCACGATGTGGGTGTAGTCCTCGGCCTTGATCACCAGTCCCGCGCCATCCATATCGGCCCATAGCTTCTTGCGAGCTGCAAAGCGATCCATGCCTGCGTACGGCCCGCCCAGGTCGTTAATGGTGGCGTCCTTATTCATGATCGTAATCATATCGAGGTTGTGCTTCAGCCCGATCTGGTAGTCGTTGGGATCATGAGCCGGGGTGATCTTGAGCGCACCTGTACCGAATTCCATATCGACATACTCATCCGCGATCACGGGGATTTCACGGTCGAGTACGGGCACCAGCGCCATCTTACCGATAAACGCCTGGTAGCGCAGGTCATTGGGGTTGACGGCCACGGCAGTGTCGCCGAGGATCGTCTCGGGTCGCGTGGTCGCCACGGGCAGGTAGTCGTCCCCCCCTGCGATGCGGTACTTGAAGTAGTACAGTTTGCCGTTCTGCTCCACGCGCTCGACTTCAAGGTCACTGACCGCCGTCTGCAAATTGGGCGACCAGTTGATCATGTAGGTGTCACGGTAAATCAGGCCCGCTTCGTACCAGCGCACAAAAGCCTCACGTACGGCACGGCTTAGGCCCTCATCGAGTGTGAACCGTTCACGCTCCCAGTCGCAGCTTGCGCCAAGCCTGCGGAGCTGCTCCGTGATGCGCCCGCCTTTTTCGTGCTTCCACTCCCATGTACGCTCCAGGAATTCCTCGCGGCCCACTTCCTCGCGGCTGGTGCCCTCGTTGATCAGCATACGCTCAACGAGCAACTGCGTCGCGATACCGGCATGATCGGTGCCGGGCACCCACAGCGCCGCGTGGCCTTTCATGCGGGCATGGCGGATCATGAGGTCTTCCAACGCCACGAACAGCGCGTGCCCCTGGTGCAGCGCGCCGGTCACGTTAGGGGGCGGCATACTGATCACAAACGGCTCGGCATCTGGCCCCGCAATCTCCGGCTTAAAGTAGCCCCTCGATTCCCACCACTCGTACAGGCGGGCTTCAGTGGCGTTGAAATCATAGGTTTTAGGCATTTCTCTTGTCATCGGTAAGGGTCTGCTCCTTTGTTTGATGTTCCCCAGTAGGTGCCGGTCATCGGAATTAGAACATTTGAGCTTGAAACGGGATTCCGGCGAAAAACCAATCAGGCTCTATCCAATGCGCGGCCTCCATGACACCATCCTCCGCGACATCTGACATGTCACCATCACCCCCTTCCATAAAAACAAAAATCCCGGTTCATCCTGGCTAAGGACGAAACGGGGTTTCGCGGTACCACCTTAGTTCACGCCGACCGCTGTGGTCCACGTACACTTATTTGGCACTGTAACGGGCGCACCCGAACCCATCTACTGGCCTGATTCAATGGGTTGGCTTACGGGCGACCTTCCGCGGGGTGTCTCGTTGAGGGCTTGCAGCCTGCGACCCTCATTCTCTGGCCGAACTCGGCCCGCGTACTCCTCCCGTTCGCAGCCTGTAAGCTGATTCACCGGGGAGTGTATCACGTTGGTGGGACGGCGGCAACCGGCGAGGCAGGCTTTGTACGACGACGTAGATTGATCTTCATTGATCTCATTATCTTGAGGTGGATTTGTCTCGCAATTGATACCAAATCCGCAGGGGGTTCCCTTCCCTTCGCGAGTGATGGTTGCGGAGCGAACGAGCGAGCTGTGGGGGAAGAGTTCAGGGATGAGGGTAATGGGCAACCGGGAGTTGCGGTGCCCCATCGGGGAGGTTAAGCTAATGTTCCCCCCGGCACTATCGGGCCTGTTCTTGTATGCACACTGTAGCGTTATAAAATGAAAATCCTGTTTGCACTGACATACTATCGCCCGCACGTGTCCGGGCTAACCATCTATGTACAGCGCCTTGCGGAGACGCTGGCGGCCCGTGGTCATACCATTACCGTTTTGACCTCGCAATATGAAAAGAATCTACCCAGTGAGGAGACGATCAACGGCGTTCGCGTGGTGCGCGTTCCGGTCTGGTTCCGGGTTAGCAAGGGCACCATCATGCCCTCCTACATGCTGTACGCGCTGCCTGAACTGCGCAACCATGACGTGGTGGCAATGAACCTGCCCAACACGCCATTTGAGGCGTTCTTCCTGCCATTCCTTGCCCGCTTTGTGGTGCGCCGTCCCATCACGGCCACCTATCACTGTGATGTCCAGCTCCCCAGGGGGGTATGGAATCGGGTTGTCGATCAGTTTGTGTTCGCGGCAAACATGGCGGCGGGGCTGATGGTGGATCGCTTCATCGCGTATACCGATGATTACGCCAACCACAGCCATATCCTCAGCCGCTTCCCGCACAAGCGCGTGATCATCCCGCCCCCGGTCATCATCTCTGAGCCAACCACTGAGGAGATCGCGGCCTTCCGAGCCGAACATGCACCGGACAACGAAACCCTGATCGGCTTTGCGGCGCGTTTCGCTACCGAGAAGGGCGTCGAATACATCCTTGAGGCGCTGCCCATCATTCGAGAGGCGGTGCCAAACGCGCGCGTGTTGTTTGCCGGGGAGTATCAAAAGGTCATCGGTGAGGATGAGTACCGCGCACGGCTCCAGCCGCTGCTGGATCAGGCAGGTGAGAACTGGCAGTTCCTCGGCGTGCTGGACCCTGATCAGATACGCGCGTTCTATGGGGCCTGTGCTGTGACGATCCTGCCCAGCATCAATAGCACTGAGAGCTTCGGGCTGGTGCAGGTGGAGAGTATGCTGTGCGGGACCCCGGTCGTTGCCAGCAACCTGCCGGGCGTGCGTGTCCCGGTCCAGGCGACGGGCATGGGTAAGATCGTGCCGATACAGGACTCACCCGTGCTGGCCGATGCCATCATCGATGTGCTGAAAAGCGAGGACCGTTACATCCAACCGCGTGACGTGATCGAGTCCCACTTCTCCATTGAAACCACCGTGGCTGGGTACATAACCACCTTTAACGACCTCTCGAAGCAGATTCATGGCAAATCCCTGCTGAACACCTCCGAGGTCGGTGGTGGCCCCGGCTCACTGACGCATGATCCCGGCTCGGTTGATTACCTGGCCCAGCACCTGCGCGAGGAGCCGCAGTTCCGGGCGCTGCTGCGCACGGTTGAATCGAAGCTGTGGGAGGAAGTGGGCGAATTGGAGGAGCCGGTTCTGGACCTCGGCTGTGGGGACGGCCAGTATGCCGGTGTAACCTTCACCCGCAGGCTGCTGGCCGGGGTCGATCCGTTTGCGTTCAGCGTCAAGCAGGCCCGTGATCGTGATGTTTACGATCTGTCCGTCATTGGCTCGGCGATGGAGTCGCCCTTCGCATCGGATCTGTTTGGATCGGTGGTGTCTAATTCGTCTGTGGAACATATCCCCGATGCTCACAGGACTCTGAGTGAGGCTGCCCGTGTGCTGAAACCCGGCGGTCGCTTCGTGTTCTGCTCACCAAGCCATCGGTTCGCGGAGATGCTGTTCTTCCCATCGCTGTTCCGTAGGATCGGCCTGAAAGGGCTGGCAAAGCGCTATGAGGGCTGGTTTAACAATCACTCCGACCACTTCCATACCTACAGCCATGAAACATGGCACGATCTGTTGGATCAGCATGGATTTGAGTTAGAATCATATCAGTATTATTTCAGCAGCCGGGCGCACCGTACCTTTGATGTCCTGCATTATCTCGGCGTGCCACGGCTGATCACGCACAAGCTTACCGGGCGCTGGGTGCTGTTCCCGGCCTTCAGCCTCAACACACTGTTCCGTGCATGGCTGCGCCCGATGACCGAAAACTACAAGGCCGATGGCCCCAATGGTGAAGGACCGTATCTGTTTTTATATGCGCGTAAACGCGCATAACAAGGAGGAACCCCGGTAATGACTGTATTGATCCTGTTGGTTGCGCTGCTTATTGTGATCATCGCGGTGGTGTTTGCCCTGCAAAATGCCATCCCGGTGACGATCTCCTTCCTGGTGTGGCAGTTGGAAGGTTCGCTGGCACTGGTGCTGTTGGCTTCGTTTATGTTGGGTGTGCTGGCTGCGCTGCTGGTCACGCTGCCGGGCATGATCCGCCGTGGCACCACGATTGTGTCCCTCAAGCGTGAGATTTCCGGGCAGGAAAAAGCCATCACGACCCTGGAGAAGGAGCAGGCCAAGGCTGCCCCGCCGGTCAAATCGACCCCGGCGAAGCCCGCCGTATCGACCCCGGCTGCACCGGCTGAAACGCCTGCCAAACCGGACGAAAAAGACGATATATCGGGCGCTTAGACCAGCTTGCGGTGTACCCGGCACGATGCTAGACTCGCGCTCACAGGCTGCCCCTCATCCAGGAGAACCCGTCAGATATGGCGCAACAGGCTTTATACCTGCGCTGGCGACCGAGCTACTTTGAAGACGTTGTCGGGCAGGAGCACATCACATATACGCTGAAGAACGCCATTCACAACAACCGGTTGGGCCACGCCTACCTGTTCTCCGGCCCGCGCGGCACGGGTAAAACGTCGATGGCGCGGCTGCTGGCGAAGGCGGTCAACTGCCTGAACGAGGACTCCAATAACCGGCCCTGTAATGAATGTGGGCACTGCCTCGCTGTGAATGAGGGCCGCTTTCTCGATCTGATCGAGATCGATGCGGCCTCGCATACTGGCGTCGATGATGTGCGCGAATTGCGCGACCGCATCAGCTTTGCCCCCAATGAAGGCCAGTACAAGGTCTATATTATTGACGAGGTCCACCGTTTTTCCGGCGCGGCGTTCGATGCGCTGCTCAAGACGATTGAGGAGCCACCCGCCCATGCCCTCTTTGTGCTGGCAACCACTGAGATTCACAAAGTGCCGCAGACCATCAAATCACGCTGTCAGCGCTTTGACTTTCGCCGTATTGGGCTGGATCATATCTTCGAGCGGCTGCGTATTATCGTTGACCAGGAAGGCATGCAGGCCGATGACGCCGCACTCGAATTGATCGCGCGGCAGGGTACCGGTTCAATGCGAGACTGTATCAGTCTGCTGGACCAGCTCCTCGACCCCGGTGAGCCGCTGACGCTTGACCTGGCACGAGCCATCCTCGGCACCGCGACAGGTGAAGGTGTGCAGAACCTGGCATGGGCGCTAATCGAGGGCAATACCAGTTATGGTCTCGACCTGATCAACGGTTCCATGGCGCAGGGCATCGACCCTCAGCAGTTAACCAACCAGATGGTCGAACATCTGCGGCAGCTGATGCTGGCTCAGACCGGCGGCGGCGAACTGATCGCGGCCTCACTCTCCCAGGCGGAGATGGCAGTGGTTAATGAGCAGGCCGCACGCTTCCCGCGTCGAGGATTGTTCATCGCGCTGAAACAGTTCCGTGAAGCGTATCAAAACAGCGGAACGGGTGGCTGGCAGCCGCAGCTTCCGCTGGAGATGGCTTTTCTTGCCAGTGTTGAGGCCATGGTCGAGCCTGCCCCGGTGCCCGCAGTTCCCACTCAGCAGACCGCTCCGGCCCAGCAGAAGACCACAAAAAGGAAGAAGAAAGCTGCCGAATCCGAACCTGCCCCACAGGAAGCAGCCCCGCCGCCCCCCGCTGAGTTTGATCCCGCTGATGTGGCGCGCCGTTGGGAGGATGTGATCCGGCTCTCCGGGCAGCGCAATTTTGCCGCCCCGGCTCTATTGAGATCGGGCCAGTTCGCGGGGGTTGAAGGGACAACGGTGATCGTGCAGATGCCCAGCGAAATCCTCAAGGAAAAACTTGAGGTGGATAACCACCGGGTCGCGGTGGAAGAATCACTCAGGCAGATATTCGGGGTGCAGTTGGGGCTGGCCTGCCGGGTCGGCGCAGCCGATGGAGACGGACCCCCGGCTGCTGAAGCCGATGACCTGGCGCAGTTTGCAATGAATGAACTGGGTGGCACTGTGACCACTGTTGAGGACGAGAAGGAGTAAAAACAATGGCAGACAAAGATGACAAAGGGCCGGATATCGGCTCCCTGTTTTCAAACATGGGCCAGATGCAGGCTAACATCGCCAAAGCCCGCGACGAACTGGAAGCGGAAACGCTGCAAATCTCCAAGGCGGGTGGCGCTGTGACGGTGGTTATCACCGGGCACCAGCGTGTCAGGGAAATCCGCATTGACCCCAAACGGATCGATATGGACGATGTCGACAACTTGCAGGAAACGCTGGTTGATGCAGTTAACCAGGCTGTTGAGATGTCACAGCAGATGGCGACCCAGCGTATGCAGGAAGTGATGGGTGGTATCGACCTGCCGGGGATGCCCGGCCTTGAAGGGTAGTCGATGAGCAAAGCCATCCCCGCATCGGTCACGCGGCTGATCGATGAGTTTTCTCGCCTGCCGGGTGTTGGCCCAAAGACGGCGGCTCGGCTAACGTACTACCTGCTGCGTGTGCCCGATGAGCAGGCACTGGCGCTGGCCTCGGCGCTGAATGACCTCAAGGCCCACACGCGGACCTGCTCGGTGTGTCAAAACGTCACTGAGGATGACCCCTGTGGAATCTGTGGCGATGAAAAGCGCGATCAGGAGATAATCTGCGTGGTTGAGGAGCCGCTCGACGTACTGGCCTTTGAGCGGGCGGGCACCTATCGCGGTACCTATCACGTGCTGCATGGGGCCATCAATCCAATGGAAGGCATTGGCCCGGATCAGCTCCGCATCAAAGAACTGATAACTCGCGTTGACAGCAGCCCGGTACGTGAGGTCATCATTGCTACCAACGTCGGCCTTGAGGGGGATGCCACCGCCATGTACCTGCATAGGAGCCTCAAGGGCAAAACTCGCCTGACGCGGCTGGCGCGCGGCCTGCCTGTTGGTGGTGACCTTGAGTATGCGGATAGTGTCACGCTGGCCGGTGCCCTTGATGGGCGTGTTGAGATGTCCGATTAGCGCAGGTAACATAGTTGTCGAAAACTGCCCCCGTAGCTCAGTGGATAGAGCAGTGGTCTTCGGAACCAAAGGTCGTGGGTTCGAATCCTACCGGGGGCGCTCATCATCATGAAACGAATAACAGACTTTCTTAATCAACACGAGCGCGTATTCGCCATGACGGTGATGGGCGCGTTCGCGGTTCTGACGGTCCTATTCAGCAGCGGTCCTATCTTCGAAGGGCCGGACGAGCAGGAACACTATCGTTACATTCAGTATCTCGCGGAAACCGGTGAACTGCCCGACCCCGGAGGTCAGTCGGTGGCGTTGGGTATGTACAATCCGGCTGATGTGGTGCGGCTGCCGGTCCTACGGCTGGCAGACGATCAACCACTGCCCAACGGCATGATCCTCATCTCACGCTAGAGGCCCTCCCCCGCACGGGTTATAATGAGTGACAACCTGATCCAAAACACCATGGCGGCACCGGCATGATTCCATTCAATAACCTGCATCCCCAGCGTGAGATGATCGTGGCAGAACTCAACGAGGCGATTCAGCGCGTGCTTGACAGCGGTTGGTACATTCTCGGCCCGGAGGTGGATGCCTTCGAGGCGGAGTTTGCCGCGTATCATGGCGCTGCCCATGCCATCGGGGTGGCAAACGGCACCGATGCCATTGAACTGGCGCTGCGTGCGGCGGGTATCGGGCCGGGTGACGAGGTGATCACGGTGGCGCACACTGCCATGCCGACCATCACTGCCATTGAGCGGGCCGGTGCCGTCCCTGTGATGGTCGATATTGACCCCGTGACCTACACCATCAACCCCGGCGCCGCAGCCGAGGCCATCACGCCGCACACGGCAGCCATTATCCCGGTGCATTTGTACGGTCAGCCCGCCGATCTGGAGGCCCTCCGTGCGTTAACGGAGGCGTATGGCCTGCTGCTGATGGAGGACTGCGCACAGGCGCACGGGGCCACCTTCAACGGGAAGAAGGCGGGCACGTTCGGGCAGATGGCGTCGTTTAGCTTTTACCCCACCAAGAACCTCGGCGCATATGGTGACGGCGGCGCGATCATCACCGATGATGAGGGCTACGCAGCACGGCTGCGTCAGCTCCGCAATTACGGCCAGGCGCGCCGCTATCAACATGAGATCAGGGGCATGAACAGCCGCCTCGATGAGATGCAGGCCGCTATACTACGGGTCAAGCTGGCCCGCCTCGATGAGCATAACGCCCTGCGCCGCGAAATTGCGGGGTGGTACGATGCCGGGCTGGCGGGTGTGGCCCTTCCGGTGGAAGCTGAGAAGCGCCACCATGTATATCATTTGTATGTGATCCGTCATCCGCGCCGTGACGAGTTGATGGCAGCGCTTAAGGGGCGCGGTATTGGCACCTTGATTCATTACCCGGTGCCCAACCATTTGCAGGCCGCCTGTGCCGATCTGGGCTATCAGCCTGGCGACCTGCCCCATACCGAGCAGATTGCCGATGAGATCGTTTCGCTGCCGGTGTATGTCGGCCTGACTCAGGATGAGGTAAACGAGGTTGTTCAGGCGGTCAATGAGATCGTGAAAGAGTTAGGTGGCTGATGGCCGGGATCGACCGCAGTAAGTTTGACGGTGCCCGCGCACTGGTGACGGGTGGCATGGGCTTTACCGGCAGCAACCTTGTGTTGAAGCTGGTCGAACTTGGCGCGGATGTGACCGTGGTCGATGCCATGATCCCCGGCTACGGCGGTAACCTGTTCAACCTTGATCCCGTGCGTGACCGCGTAACGATTAACTTCAGCGATATCCGCGATGATAACGTGATGAACTACCTCGTCGCCGGGCAGGATTACGTGTTTCACCTCGCCGGGCAGGTTGATCACATTCTGAGCCTGACCAACCCCTTCCCTGATATTGATATCAACATCAAGGGCACGGCGGTGGTGATGGAGGCGGTCAAGCACCATAATCCTTCTGCCAAAGTGGTTTACACCGGGACGCGCGGGCAGTATGGCCCAGCGGTATCGCTGCCCGTCAACGAGGAGTCCGCGACCAACCCGCGCGGCATCTATGAAATCTCCAACCTGACAGCGGAAAAGATCATCAAGATTTATCATGATGTGCATGGCATCCAGTCGTCCATGCTGCGCCTCACCAACATCTACGGCCCACGTGCGCAGATGCAGCACTCACGCTATGGTGTGGTCAACTGGTTCGTGCGGCTCGCCATCGATGACGCTACCATCAGGGTGTTTGGTGATGGGCAGATCATGCGTGACTTCCTGTACATCGATGACACGGTCGAGGCCATGCTGATGTGCGCGTCATCGGAAGCGGCCTACGGCGAGATTCTCAACGTGGGCATCGACACGCCCACCGATTTTGTCGAGCTGGCCGATACGCTGATCGAGGTGGCGGGCACGGGCCGCTGGCAGTTTGCGCCGTTTTCAGATGAACGCAAGGCACAGGAACCGGGTCACTTTTATTCTGATATCTCAAAGATTCGAACGCTGGTTGGCTGGGAGCCGATGACGGCCCTGCGCGACGGGTTGGCGAAGACGGTCGCGTTTTATCGGCAGTACAAGGAACATTACTGGTAACCCCTTAACGAGGAACCTTCATGCCCCTGCTCTCCATTGTGGTCCCGGTCTACGGGAACGAAACCAGCCTCAATGACCTGTATGCGAAGTTCGTTGAACTGGCCGAGAAGAACCCCGGCGATACCTTCGAGTTCATCTTCGTCAATGACGCCTCGCCCGATGACTCACAAACCGTCATCGAAAAGCTGGCAGCATCCGATGATAGGGTGCGC
Source organism: uncultured Anaerolineae bacterium (assembly GCA_964390105.1). Taxonomy (GTDB): domain Bacteria; phylum Chloroflexota; class Anaerolineae; order Aggregatilineales; family UBA3940; genus CAYMGV01. The sequence goes on along the minus strand of CAYMGV010000001.1, from coordinate 63,182 downwards.
TTTGCCAAGCTCTCGCGCAATTTCGGCTCCAACGCCGCGATCCTTGCCGGGTTATCCGAGGCCCGTGGTGATGCTGTCGCAGCCATTGCCGCCGATCTGCAAGACCCGCCAGAACTGATCCATGATATGCTGGTATGCTGGCGTGAGGGGAAGAAGGTGGTGCTGGCAGCCCGCAAAAGCCGCGAGGACGGCCCCATTCTTGACGCACTCTCGAACCTGTTCTACAGCCTGTTCCGGCGCTTTGCGATCAGGACTATGCCGGAGCGCGGCTTCGATTTCTTCCTGCTGGATCGGCAGGTATGTGACATCATCACGGGGATACAGGAGAACAACGTCTACCTGATGGGGTTGATCCTGTGGACGGGCTTTGAGCCGGAGGTGATCTACTACCATCGCAAGGCCCGCGAGGCGCACTACGGCACCTCGATGTGGACCTTTGCGCGGCGCTTCAAGTATTTCATTGATGCGTTCGTGGCGTTTTCATATGTACCGGTGCGGGCCGCGTCGATCCTCGGTATCATCACCGCTATCGGTGGCTTGCTCTACGCTATGATCGTGGTGTTCACGCGGGTCTTTGGCGCACAGCCCACCGGCTGGACTTCGCTCATGGTGGTGCTGTTGATCGTCTCCGGGGCGCAGCTGATCACCATCGGCGTGATCGGGGAATACCTGTGGCGCAACCTCGATGAGACGCGCAAGCGCCCACGCTACATCATTGACCGCACCGACGAGGACGACCGTTAATCAAAGGTGCGATGCCGCCAGCCCCCGCCCGTCATGGTGCCCAGCACCGGCGTCTCGCCGATGGTCATGGGGTCGATCTGGTGGAGGTCCTCCCCCAGCACGACGAGATCAGCAAGATACCCGGCCTTGATCTGCCCCTGGTGGGTCTCGGTGCCCGCGGCATAGGCTGCCCCCATCGTGAAGGCCCCCAGCACCTCATCGACCGATAAGCGCCCCTCATCGGCCCCATACCAGCCATCCGTGCCCCCGGCACCATCCGGACGGCGGCGTGTGACGGCAGCCATGATGCCCGGCAGCGGCTCAATGGCTTCGATGGGGGCGTCGCTGCCGAAGGCCAGTACGGCCCCTGCGTTCAACTGCTGACGCCAGTTATAGGCCCCGGCGCAGCGATGCCCCCAGAAGCGGTCAGCCATTTCCATATCTGATGTGGCGTGCGTGGGCTGCATCGATGCGATGATGCCCATCTTTCCCAGCCGGTGCGCGTCAGCGGGGTGGATGAGCTGCACATGCTCAATGCGGTGGCGCATCTGGTCGGGCGTCACACCACGCGCGGCTTCCTCCTTACGGACGGCCTGATACACGTTGAGGACCTCGTGCACGGCTTTATCACCGATGGCGTGGATAGTCGAGGGCAGCCCGGCGGCGCTGGCCCGGCTGACATCGTGATAAATCTGTTCAGGGTCGGTGACGCAGATACCGGTGTTACCGGGCTCGTTCTCGTAGGCATCGATCATCCATGCCGTGCGCGGCCCCAGTGCGCCATCGGTGAAGGTCTTCACCCCGCCGACCCGCAGCCAGTCATCACCAAAGCCCCAGCGCAAGCCGAGCCGGATCGCCTCATCGAGATAGCGCACCCGGATCGTCTTAACAATGCGCAGAGTCAGGTCGCCGCGTTGATGCAGGATTTGATAGGCACGGAAGGCCGATGCCCCGTCGAAATCATGCAGGCCGGTCAGCCCGCCCCGGTGTGCCCGCTCAATGGCGGCTTTGACTGCCGCTGCGGCCTCCTCGTCGGATGGGGCTGGGATGACCCCGGAAACCAGCTCCATCGCGGATTCAAGCAGAAGCCCGGTCGGGCTGCCGCTTTCGTCGCGTGCGATCTCGCCGCCAGCCGGGTCAGGCGTGTTCCTGGTGATGCCTGCGGCCTTCAATGCGGCTGAGTTGGCCCATGCCGCGTGCGCGGAGCGTGTGACGAGATACACGGGGTGATCCGGGATCAGGGTATCGAGGATGTCTGCTGCCGGGAACTGCCCATCGGCCCAGCGGGTTTGATCCCAGCCGGAGCCACGTACCCATGTGCCGGGTGGCAGGGTGTGGGCGCGTTCGGCGGCCCATTCGGCGGCCTCTTGCGCTGAGGCAGCCCAGTTGAGATCGACATCTTGCAGGGCACGTGCGTACATGCTGAGATGCACATGCGCATCGATCAGACCGGGGATCACGCTGAGACCATGCAAATCGGTGCGTGGCCCGCTGATGCCGTCGAGGTCGGCGGTGCTGCCCACCGCGATGAAACGCCCGTCACGGATGGCGACGGCTTCCGCTTGCCATGCTGCGGGGTTCCCGGTGGTGATGCGCCCGTTGGTGAGAATGGTATCGGCCTGCATGATGCGGTGATCCTTTTCTGGTGTGATGTTCGACGCCTTGGCTAGATCAGCCAGATCGACTCCTGGGGGTCAGAGAGCCACTCGGTGCCGTTCTCGGTCACGATCACGTTCTCCTCCAGCCCGACATAGCCGTAGCCGGGCACCGTGAGGCCCAGTTCGATAGCGAAAACGTTGCCAACCTCAACAACATTATAGGGCGTCTGCCCATAGCGTTCCCAGCGTGGGCCGAGGGTGGTCGAGCCGTCATGGGCCACACGGCCCAGCAGGTGCCCGAAGGCATGTTCATACTCCGGGTAGCCCTGCGCGACTATTTCGTTACGTGCCGCCTCATCGACCTGCCAGCCCTGTACACCCGGCTTCAGCATCTCGAAGCCAGCCATAAGCGCCTTGCGTGCGGCTGCAAAGCCCTGCTGCACTTCTGCGGGGGCCTCGGTTTCGCCCTCTTTGCGATAGTACCAGATGCGCTGCAGGTCGGCGCAGTAATCGTTTTCCTTGACACCAAAATCCATGTGGATGATCTGCCCCTGCGCGATCTTGTACTGGTCCTGTGGGCCAGCATGCCCCACCGGGGAATCCGGCCCGGCGCTGACCGTCGGGCAGTAATCATAATCCCATGCGGTGCCTAATCGTTTCTCATCGAGCAGCCCATGAACGAAGTTGGCAACGTCAAGCTCGCTGCGACCCGGTTCAATGAAGCCTTCTGCCTGCTTGAACATGCCTTGTGTAGCCTGGACGGCCTGGCGGATGCGCGCAAGCTCTGCCGGGGATTTACGCCCGCGCAGGGCGGCAATGATGCGCTCACCCGAGACAAAGCGGTCGGGCAGCCCGGAATCGGCGAGGTAACGCTGGAGCAGCAGCAGCATCCCGTGTGACAGACCATCGGCAGCCACGTCATTCTCGGAGTAGTTGAGGGCGATGTGGATCGGGTTCAGGTTCATCAGGGTATCGGCCAAAGGTCCTCGGATGCCCTGTAAATACGGGATCACGTCGGTGTAGCCGCCGATGTTGTGAATGTTCTCCACGTCATGCTTGCCCACGATGGCAAAACGGCGGTTGTCTTTTGTGATGATGAATGCCGATTGCCACACGATCTCAAAGCCGAGGATTAACTCCAGGACCGGGTCGGGGTTGAGGATCGACTCGCGCGCGAAGGTCACCCACACATCAATATCCAGTTCCTGTAAGATTTCAACGGCTTGATCGAGTTTTTGGTTGATGAGTTCCTGGTTGGTGGTCATGGTTAGTTAAATTCCCCTTGATTGGATTAATAAGTTTGCCATGCCTGTGTGATGGTGCCTGGGCGTGGCAGGCTGTCCAGCCCGCGCCGTGTGACGGAATCGCTGGCAAGCAAAGCCGCAAAGCGCCCGGCACGGCGTACATCACCATGGCGCTGCAGGTGGATGAAGAATGCCGCTGCGAAGATATCCCCTGCCCCGGTTGGATCTGCTTCCTGCACGATGGGAGATTCGATGTGTAGCCGCTTCCCGTGCTGGTAAATATCAGCGCCATCCGCGCCACAGGTGACAACGAGGCAGCGTGCCTGCATGCCATAGTCTTGAATCAGTGTGGTGTCATAAGCCACATCTTCAATGCTCATCACAACCGCGTCTGCTACTGGAAGCACATCATAGGCCGACGGCCATGGGCGATAGATGACCCGCCGATTGTCGTCCCATATACGCATCCAGCCCTGTGGGGTCACCCCGATGAAGCTGGATGGAAACGCCGATAGCATATCTGATGATACCTCATTGGCAACCGGTGCGATGTGAATAAGTTCTGGATTTTTCCACGCACCAGGGATGTGTTCAGGCTGAATGCTGGCAGCACGCCCCAGTAGAAGCTGCTTGCGCCCGGCAGATGTGTATTGATTATGGAAGGTGGTTGATTCAGGGGCGGGGATGATGTGCTTTGTGATGCCATCAAGCGGGCCGGTCAGCTCATGGATATCATCGGCACCACTGCTCAGGATCGCCGCATCGACACCCAGCGCGTGTGCCATGCGTGAGCTGAAGCTGACGGTCCCGCCCAGGGTGTATCCACCGGGGATGACATCCCGGCAGATATGACCGATTGCAACATACTGCGGAGTGTTCATGTTCAGGGTACACCAAGGGGGTGCCTCGGCACCCCACGAAGATGACAGATCGTCAATTACCCCATAGCTAAAGCCAGGGGCTTCCGCACTTATCTTTCGGTGAAAGGGTGCCGATTAGCGCTCTCGTACCGGCACAATAGTGACCTTACGGCGGTCGCCATCCCCTACGCTTTCAGTGGTGACGTCCTCATCATCACGCAGGGTCAGGTGGATGATGCGGCGCTCATTAGGTGGCATGGGTTCGAGCGTCATGGTGCGACCCTGCTCTTTTGCCCGATCCGCCATACGCATAGCCAGCGTGCGCAGCACGTCTTCACGGCGAGTCTTGTAACCCTCTACATCGACTACAAACCGGGATCGCCGCTGAGTCTGACGACTGACGATCAGGCGTGTGATGTACTGGAGGTCACCCAGGGTTTCACCGCGCTTGCCGATTAGCAGGCCGAGATCATCGCCGTTGACATCCAGTATCCACGGGGTATCCTCCGGGTCTTCGCCATCAGCAGGTACCGCCTTGACGAGATCAATGGTGGCCTCGATGCCCATGTAATCAAGGAGCTGGCCCAGCGTGGCCTGGGCGATGGACAGTTCTTCCTCGATGTCCTCCTCGGAAACGTCAGGTGCGGAGGAGGCCGGTTTAGGTGCCAATGGCTTTGCCGCCTCACGCTGAGGGGGCGGGGCCTGCTGCTTTTCCTCACGTACAGGTTTCTCCGGTTGATCCTCCTGGGGAGGCTCAGGCGCTGAGGCCGGTTGTGCCGGTGCTTTTACCTCGAGTTCCGAGGCAGGGCGTGGAGCACGTAGTGGCATGATGCGCACCACGGCCTCTTTGCTGCCCATACCGAGCAGGCCCCGGGTACCCTCCTCCAGTATCTCGATGATCACCTCGTTGCGCTTGAGGCCAAGAGCCTGTAGTCCGGTGTTAATCGCTTGTTCGACGGTCTCTGCATGGAATTGGACAGGTTCATACGTGCCTGCGCTCATGGTTTACCTCGCACTGTGTTGTAATCGGTGGGACTGAACCGGGCGGGTGTGATGACCGGGCCGCTACCGTTTGTTTCTTCGGCTGCCTGATCGACCCCTGGGTTCTGGCTCAGGTTGTGACAAGCCCAGGAACCCACCAATCGTAAATTTGCCGCCGTTCTGGGTCCCCAGCAGGTTATCGACGCTGGCTCGCCCCAGTGATGCCGACTGAAGCACACCAATGAGGTTGCCCGCCACCCAGTACACGGAAAGCCCTGCCGGGAAGTTGATCGAGATCGACCCGATAAACAGCGGCATCATCAGCATCATCGTACGGCTCATTGCCGCCTGTGAAGGGTCGCCCCCGGCAGTGCTGGGCGGCGTGACGAGCTTCTGATAAAGGAAAGTGCTGATCACAACCAGTGCTGGCAGAACCATCAGTGGATCAGGGGAGGCAAGGTCAAGCCATGCAAAGCGGCTGTTCAGCGGGATATAGCTGATCGGGCTGGGCAGCCAGCTCAACATCTCCGGCAGCGGGTTATAAAGATGCTGCGAGAGATCAATTAACTGGAGCGGAGACCCCGCCAGTGTCCGGGTGATAGCCTGGTACAGGCCGATCAGAATCGGGAACTGAACGAGCGTCGGCAGGCAGCCGCCTAACGGGTTCACCCCCGCTTCCTTGTAGATTTCCATCGTCTTGGCCTGGAGCTGTTCCGGATCGCTTTTGTATTTTTCCTGGATCTTCTTCAGTCGCGGCTGAAGTTCCTGCATTGCCATGGTGGATTGAATCTGCGTACGGAATAGCGGATAGGTGCCCATACGGATCAGGAACGTAATGGCGAGGATCGCCAGGAAATAGTTCTGACCGAGTAGGGCATACAGCCATACCAACAGGTTCACCAGTGGATCAAGGATAAAGGTGTCCCACATACTTAAAAGCTCCCTGGTGCCTTATTCAGACACGCTACAGCAGGTCCACTGCTGAACGAACGATTCACTATCATAGGCGTATAACTGATCATCACCCTGGTGGGCGGTCAACAGGGTTAAATCATTAAAGAACAGCACCGGTGCGTACAGCGGAATGCTGCGGTCTGACTCCCCGGTTGAGAAAAACAGGAACCGGTTGGTGAAGGTTGCTGTGAATTCGAACGGCTGGTCGAGCTGTTCACCGCTTGCCGGGTCGATGATATAGACATCACCATCGCCAGACGGCGCGAAGACAGCGGGGGCACCCTTATATTCATGTAGTGTCGGCGCACTGACAACTGGGCCATCAGTCTGTAGTGCCCAGGCTTCCTCGCCGGATGCCGGGTTAAGCGCAAATACACGCCCTTCGAGATCGCCGCCATACAGCAGACCGTTCTCCTCGTCCACGGTTGGGCTGGTGTAGACCCAGTTGGTGGTGCTGTACGTCCACACGATCTTGTGTGTCTCAAGGTCGAGCGCATACAGTTCGTTGTTGAAGCTGGCAAAAATAATCAGGTTCTCGTAGATAACCGGGGTTCCCAACATCGCCAGTGTCGCGGCTTCACCATTTTCAGGGAAGGTCCACAACTCATCCCCGGTTTCGGCGTTGACCGCGTACAGGTGCCCGTCAAGGGAAGTGATATACAGGGTGTCTTCATACAGCAGTGGTGCGGACCAGATGTCACGCTCAGCGCTGAATCGCCACTCCTCCGTGCCTGTGTCGGGGTCAAGGGCGTAAAGATTGCCATCGGTGCCAGCGATGTACAGCAGGTTCTCGCCAAACACAGATCCGCCGATGAAACGGGCACTGTTGGCGGTGAACTGCCACACCAGCGCACCGTTTTCACGGTCGATGCCGTAGACGTTACCGGAGTAATCCGCCGTTACCACCAGCCCGTTACCCACTGAAGGGTAAGAGTAGATGGTGGAGACGCGCTCTTCGGCGGTAAAGGACCAGATTGGAGATGCTGTGCGCGCACCCACTTCAATGGCATACAGTGCGCTGCCACCTGCCATATAGATCGTCTCGTCTTCAACGGTAACACTCGGCCAACTACCGCCAGCAAGCTGCGCAGCCCGGGCGGAGCCGCCCGCACAACCGCTCAGTGCGGTGGCAAGCAGTGCCACTGCGACGAACGCTAACAATCGAGGGGGAAATTTCAACAAGTTCAAAAAAGGAACTCCTCAGGGACTGGATCGTAACCACCCGGGTTAAATGGATTGCAACGAATGATGCGGCGCAGGCCCATCCATGAGCCACGGATCACGCCAAAGCGTTCGATTGCGACGTAAGTGTACTGCGAGCAGGTCGGTGTAAACCGGCAGGATGGCGGCAGCATAGGTGATATAAATTTCTTATAGAACCGGAGCAGGCCCAGTGCGATCTGCTTCATAGTACTCATCTCGCGTTGCTAGCCGGTGTTTCACCACGAGGCTCAGGAACAAACAGGCTGGCTTGCCTCAGCAAAGCCAGCAGGTCCCGGTTTAATGCATGGAAGGATACCCGGCTGGCGTGCGGGGCCGCAATCACAATGATATCAACCCCAGGGGCCAGGGAGGGGAGGAAAGACGCCGATATGGCCCGTAACTGCCGCTTGACCCGGTTGCGAGTGACGGCGTTGCCGGTCCGCCGCCCCACGGCAAACCCAAAACGGGTGGCGGGGCGGCCAGTTTCGGCGTACTGGATGGAAAGGTGTCGACCCCGGATTCGCTGCCCATGCTGCCAGGCGGTGTCAAACTCAGCGGACTTCCTGATGCGATGCTTGCGGGCCACCATAGGGTGAACAGCAGAATCCTGCTAGCCAGCGTTCCAGTTGATCTTCTTGACGTGCTTCGGCTTCACAGCAAGGTGCTTACGCCCCTTGGCGCGGCGCGCCTTGATCACCCTGCGGCCACCGCTGGACTTCATGCGGGCACGGAACCCGTGGGTGCGGGCACGTTTGCGTTTCTTCGGCTGCCATGTACGTTTTGGCATCGTGATTCTCTCCCATACACATTGACGCCCCGCAGTTCGGGGCGGTGATTGGCGTCTCTATTGAGTACAGCATGGGATTATATCGCACGGGGTATGCTGGATCAAAACAGCCCGTCATGGAGCGGGCTGTTTTTTTCTGTGTTCTTATGCGGTTCTTATGCGGCCCGGTGCCCCTCGAACAGCCATGGAGGGGTATCGCTGCCTCCATATTCACGCCACATCAGCAGATCGATCAGGGCCTCACGGGCATAGACGGGTGGGATTAGCTCAAACCCCGTGGCGATATGCTTGCAGAGTGCCTTGCGACGTGACGCGAACTCAAAAAATGTGCATCCACACGCGAGATGCCTGTGTTCGAGGTTGAGCAGTACGTCATAGCCGCGCATGGTGAAGACCCAGCGTTGAGGCCCGCTCTCGATGAGTATGGCCTCATGCGGATTGATGGCATCCAGCCGTGCCGGGCGCATCTTACCGGTACGTTGGCGGTCACGCTCAATGTCACGTTCCAGTGCAAGGGTCACCAATTCCCGGACGCTCTGCCCGCCAAAGCGAGCGGTGACAAGGTCTGCCTGCAGATGCTGAAGCTGTTCATCGTTCAGCATCGTGATTAGCCGCCGGGTCAACCCCGCGCGGTCCAGCCCCGGCACACGTGGCAGACCGTACTGCTCCGCAATAGAGATCAGGATGGCCGGGGTTGTATCAGTCAAGAGATTGTGCAGCAGGCTTGATACTGGTTTCTGCTGCGGATAAACAAGGGTAAACGTGGTTGTCTGCGGCGTCATTTTGCACCACCTTTTACTACAGATACATCTTTTACACCTATAGTATGGCACATGATTGTGACACCCACCGTCACAAATCAACGGTTTTGTTGAATTAATGTGGATAAGCTGTTCAAACTCAATCGCCTCACAGTTGATCAGTGCGGCCCTACCACGACATGCTGAATTCGTCCGCCGTCTCAGTGGCAGGTTGTGCATGGTCACCATAGCCAATGGGGATAACTGTGGTCTTGCCGTATGCCGGTCGGAACATCCCACTGTGTATTCTGCGGCTGACCCCATTCTGTGTCACATGGTATTCGGTGATACGATGCCTGTCCAGTGCTGTGTAGTTGCTGGATAGGCCATCATCTTCGTATAACAGGCTGACCCCTTTGCCGCGATAGGCGGTTACAGTCAACTCATCGATCTGCGCTTCCCCGATATACTGCTGAACCGGCCAGGTTGGCAGTGCAATGCCAGCCCTGGCATACAGTGGCAGATGATCCAGCCCGGCATCGACATGGATGGTCCTGCCACCTTCAATGGCCTCGCCGGTCCAGAAGTCGTACCACGTTCCCGGTGGCAGCGCGACTGCTCGGCGGATGGTGCTTTCTTCTATGACAGGGGCGACCAGCAGGGAATCGCCGAGTAAGTACTGATCATCAATGTCAGGGTCCACTTGACCGGGATAGTTGAACCACAGCGGGCGGATCATTGGTGTGCCCGTTCGTGAACTGTGCCACATCGCGGTATAGAGCGCAGGCAGAAGGCGGTAGCGCAGTTCGATGAATTTGCGGTTGATGCTGGTATACGGCTCGCCAAAGACCCACGGCTCCTGGTCCGGCATCCCGGCCATGGTGTGAACTCGGAAGAACGGGAACAGCGCACAGGCCTGTATCCATCGTGTGACGAGTTCCGCGCTGGGGCGACCGGCAAATCCGCCGATATCCGGCCCGGTGATCGGGATGCCGGACAGCCCAAGGTTGAGCGCCATCGGGATCGCCAGCCGGAGCGAATCCCATTCACTGGTGTTATCACCGGTCCAGTGCATGGCATAGCGCTGACCGCCCGCCCATGTCGCGCGGGTCAGGACAGCGGAACGCCGATCAGGGCGCAGTTTGGCAAGGCCCTCCTGTGTGGCACGGGACATCAGCAGGCCGTACAGGTTATGCACCGCCTCATGATCAGCGCCCCTGCCGTCATAATCATGTTGAACATCACCGGGTATTTGTGCTCCATGTATCGGCGCGATGATGGCAGGCTCATTCATGTCGTTCCAGAAGCTGTCAAAACCCTTTTCGAGCAGGGTTTGATACTGTGTGCCCCACCATTCGCGTGTTTGGGGCCGTGAGAAATCGGGGAAGTGGCAGTCGCCGGGCCACACCGGCCCGGTGAATCGTTGACCGTCCGGCCATATAATGAAGTGATCGCCAGCCACCCCACTCTGGTAAACGGGGTAAGCCGGGTCAATCTTGATGCCGGGGTCAATGATTGCGATACTCTTGAATCCCTGGTCATGAAGCTGATCGTGCATCACGCTGATATCCGGGAACTTCGCCTGATCGATGGTGAAGCAGCGCCAGCCATCCATATAATCAATGTCAATGTGGATCACATCAGCAGGTATGCGATTTTGGCGAGCTTGCTTTGCGATCTCAAGCACGCGGGCCTGCGGATAGTAGCTCCAACGTGAGAGGTGTGCGCCGAGTATCCACACTGGCGGCAGTTCGATGCGCCCCGTCAGGGTCGTATAGTGAGCCAGTACCTCGGCGGGCGTACCTGTGATGAAATACGCCGCTAAGTCGCCACCGCTGGCCTGGTAGTGCATGGTACGGGCATCACGGCTGCCGGTGTCCATCCATGCCGGGTAGGTGTTATCAATGTACACACCGAGGCATTGATCCCCATCCAGCATGATCCAGAATGGCACATTTGCATAGATAGGATCATCTCCGCGTGTGTAGACAGCGGGGTCGCGGTTGTAAAGTTGCAGCGCCTGGCCTCGCAGGTTGAGGCTGAAGGCTTTTTCACCCAGGCCGTATACCGCCGCCGATGCGGGCAGGCCCATTTCAAGGGACAGTGCCCCTGATGAATGTACGCCGACCCCTGCCCCGCCGGAGAGAGTCAGCCCCCCGGTGGTTTCAAGGGTCAATGCGCCGCTCTCCTTCTCAATATGCAGGGCGATGACATCGGTGGCGAGACTGATGATCTTCCCGGTTTCGGTGGTGGTCAACAGGGCACCGCCCCAGTCAGCAGGGATGGTATCGATACAGTATGAAAAGCGTTCCGGGAACGCCCCACCCTGGTCGAGCCGTATCTCCAGTACCTGGGGATGCAGCGCCTGTACCTGCAAGGCACGATGTTCTGATGCGAGCTGCACGAGGGTTGCGCTGCGGTTCATCAGTGTGATGCTCTTCACGGTTCGGTATGCCGCCGGGGGCAGCGGCTCTTTAATATAGCGGAACTTCTCGCTGCTCCTCATTCGAACCGCACCCCGAACCTGGTGACGCGCACCATTCCACATCATTCTAAGATTAAATGCTCCAAGCATATCCAGCAGGTTGAAACCAGCCATTTTGTCTTCCTTGGTAAGTGGGGTGATTCCCTTCCATTATAAACGAGGTCAGATACGCTGGTGCGAAATCTGTAATGCTTGTAGTGATACAACATATGTTGTATACTTACATCAATTACATTGACCTTACATCAGACGAGGAGTCCCTTCATGGGTATGCGCGTCTCCTGTATGCAGGAAAACCTTACCAAAGGGCTGAACATCGTGGGGCGGGCAGTCGGGTCACGCAGCACCTTGCCTATTCTCTCCAACATTCTGCTCGCCACCGATAACGGTCGGCTGCGTTTGGCCGCCACTAATCTCGATATGGGCATTACCGTCTGGATCGGGGCTTCAGTAGATGAAGATGGCGCTTTGACCGTCCCGGCCCGCACCTTTGGCGACCTTGTCAACAAACTTTCGCCAGAGCGTGTTGACCTGGAAGTAGCCGTCCGTAACAACTCATTACGGCTGGCTTGCGGCGCGACAACCGCCAACATTAAGGGCATTGATGCCCATGAGTTTCCCATCATGCCGGAGCCAATGGATGATGATGACTGGCTGCCCATCCCTGCCGACGTGCTGGCTGAGACCATCAATATGGTGGCCTTTGCTGCCGCCAAGGATGACAGCCGTCCGATCCTGACCGGTGTGCTGGTTGAATTCAGTGAGGGCACACTGACGATGGCCGCCGCTGATGGATTCCGCCTCTCGGTACGTGAGGTGCCGCTTGAAGCCGATTTCTATGCCAGCTTCTCGCTGGTGATTCCGTCGCGGACCTTGCAGGAACTGCCGCGTATCAGTGCCGACGGCCCCGATGTCTCACTTGTACTGCCCAAGGAACGCTCACAGGTGTTATTCCACATGTCTGATGTGGACGTGGTCACCCAGCTTATTGACGGGGCCTTCCCTGATTACCGCCAGATCATCCCCAATGAGATCACCACGCGTACGGTGGTGCCAACTGCCGACTTCCTGCGGGCGTGCCAGCGTGCTGATATCTTTGCCCGCGAGGCCAACCACACGATCCGTCTCGTTATCGAGCCACATGATGGAATGATTGGCTCCCTGAAGGTGCGTGCGACGGCTTCCGAAACCGGCGAAAACGAGGGTGTGGTCGAGGCATCGATTGAGGGCGAAGGCATGGAAGTCGCCTTCAATGCCCGCTACCTGATCGAGGTGCTCAACGTCATTACCACAGATCGCGTCGAGATCGGCACCTCGCGGGCCGATAAGCCCGGCGTGCTGCGCCCGGTGGGGGACAGCACCTTCACCCATGTCATCATGCCGATGCACATCGGGCGCTAACGTCCTCGTTTCCTGCTCATGCGCCGGCCCTGCAGCCCGCAGGGCTGGTTTTGATCTAAGACAAAATCAATTTACTTCTTGTGTGAATCTTATACTGGCTGGGTATCCTTCGATCAGATTCGTTGTATCAAGTTGAAAAGGTTATCCCCTGATGGTTCGCGTGTTTGATGCACCCATTATCGTACATGACCAAAGCCTGGAGCGCGTGCTAGCCGCTCCGATACCGGTGATGTTGGTATTCTGGAAAAATGAACATGATCTAACCAGCCTTGGCGGTGCGCTGGCGAAACTGGCCGAAATCGAAGCCGGAAACTTGCTCGTTGGGTGGGTCAAAACCATTGACAGCCCCAACGCTGTGGGGCGTTTTGCTATTCGCAATACTCCTTATGCTGTGGGTGTCAAAGATGGCAAGTCCATCACCCATGGTGCCCTTGATGACGGCGCATCTGAACTCAAAGCCCACGTGGATTATCTGCTGGGCCGTGGTGGCAAACCACCTGCACAGCAGGAGCGCATGAATACTGCAAACAGAATAAACGGCAGTGCGACGGGTATTCCCGTCGATGTGACAGACGCCACATTCGAACGCGAAGTGCTGAAGTCATCGACCCCGGTCGTCGTGGATTTCTGGGCAGCGTGGTGCGGGCCATGCCGTCAGATCGCGCCTGTCATCAGCAGCCTTGCGGGTGAATATGCAGGACGTATTAAGTTCGCCAAGGTCAATGTGGATCAGAATGCCCACTTCGCAGGGCAGTACGGTATACAGGGCATCCCAACATTGTTGATCTTCAAAAACGGCCAGATGGTCAGACGGCTGGTGGGTGTCCGCCCGGCTTCTGAACTGCGGACGGAACTGGATCGGTTGTAAGGGCACGCTGATGCTGTCATGTAACGGGGCGTGAGCCGGGTATGGCTCATGCCCCGTTTTAGAGTCTGTTTCAAACCCGGTTGACACAAAAAGGGGGTTGCTGTAAGGTTTCTCACAGTGAACTGCCTTGACATCACATTGGGAGAGTGCGGCATAACCACGCAAGATTCAGAGAAAATCCAGCGCATATCAGTGCGGCGCAGCTACCAACTCAGCGCCAACAGCTCACTGATGATAGGCGTTGGCGTATGGCTGGTCATCGGGTTGATCGTGCTTTTTGAGACGCTGGGTCTGCTGGCGGCAGGCGTTTCGGGCTGGGCCTACCTTGCACTGATTATGGTCCTGCTGCCGACCTTCTTTAACACGCTGGAACTGCGTGGCTGGATCGGCTACGCAGGCGGCAGCTATCGGCTGATCCGTGCGACAGAACGCCGCCAATTAACCTTCTTCTCCGGCTGGACCTACCTGCTGGGCTGGGCCGCGTTGAGCGCCCTGCTGGCCTTCAGTGTGGCTGAAGCCGTTAATGAACTGACCTCAGTCTACATCACGGTGTCGGTTCCGGTGCCCGTCCTTGCAATTGCCATCCTGATTGTACTGACCCTGCTGGCAATACTTGCGCGCCGTCCGCGCTGGGGCATCGCAGGGTGGATGATGGGGGCCGTGATCCTCGGTATGTTGGCCTTCATGGTTGTTATGACCGGCAATGCCATCGTCAGTGGGGCGTCGGCTGGCCGCGTGTTCACTGGGGGTAATCGCTTCATTATGGCGGTGATGGCGGTGATGGCGGCTATGTGGGCGTCGGAACTCTCAACCGAACTGGGTGGCCGCCGCGACCGCAATGCGCGTTCCACCGTCTCGATGTGGGCACTTGGCGCGCTGTTGGCCGGTATCTTTACGCTTTCCGTGCGCTGGGCAATACCCGAAGCTCCCTCGCTGAGCTATCTCGCGGAGCATCTCATACCCGGTTATGGGGCCATGGTGTTCCATGGGGCGACCGTGCTGGTTTCCGGGGTGACATGGCAGATCGTCAATTTGTTGATGGTGCGCCGCCTTCAAATCATTGGGCGTGACGGCTGGCTGCCGGAACGCTTGCTTGACTCTGGTAAAGTCTTTAATGCCCCGACACTGCTGCTGATTCTGATGGCCGGGGTTGGCACTATCCTGCTGCTCATCACGTGGATGGTTACCATAGATGACCCGGGCCGGGCCGTTTGGATACTGGCAAGCTTCGGTGGTGTGACCTATGTGGTGCTTCAGTTTGGCGTCAACACTGCTGCGCTGCTGATGCATGCCCATCCGCGCAGCACTGGCCGAGCCTTCCGCATTCCACTGTATCCTGTCCTGCCGCTGATGGGCATGGGCCTGACCTTCTTGTTGGCCGTGTTTGTGGTGCCGTTTCCGGTACTGTTGACTGCCATCAGCTGGTATGCGCTGGGTGTGCTGGCCTACCTGCAATATGCGCGTGAGGGGATGCGCACCTCCCAGATCGGTCTGACCGTCTTCCAGGATCAGGCCCGCCCGAAAGGCATCACATCCGCTTATCCTATTGTTGTCGCAGTGTCAAACCCCGATACCGCCCGTGACCTGATGGGGTTTGGTGCCCGCATCGCGCAGCAGCGAGACGGGCATATCATCCTGTTGCAGGTGGTTGCTGTGCCGGAGGATCAACCCCTTGATTCCGGGCGTGACCTTGCCCAGGAGCGCCAGGCACTGCTTGAGGAGTTGATCGATGAGGCCGCCACAACCATGAACGTACAGGCGGAAGGTGTGACGCGCCTTGCCCGTGCCGTTAGCCAGGGCATCAATGATACGTGCCAGGAGGAAGGCGCACAGTTGGTCGTGATGGGCTGGCATAAACGCGAGCATGTAGCCGGGGGTGGCCGCCTTGGTGACATCCTTGATGATGTGATTGAACATGCCCAGTGCGATGTGGCCGTTGTACATGGCGATTGGAACGGCAAAATCGGTAAAGTGCTTGTACCTGCTGCGGGTGGCCCCAATGCCCCGCGTGCGGCTGAACTGGCGCTTGACCTGATCGACCCTGAAGGCGAGGTTACCCTGCTGAACATCGCCCGCAAGAATGCCGACTCGAGCCAGGTACAGGACGCGCGAATCCTGCTGAACACACTCAAGGCTCGCCTCACCGAGCCGCATCGCGTTCGCACACTGGTCCATCCGGCCCGCTCACCATCGGCGGGTATTATTGAAACTTGCGAGACCCACGATGCGATGCTGATGGGGGCCAGTGAACAGGGATTCCTTGAAGATCAGTGGTTTGGGCCGCTGGTGTTGCAGGTCGCACGGGAGAGTGATCTGCCGCTGGCGCTGATTCGCAATTACAGCGGGCTGGGACAGTACGTGGTGCGTAAGGCGTGGCATTCCATCTCGGACCTGCTGCCCACACTCACCTCGCAGGAGCAGCTTGTGCTGTACCAGGACATGCGCCAGTCGTCTCGACCTAACATCAATTACTTTGTGCTGATCGCGCTGTCCGCCATCATCGCGACGCTGGGCCTGATCCTGAACAGCCCGGCAGTCATCATCGGTGCGATGCTGGTTGCTCCGCTGATGTCCCCGATTGTTGCCACGGCGGTTGGCGTGGTGTTTGGTGATATTCGCACACTGCGCAGTGCCCTCAACTCGACCCTTCAGGGTGTGCTGCTAGCCGTCTTCACCGCGATGCTGTTTGCGCTGGTGGTGCCCGGCCTTACCCCCACGCCTGAGATGCTGGCCCGGACACAGCCTAACCTCGTTGACCTGATGGTCGCGTTGGCCTCTGGCGCTGCGGGCGCATACGCTATCGGACGCCATGAAGTTGGGGCGGCGTTACCGGGTGTGGCTATCGCTGCCGCCTTGATGCCGCCCGTCTGCACGATTGGGATTGGCTTTGTGCTGGGGGCTTCCCAGGTGGGGTACCTGGGTATCGCGTTTGGTGCCCTGCTGCTGCTTATTGCCAACCTCGCAGGCATGATCTTTGCCGCGACAATCACGTTCCTGCTGCTGGGATTACGCCCGCCCAACCACGACCGCACACGACTGCTCTCACGCGGGCTGCTGGTCTCAATCACGTCGCTGCTGGTGGTGAGTATTCCGCTTGGCATCCTGTTGTTCCAGGGTGTTCAGCGGGACCGCATCGAGACAAACGCCCTGGGCATCCTCAACCGTGAGACGGAAACTTGGGGAGTTACCCGTCTGAACGATGTATCGGTTGATTACCAGCTTCGTACGGTCGTCGTTGATGGCACACTGCTCATTCTTGAGCAGCAGGCCCAGCCTGCGCCGGGCGAGACGGAGGGCCAGTCGCCGGTTCAGCACGGCACACCGGAAGAACTGAATGAACTGCAAACTGTTATGGAGGCCGAGTTGAATCGCCCGGTTGAGATCAGGCTGCTGGTGCTGCGTGGCGAACTGCTGGATTCAACGCGCAGCGGGGAGACGCCCTAACGGCGTAATGATAAGTCTATGCCCAACTCAAATACCCCCCGGACATCGGAGCCGGGGTTTTCCATGCCTGCCCTGTTGGGCAGTATCGCCTTTCTGTTGCTCAGTGTCGGCGTAACGCTGTGGCTCCTGGGCGTATTTGATCCGGTTGAACCTGTGGTGACGATTGCCCCTGCGCCCACCGAAGATGCATCGACGGCTGCCGTCGATGCATCGGCCCCAACCCCGGCCCCAACCCCGGCCCTAACCGCTGTGGCCGAGGGTTCCAGCCAGGGGGCGGCCTTCATTGCGCTGCTTCCCGTCGAGGAAAACGCCGAGGACCTTGCCGCGTTGCTGAGGGACGAACTCGCGCCTGACGTTGTCATGACGGATAACCCGGACGCACACATCCGGGCGGAACTCACCCTGATCAATGATGGGGCTGCCTGTCTCACCCTGGTCGATCAGGTCGATGCCCCGCCCCCCCTGCTGCTGGATGCCGATTTAACCTCGTGGATACGCTATGCCCCAGGGGCATCCGGGCGGTTTTGTGCCTTTCAGGATGACCCCAAACCGCTGGTGCTGGCGCTGCTGGCACAGGCTGCCCTGCTGGATGGACATCCGGGGCGCGTGGTGGAACTGGCCCAATCTGCCAGCCCGTTGATCCGACTGCTGCCGGGTAACCTGAGGGTGACATCGGCGGCGGGATGGTCTTTCTATGAGGCTGCGGCACTGGGATCGGAGCGCCCCATCGATGCGCTGCGCCTGTACAGTGCCGCCCTGCGTGACCTGCCTGATTTCCCGGCGGCATATGGCAATCGCTCTGCGATATACCTTGCCCTGAATGACACGGAGGCAGCATCACGAGACGCTGCCCGCGCCGCTGAGAGTGCCCCGACTGACCGTGCATGGGCCTATAACGCCGTACTGGCAAACATCGAGAACGAAAACCTTGCCGACCTCGACTCGAAATGGCCCGGTACCCCGTGGGGCCTGAACCTGTTCGGTGTTGCGGCCTATCAACAGGGTGTGTTCGATGATGCGCTTTCTGGCTTTCATCGTGCAGCGATGCTCGCCCCGGGCAACCCGATCTATCCCTTCAACACGGCTTATGTCCAAGTGGTGGCGGGTGAGATCGATGCGGCGCTGACCACTTATGAGGCCCTGATCGACATAGCCCCCACCGCACGCCACTACCGCTATTACGGTGACGCCCTCGCGCTGGCCGGGGAGATGCGCCCCGCACGCAACGCATACACGGCTGCGCTCGATCTCGCCGCGGATGACGATATGATCTTGCGTGTCGCGGCGCTGACGGGGCGAGCCGCCGTGCAGATCGGCATCGGCGGCTGGATCGTCGCCCGTACCGATGCCGAGGCAGCCCTGGGTCTTGATTCAGGTGCGGGCCGTGCCTGCTACGTGCTGGGTCAGATCGCGCTGCATGATGAGGATTTCCGCGAGGCCATCGATCAATTCAGCAGCGCCATCAATAAGGGCTATATCGAGGCCGAGGTCTACGCCGGGCGGGCGTGGGCCGAACATCGCGAGCGCCGCATGGCTGCGGCCATTGATGACTATGAAAGGGCCATCGCATTGGGAGATACCAGCGTCGAGACGCTGACCCGTGCCGGTTTCGCCTCGTTTGATGCCGGGGATTATGACGATGCCTTCGACCTGTTCAGCCTTGCCGCCAACATGGGCTACGATACCGCCGAGGTCAACGCCGGGTTAGCTATTGCAACCGATGCTAATCTGCGCCGCGACGAAGCCGAAGACCTACTGGCCCATGCCATCGAACTGGACCCGCGCTACGCGGACCCGGGCACCTTGCGAGATGACCCACTTTGGACGTGGGTCTCGCTGGCGCGGCTCGATTCGATACAGGATCGCATGGAAGTTATTGAAGGTTAAGGTGCTTCCTTCAATGAATCGAGGAAGTGACGCAGCGTACCCAACTGCGCATCGTTGATCTTCGTTACCGGACGCCTGGCCTTGACGGTGCGCAGCGCATCCGCCATCGACATCCCGGTGGTAGCGAGGTAGGCTGCGGCTACTGTCGGAGAGCGCCCCACCCCGCTCGAACAATGTACGTACACCTTGCGGCCCAGCGAGATCATGAGGTCAATAAAGCGCGTGCTGACACGCAGCGTATCCATGCCGGGGCCATACCAGTCTGGCGTGGGCAGCCACAGGTGGGTGTCCGGGGCGGCCCCCACAAAGCGATCCTGGTGTTCGGCGACAAGGCTGATGTTGACAGTCAGGCCCAGTTCGGCAAGGACATACCAATCAGTGGGGTGCGGCTGTGATCCCACCACCAGCGAATCGGTTATGAAGTCGAAGTTCAATTCTCTCATGAGGTGTCCTTACTCAAACAACCGCGCGATTTCATCCCGGGCGGGGCGGATCAGCGCTTTGCCCGTATGGCGATCAATGACGCCCGTCCCGTCGTTGACATCACCGATCTCGTAACACGCGATGCCGTGGTCTTTCAATGCGTCCTGTATCGACGCCGCATCGCTCGCAGGGACGGCCATTAGCAGGGCACCGCTGGCAATTGCGCCCATTGCGTCGATGCCGACCGCCTTACACAACTGGCCCCCTTCCTGGAGGACTACGTCGCTGAGGTCCACCTGCAACGAGACATCGCTGGTCTCCGCCATTTCCCACAAGCCAGTAGCCAGCCCGCCTTCAGTGGGATCGTGCATGGCGTGGATCACCCCCGCCGCCAGCGCGACACGGGCGTCCTTCACCACGCTGATCCCCGGGTCATGAAGAAAACGGGCACAGTGGTCGAGGAAATCAGCGGAGAATCGATCCTCCAGCACGTTACGCAGCTCATTGGCAAGGATGGCGGTCGCCTCGACGGGCACGCCCTTGCTGACAAGCAGCCGGTCGCCGGGCCGTGCCCCCGACGTTTTAACCCAGGCTCCCGGATGCACGGTGCCCAGCATGGTCCCTGCCAGTACAGGTTGGGTTACCGCGCCGGTGATCTCCGTGTGCCCGCCGACCAGCGTCACGTTCAGCGCATCACAGGCGGATAGCATCTGTTCAAAGATCATTTCAGCGGCCTCGGCGGTGGCCTCCCCGGCTGGCAGCAGCAGTGTCGCGAGGAAAAAGGCCGGGGTTCCGCCCGATGCCGCAATGTCGTTGGCGTTGACATGGACGGCATACCAGCCGATCTCGTGGGTGGCAAACGTGATGGGGTCCGATTTGGCGACCAGCAGCATCCCCGCGCCGGGGTCCAGCACCGCCGCATCCTCACCGGGGCCGGGTCCCAGCAGCACGCGCGGATCATCACGTCCGATGCGGTCAAGCAGGTATGCTAACAGGTTTGAAGGGAGCTTCCCCGCGGGGAGTAACGATGACATAGAGCCTCAATGCGCTGTGCAGCCGCTCACCTTCGGTTCAATGCTCGAACCGGGCCGGGTGCTGTGCTATGATCAGATATTGCATCCGCTTATTGTAGGTGCTGATGCGGTCCCTGTCTAACGAGGAGGGTTCAGCACGGATGCAGCTACGATGAATCGGGGGAGTATGGCGTCACTGAAGCAGATCGACCGCCTGATTGAACGCGGCGATGTGAGCGGGCTGTGTAAGGCATTGGGAGATCGTAACTTACAGGTGCAGCGGCGTGCCGTGCGCGGGTTGGCCGGGTTGTCTGATCCGGCTTCAGTACCCGCCCTGCTGGCCCTGCTGAAGCGTGAAACGGATCAGTATCTGATCCAGTGGGGGTTGGCTGCGCTGGGCGATATTGATGATGAAGCCGCCGTCCATGGCCTTATCGATGCGTTGTTTGATACTCGCCGCCTCAACGCCACCCAGGCGACACAGGCCCTTAGCCATCATTCTTCTGAGCTGTCTACCATCGCCTTGCAGGTTCGTGATGCGCTGGTCAGCAACGATTGGGCTGCGCTGGGTTCGCTGGATGGGGAGGCTTCTGTTGTGCTGGAACACCTCATGCGCAGTCCCCAGTACGAAGGTTGGCCCGCTGGAAAACGCAAAAAGCTGACTGAACTGGCCGTGAGGCTGGGGGCGTCCCCTCCTGCCAAACACAGCGATGAATTGGCTGATATTGGCGTGTTTGTCAGTGGGGTGCATTCGCTGGGTGATGTGCTCAAGGGGCTAAAAAACCAGGGCCCGCGCGTGCGCATCTCGGCGGCGCAGAGGTTAGGCGTTTCAGGGTTAAAGATTGCGGTGGGACCCTTATGGCGTCGCTTCAGGCAGGAAGTTCAGCCCGGCGGGCACGCCGAGGCCGCGTCAGCGATGGCCCGCGCATTGGAGCAGCTAGAAGACAACCGCGCGATCATGTACTACGCTGAGCGCCTGCACAGCGGCGGCACGGAAGCCCCCCAGGCTGCCCGGGGGTTGGCCCTTGTTGGCACACGCCGCGCCATTGACGCACTGTTCTGGTTTGTTGCAGAGCCGCCTCCGCCACCTGCTTATCGCAACGTGAGCGCGGTGCAGACCGCGTTGGAGGGCCTCGGCCCACGCGCGGTGGACATCCTCAGTGATTACGTGAGTCATCCCGCGCCCTCGGCGCGGCGCGTCATGGCGCGGTTGGTTGCCAACGTGGGGCACCGAGACGCTACCCTGTGGCTTGATGAGTTAGGTCGTGACCCTGACGGCTCTGTGCAGATCGCGGCGGTGCATGGGCTGGCGAAGCTCAACACGGCGCAGGCTGCTCAAACGTTAAGAGAACTGGCGGGGATTGGCCCGCGGGAGGAGATCGTCAAAGCACTGGCCCACATCACCGATCCTGCCGGGCCGGAGTATCTGCGTGCCCTTCGCCCCGATGCAACGACACTGCATGGCCTGCTGCTTAATGACCACCGGGAACCGATGGCGGGGGCCAGCGTTGAGCTGATGGGTGAACACTACTATGGCGGAACGGTCGGCTGGCGCTGGGAACCGGTCAGCGCACGGATGACGATTGGTGAGGCAGGTGTGTTTGCCTTCAGCCTGCTTGACCTCGGCCATCGTGGCAAAATCCGTATGAAAGTCCTGCCGCCTGAGTTCCGCCGCCGAGAGGTCGATGAGCGCTACCTGGTCGATCTGAATCTGCTGCCCGGTCATTCCCATAGGGTCGAGGCCCGCTTCGATGCCTTTGTTGGCAGGCTGCTGGTTCGTGTTGATGTGCAGGAGAATGGCCTCCTGGCACCCGCCCCGGCTGATGGCGATCAGTCAGACGAAGAGTAAACCCACATCTGTTCCCCATCACTGACGATGTGAACCGTACCCGCCTGATCGGTGCGCAGCACACGGGCACTTTCCTCCAGGCGCGTCAGCGTTTCGAGGTGCGGACGGTCGGATCGGTCAGGGTTATCCACCGAGATCACGGCGACCTGCGGCCTGACCACTGCGAGAAACGCTCCACTGCTGCTCTCGCGATGGCCGCTCCGTGGAACCTGGATCACCGCACTATCGAGCAACTCACCATGCTGGCCCACGATCACCGCCTCGGCTGCGGGGTCGATATCCCCGGTGAACAGTACGTTCATCGATCTGTAGGTCAACATAAGTACCGTTTGTGAGGGGGTATCCACATCCCGGTGCAGTACGGTGAGGATAACCTCATCTCCTATATGAACGGATGACCCCGGCAGCGCTTCGATAAATTCCGTGGAGTCCGGCAGCGCCCCAAATGCGCGGAAGGCATTGGCATTTTCGGGGTTGGGTGATCCACTGAGGACGGCCTCAATGGTGTAGCGTCTGCTGATGGTGCCGAGTGCGGCCACCTGCCGCTCATCCTGCCCGGTCAATACCAGTAAATCGATCTGGCGATCCCAATACGGCACAGCACGGCCCAGCCCTGTTGACAGCGCTCGTCCACTACCCCCGGCATCAACCAGCACCTGCCGTCCTTCCGGCGTCTCGATCAGCACAGCACTGCCATCACCCACGTCAAAGAACCACAGGTGCAGCCTGTCATCTGGCTGCTGCACCGCCGCTGTAAGCAGCAGCCCGGCAACCAGCAGTGCCACAGCCGCGACGGCTTTGGTAAATCCCGCTGTGCGCAGCCACTCAAATCGTTTTTTGCGGATATCCTCTGGCCCGCTGACGAGTGCCGTTAGCCCAAACAAAACCCCGTAAAATAAGATGATCGGCAATGGATTCAGGATCGAAACTTCCATTGATGCGGCGGACAGCCCGGCAAAGAATTCCACGATGCCCAGGGTCAGGGAAAGGAAGGCCCAGCTTCCCCATAGAAACACCTGCCCCAGTGGCTCGATCAGCAACGCCAGCGCCGTGCCGATTCCACCCAGCATCATCAGTGGTGGTTGCAGCGGTCCGATCAGCAGGTTGACCGGCAGTGAGACCAGCGAAAATCGGCCAAAGTACAGCATCATCAGCGGGCGTGTGGTGAGTTGTACCGCCATCGTGACAAGGATACCATCCGAAAGCGCCGACGTGATCTGCATGGCGCGGTCCTCCCCCAGTAACCCTGTGAACAATTGTGTGGATAGATTCTGTAGAGGCGTGCTGTACAGCACCAGGCCCAGCGTCGCCATGAAACTGAGCTGGAATGAAAGGTCCCACAGTGTCAGCGGATTAATGACAGTGAACAACAGCGCAGCAAATGCCAGTGAGGTCAGACCGTACGTTTGTCTGCCCAACTGTACCGCGATCAGGCTGAGTGAGACCATCACCGCAGCGCGCATCACCGCAGCATCACCCCCCACAAATAGTGAATAGACCAGCAGCACCGCTATCGTGATCCCGGTGGTGACGCGCGGATTGGCGAATCGGGCACTGACGGCCATCACCAGCCCGGCGAGGATCACGAGGTTGGACCCTGATATGGCGATGATGTGCGTCGCATCAGCGGCGTCAAAGCTGGCACGCACGTTTTCAGGGATGCCGGTCTCGATGCCCAGCAGGATGCCGGACAGCAGCGACGCCTGCGGATCAGGCAGTAGGCGGTTGATCATCTCGAACGCCGCCCCACGTGCCGAAAGCAGCGCCCGCCGTACCGGGCTGCCGCCTTGCCCCGGCAGCGTATCGACCTGAACGTAGCGCATCAGGCTGTGGATACCCTGCCGCGCGAGGTAATCACGATACGAGAAATCCTCCCATTCCGGCGGCGTCTCGATTTGCCCGCTGATCTCGATCAGGCTGCCGTAGCTGACCTCATCGGCCAGTGCGGCCTGCACCAGCACTTCCCCCGTCAGCGGTTCAACCTCACCGCTATCCAGCACGCGGCCCGTGACCCTTAGCTGCAGATTGGTGTGGGTATCCCGCACATCCGGCGCATCGATGACCATGCCCTGTACCCGGATTACCCCGGTGTCGTTATAGCTGGCGATATGCCCCTCGTCAAAGGTTGGCTCAGCCAGCATCATGCGGCCTGCCCCCAGGCTCAACGCAATCAGGCATGATGCCATGACCCGCGCACGCTGGTTGCGGGTCAGCACAAAGGCGAACAGACCCAGGACAGCAGGCATCAGCAGCAGCCACAGTGGCGCAGCATCCGCCCGGCGCAAGGCGATCCCTGACAGCCAGCTCAGTGTGATATAAACAAGGGTCATGCGGTTTTACCCCGATGATGGCGACTCATCTTCTCCATTGTCATGGTAAATGATAACGAAAGTCAACAGACCCGGCAGGAAAATGGAGGAACACGGACCGGTGCGGTATGATGGAGCCACTTGATAAGACGGAGAATACGCAATGACCATACCTGATCTTGATCACGACAATCTACAGTTCGGGAACCGTTCCTGGTGGGACAGCAACCCGATGACCTACGACTGGCAGCAGACCATGAACCTGGAAACCGGGACTCCGGAGTGGTTTGCCGAGGTGGATCGCCGTTTCTACGAGGCTCATCGCGAGTTCGGGCACCCGAACTGGCCGGTGGAACCGCCGTTTAACCAGCAGATCGGTTATGCCGCCCGTACCGGGCAGCAGGTGCTTGAGGTCGGCTGTGGCATGGGCGGCACTGCCGCCGCGATGGCACGCAGTGGTATCCATGTCAGTGCGGTGGACCTCAGCAGCAACGCCGTCCACATCACTCGCCGCCGCTTTGATCTTGAAAACCTTGATGCGCTGGTCACGCTGGCTGATGGCGAGCGCCTGCCCTTCGACGACCAGAGCTTCGACATGGTGTGGTCATGGGGGGTCATCCATCACAGCGCCGCGACCGAGCATATCATTAAAGAGATGTGGCGCGTCATGAAGCCGGGGGCCGAGGTCAAGGTGATGGTGTATCATCGCCACGCTATCCGTAACTGGATCACCGCCGGGCTGAATCACGGCATCCTGCGCGGCGAGTTCCTGCGCCGCAAGTACGCTGACATCCTACGTGATGTGACCGATGGTTTCATCGCCCGCCATCTTACCCGTTCCGAGTTCGCGTCCATGTTCGAGGGTTTTGAGGCTATCACCACCGAGCTTACCGATTACTACGATCTGTCTTATGTGCCCGGCAATCGACAGGTCAATAAATACCTTGTGGGCAGGGTCATCCCGCGTAAGTGGAAGTTTGCATGGGATGATTGGCTGATCCGTAATTACGGATGGTTTTTGTATCTTGAAGCACGCAAACCTGCGAACCCATAATACTATTAATGCAGTCGTATTTATCAGTGATTACCAGGGCTTTACGCAGTAATAATAAATTGATATAATAACAAACAGTGGCACAGCAGTATTTGATGACCTCCAGGCACTCATCACCCAAGGAAAGCCCTATGTTAGATGTGCATGCGCTGCGCGTGTTTCTGGCCGCCGCTGAGACAGAAAATTTCTCCGAAGCCGGGCGCCGACTCCAAATCTCCCAACCAGCCGTGAGCATGCAGATTCGTTCATTGGAAGAAGAACTGGGCCTCGATCTGTTCCATCGCACAGGGCGTCACATCGTGCTGACCGAGGCCGGGGAACAACTCATGCCGCTGGCCCGCGAGATCATCAACCGCATGGTACAGGTTGAAGAAACGATGGTTTCTCTCAAGGGTGAAGTGGTTGGTGGGCTGCGCATTGGCTGTGGGGCGGTCACGGGCAAGTACGTGGTGACGCGCATCATCGCCGAACTGATACGGCAGCATCCGCGCGTCAACGTGACATGTGCCGCCGGGTCGAATATCGAGGTGCTGCAGAAGCTGATCGCCGGGGATGTACAGCTTGCGCTGACCGCCGCCGATGAGCCATACAAAGAGATCGAATACCGCCCGTACTTTGAGGAGCGCCTGCTGTTGATCGTGCCGGAGAATCACCCGTGGTCAACCCTCAACGGCCCGATCTCCCCGCAGGACCTGCCCAAAGGGCGCTACGTGATGTACACCAGTAATTCAAGCGGATACAACATCATCCGGCGGGAATTGGCCGCCTACAAACAAAGCCTTGAAGATATGAATATCGCGTTCAAGGTCAATCACCCCGAGACGCTGGTGGTGGCCGTGCAGCGCGGTATCGGCGTGGCGTTTGTGCCGGAAGTCCTCGCTGTCGATGCGCTTGAGTCGGGCAGTATCGTCTCGGTGCCCGTCAGCGGCCTTTCAATGTCGCAGACGCTCTACATGGCGCGGCACACCCGCCGCCCACCGTCGAGTGCACAGCAGGCTTTCTGGGAGATCGCCTTTGAACTGGACGCCCCGGAATCGCTTCCGGGTGAGGCATTGATGCGCCGCCTGCATCAGAACCAGATGGCGTAAGCGATTACCCTCAACCTGGAATCAAGGTCGTGGCCTAATACCACAGTGGGAATCGACCACACATCTCCTCGACACCGCCCCGAACTCGATCCAGCACCGTGTCATCTTCCATGTTCTCAACGATGTCTGCAATCCAGTTGGCGATCTGCGTCATCTCATCATTACCGAAGCCGCGCGTGGTGGCTGCGGGCGTACCGAGCCGGATCCCCGATGGGTTAAATGCGGTGCGCTTATCACCCGGGACCATGTTGGCATTGGTCGTGATGTGAGCGTCATCCAGCCGTACCGATGCCGCCTTGCCGGTCACATCGCCCGGTGACTGCGAAAGATCGAGAAGCACGATGTGATTGTCGGTGCCGCCGGTCACGACCTTGAAACCGCGTGTCATCAGGCCTGCGGCAAGCGCCTTTGCGTTAGCAATCACCTGTTCACAGTACGTCTTAAACGCAGGGTCAAGCGCCTCATTCAGCGCGACCGCAATCGCGGCAGTCGTGTGGTTATGTGGGCCGCCCTGCAACCCGGGGAACACAGCCTTATCGATGGCCTTTGCGTGCGCTTCCTTGCCCAGGATCAGCGCGCCACGCGGACCACGCAGCATTTTATGCGTGGTCATTGTGACCACATCGGCATATGGGACCGGGTCCGAATGCAGGCCGGTAGCAACCAGCCCGGAGATATGTGCGATATCAGCAACGAGGTAGGCTCCCACTTCCTGCGCAATCTCGGCAAAACGCGCGAAGTCCATCTCGCGGGGATACGCAGAATGCCCGGCCCAGATCATGCGGGGCTTGTACTCCAGCGCCTGCTCCCGGATCATTTTGTAATCCAGCAGGCCGGTTTCAGGGTTCACGGTGTACTGGCTGGGTGTGTAATACTGACCAGAGAAGCTGACCTTCCAACCGTGGGTCAGGTGCCCACCATCTGGCAGGGCCAGCCCCATGGTACGGTCTCCGGGGTCGAGCAGGGCCATGTGCGCGGCCTGGTTGGCCGGCGAGCCGGAATACGGCTGGACGTTGGCGTGTTCAGCCCCAAATACCTGTTTGGCCCGCTCAATGGCGATACGTTCGACCACATCGACATACTCATTCCCCCCATAATAGCGCTTGCCGGCATAGCCCTCTGAGTACTTATTGGTCAGTACCGAATTCATCACGCTCATCACATTGCGGCTGGCGTAGTTTTCGGAGGGGATCATCTCAATGCCGACTTGTTGGCGCTCACGCTCTGCCATAATCGCATTAAAAATGTCGGGGTCCACCTCTTGCAGCCGCTGATAGTCTGCGGGGATATTTTCCTGGATGGTCATGTCACCTGCTCTCTGTACCGGATTAAAACCCTGTTTACGGTGGATTGTATCGTTTGTACATCAAAAACGCGATGGGTGGCGTGGCCTTTCGTTTGTGAAAATAGTCGCTATTGTGATCCGGTGAGCATATGCTATACAATGCAGCAGTCCATCAGGGCGCAACGGTTTACCCGCTAGTGAGGGAGGTTCGAAATGGCTAATGAGGATCATGTCAGGCTGGTACTGCCCGGCCCGGTTGAGGTCCGCCGGGAGATTCTGGATGCACAAACTCCGTGGATGATCGGACATCGCCAGACCGTGTTTGTCGATCTATTTGCCCGTTTGCAGAAGAAACTGCGGACAGCATTCCTGACAGAAAACCGTGTCTATGTCAGTGGGTCATCGGGTTCCGGGCTGTGGGAAGGCACGATCCGCTGTGGCGTTCGTGACGATAAAAAGGTGCTGCACCTGGTTTCGGGCGCGTTTAGTGAGCGCTGGGCCGAAGTCAGCCAGGCCAACGGCAAGCGGGTCGATGTACTTGAGATCGACTGGGGTAAAGCCTTCCGGCCTGAACAGGTCGCCGACGCACTGAAAAACGGCCCATATGATGCGCTGTGCGTCGTTCATAACGAAACCAGCACTGGCGTCACTAACCCCATTGCCGAGATCGGCGAAGTTGTCCGCGAATACGAAGATACATTGTTCTTCGTCGATACAGTGAGCGGCTTCCTTGGCGCGGAACTGCGCGTCGATGACTGGGGTATTGACGTCGCCCTGACCTCCTCACAAAAGGCGTTCGCGCTGCCGCCTGGTATTTCATTTGCGGCAGTCAGTGACCGCGTGCTGGCGCGTGCCGGGCAAATCGAACACCGTGGATATTACTTCGATTTCCTCACGCTGGAGAAATCACTCAGGAAGAACATGACCCCCTCGACTCCGCCCGTCGCGCTGATGTGGGCTGCTGATGCACAGCTTACCGACATCCTCGAAGATGAGGGGCTGGAAAACCGCTGGAAGCGCCACCTCGCCATGCGGGATCGCACCCTTGACTGGGCTGCCGGGCATGGCTTCGAGCTGTTCTCCGAAGATGGCTATCGCTCCCCGACTATCTCGGCGGTTGCCAATAACCTCGGTATCGATGTGGCTGCCATGGCTGAGTTCATGGAGACTCAGAAGAGGTATGCCATCGATAAGGGCTACGGCAAGCTCAAGGGCAAGACCTTCCGTGTGGCGCACATGGGCGATATGACAATGGAAACGCTGGAAGATGTTTTGGCTGGTTTTGATGAGTTCGTAGGGGCATAAAAACGATTATGACATTCAAAGTACTGATTCCTGACAACGTTAATCAGAAGGCCATTGACCTGTTTGCATCCGAGCAGGAGTTCGAGGTGATCGGTGCGGGTGGCATGGACCGTGCCGCAACGCTGACCGCCATCCCCGAAGCTGACGCACTGATCATCCGCAGTGCCACCAAAGCCGATGCCGAGCTGCTGGGCGTGGCTGCTAACCTCAAGGCGATTGCACGCGCCGGGGTTGGTGTGGATAATGTCGATCTGGATGCTGCTACTCAGCGCGGCGTTGTGGTGATGAACACCCCCGACGGCAACACGATTGCCGCTGCTGAACATACCTTCGGCCTGATGCTGGCACTGGCACGCCATGTCCCGCAGGCTCATGCCAGCATGGTCGCGGGCCGCTGGGATCGCAAGGCGTATATGGGTACCGAACTACGCGGCAAAACGCTTGGTTTGATCGGCTTGGGTCGCATCGGGCAGGCCGTTGCCACCCGTGCGCGGGCTTTTGAAATGAGGGTGGTTGGCTATGATCCCAAGCCGGGCGAAGTACGCGATCTGGGTATAGAGATCATCCCGCTTAATGACCTCTATACCCGTGCCGATTTCATCTCTCTGCACCCCTCCCTTACGGATGAAACACGCGGCATGATCAATGCCGAGGCCATCGCAAAGATGAAGCCCGGTGTGCGCATTATTAATGTTGCCCGTGGCCCGGTTATCGTCGATGCAGACCTCGCCGCCGGGCTTGCGTCAGGCCAGGTAGCGGGGGCTGCCCTTGATGTGTATGACCGGGAACCCCCCGCAGGGGACAACCCGCTGATCAATAACCCCGCCGTGATCCACACACCGCACCTGGGTGCCAGCACGTGGGATGCCCAGGTCAACGTCGCCATCGATGCCGCCCGGCAGATCATTGATGGCTTGAAAACCGGGCAGTATCGAAACGTGGTCAACCGGGCGGTACTTGCATAGGATAGCTGCTTATTGTTCGCCAGCATGGCGCTGGTTATAATGCGATATAGTGTTTATAAGGGCTGGATACGGGCGTACCGAAACCGGCCCTTATCGTTCATACGGGTTGGATTTGAAGGTATATGAAGAACAAAAAGCTTATCGGCATTATCGCAATCAACCTGATTACCAGCTTGATACTGCTCTCAGGTTGTGAACTGCTCCCCGATTTCTCTACCGTGGAAATCCCGATCCCTGACGGGGCCGATCCAGCCGAGGAATCCTACAATCTTGCTGAACCCGACGGCGTGGCCCTCAGTTTTCTTGATGCGTGGATGTCTGGTGACTACGCGGGTATGTACAGCTTGCTTTCATCCAACAGCCAGGCCGAGTATACGCTGGAGGATTTCACCAACACCTATGAGACCACTGCTGCCACCATGGGCCTGCAGGCGGTCGATGCAAGACCGCAGTCTGTTGCAGAGACGACCAGTAATGCCGCTCAGTTCGATATCGCAGTGACCTATAACACCGTGCTGCTCGGCAATATTGAACAGGAACTGACCATGCTGCTGGTTCGTAATGGCGAGTCATGGGGGGTGGCGTGGTCCCCCGCGTTGATTCTGCCTGAACTCGCGGGTGGCAACACGCTTCAACTCTCGGTCGAACGGCCATCACGTGCCAACATTTATGATCGCAGCGGTGACTGGATGGTGTCCGCCAACGCCTCCGTGCTGACGCTGACAGTCGTGCCCGGTGAGGTCAGCACCACCAACGAGGAAGACATGCTTGATATGCTGGCCGAGATGACGCGCATCCCGCGCGAGGTGATCCGGTCACAGTACGCGGGGCAGCCTGATGACTGGGTGGTTGCCATCGGTGATGTGGACCTTGAAACGTTCAACCAGTATCGTAACCTGTACTACAGCTACCCCGGCCTTGATGCCTTTGAGAAGACCGGACGGCGCTATTACAATGTGCTGGCTCCGCATGTGATGGGGTATGCCCGCCAGATACCCGCCGAGGAACTGGAATACTACCTGGGCCTCGGCTACCGGGGAGATGAAGTGGTTGGTATCAGTGGGCTGGAGGCATGGGGAGAGCCGTATCTTGCGGGCAGCCCCAGTGCCACGCTCAGTGCCTATACACCCAGCGGCACTTTCTTTGCTGAGGTTGCCAGCATCCCGGCTGAGCCTGCCGAGAGCCTGTACACCACCATCGACCGCGAGATGCAGGCCATCGCACAGGATGCCCTGCGCGAGGCATACATCGCCGGGGAAGAGACATGGGTGACGACAGCCAGCGGTGCGTCAGTGGTGGTGATGGACCCTAACACGGGTGCGGTGCTGGCGCTTGCCAACTACCCTGACTTTGACCCCAACGTACTGCACCCTTATAACGGGCATCCGCTGGCGGGCAGCTATGTTACGGACATGTTCAATAATCCGCTTCGTCCGCTGCTTAACCGGGCCGCACAGGGCCAGTACCCGGCAGGCTCGATCTTCAAGATCGTATCGATGGTCACCGCCCTTGATTTCGATGTGTTGGGTCCCAACTGGACCTACAACAGCACCGGTGCCTGGAATACGCTGGGCACGGATCGCTACGATTGGCAGGATGGCGGTCATGGCCTTATGACGCTCCAGCAGGCGCTGACGGCCTCCTGCAACACCTGCTTCTACGAGATTGGCTATCAGACTGGCTTGCAGGACCCCTCCCTGATCGCACAGGATGCGCGTGAACTGGGTCTCGGTGCGCAGCTTGGTATTGAAATCGAGGAGGCCAGCGGCCTTATCCCTGACCCCGAATGGATGCTGGCAACCAATGACCGTGAGTGGAACCTCAACGACAGCGTCAACATGGCAATCGGCCAGGGGGATGTGCTTGTCACGCCGCTCCAGATGGCTACGATGGTTTCAGCCATTGCCAACCGGGGCACAGTCTATCGCCCGTACTTCGTGGATCGTATTGGCTTGATTGGCGAGGATCCCAGCGTGCAGTTCGAGCCGGAAATTCTCAACACGTTTGAACTGACCGATGATGAGTACGACCTGATTCATCAGGCCATGTACGATGTCGTCAACGACCCGACCATTGGCACGGCAGAATATCGGCTTGGTTCCATGCAGGTGGAGGCGGCAGGCAAGACAGGCACCGCGCAGGTCTCCGATCCCAACGCCTCACCGATTGCGTGGTTCGCCGGGTTCGCCCCGTATGAGAATCCTGAGATCGTAGTGGTGGTGATGGTCGAGAACGGTGGGCAGGGGTCCGGCGTGGCTGCACCGATCTTCCGCCGGGTGCTTGAGGAGTGGTACGGCGTGCGTGTTGCGCCCTTCCCCAACGACTGGTATGACCCGGAACTGTTCGATTTCGTCGATAATGATGGCGTGCCGGGTGAGTAACTCGGCACAGCAATCCATAGAAGAAACCTGCGGGGTACTGTGTGACAGTGCCCCGCAGTGGTTTTAGAAACTGTTCATTTCCCCACGCACGGTCTCATACAGCAAGTCGGCACGCAGCTCATCGAGGGCATAGCACGGGCCGTTGAGTCGATTTGCCAGGTTTTGCGTCAACCCCTGGTCAAAGCTGGCATGCTCCATATTGATCACCACCGACTTGATCCCGGCTTCCTTGATGCGGTCCGCGATACGATGAGCTTCCTCCAGTGGAGGCAAGCTGCCTATCGCAACGTTGCCCGCGCCGTCGGTCAGCAGGATCATCATCGGTATCACGTCCGGGTGCGTGATCAGGTCTTTCTGGATCACCTCGTAGGTCATGGCAAGGCCCGCTGAAAGCGGTGTCTTGCCACCCACCGGGATATCGGCCAGCGCCTTTTGTGCCAGTTCCACCGAGTTGGTCGGTGGCAGCACCAGGCGTGACTGGTTCTTCTGGAACACGATCAGGCCGACCCGGTCACGGCGCTGGTAGGCATCGGTCAGCAGCGACATGATGGCACCCTTGGTCGCCATCATGCGCTCAGCCACCGCCATGCTCCAGGAGGCATCCACCACAAACATGACGAGGTTGGCCTGCTTCTTGACGCGCACCTTCTCCTGCAAATCCTGCTTACGGATCGAAAATGCCATCTTGCCCTTGTCCCGGTCCTTCTGATGCGGAGCCGCGGCACGGATGGTCGCATCGAAAGCGATATCACTGGTTTTGCCGTGGGCGGGGCGTGCCTGGATATAGCGGCCACGTTTGCGGTCAGTGCGGGTGCGGCTGCGCCGGCCACCCTGCCGCCGTGTCAGCTTATCGATGGGCTTCTGACTGAGATTCTGGCGGATGCGGAATTCCTCGCCGGGGTCCACCTGCTGACCACCTTCCCACCAGTTTGAATCACTGTTCTCGAAAATGTTCTGCTGGGCGGGCTGTGCGGTGCCACTCTGTGGCACATCTTCCGCATCCTCAATGACATCATCGGATGGGTCTAGGTTGTCGGGGTCGTTTTTTTTTCCTGCGCGTCGGCATCACCGTCCGCATCCTCGATCTGCTCACCGGTACTCTCGGCGTCTGCACGGGCCTTTTCCAGCCGCTGCTGAAGATCCTGGATGCTGCGCTCGGTGTTCTCAAATGGGGAGCGCTTGAAGCGATGCGGCAGGGCCAGTTCGGCGGCCAGCAGAATGTCACGTTCAGTGATGGCGCGGCGGCTCTCAAACGCCGCATGAGCGCGCGCCGTTTTGAGAATCACGAGGTCGGCCCGATGGCCGTCTACTTCCATACTGGAGGTCAGATTCGCGATGGTTTCGAGGTCGGTACGGGAATACGTCACTCCGTTAACGATCTGGCGTGCCTGTTCGATCTCGGCAGCCAGTGTGTCCTCGTACGGTTGCCACTCCTTGTAGAACCCTTCGGGGTCCTCATCAAACCCGATGCGCCGTTCAAGGACCTCCATACGGTAATTAGGGTCTTTCAGGCCAAACACATCGACACATAATGCGAAGCGGTCGAGAAGCTGCGGGCGCAGGTCGCCTTCCTCGGGGTTCATCGTGCCGATCAGCATGAAGTGAGCCGGGTGGCTGAAGCTGATTCCTTCGCGTTCAACAACATTGACACCCATCGCGGCAGAGTCAAGCAGCAGGTCTACGACATGATCATCGAGCAGATTGACTTCATCGACGTATAAAATGCCACGGTTGGCGCTGGCAAGCACGCCGGGGTCAAAGTGGCGTTCGCCCTGCTGGATGGCTTTCTCGATATCCAGCGTACCGACGACACGATCTTCGGTGGCGCTGATCGGCAGATCAACGATGCGGATTTGCCGGGTTGACGTGCTGTAATCACGGCTCTCAATGGTATACTGGCAGGCATCGCAGGCACCCGCCGGGCTGCTGGGGTCGCAGCTGTAAGGGCAGCCAGTCACCACTTCGATCCGGGGCAGCAGCGCAGCCAGTGCGCGCGCGGCGGTACTCTTGGCGGTCCCCTTCTCCCCGCGTACCAGCACGCCGCCGATCTGGGGGTTGACGGCGTTCAGGATCAGCGCACGCTTCATGCGCTCCTGGCCGACGATGGCCGTAAATGGGTAGATTGCAGCAGACATAATTGAAGGTCAAATCCTGTGTATCAAGCGACCGAATAGGCTTGCGGGTTCCGAGATTATAGCGTAGCCCCTCACACCCCAACAACCGCGCGGGGGTATCCAGGCAAAAGCGAGGGCACCGTACGGTCCCTCGCCTTTGCGCCTCCACACGTTTCTTTTAGCCGAGTTCCTTTCGGAAGACCTCGGTCAGCCGGGCCATACCCTGTTCAAGCTGCTCCGGTGTGGCATTGGAGAAGTTCAGCCGCAGGGTGTTCTCACCACCGCCTTTCGGGAAGAACGGCGCGCCCGGCACATAGGCCACCTTCTTCTCGATGGCCTTGGGCAGCAGTTCAGTTGTGTTGACCCCTTCGGGCAGCCTCGCCCAGATAAACAGCCCACCCTGTGGATGATTCCATGTAACACCCAGCGGCGCAAAGAACTCATCCAGCAGGTCGAGCATTTGGTCGCGGCGCATGCGATAAGCCGCACGCAGTACGTCAATGTGCTGTTCGAGAAAGCCATCGCTCGCCAGCTCATGGGCCACCATCTGCGTGAAAGAGCTGGTTTGCAGGTCGGTGCCCTGCTTGGTCTGTGCCAGCTTGCCGATGACCTCGGTGGGGGCGACCACCCACGCCACACGGAAGCCGGGGCACAGCGTTTTTGAGAAGGTACTCAGGTAGATCACATTACCCGCCGAGAACGCTTCGGCGTGGTCGGTGCGTTGTTTGGCATCCAGCTCCAGCAGCGAAGGTTGAACCTCCCCCTCGTAGCGTAGTTCACCGTAGGGGTCATCCTCGATGACGGGCAGGCCGCGCTCATTTGCCATCCTGACGAGCCTCTCGCGCCGATCCCGCGTCATCGTGGTGCCGGAGGGGTTCTGGAAGGTAGGTACGACGTACAGCATCCCCGGGTGCTGCTCAAACACCGCATCGTCGATGGTCTCAACCTGCATACCGTTCTCATCGGACGGTACCTGGATGTACTCGGCACCGTAGGGTTTCCATGCCCCGATGGCACCGAGATACGTCGGTGCCTCGACCAGGATCTTCTGCCCCTCATCAATGAACAACTTGCCGATCAGGTCGAGTGCCTGCTGTGACCCGGAGGTGATCAGTACGTTGCTGGCATCACATGCGATGCCCTGTTCCTGGATCATCCCGGCCACCATCTTGCGCAGCGGCAGGTAGCCCTCGGTGAGTCCGTATTGCAGCGCCCCGACGGGGTTCTTTTTCAGCACTGCCTGCGTAGCCGCTTCGACGCGCTCAACGGGGAATAGGTCAGGGGCGGGCAGTCCGCCTGCAAACGAGATCACGCCCGGCATTTGCGTGATCTTGAGAATCTCCCGGATGGCGGAACTCTTGATACGGGTGCTCCGCTCAGAGTAGTGGTCTGCCCAGTTGGTACTCATAGCCTGCTCCTCTATTGTGTGTGCGTTGAAGGTCGGTTCTCTCTTCATCATGGCACAGGTTGGCTAATCTGCATAAGTGCCCTTTGCCATCAGGGTCTGTGATAACTCTCTGATCCACGTCCTGGGCAGCTTATGCTTATACCGCGAACAGCGATGGCAGCAGGGTCGGGGTATACTGCGCGGTCAGGTCACGGGTCAGCCCGTGGGCACGGCTGATGGTCCCGTATAATCTTCCACTGTCTCGCAGGGTGCGTGTCTGCGTGTTGAAATCGACGCCGTACAGCCCAAAGCGGAAACGCGGGTCATAGCCCTCCGTCCACTCGAAGTTATCCAGCAGGCTCCAGAAGTAATAGCCCAGCACGGGCACCCCCTGCTCACGGGCCTTCCATACCTGGTACAGGTGACTAACGATGAATGAGGAGCGGAACGTGTCATGTTCATCAGGTATGCCGTTTTCAGTGATGAACATCGGCAGGCGATAGCGCTTCCACAGCATACGCAGATTGTGATACAGCCCGTGCGGGTAAATCTCGCCCCAACCGCCCGGCCCGCGCTGAATGTGCTCATCGGTGTGCTGCTGGAGTGGCAGCCCTTGCCCGCGCACCAGGTCGCGCAGGTTCAGGGAGACACGGTAGCGCTGGTAGTAATTCACGCCCAGCCAGTCAAGCGTGTTGGCAGCCTCCGGCATCAGCACCGAACGCCGCCCCGGAATGCGCATGATACCCTCGGTCATCATGGTGATGGGGAGGTGGTGGAAGAAATGCTCCAGTATGCGCGTGCCGAGATGGTCGTTGGGCATCCAGTTACGCCACGGCTGCCAGATCATCATATGCTTTGCGATACCGACCCGCGCATCAGGACGTAACTCATGGATGGTATGGTACGCAGCCGCATGGGCCTTTACCACGTTGATGGCGGCTTTGATGGCGGCGTTGAGGTCCTTTTTCCCCGGCCACCAGCGGCCCAGCGTGTAAGCCTGCCCGATCATGACAGCAGGCTCATTGATGGTACACCACAGCATGGTGAGATCGCCCAGTGCGCTCATGAT
Organism: uncultured Anaerolineae bacterium; assembly: GCA_964390105.1. Classification (GTDB taxonomy): domain Bacteria; phylum Chloroflexota; class Anaerolineae; order Aggregatilineales; family UBA3940; genus CAYMGV01. Next base: position 25,765 of record CAYMGV010000001.1, on the reverse strand, counting down.
CTTGTGCGCATAGCGCTGGAAGTACGTCACCACGGCCTCGTTCTCCCAGCCACCGATCTCGGCCAGCCAGATCGGGTTGGTGAAGTGATGCAGTGTCACCATTGGCTCGATGCCCGCCGCCCGCATGGCCAGCAGGATTTCACGGTACCGGGCGATGGCATCCTCGGCCCAGGCCCCGGGGCTGGGTTCGACACGGCTCCACTCAATGGATAGCCGATGCGTGTTCTGGTTAAGGTCGGCCATCCGTGTGATGTCCTCCTCGGCACGGTGCCACCAGTCACAGGCCAGCCCGGCAGTCTGGTTCTCGTATACGTAGCCGCCAAGTTGCTCAGCAAGGTACCAGTCGTTATGGGTAAGCCCGCCCTCGACCTGGTAGGACGATGTGGCGGTGCCCCAGCGGAATCCATCAGAAAAACGATAGAAATTTCTAAAATCATGTTTAGATAATGGGACCATCAGGAGGTTCTTCCCGTATACTAATTTATAGACGACACATCAATCACACACCAGGGAGAAGGCTGAATGAAGAAAGTGTTAATTTTAACCTCGGATGCAGGGTTTGGGCACCGCAAGGCGTCAGAGGCCATCAGTGCGGCACTCCAGGAATTGTATCCGGAAACCGTCGAGGTCTCCATTGTCAACCCGATTAATGACCCCGATATACCAAATCTGATACGTCGCCTTGAGACGGGCTATGACGATATGGTAATGGATGACCCGAACCTGTACCGGCTGTGGTACAACGTCACCGATGCCCCGGTCATGGCCCAGTTGATGCAGGAAGTCACCACAACGGCGATGAACAAGACCTTGATCAAAGTGCTGTACAACCAGCAGCCGGACGTGGTGCTCTCCACCCACCCCAGCTACAACGTCTCCGCCATGCGGGCTTTGCAACAGGTGGGAGCCAAGTACAATACCCCGGTACATGTGGTCGTGACCGATCTCGTGGGGGTACATGCACTGTGGTTTAACAAGGCCGCCGATTACACTTTCGTTCCAACCGGGGCTGTGTACAAGCTTGCGCTCGATAACGGCCTCGATAAGAGGCAGGTGAAGCTGACCGGCCTGCCCGTGCATCCCGGCATTGCGCGGGAGACGCGCCCCATCGCTGAAATCCGCGAAGCACTGGGCTGGAAGACCGACCAGATGACCGCACTGGTGGTCGGTTCGGCACGCAGCACGCAGACCGCCGGGGTCGTGCAGATGCTGGATCGCTCCGGGCTTGAGCTTCAGATCGCGGCGGTTTCCGGTGGCGATGCCGAGACGGAAGCCAAACTGCGCGCACTAACATGGAAAAGCCGCGTGCATGTCTACGGGCATGTCAACAATCTGCCTGAGATGATGAAAGCCGCCGACTTCGTGGTATGCAAGGCGGGTGGCCTGATCGTCAGCGAGTCGCTGGCCTGCGGCAAGCCGCTGGCGCTGTTCGATGCGCTGCCCGGGCAGGAGATCGGCAACGTCAAATATGTGACGGAATCAGGCGCGGGGGATTGGTCACCGGGGCCGGTGGGGGTGCTGACCACGGTGGTCTCGTGGCTGGCCCATGACGGGGCCGAACTCAAGAAGCGCCGCGCGATGGCTCGCAAGATCGGTAAGCCGCGCGCTGCCTATGAGATTGCAGAACTGATCATGAGCAGTGCCGAAAACCCGGAAATGCCACACCTCAATGAGCCGCAGCCGGGCGTTGCGGATCAGCCGGAAAGTGAAGACTGAAGCGGCTCGCAGGCCGGGCAGGTTCCATCGGGCCGGAGAATGGCAAACCCGGCCTGCGGATCGACATCGTAGCGGGTGAAATCCACGTTCCAGATGAAGATTTGCCGCACGTATCCGCGTTCCCGCGCCATGCGGACGGCCTCCGCCAGCCAGGCCGCCTGTTCGCTGGCGTTGGTGCCTGCCGCCCACTGCCAGTCGGCAGGCAGTGCGGAGAATCCATCCGGTGACAGCACACCCAGCTCTGTGATGCAGATCGGGCGGGCGCTGCCTACCCGCGTCCGTGTGCTGTCCAGCGTCGAGCCGAAGTACCAACTGTAATGCTGACGTCCATCATCACCGGGGTGGCCGCTGGCTGCATCCGGCGCGGTCGCCATCGAGTTGTGGTGCATCCCGATGCAGTCCGCGTAGGCCGTCAGCCCCGCTGACCTCATATCACGGTAGTAATACTCGTCGCTCCATACCGTATCGACAGTATGCACCCCGGTCGGGGCCAGCCCCGCCGAGATCACAATGATGGTTGGGTCAACAGCCTTGATCGCGCGGTAGGCGGGAGCCAGCATCGAGCGTACGTACAGTGCCGGGTCCAGTGTCCCGGTCGGCCATTCGCTGTCGATGTTCGGTTCATTCCAGACTTCAATGGCGTCTGGTCCCAATCGCGCGGCGTTCTCCACATAGGCCGTGTACCCGGTGAAATCAATGGTGGTAGGCTTGTAATCGCCGAGGATACTCAGCAGCACTCGGAAGCCCTGTGCATGCGCTGACTGGATCAGTGCATTAACATCCCCCATGCTGACATTATTGAAGTTGACCTGGAACTTGACCCACGACATCCCCGCCGAGCGCATCAGGTCGGGATGACTGACGGCCCTGTCCGCAACCTGCCCGCCCAGTTCAAGCGCCGGCCCAAACGCGGCATTGCTGGGGATCGGGGTATTGGTGGTGCGCGGTGTGACTGTCGGTGTCAGTGTCAAGGTCGGCGTCGGGGTGTGGGTGCCTGGTGGGGTATTTGTTGGTCGTGGCGTGTGCGTAGGGGGTGGTGTTGCGGTGTCGGTGCCTGTAGGCGTGATAGTAGGTGTTTCAGATGGGAAGGCACTGGCCGTCAGAATGAATATCTGCTGGATCGACACCTCCGTGGCAGTCGGGAGTGCACTGATCTGGCTTGGTCTGCTCCGTGTGAAGGCAGCGATCAGCCCCACGATGACCAGGGTCAGTACTACGGCGGCAATTCCCAGCAGCGTATCTACCGGGATCGGAAGGCCGCCCCGCCCATGTTCAGCCAGGCTGCCCCGCTGCATCTCGATCAACTGCTTGCGTGCCCACTCCCCCTGGTGCGGCTTCTCCGCCAGTGCATAAACGCGCTGCAAGGCCCGGTAGCGTTCGTCGGAGTCGGGGGTCAGGCGGGCATACAGTGCCCACCCTTCGACGCTGTGTGGGTTCTCGCGCAGGTAGGCGCGTGCGGCCCGGTATGCGGCTTCGTGGTCGCCATCTTTGATCAACTGCTGAATGTGCGCGGTTGGGCTGTCTGCTGCCATAGGGCCTTACGGATGGTGATGATCATCAGTGGATAAGCTGATTATCGTTGAAGCGGGGAGAAATGCCAATGAGGCCCACCATCTGAGACAGGTGAGCCTCATGTCGTGAGTCTGTTAGCCCTCAACGGCCACACCACGCCAGAACGCCACGTAATCTTTGATATTTTTCGCTGCATCCTTGGGTTCCGGGTAGGTCCATGCTGCGTTCTCGTTGACTTCCCCATCGACCGTCACCGTGAAGTAATCGGCCTTGCCCTTCCATGGGCAGACGGTGTGATACGTACTTTCACTGAACAGGTCCATGTTCACCGATTCCGGCGGGAAGTAGTGATTTCCTTCAACCATGATGGTCTGGTCGCTTTCGGCCAGTACGATGTTCTTCCATGTTGCTTTTGCCATTGTTCCCTCGCAGTTTTTGGGTACCATCAATTTACATCGATCAGAGTATACAGAGCCATATCAGGCTTGATCTAATGACGCGATGAGTATTGAGTATCATACGGAGGGTGTTGATGGTGTTTACACAGCAGGAAGATATTGGCCTGCGCTACGGGCCGACCGGGCGGCGTATCACAGTGATGTATGGCGGCGAGGTGGTAGCCCGCAGTGACCGCGCCATGCTGCTGCGTGAATCCCCGCGCTCGATTCATTACCTGTTCCCCAAAGAGGATGTCAGCGAGGGCTATCTGGTTGAGAGCGATCACATCCATGAATCCGGCTGGCGCGGGCGGGCAGTTCACTGGCATGTGACGGTCGGTGAGTGGACTGCCGAGAATGCCGCCTGGGAGTACATTGACCTAAAAGACAAACGCCCTGACATGCGCGGCTGTATCGGGTTTGACTGGAAGGCCATGGATGCGTGGTACGAGGAAGCCGAGCAGATTTTCGTGCATCCGCGTGACCCGTGGCACCGTGTCGATACGGTACTCAGTGACCGGCATATCCGTGTGGCGATCGATGGAACGGCCATCGCGGAGACCAACCGAGCCTACTGCCTGTTTGAGACCGGTCTGCCAACTCGTTACTACATCCCGGATGAAGACGTGAACACCGATTTCCTCACTCCCACCGAGAAACATACCGCCTGCCCCTATAAAGGCACGGCGTCGTATTACTCGGTGAAGGTTGGTGATGCGCTGCATGAAAACGTGGTGTGGTACTATCCTGCCCCCGTCCCGGAGCAGCCGAAGCTGGCAGGCACGATGTGCTTTTATAATGAGAAGGCCGATATTTACGTCGATGGGGTGCTGGAGGAACGTCCAAAGACTCCTTGGTCATGATTCTGAAAACTCCTTGAGCGCTTAATCAGTGGCATTGATGGGGGACACTCCTCCTGTTATCATACGGGGCGGTCACCGTCAATCAGTTGTTGCATCTATCCTGGCACAGTGGGATTGTATAACCGCGTCTCACTGGAACGCATCGGAGAACCGTATATGCTGCCGTTCGATATCACGAACTAGAATCAAAAACCGCCCTCACGCGAGGGCGGTTGGAGTGACCCACCCAGGACTCGAACCTGGAACCAATTGATTAAGAGTCAACTGCTCTGCCAATTGAGCTAGTGGGCCGTCTCAATTCGAACCATAATTATAGCGTGCGGCGGCCCGACGTCAACCTTTTTACCAGGAAGCAGCTTTGCGTCCGTCCAGGTCCAGTTCGGCAGCGATGCCCTGCATGGCTGCCAGTACACGGGGCACGTGTTCCTCCCACAGGTCGACACCCAATTCAGCGCAGCCATGTTCGACTTCCTCACGGATCACACCAGCGGCGAAGGATTTATCCTTGTACTTCTTTCTGATCGATTTCACCGTCACGTCAGCGATGTTTTTTGATGGGCGCACCAGCGCTGTTGCTGTGATCAACCCCGTGATCTCGTCACAGGCATAAAGTGCCCTGTCACGCAGAGTTGCCCTCGGCACCCCTGAGCGGTCAGCATGGCTGAGGATGGTGCGGACATCCTGCTCAGCGACGCCGCGCTCACGTAGGATGGGTGCGCCATTCATCGGGTGTTCATCGAGGTTCGGGTGAATCTCCCAGTCGAAGTCGTGCAGCAGCCCGACCCGCCCCCAGCTTTCGATATCTTCGCCATAGTGTTCAGCATAGGCGCGCATAGCCGCCTCGACAGACAGCATGTGCTGCACCAGGCTCTCGCTCTTAACGTAGTCACGCACCAGCGCCAGCGCATCATCGCGATTCATCAGGTCACCTTCCCGTTGATTGTAAGTTTCATTAGGATAACGGCGGCAGGCCGCCCTGTGCAAGGTGGGAAAACCGCTTACAGGGCGATATACTGCCCTGAGAAACCCAACTGAACTGGTTTAGGGATTGGTATGGGACAGAATTCATACAGACAAAAAAGGGCAGCATCGATACGCCGTTCCTATATCCTGATTGGCGTGGTGGCCGTGGTGTTGATTGCGGCCATCATCGGCGTGATCCTCGTACTGCGCAGCCGTGGTGACAGTATCGAGGTCACACCAAGCGCCGCGGCAGAGGTCGTCACAACACCGACCGCGTCACAGGCCCCTGATGTGCCCGCCGCGGAAGCCCCGGTCGATACACCGACGCCTGCTGCAACTGCTACGCTGGAGCCGTATCAGCATACGGTGGCCTCCGGTGAAACGCTATTTTTCATTATCCAACTCTATGGCTATCGTGACCTCAATGTGCTGCCCGAACTGCTGGCCCTCAACAACATGGCTAGCGAGAACGACCCACTTACCGAGAGCGAAGTCCTGTTGATCCCGCGTCAAACCCCCACGCCGGGCGCACAGCCGGAAACCGTCGAGGAGGCCGCGCCCACTGAGGGTGAAGCATCAGCCGAAAGCGGCGAAGAACCCGCCGCAGATTCGACCGATTACAGTAACTGCAATCTGGATAACCGCTGTATCTCGCCGGATGGTCAGTACTGGGTTCATATCGTACAGGAAAATGAAACCGTGGCTGGGTTGGCCTATCAGTATGAGACGCGCGTATCGGATATCCAGGAGGCCAACGGTATCACCGATATCATCTACCTTGACCAGGAACTGCGCATTCCGATCCTGATCACGCTGACGCCCACCCTGACGCCCACCGGTGGGCCGGATGCCACACCAACCCCGCTTCCCGATGAACCTGCACCCAGCCTACTCTCCCCGGCGGATGACTTCACGATCCCGCGCGGTCAGGCCGTGATCCTGCAATGGGTCGCCAATCGTGCGCTGCAGGATGACGATGCCTACCGGATCACCATCCGCAACAGCGAATCCGGTGATGAAATCACACAGGTGACGCGCAGTAATGCGCTCCGCGTGCCTGCCGAACTCCAGCCCGGTGTTGGCGCATCAATCACGTATACGTGGTCGGTGACCATCATCGCGGGTGAGAATCCCGGCGCAGCACCGGTCAGTTCCCCATCGGAGACATGGTCATTTACATGGGGTGGCAGTTAGACATGGCAGAAACCGGGTGAGGCCTCACCCGGTTTTATCATCTTTCAGCCGCGTCGCTCGGCCAAACTCCCGCGCCAACTGTTCCGCTGAGATGTGAACCATCGTTGGATGCCCGTAGGGGTCTGTCTGCGGTGCTTCACACTCCTCTAACTGCCGTAACAGCGCCTGCATTTCGGCAAAACTCAGTGTCTGTCCGATGCGCACCGCCGCCGCACGACACATACGTGCCGCCAGCCGTTCCTGCCGTGTCTCAAGCGACGACGGAACCTCCCCCTCGATCTGCCCGATGACGGCCATCAGTGCATCGACCGGGTCACTATCCGCCAGCAGCGCGGGGAGCGCACGGATGCGCAGCGCATTGTGCCCAAAAACATCCACGGTGAACCCCAGTGTACCGACTTCCCCGGCCTGTTCTTCAAACGCCGCGATCTGTTCCGCCAGCAGTTCAACCACTACCGGCTCTAATAATTCCTGCGAGGCCGGTACGTCATGCTGCTGCGCTGCGAGGAATTGTTCAAATAACACACGCTGATGTGCTGCGTTCTGGTCGATCAGGTAGATGCCGCTTGGTCCTTCAGTGATGATATAGGAGTCGCCCACCTGCCCTACCACGCGCATCACGGGTATTTTGCGCTTGCGGCGCGGCGGCTCGTTTGGTTCATTATTCTGTTCGGCGGCCTGCTTGCGGTACTGGCCGGGGTCGTTGAGGTCAAGGTCAATGCCCATCTGGCTCATGCGGCTCGATGTGACCTGTGAGAGCCGGTCACGGCGAGCCTGCCAGTCCGGTGATCCCCAGATGATGTCATCGCGCACGGTGGGCAGGTCTGCCTGGTCGATCAGGATGCGCCGCACTGCACGCTGGACGGTACTGAACACGGCCCCCGGCTGGCGGAATCGCACCTGCGTCTTGGCCGGATGTACGTTCACATCGACCTGGTCCGGTGGCACCGTGATCATCAGCATCGCCACCGGGTAGCGTCCGCCCACCATCATGGTGTGATAGGCCTGCACGACGGCATGAGTCAGGCTGGAATCCTGGACCCAGCGTCCGTTGACAAACAGCGTGATGTGCGAGCGGTTAGCGCGGTTCAGCGCAGGTTGGCTGGTATAGCCGTACACACTGACGGGGTGCAGGTCAGGGCGCAGCGCACCATCATCGAGGCTGACCTCAAGCATCTGGGATGCCACCTCAACCCCGTACACCTCCGAAATCACAGTATGCAGGCTGCCGCTGCCGCTTGTCCGCAGCAGTTCTTGTTTGCCGTGCGTCAGTTGGAACCGTACATCGGGATATGCCACCGCGTAACGGGTAATCAACGCACTGATCGCGCCGCGTTCCGTGGTGGCTTTTTTCAGGAACTTGAGACGGGCCGGGACGTTGTAAAACAGATTTTCGACCGTGATCATGGTGCCGCGCGGCGAGGCGGCTGGTTCAAGCTGAACGATCTCGCCATTTTCCAGCGCGGCTCGCACACCTGCCTGCTCGTCATCGGGCCGGGTGATCAGCGTCATCTGACTCACCGACGCAATTGAAGCCAACGCCTCACCCCGAAAGCCCAGCGAATGGATGCGGTCGAGGTCATCCAGCGTTTGCAGCTTGCTCGTGGCATGGCGTTCAAAGGCCAGCGGCACTTCATCGGCAGGGATGCCATACCCGTTATCACTGATTCGGATCAGGCGGCGGCCCCCTTCCTCCAGTTCGATGGAGACGGTCGAGGCCCCTGCATCAAGGGCATTTTCAACCAGTTCCTTCACCACGGAGGCAGGGCGTTCAACGACCTCCCCCGCGGCGATCTTGGCGGCCACATCGGGCGGTAACACGCGGATCATGAGTCAGACTCCCCTAACAAACATACTGACGAAATCGCCAGCATGAATAGAAGTATAACGGATTGTCGGGGTTCAGGTGGGTTACCTGTGGGTCTTTTTTATTGGGATACTGAAGGTGAAGGTGCTGCCGTTTCCAAACTTGCTCTCCACGCTGACGCTGCCATTATGCGCATCGGCGATCGAGCGTACCAGCGCCAGCCCAATGCCGGAGCCACCCGGCGCGGGTGGGTCGCCTTCACGGTGAGGTACGCGGTAGAACACCTCGAACAATCGTGCCTGATCTTCTTCGCGGATGCCGGGTCCATTATCGCTTATCGAAACCACCAGGTGGTCATCTTCCACGCAGGCTTCAATGCGGATGTCCCCTCCAGGCTGCGTGTATTTGATGGCATTACCGATCAGGTTGGAGAGGGCCTGCCGGTACAGCATACGGTCAGCGTAGAAGGGCGGGAGATCGTCGGCGATTTCCCGCGTGATATTCAGCGAACGGTCGCGGGCACGGCTGCTGTATTGATCCAGGATGTGGTTCAGCAGGTCCGAGAATGTCAACAGTGAAAGGTCCAGCGCCGGTTGATCGCCGAACTCCATGCGGCTCATATGGGTGAGCCGCTCAGTCAGGTCCGTGATCTCGTTGACCCCGATCTTCATCTTGTTGATGGCTTCCTGCTGCCGCTCGTTGAGCGTACCTGTCATGGGCAGCATGGTCAGGTAGCCACCGATATACGTCAGTGGTGAGCGCAGGTCGTGAGAGACCATACGCAGAAACACCGTCTTGAAATTGTCGAGGTCCTTAAGTGCCGTCACATCACGGATGACGGCTACGCGTCCGGTGGTGCCCCCATCAAGGCTGGTGATGACGGAGGTGTTTGCCAGCAGCGTCTTACGGTTGTCCCCGATGATCTCGACCGTATTGGCGGGCTGACGCAGGTCGGTCAGCAGGGTTAGCAGGTCCTCATTATCAAACAATTCCCGCGCGTTGAGGTTGGTTGCCTTCTCTGCCGGGACGTTCAGTAAATGACGCGCCGCCGGGTTCATCAGGATCACCTGCCCATTCGCATCGACCACGATCAGGCCGTCGGCAGTGCTTTCGAGGATCGCTTCCAGTTCACGGCGGCGTTCCTCGGCCTGGCTGTATAATCGCACATTCGTGACGGAGACAGCGGCCTGTGCCGCGAGTGTCGCCAGGAAGTTGAGTTCGGACTGCTCAAAGGTATGCGCTCCGGGGTAGGCAAGCCACAGCACACCATGGAAGGCCGTATCGGCCCGCAGAGGCAGTGCCACAATGGACTGGATGCGCGAGGAGGTGTTGACAAGGTCCAGCGTGCTCGCTGCCCGTTCGATCTGACTGATGACCAGTGTGCCCTGTCGCTCGACGAGATCAATGATCTGGCGGTCCAGCGGGGCCATGGCCGCCGCGATTTCACCGGCTGCGTATGTCTGATAGGCACCCTTCGAGTCCTTGCGCAGCACAATACGTGCCCCACCTGCTGAGGTGATATCCATCGCGCTGCTCAGGATCGGCGGCATGGCGCGGAACAGTTCCAAAGTTGAGGAGACGCTTCGTGTGACGCTTAGCAGCTTTTCCTGCTCGTTGATGCGTCGCTTGAGCCGCACGCGCATCTGCTCAAAGGTGGCTCCCAACTGCCCGATCTCGTCGTTGCCGCTGATATAGATCGGGCGATCAAGCTGCCCCTGCGCGATCAGCCGCGCACCTTCCAGCAGTTCATCCAGCGGCCTTGTGATACGGTCCGCGATGGCAACCACCAGTGGTAGTGAGAGCGCCGTAAGGATCGCCAGCACGACCAGGATCGGCACTGCGATCTGGATCGATCGTTGCAATACGATCTCGTTGGGGGTCATCACCGCCACCTGCCACGATGTACCGCTGACAGGATACAGATATACCAGTTCGCGCGTGCCGTCTGTGGTTCTTAACCGGAACACCTGCCCACTGATGCCATCGACAACTGTGACCGGTGTGGCACCATCCAGCGAGAAAGCGGTTTCGCCTTCATCGCCAGCGGGGTTCAGCATGACGCGGTTATCAGCATCCAGTAAATAGCTTGTCTGTTGAGCTAGCTGCCCCCTCAGCAGCGATTCAATGGTGGGCTGCATCAGCAGGTTGTCTTCAAGATAGGTCCGTCCGATTAATATCTGCTCACCCACACCCACGCTGATGAAGCTCATCATGGGCCGCCCATGCTCATCGAGGCTAAGGGCAGGCGTGGCCGGGCCGGTCTGGGCCACGGCAATCATCTCGCGTTCGGTGCTGTTCAGGCTGGTTTCGTCATCCGGCCAGTAGAGCAGGTCATCAAAGAACGGCAGTGAGCTTTGCTCATTGTCTCGACGTGCCGCATCGGTCAGCAGACGGTTACCCGCCTGAATGAAGATGGGCAGGTTACGCGCGGCATCCTGTGCCGCGCGGCCCATCTCCTCGACCGTCAGCCGTGTCGCAGCAGTGTGCGCAGTGGTGACGGTAATCGTGCCCAATAGCAGCACCGCAAGGGTCAGCAGAGGCAGTACAATTGAGAGCAGTACCCGGCTCAGACGTCGTTCCCACGGGGCCGGGTCAGCGTTCCCTGTATCGGTATGTGGTGCGGAGGCAAAACGCCAAGCCAGCACCTGGGCACACAGCCCGGCGATCAGCGCTGCTGATAATTCCCCTGTCAGCAGTGGCACCGTCTGTGAGATCGTCCGTTCGAGGCTGGTCAGTGCGGAGTTGACATCGTTCAGGTAGATGCTGAGCAGGCCCAGCGGCCAGCCGACGAGGATCGTCCCCAGCAGCAGCGCCATGATGGGCTGTCGGATCAGGCGCGGGGTAATACTGTTGTATGGTTGATTGATCAGCGCGGCCAGCACGCCAGCCAGCAGCGCAATCTCGAATGGCAGCGTCAGGCGCGGCACGCTGCCGGACAGCATCCAGCCAATGCCCGTCAGAAAGCCCACGACCATCGACGGCCCGGTGCCCAGCAGCAGCGCCGCGACGGCGATAAAGACGAGTGCAAACAACGGCAGTGCTACCTCACCGATGTGGACAACCAGCAGGCCAGGCAAAAACGGGCTGCCCAGGCAGAATGCGAGCAGCATGATCCAGCCAGAGGGTGTCAGGCTGGGGAAGTCGGAGCCGCGTCGAATCACGATGATCACGGCAGCAATACCGAGCAGGGCCAGGTACGCAAGCCCTCCGGATGGGAGGGACCATAGGTTGAAGTTGGTAATGGTATATTGCAACCATTCAACAGTCATGTGATGGGGCTTTCTGGTGTCACATGGAACGCTGCTTTTCTGTCACGGATCAGTATACCATGCCTGAGCGGCAGGGAAGAAACCACCCCCGCAATTCAGGGCTGCGGTGGTTGGCTGTCATGCAGTGGTGTGTTTCGCGATGAAGTCACCAATGACTTCGATGACGTACGTCACCATCTCCGGCGTGAGGCCGGGGTACACGCCGATCCAGAATGATTGGTTCATCACGATATCCGCATGAGTCAGGTCACCCACCACGCGGTGCGGCACGTTCTGATAGGCAGGCTGCCGCACAAGATTCCCGGCAAACAGCATTCGGCTGCCGATCAGATGGGCATCAAGATACTGGATCAGCTCAAACCGGGTGAATGGCGCGTCTTCACGCACGGTGATCACAAACCCGAACCAGCTCGGATCGCTGTTGGGCGCGGCTTGCGGCAGATGCAGCACGTTGGCGTACTGTTGCAGCCCGTCACGCAGCAGCCGCCAGTTGTGCTTGCGTGCAGCGATGAATTCAGGCAGTTTCTTAAGTTGAGAGACCCCGATGGCCGCCTGCATGTCAGTGGCTTTAAGGTTGTACCCAATGTGCGAATAGATGTATTTGTGATCATATCCATAGGGCAGATCGCCAAGCTGCCACCCGTAGCGCTTGCCGCAGGTATTGGCTACACCCGGCTCACACCAGCAGTCACGCCCCCAGTCCCTGAACGATTCCACCAGTTTTTTCAGGGCGGGTTTGTTGGTCAGCACGCAGCCCCCCTCCCCCATCGTGATGTGGTGAGCAGGGTAGAAACTGACCGTGGCGAGATCGCCAAAGGTGCCGGTAGTTCTACCCTTGTACGTCGCACCGAGCGCATCGCAGTTATCCTCGATCACCCACAGGTTATGGCGCTTCGCCACATCCATGACGGTGTCAAGGTCAAACGGATTGCCCAGCGTGTGCGCCATCATGATGGCCTTTGTCTTTGGGCCGATGGCCTCCTCAAGATACGTGACATCCATGTTGTAGGTGTCAAGTTCCACATCAAGAAACACCGGCACCATACCATTCTGCACGATGGGGTTGATCGTGGTCGGGAAACTCGCCGCCACCGAGATCACCTCGTCACCGGGCTTGAGCGCACGTTCACCCAGCGTCGAGGATGTCAGTGATGCGAGCGCCAGCAGGTTCGCCGATGACCCCGAATTGCATAGCATGGCGTAGCGTGTGCCAACGGTGGATGCAAACTCTTGTTCAAAGTCCTTGGCATAGCGCCCGGTGGTTAGCCAGAAGTCAAGCGAGGAGTCGACAAGGTTCATCATATCGCTGGCATCGTAAACGCGGCCTGATACCGGGACAGGGGTCTCACCGGGGATGAATTCACCCTGCTCGGCATGTTCGGCGCTGTAATACGCTGCCACAAGGTTTAAAATGGATTCGCGCAGGTCATTCGCACGGCTCATGGATTCACTCGACTGATCTGTAGATGACGAAGAGCGTAACTCAGTTTTGACACGGGCCTAAGTGTACCACGCTACAGGAAAGCCTCCACAGAACATAGAGGGAATGTGGGGCAGAATGCTTGAACTGCACGGAAATTTGAGAGATGGTTAATAGGATAAAAACAGACAAGGATAATGGTATTGATGAAAAAACGAATCTCCATTCTGGTGGTGGTAAGTACGCTGTTGGCCGGGTTGGCCTGCCGTGGCGTAACCGGAGGCCCCGCACCCGATGATCTCGAACCGACCGCCCGCGTCGCGACAGCGATCCCTGCCACGGCTGCACAGGTATCCGATACACTCACCGGTGAAGACCCAGCCAATCCGGCTGCAACCACGGCCCCCACTGGTGAAGGCGAACCTGCCAGCCCGATCACAGACACAGTGCCGGACCTCACTGCGCTATCACTCTCATTTGAAACGGTGGCAGCGGGCCTCGAATCGCCTATTGGTATTGCCAATGCCGGGGATGGCTCAGGCCGCCTGTTCATCATCGAAAAACCGGGCCGCATTCGGGTGTTAGCGGATGGCGTGCTGCTCGATACAGCTTTCCTCGATATCACCGACCGCGTCGATTCGGACAGCTACGAACGCGGCTTGCTGGGGCTGGCCTTTCATCCTGAATACGCCAGTAACGGCTGGTTCTTTGTGAACTACACGGACCGCAGTGGGAATACAGTTGTGGCTCGCTATGAGGTGACATCTGATCCCGGTATCGCCGATCCTGGATCGGAGCGCCCGCTGCTCAACGTCAACCAGCCTGCGGCCAATCATAACGGCGGGCACATCACCTTTGGCCCTGGTGGCTACCTCTACATAGGCTTGGGTGATGGCGGTGCTGCTGGTGACATTTTCGGCAACGGTCAGAATACCAACACGTTCCTTGCCACCATCATGCGCATTGATGTTGACGAACTGCCCTACAGCATCCCAGCCGATAACCCCTATATGGGAACGGATGCTGTTCTGGATGAAATATGGGCCTATGGTGTGCGTAACCCCTGGCGGTTCAGCTTTGACCGTCTGACCGGTGACCTGTACATGGGCGATGTTGGCCAGAACATCTATGAGGAGATCAACATACAGCCTGCGTCCAGCCCCGGTGGTGAGAACTACGGCTGGCCGATCATGGAGGGGTTCAACTGCTATGATGCCGATACCTGTGATCAATCCGGGTTGACCATGCCTGTCGCAGAGTACAACCATTCGCAGGGCTGTTCGGTAACGGGCGGCTATGTGTATCGCGGCGCAGGCTATCCTGCCCTGTATGGCGTCTACCTGTTTGGCGATTTCTGCACGGGCGTGATGTGGGGGCTGGCCCCCGATGGCATGGGCGGCTGGAACCTGCGTGAACTCACGACCGTGGGGATGCAGATCAGCACTTTTGGGGAGGGCGAAGACGGTACGCTCTATATCGCGGATATGGCAGGCGGCACCGTCAGCGTCATCAGCGCACAGTAAACGCCGCCAGCCCGTTCACTGACTTTTGCACGCTTCCTGTTACAATGAAGGGTGCCCCCAAGTGGGCACCCTGACTCTTTCCCCAATCTTCGTGAGGCGCTCATGGTCGATTTAATCAAGGTGCGCGATATCAGCGCCGATGACTTTAACCACATTATCCAGCGGGCCATTGAGATCAAACAGAACCCGGCCCCCTATGCCGACGCACTCAAAGGCCGCACGCTCGGCATGATCTTCCAGAAGACATCCACCCGTACCCGCTTTTCGTTTGAAGTCGGCATGACACAGCTTGGCGGTCATGCCATCTTTGCGCTGACCAGGGACACGCAGATGTCCATCGCCGATATGGCCGACGAAGGCAAGGTGATTGGGCGCTACGTTGACCTGATCATGGCGCGTATGATGCGTAACGCCGATCTCGTTGCGCTGGCTGAAGGCTCGGAGGTGCCGGTGATTAACGGTTGTGACGACCGCTATCACCCGGCGCAGGCCCTCACCGACCTGATGACCGTCAAAGAGAAGTTGGGCCGCACTGAAGGTCTCAGGATCGTGTATCTTGGCGTGGGCAATAATGTGAGCAACTCGCTCTCGATGGCGTCGATCTATGCCGGGGCACACTTTACGCTGTGCGCGCCGGAGTTTGACCCGCCTGCCGTTGATGAGGAGCAGCTTGCCATCCTGCGCGCGGATGGCCGCTACGAGGAAACCGATGACGTGGCTGCCGCCGTGAAGGATGCCGATGTCGTCTACACCGATACGTGGATCAACATGGAACACTTCACCAACCCCGATTATGCCGCAGAGAAGGACCGGCGTCTTAAGTTATACATGCCATACCAGGTCAACGAGGACCTGCTGGCGAAGACCGGCAACCCCGGCACACTTGTTATGCACTGCCTGCCTGCCCACAAGGGCTATGAGTTCAACGAGACGATCATGTATCATCCTAATTCCGTGGTGTTTGATCAGGCGGAAAACCGCCTGCATGCACAAAAAGCCCTGATGTTGTTTTTGCTGGGCAAACTGTAATCTGTGACCTCTATCGAGGGTAAAGGACGAAACCCACATGACCATTGATGCAAAGAAACCGCGTACAGCGGCCTCTTACATCGAACTTGAGGAGAAACTCGGAGCGCACAACTACCATCCGCTGGATGTGGTGATTGAGCGCGGTGATGGCGAATGGGTCTATGATGTCGAGGGCAACCGCTACCTCGACTGCCTCAGCGCCTATTCCGCCGTCAACCAGGGGCACTGCCACCCACATATCATCGACGCACTGACGACGCAGGCCCGGAAACTGACCCTGACCTCCCGCGCCTTCCGCAACGACCAGCTTCCCCTGTTTTACCAGAAGCTGCTGGGCATGACGGGCTACGAAATGGCCCTGCCGATGAACACCGGTGCAGAGGCCGTCGAGACCGCGATGAAGGCCGCCCGAAAGTGGGCCTACACGGTCAAAGGAATCCCGCGTCACCAGGCTGAGATTATCGTCGTGGAGGGGAACTTCCACGGACGCACCATCTCGATCATCTCGTATTCCTCGGAGCCGCAGTACAAGGACGATTTCGGGCCGTTGACACCCGGTTTTGTGACTGTGCCGTATGGTGACGAAGCTGCGATGAGGGCTGCCATCACGCCTAACACTGCCGCCATCCTGCTCGAACCGATCCAGGGTGAGGCCGGGGTTGTGGTGCCACCGGCTGGCTACCTGAAGGCGGTGCGCGAGATATGCGACACCAACCACGTACTGTTCATCGTGGATGAGATTCAGACGGGGCTGGCCCGCACGGGCAAGCTGCTTGCCATCGACCATGAGGACGTTCGTGCCGACCTCGTCATCCTCGGCAAGGCGTTGGGTGGCGGCGTGCTGCCCGTCTCCGCCGTGATCGGCTCTGGCGAAGTGCTGGGCGTGTTTCAGCCCGGTGACCACGGCTCGACCTTTGGTGGCAACCCGCTGGCTGCTGCGGTGGGCCGTGCCGCGCTCGAAGTCATCGAGCAGGAAAATCTCGTCGAGCATGCCTCTGAAATGGGCCGCTACTTTATGGATCACCTTGAGGAGATCAACAGCCCTCATATTGACCACATCCGTGGCAAGGGTCTGCTGATTGGCGTGGTACTCAAGCCGGAGGCTGGCGGTGCCCGCCGCTTCTGCAAGGAGCTGGCTCAGCGTGGTATCCTCGCCAAGGATACCCACGTCGATGTGATGCGCTTTGCGCCGCCGCTCATCATCGAGAAAGACACTATCGATTGGGCACTGCCTATTATCCGTGATGTCCTCATGATGGACTGACACAAAGAGGCAGGTATCACATCGATGCCTGCCTCTTTCATATGTAAACCCGCCGTTCCCCTGCCTGCTGTTGCCCCTCCGGGTGCCCCGTGGTACAGTCCCGCCATGCGTAAAATCAACCGTCCCTTACACCGTCTCATCACCACCCTGATCGGGATTGCCTTGTTGGTTACGGCGTGTGACACGCCGGACACGCAAGCCGAATCGCTGGGTGTGACGCTGGCTGTCGATGGCACACAGGAAACCCTGTGGGTCGATCCTGCATCGACCGTCAGTGACGTGCTGCGAGATGCCGACATCTCGCTCAGTGATCGCGACCGTGTCAACCCGCAGAGCTTCACCCGCGTCGTTCATGGCATGACCATCACCGTTGTTCGTGTGACGGAGGAAACCATCACTGAGCAGGAAATCATCCCCTTCGAGCGCCAGACCACGCTCAATGATGGCCTTGCCCCCGGTGATACACGCCTGCTGCAAGCTGGTATCAACGGTATCGCGGAGGTGACGATCCGCGTTGTGTATGAAGATGGTGAGGAGATATCACGCAGTGAGGTGCGCCGCCTGCTGCTCACCTCCCCGCAGGATGAGATCGTCATGGTCGGCACACAGAGCGACCTGCCCACTGTGACCGTCAGCGGCACACTTGCCTATATCTCCAACGGCAACGCATGGGTCATGAGCCAGAACAGCGCCAACCGGCGGCCCCTCACGCTGAATGGCGCTGTCGATGGGCGTGTGTTTGAACTCAGCCCTGATGGCCGCAGCCTGCTCTTTACGCGGACCTTGAATGGCGAGGAATTCGAGGAGACGCCGGTAGACATCCCCGAATCGGATGAAGATCAAGCTGCTCCGCAGGCCCAGCCCACCGCCTCTGATGATGGCGAACCGTTTAACTCGCTGTGGGTTGTTATCGACGTAGACGATCCTGGTAATGAGGCCATCCGCCTCGATCTCGATAACATCCTGTCGGCGGCATGGTTTCCCGGTGGTGGTCTGAACATCGTCTATACCACCGCCGAACCGCGCCCCGGCTTCCCCGGCTGGCAGGCCAACAACGACCTGTGGCGGGCCAAGCTGACGGTTGGCGGCGGCACCACGGATCGCAAGCAGTTGCTTGAAGCATCGAGCGGCGGTATTTATGGCTGGTTTGGTACGTTCTTCAAATTTGGCCCCGATGGCGAGACGCTGGCGTGGGCACAGCCGGATCGATTGGGCGTGATGCTGCCCGTCTATGAGCAGGATGAAGACGCCACCCCAACTCCACTGGCGGATGAGGACTCTGTCCCTCTGCCTGATGCGTACATCCAGCAGATCCTGTTAGAGTTCACCCCGCGCACCCCCTACGATTTCGTTTGGGTGCCAGAGTTTGGCTGGTCCCCGGATGGCGCGCTGATTGCTGCTGTTACCCATGGTGAGGCGCTGGGCAGCGAGGCCGCCGAAGACAGTGAGGTCTTCAACCTGACGGCCTTCCCGTCCGCTGGCGGCTACAGCATCGACCTGATCGAACAGGCGGGCATGTGGGCAGCACCGCGCTTTTCGCCCCAGGACGAATCCGGTGGTTATCAACTGGCCTACCTTGAGGCCATCGAGCCACTTGCCAGCCAAGGCAGCCGCTACGTGCTGATGATCATGGACCGTGACGGCAGCAATGCCCGCCAGTTGTATCCCGCCGAGGACGCCCAGGGTTTCCTTGCCTCGGATCAGAGCTTTGCGTGGTCGCCTGATGGCCGCCAGATCGTCATGACCTGGCAGCGCAACTTGTACCTTCTCGATGTGGAAACCGGGCTGACCCAGCAGTTGACCACCGATGGAGCCACCAGCAGTCCGCGCTGGAGCCAGTGATCATGCGCCGATACCGTTCGCTCATCCTATTTGTCCTTACAATCCTGTGTGGTGTCGGCCTTGCAGCGACGCTGACCGCGCGTGTCACCGCCACGCGCGGCGTGCTGAATGGTACCCCGTCGCTGGACCTGCCCTACCGTGTCCCTGTGATGGGCGTTAATGCGGACCTGGCGCAGTATAATGATGCCGACCTCGCCGAAAACACCGGCCTGATCGCGAAGGGCGGCTTTGCGTGGGTGCGGCAGGAATTCTCATGGGCCAGTATTAACCCGGAACGGGGCCAATACAATTGGGATGCCTACGACGGGGTCGTAACTGCAACGAATGAAGCCGGGCTGGAACTGGTCGCGGTCATCGTCGATGCACCAGGATGGGCCGCGCCACACGCCACCGCTGAACCCGACCTCGACGCGGCAGCGTCCTTTGCGGGGGCGCTGGCGGCCCGCTACGGTGATTCGATTGATGTCTACCAGGTATGGGATGAACCCAACCTCGCGGCAGGCTGGGGCAATCAGCCCGCTGATCCCGTCGCGTATATGGCCCTGCTTGAAGCCGTCTATGCACCGATCCATGACGCCGACCCTGATGCGCTGATCCTGGCCGCCGGGCTGGCCCCTACCATCGAGACCGGGCCGGATAATCTCAGCGATGTCATGTATCTCGATGCACTGTATGCCAACGGCGCGGCACCCTTCTTTGATGGCGTGGCCGCCAAGCCTTACGGCTTTGATACCGGCCCCGGTGACCGCACGGCACATCCCAATGTGCTGAACTTCTCGCGGGTGGTACTGCTGCGCGAGGTCATGGAAGAATACGGTGATACCGCCTCCCCGCTGTGGGCCAGCCACTTTGGTTGGAACAGCCTTCCCACTGGCTGGGACGGCGATCCCTCGGTATGGGGGCAGGTGGACGCCATCACACAGGCCAGCCAGGCCGTTGCAGCTTACGAGCGTGCCCTCATCGAGTGGCCGTGGACCGGGGCGCTGGTCCTCGATAACTGGCAGGCAGACCTTGATCAGTCGGATAGTGCTGAATGGGGTTTCTCGCTGCGCACTCAGGATGGGACGCTTTCCCCGGCCTATGACGCATTAGCGAACAACGCGGCGAGGTTCAATGGGGCGCTGTGGCCCGGTCTTTACCCGGCGCAAACCCCGCAGGCCGATTACGAAGGGACCTGGGAGTTCTCGGAGTTAGGGGCCGATTTCAGCGAGGATGGCAGCAGCGTTGTGTCGATGCCGTACACCGGCGATTCACTATCCGTTATCGCCCGCCGTGGCGATTACCGCGCCTACCTGTACGTTACCGTTGACGGCCATCCGTCGGACGTTCTGCCCCATGATGGACGTGGGACATACCTCGTCCTTACTGACCCTGATTATCAGCCTCGCATTGAGGCCCTGAAGATCGCCAATGGTCAATCTGATGCCCGGCAGACCGCTCGTATTGAGGCCGACCGTGGCTGGGATCAATGGGCGCTGGTTGGTTTTGCTGTCGGGCATGATCTGAACACCCTGCCTTATGATGCCGGGATCGCGGCTCTGGCCGTTTTGATAATGACCTCATTGGGGCTGACCCTGCGGCTGGGCGATGGCCTGCGCTGGCGTGAGGCACTCGACCGTTTCACGGCCCTCCTGCGGAATGCCTTAAGCGAAACGCTCCATATCATACTGATCATCGCCTCGGCGCTGGCGGCATGGGGTGGCGCAGCCCTGACATGGGGTGGTCTTGTGCCTGACGTGCTGCGTCGATTGGGCGACGGCCCGGCCTTGCTGGTTACGGCATTGACCGCCGGGGTGTTTTACTTCTCGCCGTGGCTGCTGATCACGCTGGTCGCGCTGATCACGCTGTTCGTGCTGATTTACGCCCGCCCCTCGACAGGGCTGGCGCTTACCCTGTTCCTGACCCCGTATTACCTGATGCCGCGCCCGCTGTTTGACCGTGCCTTCTCAATGGTAGAGATCGTCGCATTGCTGACCTTTACTGCATGGGCCATCCAATGGCTGGGTGCCCGCAACGATGAGGGCTGGCCGACCCTGCGCTCTATCTGGCGGGCCATGACCCCGCTCGATAAGGGGCTGGGCCTGTTTGTGATCGCGGGGTCACTGACCCTGCTGTGGGTCGATTTTCTTGGCGTGGCCGTCACCGACCTGCGCCAGATGATCCTGCAGCCGCTGACTATCTATATCGTGCTGCGTACCATGCCCCTCACCCAGCCGGAACGCTGGCGCATCATTGACTTCCTGCTGCTTACCGGCCTGATCGTCTCCGTCATCGGCTTCTACCAGGCGGTGAGCGGGATCGATGTCATCACCGCCGAAGCCGGGTCGCGCCGCCTGCGCAGCATCTTCGGGACACCCAATAACGCCGCCCTGTTCCTGGGACGGCTCGTGCCATTAGCTGCCGCCGTCGTCCTGATCGGCGGGGACAAGCGCCGACGCTGGGCCTATGGCGTGATCGGTGCGCTGATGATCGGTGCGACGGTGCTTACCATGTCACGCGGGGGGCTGCTGCTGGGCCTCCCCGCAGGCGTGGGATTGGTGCTGGTGCTGGCGTGGGGCAGGATCGGTGCGTGGCTGGTGGCGGGCGGTGCTGCGCTGCTGGCACTCGCTTTGATCCCGCTGACGCGCCTGCCGCGCTTTGCCAACCTGATTGATTTCAGCGAGGGGTCATCATTCTTCCGTATACAGCTATGGGACTCCACCCTGCAATTAATTAGCGATCATCCCCTCACAGGCGTTGGGCTGGATCAGTTCCTGTACGCCTATCGTGGGCACTACATCCTGCCCGCCGCATGGCAGCAGCCCGACCTCAGCCAGCCGCACAACGTCTTACTGAATTACTGGGTGCGGCTCGGTCTGCTGGGTCTAATCGCCGGTACCTGGATACAGGTGGCCTTCTGGCGCATGGGGCTTGCTGCACAGAAGCGGCTGAAGGCGCGTGGCGATACCGAACGCTGGGCGATGGTGGTCGGATTATTGGGGTCTATGGCGGCTTTCCTTGCCCACGGCCTCGTCGATGAGACGCATTTTGTCATCGATCTGGCTTATATCTTCTGCATGAGCCTGGGGCTAATGCACCAGTTACATAAGGACGCCCTGCATGGAAATTCAGATTAACCACACGACCCTTGAGCTTGCCGAGGGTGATATCACCACGTTGCAGGTCGATGCCATCGTCAACGCCGCCAACGAGTATCTACAGTTGGGTAGTGGGGTAGCGGGGGCCATTCGCGGCAAAGGCGGCCCATCGATTCAGCAGGAATGCGACCTGATTGGTGGCTGCCCGGTCGGTGATGCCGCTATCACCGGCGCTGGCAATCTGCCTGCCCGTTATGTGATCCATGCCGTGGGGCCGCGTGTCTCGAACCCTCATGCTGATATGCTGCTGGTCAGTGCGGTGGAATGCAGCCTTGCTCTTGCCGATGAAAACAACCTCGCATCAATTGCCTTCCCTGCTATCTCGACCGGGGTGTTCGGCTATCCCATCGACCGCTGTGCTGAACGGATGCTGGATACCATTGGCCGCTACATCCGGGATCACGAAAGTACCACGCTGCGCCGTGTGATCATCTGCCTGTATGGGCAGCACGCTTACGACATCTTTGCAGAGGAACTTATTCGGCAGCATTCTGAATAATCGCTATTCTTACGCGGTCCAATCGGATACAATAGCGCCGCGGGCTGGTGTCAATTAACAGGAGTAACTCAATAGTGCGGGTATTAATCGCCGGGGCTGCTGGTTTTATCGGCTCCCACCTCTCAGATCGATTTCTTGCAGATGGCTACGAGGTTGTTGGCGTGGATAACTTCATCACCGGTAACCCGGCCAACCTCGCGCATCTTGAAGATCATGCAGCGTTTACCTTCATTGAGCAGGACATCACCACGCCCTTCATTGCCCCCGGTCCTTTCGATGCAGTACTGAACTTCGCCTCTCCCGCCAGCCCCATCGATTATCTCAAGCACCCTCTTGAGACGCTTGAGGTCGGCTCAACTGGCACCCGGAACCTGCTGAACATCGCTAAGGAAAATAACGCGCGATTCTTTCAGGCTTCTACCTCCGAGGTCTATGGCGATCCGCTCGAACACCCGCAGCGCGAGACCTACTGGGGTAACGTGAATCCCATCGGCCCGCGCAGTTGCTACGACGAGGCCAAGCGCTTCAGTGAGGCGCTGGTGATGGCTTATCACCGCACATACGGACTCCAGACACGCATTATCCGCATCTTTAATACGTATGGCCCGCGCATGCGCTCCGGTGATGGCCGCGTGGTACCCAACTTCATCGTGCAGGCCATCAAGGGCCAGCCGCTGACCGTCTATGGTGATGGCTCGCAGACGCGCAGTTTTACCTATGTGGACGATCTGGTTGAAGGTGTGGTCCGCATCCTCAGATCCGATGACGTCGAGCCGTTTAACATCGGCAACCCGGTCGAGTTCAGCATCAAGGAATTTGCCGACCTGCTCAACGAGATCACCGGCAACGAGGCGGGGACCATACTCCAACCGAAAAACCGCATCAAGGATGATCCACAGACCCGCCAGCCCGATATCACCCGTGCGCGTCAGCTACTCGGCTGGGAGCCGACTGTTAACGTACGCGAAGGCCTTGCCCGCACCATTGAATACTTTCGGTCGGTCACGGAAGGCTGATGAACCTGCTGCTTTCTCCCGCCGCTGATTGGGACCGCCGCCTCAGCGGCCTCCTGATCGGCGGGGCGGCGTTGGTGCTGGGCCTGCTAATGGCTCTGCTGCCCCTGCCGCTGGCGGCTGCCCTGCTGCTGGGGGGGCTGCTGGTCATTGGCACCCTCGTGGAGCCGCTGATCGGCCTCGGTCTGGCCCTGCTTCTTGGGCCTGCCAAACCCTTCACCGATTACTTCTACCCACAGATTCCGCTCGACCTCGGCCAGTTAACCCTGATCATGGTGTTGGGTGTGTGGGCACTACACATGCTGGCCCGCCGCCGTGTTGAGTTGCCCCGTTCACCGCTCAACATGCCGCTTTTAGCCCTGATCGGGGTGTTTGCTCTCACTCTGCTCGATACCGTCTCACTGGGTTCTGGTATTGAGGAACTGATTAAATGGGGGCAGATTGCCGTGGTGATGTGGCTCGTCATCGACCGCACCCGGTACGTCTCTTGGCAGTGGGTACTGGCGATGGTCATCCTTGCCGGGCTGGCACAGGCATTCATTGGCATTTGGCAGTTTGGCCTGCGCGGCGATGGCCCCGAACACTTCCTGATCCTTGGTGACCGCTTCTACCGTGCTTACGGTAGCTTCGAGCAGCCCAACCCCTATGGCGGCTTCCTCGGCCTGATCCTGTCACTGGCAGTAGGTCTCAGTCTCGGCGCACTGCGTCCACCCTTTGTACGGTTCGTTGATGCCTTCCGGGGTAAACGCTCAATCAAGGCGGCTGGTGTGATTGAGCTGCTTCTTACTCGCGATTCTGCCCGCCTGCTGGCTTATACCGTCCTCGCCGGTTTGCTGCTGGCGGGCCTGTTGATGTCATGGTCACGCGGGGCATGGCTCGGTTTTGCTGCTGCCGCCGCCGCGATGCTGTTTGTCTGGCCGCGCCGCGTTGAGCTTGGCGTCGTCCTGATCGTGGTGGGGATCATGGGTGCTGCCCTTGCCTTTCAGTTTGATCTGCTGCCTGCCGCCATTTCGAGCCGCCTGACCAGCTTCACGGATTTCATCAGTGTGTACGATGTGCGTGGCGTTGATATCAATAACGACAATTACTCCCTGATCGAGCGTATTGCACATTGGCAAGCCGCCATTTCCATGGCTGACGCTAACCCCTGGCTGGGTGTGGGGTTAGGTAATTATGAGGTCGTCTATGGTGACTTCGCGCTGATCAACTGGCCTTATCCGCTGGGTCATGCCCACAACATCTATCTGAACATGCTGGCCGAAACGGGTATACTTGGCCTGTTCACTTACCTGGTCTTTTGGGCCTACGTGCTGGGGCTGACGTGGCAGGTCACCCGATCTCGCGATCTGCTGATCCGAAGCGTGGGCATCGGATTGGTCGGAGCCTGGGTTCATCTTGCAGCACACCAGGTGGTAGATAAACTGTACGTTGCCAACCTCCATCTGCACATGGGGGCCATGCTTGGGATTTTATCGGTGCTGTGGGTCCAGGTCCGCGCAGCGCCCACTGTATCGAGAGAACAACATGATTGAAACGACACCTGCCGTCACTGAGGCCAATGAAGCGCGTCCGCATACCCTTCCGGGGTATCTCGCATGGGGGCGTGCAAAGCTCTCTGAGCGCAAGGAACTCAAGCGGTTCATCAAGTTCGCGGTAGTCGGTGGCATCGGCTTTGTGATCGACTTCGGCACCACCAACGTGTTATGGAGCCTGCTGCCTGATACGCTTGAGGTCAGCCTGCCCTTTGGGTTGGTCCTCTCCTATATCGGGATCGCGGGGGCCATCGGCTTCCTTGCAGCCATCATCAGCAACTTCCTTTGGAACCGCTACTGGACCTACCCCGACTCGCGCTCCAAGTCACTTGTGGGGCAGTTTGTCACGTTCATGGGGATCAACCTGCTGGGCATCCTGATCCGTATCCCCATCCTGGAGTTCGCCAGTGTGCCACTTGGCAATCTGATCGAGACAACCGTGCTTAGCCTTGACGCGGACCTTGCCCTGCGGCTTGGGAAGAACGCCGCTCTGATGATCGCCGTGGTGGTGGTGATGTTCTGGAACTTCTTTGTCAACCGCTATATTACCTACAATGACGTGGACTAAATGCAGATCGGTATCGACACCACCGCAGCACTCGAACAAGGCGGCGGCATCGGTCGCTATGTCCGTGAACTGGTAAACGCGCTGGCCCGTCTTGACCGTGAGACGGGCTATCGTTTATTTGCCGCCGGTCAGACCGCCGCCAGCGGCCCCGCGCCGCCGGGGCCGAACTTCACATGG